>CAWILB010000063.1:0-41675 GCA_963836635.1 uncultured Acidobacteriaceae bacterium | reverse complement strand
CGTGACCATGTCCGCCAGCAGGTTACCAGTGGAGGTCGGTCCCCAAGGATTGAACTGGACAGCGCCTTGAGAAGAGCTGGTGAAACCGCCGCCGGTCTGCCAGTTGCGGGCATAGTCGAAGTAGACGCCGGCTTTCAGGGTATGGCTGCCGACGATCTTGGTGACGTTGTCGCTGATGTTCGGAGTTTGCGACAGCTTGCCGAACCCGGTCTTGCCACCGGGAGCCCAAGGCTCGCCATAGGGATAGGTCATTAAACCGACCGAACCGTTGCTCCAGCCGCCCCAGGTATTGGGTATTTGCGGCGTGAACGGGTTCGCGAACAGGCCCGTAAACTGGAATGTCCCGCCGTTCGGAGTTTTGATGTTGGCGGGATTCACCGCGGCGGGGTTGCCGAGGATGATCGGGTTGACGAAGGTGGATTCAGCGAACACGAACTCGTTGGTGAGAGTCGGGCTGAACACGTGCACCAGGTTGGCGCTATAGACGTTCGATTTCTGCGTGGCGTCCTGGCTGGACGGATAAGTCGGTACGCGGTCTCCTCGATTGACCAGGAGGGCCACGAGAGCACGCGATCGGCGGAAACAGAAGAGACCGCGCCGCGCTCGTAGGCGGATCTCGCGCAAAGTGTCTTCTTGATTCCGCCGGATTGTCTGCCGACAAAAACTGCGACTACTGCAATGTCAGAGTGCCATTTCCTGTGGCGCCATTGCATTGGCCGTTCTTTACGACTACTAAGACGGGCTCGAGAGCCTTCTGATTCTGCTCGGAGTACCAACCGCGAATGAATATCGTCGAGCCGTCACCCATTAATACGACTATTTGAAAGCGATCGCCGGCCACAAAGCTGTCAGGTCCGCTGACGATGGTTCCGGACGTAAAGCAGGGCGACCCGCTCACGCTTGCAGTGCCAGTCAGCGGAAGATACACAATAAGGGGGTTCGCGGGCCCTGTCGACATAACCGGCAAGTCACCCTGTGAGAGATCGAGCGACAGAGAAACTCCCGAGCCAAGGTCCGACCCCTTGATTGTGCCGGAGTAGGTTCCCTGAAGCGGCAGGTAAAGTGACGCCGTGAAACTACCGCTCAAGTTGAAGGTGCAACTGGTGGTCGATGAATTGTACAGCTCGTAAGTTCCCTGCCAGGTTGCGCTGCCGTTCACAGGTACTGTTCCCTTGATCAGGAACTGAATGCTGTCCTCAGCGGAAGCGTTGAAAATCTGGAAATTTCCGTCCGTGATCGTCGTTTTGGCGGCTCCGCCTGAGCCCCCGATCGCCGAATTGCCCGACGAGCAAGGAACCTCATTATCCACGTTGGCGTAGAGCGTGTCGCCGTCTACGCCGATCACAACGCCGATGTACGGGCCGGTCGGCAAAGCCCCTGGGGCCGAACCTTGGCCGATCAATTTCCAGTTGCCCTCAATTGAAGAGTAAGAAGGCGCTTGGGTTTTGATGGCTCCACCGCAGGAAGTCAAGCAAACGCAGAGGATCGGCAAGAGTATGCGAGACGCCGCCCGGTCATTCATTTGGGTTCACGCTCCCTGGATGCTGAATTCCAGTATGCAACCGAATTCGGGTTCGCCATGGAAGACCTGCCTCTCCTGGCTTATCCTCTTCTTTGGAACGAGGGAGCGATGAGATATTGCAGATTTATTTTCGAAGGCCACACCCATTGCGGCAAAGTTGAGGAGCGCGCAGGCGAACTGTGGATCGTGGACCTGGCCGAAGCGCCGCAAGAAGACTTGGCATTCCGGCTTGAGCATGGACGCGCCACCTCGTGGAGCTTCGACTTTGAGCCGATCCCGCTCATCGAGGCCGATCTCCTACCTCCGGTAACGCCCTCAAAGATCGTCTGCGTAGGGCGCAACTACCGTGAGCACGCGCAGGAACTCGGCAACGAGATTCCCAAAGATCCGCTGCTATTTTTCAAGCCTCCATCGTCGCTGCTCAAGCCCGGCGGGGCCGTGCGTCTGCCACAACTGAGCGAGCGCGTGGATTTTGAAGGCGAGTTGGCGCTGGTGATCGGCCAACGCGTGCGTAACTTCGACCCTTCTGCAGGGTGGCGCAGCGTAGTCCGCGGATTTACGCTCGCCAACGACATCTCCGCGCGCGATCTGCAAAAGAAGGACGGCCAATGGACTCGCGCCAAGGGCTTCGACACATTCTGCCCTGTTGGACCACTGGTGAGCGACGAACTCGACCTCGACGCCGGCCTGACGATTGAAACCCGCGTGAATGGCGAGCTACGCCAGCACGGGACGACGCTCGACTTCATCTTTCCGGTGCCGCAAGTTCTAGCGGCCATTACCTCCGCCATGACCCTCGAGCCAGGCGACCTGGTGCTGACCGGAACACCCGCCGGCGTTGGCCCGCTGAAAGCCGGCGACCGAGTCGAGGTGAGCATGGCTGGGCTGGGAGTCCTGGCGAATGCGGTGGAAGCTGGCTAGCCATCTTTGCCGGACTCGCGATGCACCTGCTTTTCACGCGGCGCATCCTAAAGAAGGGGTACACTGGTGCCATAGGATGTCGGTCCCAGTCCCTGCCTTCCCCGAGGAGGAATCATGCCGCAGAATCTATTGGAACAGTTGCGTAATTTCACCACCGTCGTTGCCGATACTGGCGATATCGAGGCCATGGAGGAGTTTAAACCGACCGACGCCACCACCAACCCCTCGCTCATTACCGCCGCCGCGCAAATGCCGCAGTATCAGCCGATTGTGGACGAGCGTGCTGAAGGACGCCCGCAACGAGCTGGGCGAAGGCGCCACTGACAAAGACGTGGCGAACCTGGCATTCAAGCGGCTGGCCATCGCCTTCGGCAAGAAGATTCTTGCCATCGTGCCGGGCCGGGTTTCCACTGAAGTTGACGCGCGCCTTTCCTTCGACACCGACGCCGACCATTGCCCAGGCCCGCGAGATTATCGATCTTTACCACCAGGCCGGCATCACCAACGACCACGTCCTCATCAAGATCGCTTCAACCTGGGAAGGCATTCGCGCCGCCGAAGTGCTGGAGAAGGAAGGCATCCACTGCAACCTGACGCTGCTGTTCGGCATTCACCAGGCCATTGCCTGCGCCGATGCCGGCGTTACGCTCATCTCGCCGTTTGTGGGCCGCATTCTTGACTGGTACAAGAAAGACACCGGCAAGGACTTCCACGGCGCAGACGATCCAGGCGTGCAATCTGTGACGAAGATCTACAACTACTTCAAGAAATTCGGCTACAAGACCGTGGTGATGGGCGCGAGCTTCCGCAATATCGGCGAGATCACCGAACTGGCCGGCTGCGACCTGCTCACCATTTCGCCGCAACTGCTGGCCGAGCTTGAAAAGACCGAGGGCGACCTTCCCCGCAAGCTCGACCCATCCAACGCGCATACGCTATCTATTGAACGGATGGTCATCGACAAAGCGACGTTCGTCCGCATGCACGCTGAAGACCGCATGGCAACCGACAAACTCGCTGAAGGCATCGCGGGCTTCTCTGCCGCTCTTGAGAAACTCGAGGGCCTGCTGGCCGCGCGCCTCGCCGCACTCGAGTCGCGCACGCCGGCGACGGTGTAAGAAGAAGAAGCGAATCAGCATCGGGTAGGAGGCGGGATCACTCCCGCCGTCCTCCCACACCACAGGACGTGCCGTTCGGCATCCGGCGGTTCATGAAGCAGATGTAAGACGTTGCCGAGCTTCCAGCAACGAAACCAACCCCATACGGTCGAACCAGGACTTCGGATAGGCGGCATTCATGTGCGAAGCGCCGCCGTTCCACCACGGGCCACGCCCGTTGGTGGCTGAGCGCCACGCCCGCACCTCGTCTATCCCCGCTCGCATCAGATTCTTTGCCCGCGCATAGACGCGCTTCCACTGCCGCCACAGAACGCTCCGCAGCTTGCGCCTGATCCAGCCATCGAGGTCTTCCAGCACACCTTTGACTTCGGTGAGCCGGAAGTACGCGATCCAACCCCGCAGTATGGGGTTGAGCCGTTCGATAGCTTGTTGCAGGCTTTGGCCACGTGCCTCCCGCATCATCTTGCGGATTTTCTCCGCCAGACGCTTGCGACTTGCTTCGGCGATCTTCAGCTTCGGCTTCTTGTGCCACGTCATGCTGTAGCCAAGGAACTTCCGCTCCCACGGGCGGGCCACCGCGCTCTTGGACGCATTGACTTTCAACTTCAGTCTCTGCTCCAGAAACGCCGTGACCGATTGCATCACCCGCTCTCCTCCCCGCTTGCTGCCGACATAGATGTTGCAGTCGTCCGCATAGCGGCAGAAGCTAAGCCCGCGCCGCTCCAGTTCACGGTCCAGATCGTCCAGCAGGATATTCGACAGCAGGGGAGACAGCGGGCCGCCTTGCGGTGTGCCTTCCGTGCGCATACTCGTTATCCCGCCTTCCATCAGTCCCGCCTCAAGATAGCGCCGGATCAGCTTCAACACCCGTTCGTCCTCCACCTTGCGCGCCACACGCGCCATAAGCACGTCGTGATTCACACGATCGAAGAACTTCTCCAAGTCAAGATCCACGACCCACCGCTTCCCTGCCGCAACGTAGCCTTGCGCCGCTTGCACGGCTTGGTGCGCGTTGCGTCCGGGACGGAAGCCATAACTCGACACGGAGAACTCCGGATCGAACAGCGGTTGCAAAACCTGATTGAGCGCCTGCTGAATCAGACGGTCCAACACCGTCGGGATGCCCAGTGTGCGAACCCCGCCTTGCGGCTTGGGTATCTCCACCTTGCGCACCGCCTCCGGTTGATACACGCCCGTCAACAGGTCCTGTCGTACCCGCACCCAGTGCCGTTGAAGCCATGGCTTGAACTCAGAGACCGTCAGTCCATCGACTCCCGGCGCTCCTTCGTTCTTCACCACGCGTTCATAGGCACTGAACAGGTTGCTGCGTTCCACCACGGCTTCCATCAGCCGCGATGCCTCCGGTTTCGGCAAACCAACAGCCGCCGTGCCCGACTCAGCACCAAGACCGGCCCCGGACAGGTTCCGCCCATCCGCCTCCGATCTGGCCGCACTCGCGTGCGCTTCTGCTTCTTCGTCCCGCATCGAGGTCTGCTCTCCTACTCCCGTACTTCACGTTTGGCCCTTCATCCCGCTCACGCGGAACTACTATGGCCGCTGCTGACTTCTGGCGATTCATCCCAACGCCTCGCGACGCTGGTAGCCCAGAGGCAAACCGCCAGACCTCCCCGGGTATTACGCACTCACCTTCACGCTTATGCCTGTCGGATTTACGTCATGGCGTTCCGTGCAAGTACCGGGCTTTGCAGATATTGGCCTGCTCACCCCACCGTGCCGCCTCTATCCGCTCGCTGTTCGTCAGGCCAGCGCTTTGCCTACAGCTTCCTCCAGATTCCGCCTCGCGACGGACACCCTTGCCGTTCAGCTAACACTTCCCCTTGCCGGGTGTGTAGGGGACTTGCACCCCCAAGTGAGTGCGCCCTGCCGGGCGCACCAATTCAAAAAGCCCTGCATTTGTAGGGCTTTTTGGCGGTTTTCTAAAGTGCTACTGGAGGTTGTGCATCAGACTGTCGAGGGCGGATTTAGGCGGCCGCGTCAGCGATTCGGGCAAGGTTGCCAGCGGTTCATCTACAACACCCAGCAGATCGGTAAATGTTGGTTTCTTCGTGTCGATGTAGAAGACGCCAGTGAGGATCTCTCCCTTTTCGTGCGCTTCCATCAAGGTGCGTACCGCGTTAGCCTTGTCGGTCGGGTCGTAGTCCTCGAGCAGCTTGCGCAGGCGCAGGCTTGAGCCGTCATGCATCTGCACGTCGTAAACTTGGCCGGAGTCGTAATCGACCTCGATGTCGTCGAAGCTGGCCACGAAGCCGATCTCGTTGACGGGCTCGTCGTTTTCTTGAAGAAATTTGTAGCTCTTCGTCGAGCCTTCGTGGTCGTTGAATGTGACGCAGGGGCTGATGACATCGAGCATCACAGTTCCCTTATGGGAGATAGCTGCTTTAAGCATGGCGAGGAGCTGCTTCTTGTCGCCGGAGAAGGAGCGGCCAACAAAGGTTGCGCCAAGCTGGATGGCCAGGGCGCAGGTATCGATAGCGGGCAGGTCGTTAATGACGCCGGTCTTGAGCTTGGAACCAATGTCCGCCGTGGCCGAAAACTGCCCCTTGGTGAGGCCGTAAACGCCGTTGTCTTCAATAATGTAGATCATGGGAAGATTGCGGCGCATCAAGTGCACGAACTGGCCCATGCCGATGGAAGCGGTGTCGCCGTCGCCGGAGACTCCGAGCGCCAGCATGTTTTTGTTGGCGAGCATGGCGCCGGTGGTGACCGAGGGCATGCGGCCGTGCACCGAGTTGAACGAGTGCGATCGGCTCATAAAGTAGGCCGGGCTCTTCGACGAGCAGCCGATGCCGCTCATCTTCATAACATGCTCGGGGCGAACTCCCATCTCAAACATGGCGTCGATAATGCGCTCGGAGATGGCGTTATGGCCGCAGCCCGCGCAGAGCGTCGACTTGCCGCCGCGGTAATCGATGACCGGAAGGCCTATGTGATTCACTTTGGGAGTTGGTGCGGTTGCCATTTACAGGCCCTCCTTGGTCGCGAACTCTTCAGTAATGGTGCGGGCGTCGATTGGCAACCCGTTGTAGTGCAGAATGCTGCGAAGCTTTACGATCTGATCGCTGGGCAGGTCGAGTTTGAGCAAACTCAACAGCTGTGCATCGCGGTTCTGTTCCACCACGTAGACGCGATCATGCGAGGCGACAAAGTCGTGAATCTCGTGCGCGAAGGGGTAGGCCCGAATACGCATGTAATCCACATTCTTCTTGTACTCGGCCTTGATCTGGTCGAGACTCTCGCACAGCGCGAAGCCGGTTGAGCCGAAGGCCAGAAAGCCGATGTTCGAGGTCCCGTCCTTGGCCGCGATCGGCGCGGGAACCAGCTTGCGGGCGCCTTCGAACTTGCGCGTTAGGCGCTCCATCACCGCCTGGTACTCGTCGGGCTTCTCAGTGTAACCGGCAGCGTCATTGTGGCCTGAGCCGCGCGTAAAGTAGGCAGCCTTGGGATGGTTTGTTCCCGGAAGTGTGCGCCAGCCGATGGCGTCGCCGTCCACGTCGCGATAGCGTGCAAAGCCGCCCAGCCGCTCCAGATCTTCAGCGGTGAGAACCTTGCCGCGATCCTGTGGCTTTTCAGGATAAACAAAGGGATCGGACATCCAGTTGTTCATGCCAAGATCGAGATCGCTGAGAACAAAGACCGGCGTCTGCAATCGTTCAGTCAGATCGAAGGCCGCATATCCGAATTCGAAGCACTCTTTGACCGAGCCCGGCAACAGAACAACGTGTTTCGTATCGCCGTGCGACAGGAACGCTGTGGAGAGCAGGTCCGACTGTTGGGTGCGCGTGGGCATGCCCGTGGCAGGGCCGCTGCGCTGTACGTCAAAGATGACGCCGGGAATCTCAGCGTAGTAACCCAGGCCGGCAAACTCGCCCATAAGCGATATGCCTGGGCCTGAGGTCGAGGTCATGGATCGTGCACCTGCCCAGCCTGCGCCTAGGACCATGCCGATGGCGGCAAGCTCGTCTTCAGCCTGGACAACGGCGAAGGTGGCCTTGCCTTCGGGCGTAACGCGAAACTTCTTGAGCAGGTCGGCGGTGGCCTCAATCAACGAGGTGGAGGGCGTGATGGGATACCACGCCACTACGGTTACGCCGGCGAAGACCGCGCCCATGCCGCATGCCGCGTTGCCGTCGATGATGATTTTGCCGGCGGTAGCGTTCATGCGCTCAATGTAAAAGGGGTCCTGCTTGGTGAAAGTGGATATTGCGTAGTCGTACCCAGCTTTCACTGCGCCAAAGTTAAGCTCGAAGACCTTCTGCTTTTTGGCGAATTGCTTCTGAACGCTTTTCTCAACGATGGCGAGGTCGATTTCAAGTAGCTGCGCAACCACGCCGACAAAAACCATGTTCTTGACCAGCTTGCGCAGCTTGGCCTCGGGGCAGATGGCGGCGGTGAGCTTGTCGAACGGAACCGGATAGCAGACCACATCGCCGCGGTACTGCTTCAGGTTGAAGTTCTCCTCGTAGATGGCGGCTCCGCCCGCAGGCATGGCCAGCATGTCTTCACGAGCAGTCTCGGGATTGAGTGCCACCAAGACTTCGGAGGCGCGCTTGCGGGCTACGTAGCCATCTTTGCTGGCGCGAATGGTGAACCAGGTGGGCAGGCCGGCGATATTTGAGGGGAAGAGGTTCTTACCGCTGACGGGAACCCCCATCCCAAAAATGCTTTTCAGCAGCACGCTATTGGCGGATTGCGAGCCGGATCCGTTCACCGTTGCTACGTTGATGCTGAAATTATTGACGACGCGCTGAGTCGCGCTGACTTCACCCTGTTCTTGACCCAGGGCCAGGTTTCCTGTCGCCATTTGGCGGGATTCCCTTCAAGTAGAATCTACGGCGGTCATCCAATTTCTTTTAGGGCTTTATGGGCGTTCCTGGTGGCATCTTCAAAAGAAAAAATATCACTCAAAGTTTTGGAATCCGCCCAATACCAATTGGAGAAACGCTATAGCGAGACGCCTGTTTTCGTCCTTGTCACTGAGACGGCAAAATGTCGCTCTGTTATGTGATTATAGTCACCTTATGAGTTCTCCGTACCGCGATAGCGAGACGGAGGTAACCCGTTTAGATACTAAGTGGGAGTGACGGGCTGGTCAGGGCTTCGCTGGGTACAGCGATAAAACAAGCTATCTATCACACATGACAGGTTTTATTCTGAAATCTATCTAATAATCTAAGGCCTCCTCACGGCTGTGCGAATGGCCCGGATGGAACCGGGGTGACTGTTCGATAACAGTTGGGCGGAGCCCTGGGGAACTGATGGAATGAGCCGAAGATTCGAAGGGGGAGAGCCCAAAGCAGCATTGGACTCGCCCGGGATGTTCGGTGTGTTTGGATTCGCCCCCGGTTTCAGCTTTGCCGAGTTACACTTATCCGCGTTTGCTTGAGCCGGCTTTCCCGAGAGATTAAGTAAGACGGTCGAAAGTGCGTGGGTGGAGTTCGGGACGGGCGGGCAAGAAAGGGTTGGGTCGATGAACGAAACCACTGCAGTTGAAATGGCGGCACAATCGCTACCGGAAAACGCCTACAAACCGCTGAAAAAGGGTGAGGTCTACAAGCCGATAATCGGCGCGGAAGTGAGCCGGCCAGAGCTTACGCTTCGAGCCGTTTTCTGGGGCGTCGTGTTCTGCGTGGTTTTTTCGGTGGCGTCGGCGTACTCGGCGCTGAAAGTGGGCCAGGGGATGGAGGCGGCAATCCCGATCTCAATTCTGACGATCGGCTTGGCGCGCATGTTCCAGCGGCGATCGACGCTGCTCGAGAACGTAATTATTACAGGGATCGGAGCGGCCTCAGCAAGTGTTGTGGCAGGCGCGGTGTTTACGGTGCCCGCGCTGTATACGCTTCATCTCGATCCCCACCCGGTACAGACCATTTTTATCTGTCTCGCCGGCGGATGCTTTGGCGTATTGTTCCTGATTCCCTTGCGGCGATATTTTGTGCGCGAGACGCACGGGCATTTTCCCTTCCCTGAGGCAACAGCAATCACCGAGGTTCTTGTAACCGGCGAAAAGGGTGGTTCGCAGGCAAAACTGCTGCTGCAGGCGACGGCAGTTGCCGGGCTTTACGATTTTTTCGTTACCACCTTCCACACCTGGAAGGAGTATCTCGACTTCCAGTTTGTGCCGGTAATAAAGTCGCTGGCCGATCGCGGCCGGATGGTGTTCAGCTTTGATGCGATCACCTTTGTGCTGGGGCTCGGATACGTGATGGGTATTCGCAGCGCGATCGTGTTTTGCGCCGGCGGAATCTTCTCGAACTTTGTGCTGACGCCCCTGTTCTGGTTTACAGGCAGCCATTTGGCTACAGCCGTCTATCCGGGAACGATTCCAATTGCACAGATGACCGCCATACAGATCTACAGGAACTACGTGCGGTTTATCGGTGTAGGCGCAATTACCTCGGCCGGCATTGTGGGAGTGCTGAAGTCGTTGCGGGTAATTGCCGGCGCGTTTGGGATTGCGCTCAAGACCTTCAGACATGGCGAAGTCGAAACTTCGGAGCGGACCGACAGGGACGTGCCTATTATCGGAATCCTTCTGGGGATTGTGGCCGGAGCTCTTGCAGCGGCAGTCTTCTTCTCGCGCTTAGGAGTCACATGGTCGGTGCTGGCGGTGGGACTGGCACTGATGATCGTGTTCTCGTTCTTCTTTACGTCGGTGGCAGCAAATGCGATTGCAACCACGGCGAATAATCCCGCCTCGGGCATGACGATGCTGACCATTATCATTTCGTCGGTGGTACTGCTGAGCTTTGGGCTCACGGGATCGACCGGAATGTTTTTTGTGATGGCGATTGCCGGCATGGTGTGTACGGCGCTGTGCTGCTCGGGCCAGTTCATTACCGATCTGAAGGTCGGGTACTGGATTGGATCGACTCCGTCCGCGCAGGAAAAGGTGAAATTTCTGGGCGTGATTACCGCGGCGGTGACGGCGGGTTTGACGATTGTTCTGCTGGCGCACACTTACCAGTTTGGCGAGGCCGCGGCGGGCGATGCGCGGCAGGTGCTCGCAGCACCGCAGGCATCGATTATGAAGGCGCTCGTAGTGGGTTTCATGAGCCGGCAGCCGGTCGCATACCTGCTGTTTGGCATCGGCGCAGCGGTCACGGTGATTATGGAGATGCTGGGCAAATCGTCGCTGGTGTTTGCGCTGGGGATGTATCTGCCCCTGGGACTGACCACGCCCATTCTGGCGGGAGGCTTCCTGTCGCACCTGGTGAACAGGAAGGCGGACAAGACCGTAGGTGAACCGGGCAATCGGATTCGCGAGCGCGGAGTGATTCTGGCGTCGGGATTAATGGCCGGTGGCGCGCTGGGCGGTGTGCTGGGTGCGATCCTCAGGCTGCTGCCGAGCTATCGCGAAAACTGGATTCAAACGCCGTTCTATGGGAATGATGCTGTCTCGCAATTGGTGTCGGCGCTGTTGTTCATAGGGGTGTGCCTCTATGTCTGGTTTGGAACATTGAAGAAAGAGAAGGTGAGCTGATGGATGCGACTGGAAAGTTTGTAGCGGATGCGGTGCTGGGGATTGATACATTGTGGGGCGGTGACGTGCTTTGCGCCTCGGGCACCGGGAGATTTATTGCGGACTCGTGGTTCAGTGACGAGCCCCTGCCGCAGGCATATACGCACCAGGCCGCGGGCAAGCTGCGACAGGCAGGCGGAGTGGGCGGAAAAGATCTAGACGGCACTGTGATCGACGAGTATGTAAAGGACATCGATCTCAAAGGCGCGATTGCAGGTGTTCGCAAAGAAGCGAGTGCGGCTGGCGGATTGCGCGGAGCCTATCTTGACGGGTTGGCGGTTTGCCTGGAGACGATGTTCGACCTCGCGATGGAGGTCGCGGGAAAGGGTGACCCGGTCCCCTACGCCCGTGCCGTTGAAGCTTCGACAACAAAGGCGCCGGAACCGTCGCAGCCGGAGGCAAAGCGTGCGCGAGTGGAAGACCTGTTGGGATGCGCGGGTTACACCGGCAGCCTTCTGGAAGCTGTTGACGCCTGGCGCAGGGAGCGCGTGGTTCCCATGGCGTCGGTAAGAGCGTTCGGGGCGGCGGTAATTGCGTACTTCGACCAGTTGAGCCAGAAGAACCTGCTGCCGTATCTGCCGCCTGAGTTGAGGCCCATTCCACGAGCGAACATCGGCTTTTTGCCGATAAAGGACGCCTGGTTCTCGGGCTCGATGAACTATATTGGGCGCGCGCGCAACGCCGATGGCAGCCCGCAGTACGAAGCCTCCTACGAAATCAATGCGTCGCTCTCAATCTCGTATCCCGAGTTTGAGCAATTGGTGAGCCACGAGGTTGTGCCGGGGCACGTTACGACGTTTGCTTATTTGCAGAATCTGTATGTGCGGGGCAACGCGGCATTTGAAGCCTCCGTTCTGACCATGAACACACGCGCCGCAACGCTATTTGAGGGAATTGCGAACAACGCGATCCTGATTGCACATGGAGTGACGGAAGTAGATCAACTGCCCGACGAGGATTTGCAGATCGGCGTGCTGCTGGCGCTGCTGCAGGACGATGCGAAAAACCAGTCGTCGTACATGACATGGGGCGAGGGCCGCGAACAGGCCGAGGTTGCGGCGACGCTGCGCAAGCGATTTCCTGGTCACGGAAGAGCGCGCCAACAAGTTGTCTGGCGCCTGGGGAAAGCATCCGCTGCTGGGGCGAATGTATCTGCCCGCGTATCGCGCTGGAACTGAAAAAGTGGCGGCGATCAGGCGCGCGCATCCGGCCGAGAAAGCGCTGCCTGCGATTTATGGGTGCAATGGGCTGGTGGACATCCAGACCATCGATGACGTGCTGAAGGGCTGAGGGGCCACCGCAAGCGTTGAATTACGGCGCGAAGCGTATAACACTTTTGTGGCACGGCGTCACGGCAACACAATCGTTATAATTCTCCCGAATCCAGGGGAGAGTTTGCTAGCGGCATGTATGCTTCTGACGCCTCGCGCGCCGATGCACCGCACTCGTCCGCCGACCCGCTCATTCTGTTCACCATTTCAATGTTTCTGAGCGCACCCGTGGACCGACGACTGCTCGAACCTTCTAAGCGTAGTAAAGCCGGTCACGTTCGCACGCTGATACCGAATGCGCTCAGCCGTGCCCGGCCGGCAATGCCACCGAAGGCCGCAAGGTAACCGCCTTAGTTGTGATGACAAGCTCCGCGGGCGTAAGCGTGGGACCCTCCCAATCTTCCTTGACAGCTTTAATGTGAATCGAGCCCGCCTGTTTGGTGGATTGCACAATCAATTGTGCGAGGCCATTAAAGAGCGATCGCTTGGGCTCCTTGTCGCTCTCCTGGCAATTGGGATCGCCGTTGCCGACACCAGCCAGAGCACCATCGCCTGAAATGTGGAAATCAAGCGGATTCTGCGCGGTGGGAACCGGCCGGCCTTCCTTATCGAGTGCTTCGACGGTGATAATTGCCACGTCTTCGCCGTCGGCGTTGATCTCAGTACGGTCGGCGGTCAGACGGATGGAGATTCCTGTACCCGTGGTGTCGCGCTTCTCAGTCAGCATAACCTTGCCATCTTTTGTACCGCGAGCCTCAATCGAGCCCGGCTCGTAGCGGACCTTCCACTCCACGTGACCGAGATGCGGAACCGGCTTTGATCCTTGGCTCTTGCCATTCACGAACAGCTCCACCGAATCCGCATTCGAGTAGACCCACACAGGGATCTCGTCGCCTTCCCTGCCTTCGAAATTCCAGTGCGGGAAGAGGTGCAGCACCGGCTCCTTGCCCCACCACGACTTGTAGTAGTAGAACGTGTCCTTCGGGAAATCCGCACATGTCGATGATGCCGAATTGAGAGTTGATCGAGGGCCAGCCATAAGGGGTGGGCTCGCCGCGGTAGTCGAAGCCGGTCCATGCAAAACCGCCCGCCTCCCACTCTCGGGTTCCGTAGAAAGTCCACCAGTTCTCGGCGGTCTCGCCCCAGCCGGCCCGATTCAGGTCATAAGCGCTGAGCGGTTGCGCAGCTTATCGGTCACATATTCGCCGCGGGTCGCGATGGCGCTGGAGGTTTCAGAGCCATAGATGGGGCGCTTTGGGTGTTTCTTGTGGTATTGATCGGGGAAGCGGAGATTGTAGTTGAAACCGATAATGTCAAAAGCGTCGGAGACTCCCTTGGAGTTGTCGCCGTTGACAGCGGCGGAGACTACGCGGGTGGGATCGAGATCGATGGCACAGATCGCACCATGGTGCGGGCGATCTTTGCTCCCTCCTCGGCCATTGGATCTGCAACTGCCACTCTTCATTACCCACCGACCAGAGAATGATGCAGGGCGAGTTGCGAAAGCGCTTTACCATTGTCTCAAGCTGCGCAAGCCCTTCGGGGCTGGAGCTCATCTGGCGGGTTTCACACATCATCATCAGACCCAGGCGCTCACAGGCCTGCACCCACTCGGGAGTCGGCATGTTATGCGAGGTACGAACGCCATTGCAGCCCATCTGCTTGAGCACGGCAGCGCGGAAATATTGGAGCCGATCTGGAAGCGCTGCGCCAACGCCGGCGTGGTCATGGTGGTTGCAGGTGCCCTGAATCTTGATGTTCTGCCCGTTGAGGAAAAAGCCTTGATCGGCCGCGAATTTGGCGGTGCGCACGCCAAAGGTGACGTTCTCGGCATCGCGAACTTTGCCTTTTGACGAGACGTTGACCACAGCAGCGTAGAGATTTGGAGCGTCAGGCGACCAGAGCGCGGGAGACGCAAGTTTTGTGGTGGTGGTGAACTGGATGCGCCATCGGCAGCAACGGATTGAGCAGGTGCTTCAGCAGTCGCAACCTGGTTTCCGGAGGCATCAAGTATCTTCCACGACACTGAAGCTTCGGCGGCCGATTCACCCTGATTCACAACCATCGTCGTTGAGAGTGACATCAGCGGAGTCCTTGTTCACCTCCATGCGGACATAGCTTTCCCACTTCCCGAGATGAACCGCGTCAGTCTTGGTAAGCCATACGTGCCGGTAGATGCCTGCGCCCTCGTAAAACCATCCGTCGCCAAAGCTCGCATCAACGCGGGCGACAATGTAATTCCGCGCGCCGACGGCTAGGAAGTCAGTGATATCGAAGTGGAACGGCGCGTAGCCGTTGTTGTTGCGGCCCACAAAGCAACCGTTGACAAAGACCAGGATGTCGCGGAAGACGCCGTCAAACTCCACGCTGACGCGCCGGCCGGCGTCAGAGGCGGGAACGTCGAACTCGCGGCGGTACCATCCGACCGAGGTCTCAGGATAGCGGCGGCCGAGAGGCTTGAAGCCATGCGATTGCTGTTCGGGATCCCACACAAAGGGCAACTCAACCGCCCAGTCGTGGGGTAGATTGAGGGAACGCCACTTTGAATCATCAAATTTCGCCTTGGCGAATCCGAACTCGCCGGTCTTGGCAAAATCTCCCTGGCCGTTACCGAAACCGAGATCCTTGGCGGGGTCGACGCCGTTGCCGAACATGAACTTCCAGCCGAAGTCGAAGAGGAGTTGCTCCCGCGGCGCGACGGCGGAGGCGGCCGCGGGGGCCGCAGCCTGTACGTCGGCAGCCATCCGGGCCGCGGCGCGAGCCAAAGCAGAGCGGGAAGCAAGGGTGGAAGCCGAAAGCGCGAGACCGGAACGAAGCAGTTTACGGCGGGAGATACCAGACATGAAATTCCCTCTTTCGATTTCAGTTTGCGGCAGGCGCAGTTTGAGACGCATACCCCAGGCAAATTGGCACTATAAATGAGGCGGCTATGTGAAGTAAACGATTCCAGTCGAGCATCGGCAATTGTTTGGCCGTGTCGCCAGGGAGGCGCCGCGACCAATAGTGAGCCTGGCGGATACCAGCTGCGAGCGGGACAGATTATGATAGATAAGTAAAGCGAACCGCATTTGCGGAGAGATGGCCGAGTGGCTGAAGGCGCACGCTTGGAAAGCGTGTTTAGGGGAAACTCTAACCTGGGTTCGAATCCCAGTCTCTCCGCCATTACATGGAGCCGCTGCTCACGGGGAACCGCCTTGCGCCTGGATCGCATCTGCGATCTTTCCGTTCCACCGGCGAACGATATCCATCAAAATCAAAGCCACGGGGCGAAAAATGAAGCCGTGTGATCCTCGTCGCAGTCGCCCGAACCTGGACGCTATCGGCATCAATGGTTGGGACCAGAAAAAGTGAGCGAGATGAAGACCGCCATAGAGGCTTTGGAACAGCGCCGCAGCATTCGCGCCTACACTGAACAGCAAGTGCCACGGGAAACGATTGAAGAGATTGTGAATTGCGGGCGGCTGGCGCCTACGGCGATGAACGAGCAGCCGTGGGACTTTGTTGTCGTAACTGCGAGGGCGGATCTTCAGCGGATTCCTCCCATGCTTGGTCACGCGGAATTTGTTGCCAAGGCGGCCTTCGCAATCCTGGTGCTGACAAAAAACACCGACTGCGCACTGGAAGATTGTGCCGCGGCAACCGAAAACCTGCTGATCGCCGCTGCCGCTCATGGAATCGGTTCCTGCTGGGTTGCCGGATCGAGACAGGCATACGGTCCGCCTGTAGCAGCGGCTTTCGGAGCTCCTGCTGACCGCGAACTGTTCGCGATTGTCTCCTTCGGCTACCCCGCCGAAGAACCTGGCGTCGAAAAACGCCCTCTCCCCGAAGTGTTGCATTGGGAGCGGTACTGACCGGCCCGCGCGCCCCTTCCCCTGCGCGGTCGCTTGAATCCGAACCCTGCACCGCCCATTGATCTTGTTTGGGGCTCGTTTCTCGAATATTATTACGAGTGTCGAACTATATCGGCTTCAGGCGCCGAACGGATTCCCCCGATCCTGAAAACAACGCAATACTTCGGATCGCCTGCTGGTGATTAGTGCCGACCAGGCGGCACGATTAGATAGGCTTGAACGGTGCGCTTATACTGCGCGAGATATATTCATGTCACCTTCGCTCGGAGGAAAGAATGCGTCCAGAACAGTGGGAGATATTCAAGAAGGCTGTGCGCCGCGAAAAGCTGGACAGGGTTCCCATGGCGCTGATTATCGACAGCCCGTGGATCCCGGGATACCTGGGGATCAATCACATGGATTACTTCCTCGATCCGGAGCTGTGGTTCCAGTCGAACCTGAAGATCATGCAGGAGTTCCCGGACATTATTTTTGTGCCATCGTGGTGGATGGAGTACGGAATGGCTGCGGAGCCGTCGGTGCTGGGCGCGAAGATCAAATTCTGGCAGGACAACACGCCGAGCGAATACCACACACTCTACCGGATCGAAGATATCGACAACTTTCCCGACTACGAAGTTGAAGCGGACGGCTTTGCCGGGCTCACGCTGCACCGCATCAAGATGGCCAAGCAACGGATTCTCGACGCCGGCTACATCCTGCCCATGGTGACTTCGCGCGGCCCCTTGTGCACCGCTGGATTTGTTCGCGGCACCACGGACTTCATGATTGACCTGGTCGAGGATCCCAAGGGCGCGCACCGCCTGATCGATTTGTGCACCCGCGTGATCATCGACTGGCTGAAGGCGCAACACAAAGTGATGGGCGATACGGTTGAGGGAATCTTCATCCTCGACGACATTGTGGGCTTCATCAACGAAGAGCATTATCATCGAGTTTGCGCATCCTTATCTGAAACGAATTTGCGATGCATTCCCCGTTGACTGGGTCAAGCTGTACCACAACGACGCTGAAGTCGATGCCTGCCTAGATCACTTACCTGATACCGGATTCAATGCGCTGAACTGGGGCAAGCAGAGACATATTACTGAGGTAAAACGGCGCGTGGGCGACCGCATGTGCCTGATGGGCAATGTGAATCCGCTGGAGATCGGCGTTCGCGGAACTCCCGATGAAGTGAAGGATGAAACGCTCGAGGTGCTGGAAGGTTCGGGAGGCGAAGGAATGATTCTCTCCGTAGGCGGAGGCACCAGCCCGGGAATGCCGCGTGAGAATATTCTTGCCATGCTTGAGGCGCTCGATGAATACAACGCAAAGCGCGCGGCGGAGATCGCTGCGAGCGCCCGCTGAATTAGAGTCCCGTTCGAGGAGAGCCCGATGCCCGATTATGCGTTGATGAATCAGCACCTGTATGAGGGGAATGCCGCGGAAGTTGAGCGCCTGACAAAGGAAGCTCTCGCCGAAGGACGAACCGCGCAGGAGGTGCTGAACGATGGGCTGATCGCGGGCATGAGCGTGGTTGGCGAGGACTTTAAGCACAACATTCTTTACGTTCCAGAAGTGCTGATTGCTGCGCGCGCTATGAAGGCCGGCATGGCGGTGCTGAAACCGTTGCTGACATCGAAGGATAGCGGAAGCAAGCCAAAAGGAGTGCTGCTGATGGGCACCGTTCGCGGCGACCTGCATGATATCGGCAAGAATCTGGTGGGCATGATGGCCGAGGGCGCGGGATTCGAGCTGCACGATATCGGCGTGGACCAGAGTGTGGACAAGTTCATGGCCGCGGCCGAAAAGTGCAAGCCGACCATCATCGGAATGAGTGCGCTGCTTACCACCACCATGATGTACATGAAGACCGTGATTGACGGCTTCGATGCCGCTGGATTAACACACATAAAGATGGCAGTGGGCGGAGCGCCGATCAGCCAGATGTTTGCGGACGAAATCGGCGCCGACGGCTATGGCGCCAATGCTTCAGCGGCAGTGGATCTGTTTTTGCGGCTCGCAGAACAGCAATAGTTGCCCATGGCGAAAGTCGAATTTTGAAAGGGCACGACTGGTAGGTCAGGACTTCAGCCCTGACTGCCGATAACATTCTTAATAAGGGCGGGGCTTTAGCCCCTGAGGGATGGATATCGGCGATTTCGGCCTTCATCAAGCGGCCATCACGGACAGGTACCCAAGTGGCAATTTACAAGATACTCTACTGGCAGGAAATTCCCACGCAGATCAAGGTTGAGGACGACGAAGACGACCTGACCGTGATGCTCGACGATCGGTTCATGAAGCTGATTGATGTTCTCGCTGCAAAGCGCGGCCTGCAGAATGCGGACGACTACCTGGCCCAATGGAAGTGGAGCGACGAAGAAGAGCGAAAGGGATCGGCCCAGGAAGTAGCTTCGGCACTGAGGGCCGAGCTCGAATCGAAAGATTGGTAGGAGTTCCACCGGAATGGCCGTTACGCTCACCATCAACGGAGAAGCCATTCCAGCCCGGAGCGGGCTCTCTCTATTTGACCACGCCGAGTCGCTGGGCATCGATGTGCCCACCTCGTGCCGAAAACAAGGCAAATGCAAAGAGTGCATGGTTGAGATTGTGGAGGGGATGAACTTGCTCTCTCCCCTTGCCGAGCCTGAGAGCCACCTGAAAGGTATCTTCAGGCTTTCGTGCCAAACGTGCGTGACCGGCGAGAACGGACTCGTCCGCTGTCACACCATGCGTCGCGGACATATGCGCATTGAGACTGGCGCGCTCGGACTGCCCGCGTCTGACCAGCCCTTCGAACTCGACCCTGCGGTGACCCGTGACGGCGACCGCATTTTGATTGACGGTGTTGAGGTCGAGCGCTCGTCCGGACCTATTCACGGGATCGCGATGGACCTGGGAACGACAACGGTGGTTCTACGGCTCATCGATCTTGAGACAGGCAAGCTTATCGCTGAAACGTCGTTTGAGAATCCCCAACGGTTCGGCGGCGCTGAAGTCATGTCGCGCATTGCGTTTGACACTGAGCATCCGGGACGGCTGCTGATGCGCACCCTCGCCGGCTACCTGAGCCACGCGATCGAAAAGTTTCCGGTCGACCCGATGAGTATTTACGAGATTGTGGTCGTCGGCAATTCCACCATGCGCGATCTGTTTTTCTGGAAGAGTGTGTACTCCATCGGACAGAGCCCGTACCAGTCGATTACTGAAATAGAAATGGCCGAGGGAAAACGCGCGACCACCAGCCTGAAGCAAACCGGGCAGCACAGTCTGTTGCCGATTCATCCCAGGGCGCGAGTGTATGGCGCGCCAATTATCAGCGGGCATGTGGGAGCCGATGCTGCCGTGGGCATGCTGGCAATAGATATTGCCCACGAGGATCGCAAGATTGCAATCATGGATATTGGAACAAATACCGAACTGATTGTAGGCAATCGACATCGCATTCTCGCCGCTTCGTGCCCGGCGGGGCCGGCATTCGAAGGCGGCGCGATAGCATGCGGCATGCCGGCCCTCGACGGTGCGATTGAAGAGGTTCACATCGATGCCGACGGAGAATTCAGCCTTAGTGTGATCGGCGATGTAAAGCCCGAAGGCATTTGTGGATCGGGACTTATCGATGCACTGAGTGAGTTGATGCGCACCGGACAGATGAACGAGCGCGGCCGCTTTTCAGACGATCTTCATCGAATCGATCTGTACGGCGACGACAAACGCAATGTGTACCTGCTCGAAAGCGACGTGAACGAGCTGGCCCAGGCCAAGGGCGCTAATGTTGCCGGCTTGCATGCAGTCTTCTCCTCATACGGCATTGATTTCGAAGATATCGACATCTTTTATCTCGCTGGAGGCTTCGGACGGCATATCAACGTTGATGCGGCAAAGCGAATCGGGCTGGTGCCGAATCTGCCGGAGGAAAAGATGGTGCGCGCTGGCAACACCGCTATTGAAGGCGCAACGATCGCGCTGCTCTCAAAGCGGAAGCGGCTGGAGCTTGAAGAGTTGGTAAAGCAAGTTGAACACTGCCGGCTCGAGACGCACCCGAATTTCTTCGAGTTTTTTGTTGAAGGTTGTCAATTTAAACCCGTGGAGTCAATTCGATGCGCTCCGTAACGGATTTGATTGAGTTGTCAGAGTCGGTCTCCGAGGTCAACGTTCTTGAAGCCGAGTACACGCGCCTGCTCGGGTATCCGCGGGGCGTTGAGTTGGAAGGGCGCGCTCGGGAACTGGCTGCGTGGGCTCGCGCATGGTACGCGGAGCACGGCAGACCGTGGATCTATGCGCGTCAAGCTGAAAGCTTCGCGACCGACGGTTACTCCATCAATATTGACGGCGTGCGATTCACAAGCAAACGCCTGCAGGCCACGCTTGAACAGGCAAAGGCACACTCCGTGATCCTTGTTGCGGTCGGTGCGGGAGCAGAGGCGGAAGAAGAAGCGCGGCGGCGCTGGGCAGATGAAAAACCGGATGAGTACTTCTTTCTTGAAATGTACGCATCTGCGGTTGTGGAACACCTGGCCACCGTGGCCGGTGCGCGGCTTTGCGATTGGGCCGAGCAACGCGACATGGCTGTGCTGCCGCACTACAGCCCGGGTTATTCGGAATGGGATATTACCGAGCAACCACAACTGCTCGAGCTGCTAAAGCGGACGCGGAATGAGCAGTTCCCTTCTCAGGTCGAGGTATTTGAGTCTGGAATGCTGCGGCCAAAAAAGACCTTGCTTGCGGTCTTCGGGTTGACCGCTCACACCGATCGGCTGACGAGGCTCACCAGCCTGATTCCATGCGAGAGGTGTTCGTTCGGTCCGTGCCAATACCGCCGTGCTCCTTTCCGCCGCAGTCCCCGGCCCGCGGGTGAAGTAATCGTTGCGCGTCGGCTCAATCGAAACGCAACCTACAGCGTGAACCGCAAGGCCCTCGAGCGCTGGTCACAGGAGAGGCTTTCACTCTCCACTCAAAGCGACGGTACGGTGGATGCGGTGTTTCGCTACGACGGCACCACCTGCATGAACATGGGGAGGCCGCTCACGTTTCTGTACAACGTGAAGCTGGGGCCAGGCGCGGAGGGCTATCCCATAAGAATGCAGAAGTGTGCGCCAGCCTCGGACGACGAAGGACACAGGCTGATGTGCAAGTTTACCGAGGATGAAGTGACGCTGATGGGAGCGATCGACAGCGAAAAGCCTTTGGCTGGAGAGAAACTGGACTCCATTCTGACGTGGAAACGCCTGCCATCGGCCGCAGGTTGCTACTGCGAATCATCGAGCCGCGAGCACAAGTGGGGCCTGGTGCTCGAAACCATTCATTATGCATTAGTAAAAAATGAAAGAGAGCTGGAATGACGACCAGGGCGCATCTTCAAGACGCAATCAGGCAGCGGACTCTGCTGGGCGATGGTGCCATGGGAACGCAACTGATGCTGGCGGGGCTGGAACAAGGCAACTGCGGAGAAGCGTGGAACCTGGCCCATCCCGAACGCGTGCTGGCAATTCAGCGACGCTATGTTGAGGCAGGTTCGGACTGCCTGATCACCAATACCTTTGGCGGGTCGCGGATCATGCTGAATCGTCATGGCAACGCTGACCACGTGGTCGAGATCAACAAGGCCGCCGTGGCGATTGCGCGCGAGGCGTTTGGCGAAAAACCCGGCTACGTTCTGGGGGACATAGGACCATTTGGCGGATTGCTGGCCCCGTTCGGCGACTTTACCGAAGAGCAGGTTCGAAGCGCATTCGACGAGCAGGCAGCGGCGCTGGTTGAGGGCGGCGCTGACGCGATCATCATCGAGACGCAAACCTCGCTTGAAGAATTGCAGATCGGCATTGAGGCCGCGAAGGAGGCCGGGGCGCCGTGCATTATCGGATCGATGGCCTACGACGTCACACTGGATGGATCAACGTTCAGGACGATGATGGGCGTCGATCCTGAACGCGCAGCGGAGTTTATGGAAGAGCACGGAGCACACATTGTGGCGCTGAACTGCGGCACCGGGATGGAGATGGAGCGCGCGCTCCAAGCTGTGGGACGATATAAGAAAGTAACCAACCTGCCGGTGATGGTGCAGCCTAACGGGGGCAAGCCTCGGCTGATCAATATGAAGGTTGTTTACGATGAGACTCCGGAACAGATGGTGAAAGGCGTTGTGCCTCTTCTTGAAGCGGGAACAAACATTATCGGGGCATGTTGCGGCAGCACACCCGATCACATCCGTGCATTCAGAGCAGCCATGGACGAGTATTTCAAGTCAAAGGAAATCGTGACCAGCGGAGGCGCGCGTGAAAGTTAAACTTTGCGATCTGAATCCTGCCGCCGAAGAAAAACTGCCAGGACGCACCGACGATAAGTCAGGGATTGGCGTGCACTACGTCGACGCCTGGATCAAGCCGATGAATGTGAAGCTCGAAGACGGCACCGCTGTTCGCTGCAAACGGCGCGGGCTCAAAATCACCCTTTCAGCGGGAGGAAAAAAGGGTGAGGGATTGATGCGCCGCCTCGACGTGAGTTTCGACCCGGTGTTGATGCTCGACGCAGCACTCAAAGAAGCGGCCGGTGCCGCCGGAATCGAGCTGACTGTAAAGTCGGGTGCAATCTTCATCAGCCTATAAATCTGTAGAGCTTCAAGATCGTCTTTATGTCGCGCCTTCAGTGCGTTGATGCCGGAGCTTTCGGTACCGTCTGTTCCTTGTCGTCCTTGACTTTGTATGGTTCGGGGCTCAGATGGCCGCGATGACAGGTTCCGCAGCTTACCGCCATGCCAGAGTTTGGCACCTTCGACACAAAGTTCGCGTTGATGGTCTCAACCATTGTGTACATCACGCGCGCCGTCTTCTTCTCTTCCTTCGAATCATCGGCGAAGTTGAATCGCGGCCGGCCATTAGGGCCCAAGTCCTTGGAATTGCGCACATGACAGGTGCCGCACTCGGCGCCCAGTTCATTCTCCCAACCTTCCATGATGTCGCGAACCTGCGCGCCGGTGAGGTTTTTCGGTAGAACCTGCAAATTCGTAGGAGTGGGATACGTGCGCGCCGGAGCCAAAGCGGACGACGCAGGCTGTTGAGCTTTGGAAGACGGCGTGAGAGCAAAAAGGACCCCAAACACCGGGATGACCGCAAAGGCCAGAAGAATCGCGGAAGACGATTTCAAGATCAAAAGCTCCTCGTGATATGAAAAGGCAGGGCCACAGATCGCTGGCAACTGTTTGAATAGATGTTGATTTGAATATATCGTTAGCCGCAACTGGCGCTTGACTTTCGCCAAGCGCGACAATAGGCTAATTCTTAGAGGCGAAGGAGTTCGCCTATAACCGCTGTCCCATCCAATAGGCCGGACAGATGATGACTCCTGGCAGGGTATCCTGTTGCGGAGTCATGTCCCGGCAGCAATCCCTGAACACAAGTAGAAGAGCCCGATTCCATGACATGTGCATGGGTCTGGTGAGCAGTGTCGGTACGGTTGGCTTGGCTCACAATGCCGTTTGCAATCTGCCTTAGGCACTCGGTCAGCCCCCATCATTCCTCGCGGCGGTGAATGAGATTGCGTGACAGGCATGACAAAAACGGATCAGGAGGTTGAGCGTTGCAGAAATACTTTTTCATTGCGATTGGCGGTGCGCTCGGCTCGATCGCCAGATACTGGATCGGATCGGCGGTCTCCAATCGGCTCGGCACAAAGTTCCCTTACGGGACTTTTGTCGTCAATTTCTCCGCATGCATCTTTGTCGGTTTTGCACTCACTTATCTTGGCAAGCGTGTGGAGTTCAACCCTGCCTGGCGATTCTTGATTCCGGTGGGATTCGTTGGCGCTTATAGCACCTTTTCAACCTACGAGTGGGAGACTTTCTCCTCTTTGCGGACCGGCGCATTTGCGCTTGGCTCGTTCTATGCGCTCGTCAGTCTTTTTCTGGGTCTCGCCGCAGTCTGGTGCGGCACACTCCTCGCCAGAGCCATCTCCTGACCCTCCTTCTGCTTCCCTCCACCGGCGCATCTGTGCTTCCATAACTGCGCCTCGGAGCACCGGGAACTCAAGCGGCTTAAAATGAATGCGGGATTCCGCAGGCCTGCGGCAAAGCTGCACGGAATGCGTTATCGAAGGCTCACGCCGCCGAAAGATAATTCTAGAGCGGGCCGATGATTGAAGGAGGGTAGCATGCTGCAAGCCGGAAAAGCTCTCAAAGTCTCAATCTACGTCAGCGAAGGCGCGACCCATCACGGCGTGCCCACTTACTCCAGCATCCTCGATTTTCTGTTCTATCGCGGCGTATCGGGAGCGAACGTGATGAGGGGCATTGCCGGTTTCGGCGCCGATCACCACCTTCATACTTCGGGATCCGTCGAACTCTCGGACCATATGCCGCTCAAAATTGAATTTATCGAGACACGCGAAAAGGTCAATGAGCTTCTAGGCAAACTGGAACAGATGTGCGGCTCGGGAATGATTGAAGTGCACGAGACCACCATCGCCAAAGCCGCGCAAAGCTCAAAAACGAAAGCGGCAGTTTCTCAGCCGCATCTCAAGATCGAGGGCAAGGCCAGGATGATGCGAATCTACATCGGCGAGTCGGACCGATGGCAGGACAAGCCACTGTACAGGGCCCTGGTTGAGGCGATGCGCGCAAATGACATCGCAGGCGTTACTGTTTACCGTGGAATCCTGGGTTATGGGGCGCATCGCAGAGTTCACAAGGAAAGGCCGCTTCATCTCTCTCGCGACGCGTCCATCATGCTCTCCGCAGTCGATTCCGAAGAAAAGCTCAAGGCGTTGTTGCCTATTGTTGAGCAGATGGTTGAAGAAGGGCTCATCGTCTTATCCAATGTCGACATCATCAAATATTCCCATCGCGCCATCGGGCTTGATCAAGAGGAATCGGTTCCCTCCTCTTCCGAAGCACATGCCCAGGATGAAGGAGCGTCATGAGAGAAGAGTTTGAAGCCAGCATGCTACGCATCCATTTTGGCGAAGGCGACAAATGGCAGGGAAAGCCTCTTCATGAAGCGATCGTAGCCAAGTGCTTTGAACTCGGAATCGCAGGCGCTACCGTGTATCGCGGGCTCGAAGGTTACGGCACCAGCACTAGAATCCGGCACTCGAGTCATTGGACCCTGTCAAAGGACGCTCCCATTCAGGTGAGCATCATCGATCGCGAGGAGCAGATCAATAAGCTGCTTCCGCATCTCGACATCATGGTCGAGGAAGGGTTGATTGCGATGTCTCACGTCGACGTCATCCGGCTCTTGCGCGGACCTGCGGAAAGCACCGCCGAAAAGAAGTAGAAACGGCGCAATGAAGCGTCCTGATCAACTTGAAGCCCGACCAAAATCGGCCGCGGCCTGCCCCGGCGCGGGCCTCAGAATGTACCATTGAATTGTTGATAGAGTCTTGAATTTGCACACCGCGTCTGGCTCGCAAATGAAAGGAACATCTGGCATTAACCATGACCAATTCGCTGAATAAGTACAGCTCGCAAATTACGCAGGAGAAGTCGCAAGGGGCATCGCAGGCAATGCTCTATGGAACCGGCCTTAACGAAGAGGACATGTCCATGCCGCAGGTCGGAATTTCAAGCGTCTGGTTTGAAGGCAATCCCTGCAACATGCACCTGCTCTCGCTCAGCGAGAAGGTCAAGGAGGGAGTCCTGGCCGCCGGCATGGTGGGGCTGCGCTTCAATACAATCGGCGTCAGCGACGGCATTTCGATGGGCACCGACGGAATGAGCTTCTCGCTTCAATCCAGAGACATCATTGCCGATTCCATTGAGACGGTAATGGCGGCGCAATGGTACGACGCCAACATATCGTTGCCCGGATGCGACAAGAACATGCCGGGGTGCATAATCGCGATGGGGCGGCTCAACCGGCCCAGCCTGATGATCTATGGGGGCACCATCCGCGCCGGCCACCACGACGGAGAAAAACTCGACGTCATATCTGCTTTCCAGAGTTACGGCCAGTTTATTGCACACTCCATCAGCGAAGAAAAACGTCAATCCATCGTCCGCCACTCGTGCCCTGGCGCGGGAGCCTGTGGCGGCATGTATACGGCCAACACCATGGCCTCCGCGATTGAAGCGCTGGGCATGTCGCTGCCCTACAGTTCATCCACGCCGGCTGAGGATCCCGGAAAGGTGGAAGAGTGTTTGCGGGCAGGCGCGGCGATCAAGAATCTGCTGGAACGCGACATCAAGCCTCGCGACATCATGACCCGCGAGGCCTTTGAGAATGCAATCACTGTTGTTTGCGCTTTGGGCGGCTCAACCAACGCTGTCCTTCACTTGATCGCCATGGCGCGTACGGTCGATGTTCCACTCTCCATCGACGATTTTCAGACCATCAGCGATCGCACGCCCCTGCTGGCGGACTTCAAGCCCAGCGGCACCTATGTCATGGAGGATCTCCATACCGTCGGCGGCATTCCCGCCGTCTGTAAACTGCTTCTCGAAGCTGGCCTGCTGCACCCGGATTGCCTGACCGTAACCGGAAAAACTCTGAAAGAGAATCTCGCCGAGTTACCCGGATTAAAACCCGGCCAGACTATCGTGCGTCCGCTTTCTAATCCCATCAAAGCTTCGAGCCACCTTCAAATTCTCAAGGGCAATCTGGCTCCCGACGGTGCGGTCGCAAAGATCACCGGCAAAGAGGGCCTCAAGTTCTCCGGCCCCGCGAGAGTCTTCGATTCTGAAGAAGCCATGTTGCACGCGCTCGAACAGGCCAAGATTCAAAAAGGCGATGTGATCGTGATCCGCTATGAGGGACCGAAGGGCGGGCCCGGAATGCCGGAGATGCTCACTCCCACTTCAGCCATCATGGGCGCAGGACTCGGAAAGGATGTTGCGTTAATGACCGACGGCCGTTTTTCCGGCGGCTCGCACGGCTTTATCGTCGGCCATGTGACACCTGAAGCGCAGGTCGGTGGTCCCATCGCTCTTGTTTGCGATGGAGACCTTATTTCAATCGATGCGGAGGCTAACAGCATCTCGGTCAATCTCTCCAGCGACGAACTTGCCACGCGGCGGAGCAACTGGCACATGCCGCGCTACAAAGCAACCCGCGGCACGCTGGCCAAGTACATTCGCCTGGTCCAAAGCGCCAGCCTCGGCTGCGTGACAGACGAGCCCATCGCGTAATACCAGATCAGTGCGTATCCGGGTTTCTGTACCCTTTGCGATGGCCTTAATGCGTTTTGAAAGGGCACGACCTTGCAGCTTGGCAAAAACGTCTGCGCGACGGGGCGTTGTATCAGGGCACGAGTTTACTCGCGCCGCAAAAGCAACAAACACGTGAGGGCTTTAGCCCCTGAGGGATGCATCCTGAGACCAACTCGACCATCAGATAGACTTTTTCACCACGCTGTTCAGTCGTGCCGCGAGTAGCACGGCATGCACTCGACCTTTAGGCCCTGAGGCGCCATTTTCCGCAATGCTCGCCAGGAACAAGGCATTTTCAGCAAGCTCTTCAGTTGTGTCCTTCCGCTAAAACGCCGACATCTTCGAAGCAAACGTTCCTTTGGCAATGCAATCCAGCCCCTATGCAATCGCGTCATTAATCGCTTCATTTGCATCGATTCCAGCTCGTTGTTGGAGTTTCCAGCTATAATTGGCGGCGTTGAGCCGTAAGGCTCTCACCGGTGAAAACTCCATGCGCGTAGCATTTCGATCTCTTCTTACTTTCTCTTGCGTTTGCACTTTGGGTCTTGCAATGGCTGGTTGCGGCGGAAGTGGTAGCTCCACTCCGCCCGTGACGCTCAGCGTAACCCTGGAAGCTTCCACTCTTGTGGTTCCTCAGGATGGAACACCCGCCACGCTCTCCGCGACCTTGAGCGGAGTGAGCGGAACCCCAGCCATTACGGTTAGCGGTCTGCCGTCTGGCGTCACCGCACAGTCCGCGGCAGGCAGCAGCAGTTCCGTTTACACCATCACTTTTGCTGGCAGCGCTTCTGCTGCGGCGGGCACTTACCCGGCTGTCGTCCAAGTGAGCGACGGAAGCCAGACCGCGACGGCGAACTTATCAATGGTGAGCGCTGTTGTGGCCAAGGTACTCAGCGCAACCGACACCACGATGGGGATCGGCGGCGTGCTCAAGCAATTCATGGCCACATCCTTCCAGGTGGCGGAGTGGGATGGCGACTACTTCGGCGGTTCGAATGCAAGCTCGCTTGAGAACACCATGACCGCGATGGGGCCGCAGCATATCCGGCTGCAAATTGTTTCCCAGGGCGTGGCCATGTCGACCAACACCGGCACGCCGAGCGACTGGAACTTCACCATCATGGATCAGACCGTGCAGCCAGTGCTCGCGTCAGGCGATCACAGCCCGGAGTTTCAGATTGCCACAGCGCCTGCATGGATGTGCTTCCCCAACGGGCAACTTGATGTTGCCAACCGCGTAAACGATTTTGCCACCTACGCGGCGAACCTGGTCCGCTATTACAACAAGGGCGGCTTCGACTGGGGCGGCGTACATTTTCAATCGGCCAGCAATTATCCGATTACCTGGTGGGGCATCTTCAACGAGCCCAACGGCAACGGGATCACCCCCGACGCAGTATGTGACGCATCTACAACACCGTGGTTCCCGCAATGTTGGCCGTAGACCCGACCATCAAATTCTCTGCGATCGAGTTTTCTGACTACGGGCTCGGATCAGGCGACGGGGGCGACCCGATGACATGGTTGCCCACGGTGTTTGCCCCTGCGGGTTCCGGCGGATTGAACGCGCCGGTGGATGTTGTTTCCACGCATTTCTACAGCTCCTGCAACCAGTCAGATACAGACACGCAGTTGATGAGCACGGTTCCGGGGTTCGCCCAAAATGTGAGCTACTTCTACCAGGCCTTGCAGCCGCGGAAAGATCTGGTCAACGTGCCGGTATGGGTGACGGAAAACAATGTAAATGCCGATTACGAGGGCCGCCAACGGCATGAGCACCTGCAATCCCAACCAGGTGTTTGTAGACGACCATCGCGGCACGAGCGCGTTTTTTGCCGCGTGGCGGCCGTATGTGTTTTCGCAGTTGGGCAAAGTTGGCAACCAGGCGTTGTATCACTGGGATTACGACGCCGATCAGCAGTACGGCGAAGTGGATGGCAGCGGCAACACCTACTTGAGTTACTGGGTAGATCAGGCGCTGGCGACGCTTTATCCCGCAACTCCGGGATCGCCGGGACAAACCATTCTTGAACTGTCGGCAACAGACACGACGACTGTGGAGACTCTTGCGACACGAGAATCCGATGGCTCGGTCACAGTGATGGTGGATAACCACGCCCTGGCTTCGCCCACTGACAACAACGGGGCCGGCGCTCCTCGCACCGTGATCGTGGACATTTCGAGTTTGGGAACATTCAGCTCGGCAAGCACGCTAAGCTTCAATGCTCAAAGCAGCGCGACCAGCGCGCCAACGGCGGCGCCTGCGACTCTGGCTCCACGCATGACGATTCCGATGGGCGGCTATGGGGTAACCTGGCTGCTGTTGAAGCCGTAGCCAACCCAAGCGCAGCTTAGGTTGGCACACGGTTCGCGCGCGTGACGATATCGCCGAGGAGTAGAGCGCACCGGTTCTCCGGACGGCTCCAGGGGTGACACGATGCCCCTTCGTTGTGACAATGGCTCTCCAGACCGGTACCGATATGTCGGTCGGCGACACAACCCCGCCCCTGCGTCTGCAGATAATTTCCACTTTTCGTCGCACAATCAGGGTAGGTAGAGCCATCCCATGCGCGCGGCCACGGCCCTCTCGCAAAAGGATCGCTGCCAAACTGCGTCCGCAACTCCTTTGTTTGGAGATTCTTACCGTCTAAGTTGTTTAATATGAGATTTTTGCAGCCGTTGATCACTCTCGATAAGCAATTAACTCTCACAGAATCATCTACTTAACCATCCAGAGGGGGGGCAGGGGTACAACCTGCTCCGGACCGATAGGGAGTCCAAAACCCCCTCCAGGGGTAATCAGAAAAACAATAGGCATTGCCTTTCATAACACTCAGTAAATCAATCGGTTGTCGAAAATTTAACAGGGAAGGAGCTGTTACCTCTGTTTTTGGCCTCGCGAAGGGGCTTTTGGCCCCTTTTTTGAGGTCAACTCAAGACGAATCATCAACATCGCGTCCGTTCCAGACCCGCGAGTTCTTATGCTGGTCTTCAGGCTCATCCTTCCGATCTCACAATCTTGCAGTTCGTGAGCCGGAATCAGGCGAGATCGAAACGGTCAAGGTTCATGACTTTGGACCAGGCAGCCACGAACTCCTTTACAAATGCTCCCCCGGCATCGCTGCTGGCATAGACTTCTGCAAGCGCGCGAAGCTGGGAGTTCGAACCGAAGACGAGATCCACTTGAGTTCCCGTCCACTTCACTTCGTCCGTGCTCCGGTCGCGTCCTTCCAAGACTCCTTCTGCAGTCGCCGACTTCTCCCACTTCGTTCCCATGTCGAGCAGGTTAACGAAGTAGTCGTTGGTCAGCAACTCGGGCCGCTTGGTAAAGACGCCATGCTGCGTGTGGCCGAAGTTAGCGCCCAGCGCGCGCATTCCGCCAATGAGCACCGTCATCTCAGGGGCCGTCAGCGTGAGCAACTGCGCTTTGTCGAGAAGCAGATTCGCTTCGTGGCCCTCGAGTCCTTTGCAGGCGTAATTGCGGAATCCGTCTGCCAGGGGCTCAAGCACTGCGAACGAATCCACATCGGTCTGCTCCTGTGCGGCGTCCGTGCGACCCGGCGCGAAGGGAACCTTTACTTCGTATCCGGCCTTCTTCGTCGCAGCTTCAACAGCAGCCGAGCCAGCCAGAACAATCAGATCGGCGAGTGAGATTTTCTTGCCGCCAGCCTGCGCCTGGTTGAACTCCTGTTGAACGGCTTCGAGCTTCGAAAGCACCTGCGCCAGCTCCGCCGGCTGATTTACTTCCCAGTCCTTTTGCGGAGCGAGGCGGATGCGCGCGCCGTTGGCGCCGCCGCGCTTGTCGCTGCCGCGAAAACTTGACGCCGAGGCCCACGCGGTGGTGACGAGCTGGCCAATGGAGAGTCCCGAAGCAAGGACCTTGGCCTTCAGGGCTTCGATGTCCTTGTCGTTGACAAGTGCGTGGTCGACGGCCGGGATCGGATCTTGCCAGATCAGCTCTTCCTCGGGCACCAGCGGGCCCAGGTAGCGAGCGCGCGGCCCCATATCGCGATGCGTGAGCTTGAACCATGCGCGGGCAAAAGCGTCGGCGAATTCTTCTGGATGCTCATGGAACCTGCGCGAGATCCTCTCGTAAATCGGGTCGAACCGCAGCGAGAGATCGGTGGTCAGCATGGTGGGCACGCGTCGTTTAGAGGCGTCGAAGGGATCGGGAACCATATCGCTGGAGGCGACCGCGCCCTTCGGTTGCCACTGATGCGCGCCGGCCGGACTCTTGGTCAGCTCCCATTCGAAGCTGAACAGGTTATCGAAGAAGTCGTTGTTCCACTTCGTTGGAGTCGAAGTCCAGATCACTTCCAGTCCGCTGGTGATCGCGTCTCCAGCTTTGCCGTCGCCAAAGCTGCTCTTCCAGCCCAGTCCCTGCTCTTCGATGCCGCCCGCCTCAGGCTCAGCGCCAACATGCGTGGCGGGGCCGGCGCCATGGGTCTTTCCAAAGGTGTGCCCGCCTGCGATTAGCGCTACTGTTTCTTCGTCGTTCATTGCCATGCGCGCAAAGGTCTCGCGGATATCGCGCGCCGCGGCAATAGGGTCAGGGTTGCCATTGGGGCCTTCAGGATTCACATAGATGAGACCCATCTGCACTGCTGCCAGCGGGTTCGCAAGATCACGGTCGCCGCTATAGCGCTTATCGCCGAGCCAGGTGGTCTCCGGGCCCCAATCCACGTCGGTCTCGGGCTCCCAGATGTCTGCGCGGCCACCGCCGAAGCCGAAGGTCTTGAATCCCATCGACTCCAGTGCCACGTTGCCGGTGAGAATCAGCAGGTCGGCCCAGGAGAGTTTGCGGCCGTACTTCTGCTTGATGGGCCAGAGCAGGCGACGAGCTTTATCCAGGTTTACATTGTCGGGCCAGCTGTTCAACGGGGCAAAACGCTGTGCGCCGCGACCGGCTCCGCCTCGTCCATCGCGGATACGATATGTGCCTGCGGCATGCCACGCCATGCGGATGAATAGACCTCCGTAGTGGCCGAAGTCAGCAGGCCACCAGCTCTGAGAATCGGTCATGAGGGAATGCAGATCTTTGATAACTGCATCGAGATCGAGGGTCTTGAACTCTTCAGCGTAGTTGAACGACTCGTCCATGGGATTGGACAGCGATGATTGCTGGTGAAGAATGGCTATATTAAGTTGGTTCGGCCACCAGTCCCGGTTGCCCTTTGCGCCAGCCGTGGTGTGGTCGATCATGCTTCCCGAGAATGGACACTTCGATTCGCTTGTCATAATTGCTCCTATCTTTGTACGCGTCAAGTCAGCACACTAAGTATAGGAGCCGGGCATGGGGGCGAACGAGAGGACTTATCAATAGCGCCGATAGGGAGCGTCGATAGATTCAAGACGTCAAGAGCTCACTCTCTTCGCATTTCGAAGCTGCCCGCTTGAGTCGACGCAAACGCCTGAAAAGGGCGCGACCTCTTCGACTCCATCATGCGCAAAATTTTGAGAGCTCTGCTCATGCTTTGCTCATATCGATTTCTTTTGACCAGAATAGTTCTTTGGGATATCTGTGCCCGTTGCGGCGAACGGAAACGCTGCAAGAGGCATTCCCGTTGCTCATAAGTCGTTGCTATGATCAACTCGGTGAATCTTTTTGTTGGAAACCTTGATACATTCTTTGGAAATCACTTCACTTACTGAATGCACGGAGTAGAATCTCCCTGTTATGTCCGTTTCCATCAATCGACGATCGGAAGAGATCGTCAAGCACCTACTGACAACCGGGAACGCGAGCATCGAGGAGCTTCTGGCCGTAGCCGGCTCATCGGCTCCCAGTATCCGTCGCGACTTGGCAAGGCTTGAAAACCGCGGACTGATTCGCCGGACCCATGGGGGCGCCGAGCTTGCGGAGCCTCTGCTCTATGAACCTTACCGCTACGACAGTTCGTTCATTGCGCGCGAGCAGCGCCACGCTGCCGAAAAACGCCGCATCGGCCTCGCTGCCGCTGAGATGATTCAGGAAGGTGAAACCGTAGGCCTGACCGCCGGCACCACCACAACCCACATCGGCCGCAGCCTGCGTCATCGCGAAAAGATTCAGGTAATCACCAACGCTCTCAACATTGGGATGGAGCTCTGCAACCGCACCTCCATCCGCACATTTCTCACCGGAGGAGCGATGCCCTGGGCGTGGTCGTTTGCGCTATCAGGCAACGCCGCGCTCAGCTTTCTCGACAACGTATATATGGATAAGGTGTTCCTGAGCGTAACTGGGCTCGACGCCGAACGCGGCGCCACTTCGCTTGAGACTGAAGAGGCGCTCGTCTATCGCAAGATGCTCAAGCAGTGCAAACAGGTGATCGTCGTCGCCGATTCAAGCAAGATCGGCAAAGTGAGCCCCGCCATCATTTGTCCCGTAAACGAGATTCACGTACTCATCACCGACACCGGCGCCACCGCCGATGCGATCGCACCATTCGAACGCCAGGGGACCCGCGTCGTTCGCGTTTGAACCTGATGCGGTGTCGGCTGCGTCTTCATTGACGTTTCACGCTGCTAACGCTACTGTGTTTGTTCCGCCAGTTGGTGATATTCACTGCGCAACAGACGAACCGCCTCGCGCACATCGGTCTCCAATTGGGCGATTCGCGTTCCACTTCCATTCGATCCTTTTGCGCCCGTCAGCGATCCGTGCATTGAAAGCAAACCGGATTTTCTGATCACCTCAGCCATCGACGCAAGACGCAACCCGCCGCCGGCAATAATGTGGATGCGATCGGCAGCCTGCTGCTGCAAGCGCGCGATGCGCTCTGCTCCCAGCAAAACTTCAGAGGCGCCCCCGGAGGTGAGCAGCCCCTCTGCGCCGGTATCAATCACCTGCTCGAGAGCCTCACTCAGATCGGAAGTCTCGTCGAAGGCACGATGAAATGTGGCCCCCATGGGATGCGCATACTCCACCAGCGCCCGCGTTCGATCCACATCCACACTCCCATTGGGGCGCAACACACCTAATGCAACTCCGCTGGCGCCGGCAGTTTTTGCTTTGTCGATTTGCCGCCGCATCACGTCGATCTCCCGATTCGAAAAAACAAAGTCACCGGCTCTGGGGCGTAACAACACATAAACAGGGATTGAAACCGTCCTGGCTGCCGCGATCATCAAACCCTGCGAGGGAGTAGTGCCACCCACGGCCAGATCCGAACAGAGCTCAATCCTGTTCGCTCCTCCCGACTCGGCAGCACATGCTGCCTCAACGTTTTCCGCGCACAATTCAAAAAAGAATTCCGTCATAAGAATGGTTCGTTCCGAATGCTGTGGGCTGCTTTCTTTGTTATAGTCCAATTGCTTGCTTCTGATCGTCTGGCCCTAAATGCGATCAAATGTAATCGATCGAATTCTGGCCAAGTTAAACAGCCGGCAACAAGAGGTTAAGAGCAACGACGAGGCTAGATTTATTGGAAATGTGGCCTCTTTGGCCTCAGTTTTGAACGATCATAGCATGTTGGCGAGATCTTGCAACATAGTATGATCATTTTATAGATTTCCAGTCACATTTTCCCTCCAGGCCGTCTCAGGTTTTCTATCCCAAGAACAGCGTTTGGTCTTGTAGAAGCGCCGGACTCCAAACGCCCCTAGGCCTATCTTTACCGATCCAGCGACAAGGTGGAGTGTCTCAAGAGTCTCAGCCGATCTGTCGAGCGCGTTTGCAGATTCCAGAATTGTACCAATCATTTCAATTACTTGCATAGATAATATCGATCAAGCTATTCGACTCAACCACTTCGAGCCTGATAGCAGTCCACAGCCGGCGCGGTTCGAGGAGGGCCAGCAGAATGCTCATAATCCTTAGGTAATCCTTATAGGCTTTTCCACAACCGGAGTCGGCGTTACTTCATTACAAATCAATAGTTTGATCAATAGAATCATTTTCTCTCATTTTTGTGCTTGTCATTCTCGAAATCGTCGGCTACTATTTGACCCAATCGAATTCTGATCATTTTACTTTATATCGATCAGATACGGTTCGACGGCTCACAACTATTTCAGCTTTCCTCAGGGAGTCCTCCGGGCGCTTGTTCCTGTTGTCCCCTTGAGCCGCTCTACTGCTCGATTCGTTTTGACCAGGGCCGAACTCTCAACCTGAACTTTTACTGAAGGAGATTCCAGTGAAGCTGAATTTACGGATGCTACGGATTGCAATTGGCGTCGCCGGTCTGTTTGCTCTCAACTGCGGCACGTCGGCTACCTTGCGGGCCCAGCAGTCGGCGGGCTCGATCACCGGCTTTGTGGCGGATAGTTCCGGCTCTGCCATTGCTCGCGCCACCGTGACCCTGCGCGATGTCGATCGCGGCACCACCTGGGTCGCGAAGACCACCGACGCCGGACTCTACGACTTTCCGACTATCCCGGTCGGCCGCGTCGAAGTGAAAGTCGAGGCACCAGGCTTCGCAACCGAAATGCGCAGCCCTTTCACCCTGACTCTGAATCAGGTTGCGCGCGTCGATTTCCTTCTAAAGGTCGGAAATGTGAGCACGAGCATCACCGTAAGCGATGCGCCGCCTCTGCTGCAGACCGGCTCAACCGAGTTGGGCACGCTGATCGATGCGAATGCGGCGGCGAATTTGCCGCTGGCTACACGCGATATCAATCAGTTGACGCTGCTCGCGCCCGGTGTGCTCTCATCGAACATCTTCGCATTTGAGTCGCCGCAGACCACATTCGGCACCGGGCGGCCATATGTGAACGGAGCCCGCGAGCAAGATAACAACTTCATGCTCGACGGAATGGACATTAACCAGCCGGATAATAACGAAGTTTCGTACACGCCTGCGCCAGACGCCGTTCAGGAATTCAACATGATCGTGAGCAACGCACCTGCCGACTATGGAAACTACGCAGGCGGCGTCGTAGTGGAATCGATGAAGTCGGGAACCAACCATTTCCACGGCAACTTATACGAGTACGTCCGCAACACCGACCTCGACGCCAACACCTGGCAGGACAAGGCCAATGCCTTTATCAGCGGCTATGGCACCGCAACCACACTTCCCCGCCCTGTTCTGCATTGGAACGAGTTTGGCGGCCAGGTAGGCGGTCCGATTATCAAAAACAAATTGTTCTTTTTCGCGGACGAAGAAAACTCCATCTACGACCAGCCGAAGACAGCCAACACCAATACCCTGGTACCAAACTCCAACTTCTACACCCAGACGACAGGCAACCTGGGCGGCTCGGTTTATGACCTCGGATACTTCTGCACCGGCAGCGGCGGCACCTTTAACAGCTCCGGTCAGTGCATCGGCGGCGGCCAGCTTTATATGCCATCGACCGGAACTGCACAGGGCGCGCGTCCCATCATTCCGTATAACCAGATCCCGGTGTCACAAGCAAGCTCTGTGGCATCAGCTTTGGTAGCTCTATCCGCCTTCCAGAACCAGGTGACCACGCTTAACTATTACCAGAGCGGATTCACCCACACCTTCCAGGGCGACCTGAAGATGGACTGGCAGGCAACAGACAAAGACCACGTGATGGGCCGGTACACCCAGATGTACACGCACGTAATTCAGAGCAACGGCGCAGACGTGCTGTCTCCCAATCTCGAGCGCCAATATCCGCTCAAGAACATTGTGGTGAACTATGACCGCATGCTGAGCCCCACCCTGGTGAACGATTTCAGGATTGGAACGCAGATATTCCCGGCCAATGACCAGATCTACACTTCGGGACTGAGCAGTAACGTCAATTCTGAGATTGGATTGAAAGACGTCCCGGTCAATGTCCTTCCTTCGATCACGATGGGATATGGAACCGTCGGCGGCAGCGACGGCCCCGAAGTCTTCCACGACACCACCGACGAAATTGAAGATTCACTCACATGGACTCGTGGTCACCACTCCGTTCATGGCGGCTTCCAGTTCCTGCATTATGCTATGAACGACACTTACGCCGGCAACAACGGCGAAGCCGGATCGTGGAACTTCAGCGGCCAGTACACAGGCAACGGCACTGCGAATGGTTCTGCTTATGCGGACTTTCTGCTCGGCCTGCCGCAATCGGTTGGAGTCGGCGAGCCGATCCACTTCCACCTGGCCAACAGCCTCGTGGCCGGGTTCCTCCAGGACACCTATCAGATATCGCCGAACCTGACTCTGAATCTAGGCGTCCGCTATGAGGTGGTAACGGCACGCGGAGACCGCAACAAGCAGAACAACATCAACTTCGATCTGGTCACGGGAACTCCCGAGGTCGGCACAAACTACAACACTTACAGAGGTATCGGCGATCTTCAGCCGCGTTTCGGTTTCGCCTATCAACCCTCGTTCGCGCCTCACACCGTTATTCGCGGCGCCTACGACATCTCAAGCTATATGGAGGGCAACGGCATCAGCAACATGGCCGTCATCAACCCTCCCAACTCCATCCTGATCAACCAGACCAATACTTCGGGCAACAATCTGCTTTACCCGCAGTACACATTCAATGACGGATATTCTCCCTATCAGAACGCCTGCACAACCGCGGAACTGCAGGCGCTGTCGCCGTCGTGCCTGGCCGGTGAAGTTACCCACGCGACCGATCCCAACCTGCGCCCGGCCATGAATCAGCAGTGGAATCTGACCATCCAGCATCAATTCAAAAGCAACTTTACCGCGTCCATCGGCTATGTTGGCGACAAGGACGACCACATGAGCGATATCTTCTGGTACAACCAGAAGGTTCTCACCTCTGCTACGCAGACAATCAACGTCGGTACATCGTCAAGTCCGGACTACGTGACTGTTCCGGCCACTGCGCCCGGCCCTTACATGCAGCAGCTTGTGGCTGCCGGTGTGGGCCAGGCTCGTTACAACGGCTCAAGTGCAATCTCGCGCTATGAAGCTCTTGAAGCCACCATATCGCAAAAACGCTACCACGGCCTCGATCTGCAGGCCAACTATACCTGGTCGAAATGTCTGAGTAACTCGCTTGGCTACTTTGGCTCCTATGGCGACGAAGAGGGCGTCGGAGAACAGCAGAACGAAGGCGGCGGCAACTTCTTCCAGAACGAATACGACCCAAAGGGCGACTACGGCAAATGCAGCATCGATGCCGCTTCGGCCTTTAATGCCTATGCGCTTTACGACCTGCCCTTCGGCCACGGCAAGCAGTTCGGCGGCGGCGCATCAGGCGCAGTTAATGAGATCATCGGCGGCTGGAATGTCTCATTCGACACCACATTTCGGTCCGGCTTTGCAGTTACTCCGTATGCGGGCGAGTGGATGGGCTCATTCAACCCGGCTGCGGCCTCGAACCTGACCGCACCTTCGTATGTGCCTCGCGCCGACTGCGGCGGCGGCCAGTCGTTCGGCCAGAACGTGCAAACGGCGCAGATCGGTTCCAGCATCGGCGTCGTCAATCTTAACCCGGCGGCTATTCAGGATCAGGCCAACGGGCAGTTTGGCAACTGCCAGGTCGGCTCGCTGCGCGGACCTCATCTCAAGACGGCTGACCTCAACCTCAACAAGGCTTTCCCAATTACAGAAAGCACCAACATCACCTTCATGGCACAGTTCATGAATCTCACCAACACGCCTATCTTCAGCATCCCGAACACCTGGGACGACAATTACAGCTCGTGCGAATACTGCACCGGCGTACGCACGACGGGTCCCAACGGCGGAGGTTACGGAACGGTTGGCGTGTACGGATTGATGGACGGATCGAACCCCGGACGCGAAATTGAAATGTCTCTCAAGCTGAACTTCTAAGCCAGCGAGGTGAAGACAGTTCTCTAACTCACAAATTCGAAAACAACACTGCGACACTGAAGCTCGAGGCCGTTGGCCTCGAGCTTCATTTTTTGTTTGCTGCGCGATGAATCGCTCCCGGATAGTTTCGTCCACTCGCAGTCTGGACCGGGTCATTTCCCTGCAGGCTGCGCCTCGGCCGCGGGTGGACTCTGCGTCGCTGGACTCGTCTTTCCGGGATTCATCTTGTTGACCAGCGCAGTATCGACTGCCTGGGTGAGCGTTCTTGCCTTCTCGAGTTCCACTGCCGCTTGTTGCTGGTTCCCCATTACGCGATACAACCGGCCCAGCCGCCAATGAATGTTCACATCGCTCGGCGCGATTTTTTCGGCCGTCTTCATCTCGCGCAACGCATCGTCGTCGTGACCGCTGGAGGCTTCGATGATTCCCAGGTCAAGATGCGCCAGTGCAAGACCAGGTTCAACCTTGACCGCTTTTTCGAGCAACGACAAGGCGGCATCGGGTCGGCCGAGTTGCAGATTTGTGTCACCGAGATAGGCGAGCGCCTGCGCGTGATTGGAGCTCTCGTCCAGCTCCGCCTGGAACTCCGGCGCAGCCTCCGCATATTTGCGCTGGCCCCATAGAAGGTAACCGAGACCAAAGTGTACGTCGGGCTCATGCGGAGAAGCCTGCGCAGCCAGCCTGAATTCGGCAATCGCTTCGTCGGTGCGGTGCATAGCGTCGAGCGCTTCGCCGGCGAGCATGTGCGCCGGCGCCGAGTCGGGATTGATGGCCAGAATCTGCTTATACTCTTCCAGAGCCTCGGTATATTTCTTCGCGTTCAGGTAAGTCTGGGCGAGAACATTACGCAACTCCAAATTGTTTGGATCGTTCTTCATCCCAATTTGAAGATGTGGAATCGCGTCCACGAATCGCGCGGCACCGTAGTAGCTCATGCCAAGCAGCGTGTGGGCCTGCACATTATTAGGATCGCCCTTAAGCACTACCTTGAACGGCCCGATGGCACCCGTGAAGTGTCCCTGTTTGAACTCTGCGAGCCCCAGGTTGAACTGGATACCGGGCAGGCGCGGGTTGAGCGCCAGGGCCTTGCGATAGGCCGCGGCCGCATCGGCGTACTTTTCTTCCTTTGAGAGCACAACGCCAAGGCTGGCAAAAGCTCCGGCGTCGCGCGGATTGCTTTTGGCGATCTGGCGCCATGCTTGCTCAGACTCAGGCAGGCGGCCCTGTTGCGCGAGCGATTGCGCCAACTGAGGATCGGGCGCCTGCGCCGCTGCAGAAATATGAAACACCAGAATAAGGATCGCGAGCCTAAGTGCGTGATTTCTCATCGATCGAACCCGTTAAAGATCTTCTGAAGATATGTTAGACAGCTTTCACTACCAAGGGCGAAAACTGACGGACACAGTTTCGCAGCCGGGCTTGAGAGTTTCACAGAAAATCCCCAAAGTTTCACAAGAAAAGCCCAAAGTATCACAGCCGTTCTGTGAAACTTTGAAGTGACTGGCGCGCCAGGTTATTGATTCTGCTGGAGAGGCTCACAGCTTCACAGTTTCTGTGTCCGGTTGGGAATAAACGGCCCAGCGTGCAAGCATTGGCAAGAGATTGGACCTTGAGGCGGGTCATGCGTGTGACTGAGAGTTCGCTGTTCTTCATATTCCTGGATCGACCCTTTCTTAACTAGAATTGTGCACCCCAACGCCGTAATTATCTGCAAAGACAGTGGTCGATGAACCGCGGACCGTGATCAGCGGAATAAACAGAAGCCCCGTTCCGATTGGAGCGGGGCTTCTGGGTGTTCAACCGCAGGTTGTAGTTAGAAGGATATCTTCCCGTAAAGCTGGAAGACTCTGGGATCATACGCTTGCGTGATGGCGCCAAAGTTGCCAGCGGTGCAGGTCGAGGACTTGGTACTCCAGCCGCAGTTGCCGGTGTATCCACCGTTTGACCCGTCAGCCTCCCATTGGGGGTGGTTGAAGGTGTTGAAGGATTCCGCGCGGAACTCGAACTGGGAGTGCTCAGAGAATTTGAACACCTTATGCAATGCGATGTTCCATTCGTCGCGTCCCGGCCCGTTTATGGCATTGTGGCCCAGAGTGCCCCACGATCCTGGGTTCGGGTTCTTGAATATCGTGTTTGGTCCCCCCCCGGTAGGATTGCCCGAATCGAACCATTGCACAGCGTTGGTGCCTCTTGTTTTCGGATAGGAGATCGACCCAACCGGGTTGGGACGGTTGGTGGCATTCTGCACGCCGTTTGAGCCCAGATTACCGCCCAGAGTGACGTTCAGCGGCGCGCCGGTCTCAAAAGTGCTGATGCCGGCGATTTCCCAGCCTCCCAGAACTGACGTAGCGAAGGCGTTGGACGAGTGCCGGAAGATTGGAACGTCGTAAATATAGTTGAGGAACGCGACCTGTCTGCGGTCGAAGATCGACGGACCCCAATCATACTTCCAGCCTTCGTACGGGTTATCGGTGGTGTCCAGGTCGAAGCCGTTGCCGCCACCGGTGGATGGATCGTAGGACTTTGCCAGCGTATAGCCGAACTGCGCCTGGAGATCGTGGTGTAGAACGGTGTGCAGATCCAATTGCAGTGAGTTGTACTCGCCGTTGGCCACGTTCTCAGCTT
>CAWILB010000062.1:0-61980 GCA_963836635.1 uncultured Acidobacteriaceae bacterium | reverse complement strand
TTTGAGTTGGGACCCGGCCGGTGGGCTTGTGTGAGTTGTCGGTGGCGAGGCGGCGGCGGCGGTCAGCGGCGGCGGCGGGGCGGCGGCGGGGTGAGCAGTGGGCGCGACCGGCGCGACGAGAGATGTGTGAGCGGTTTGGTGGGCCGACGGAGTTGTGGAGTGTTACGTTCTGAGTTGGCCTCGAGTGGTGGCGGCGAGTTGCTGGCGTGTGAAATTGAGGCCGGACGGACGAGCGTTTTCCGCGAGGCTCTCCGCATACACCCGGCCGGAGATTCCGGCGCGGAGATACATTTGCAAACCCGGCAAGGGTATGCGGGAGCACGCTTCATTGGAGCGTTCTAGGAGAGAATTTCAGTCAACGCTATTAGACCTTCTCATCGCTGCTTACCGGAACGGGCCCTACCCACAGGTCCACGAATCCCGGTTGAGCACCCGGTGAGTCGCCGCGTTGATTCACTACTAAAAAAAGCCGTATGCAAACTCCGAAAACGCTCGAACTTCTCTGGGGAAAACGGTTACAAGAAAACAAAGATTGAACGGCGTTATTTGCGCGCCGTTTCATATCGGAATTGATTCCATTATCCATATTCAAGAGGAGACTAAAAAGGCTTGATTGTACTTTTCCAAGAGCAAAGTAACCATTTGATATTACTTGTTAGTTAACCAGTTTCGGTGATCGCTGCGTGCTGGTAACTCTATGTGTTTTATGGCCCTTGTTTTCCACATGCGGGTCTGGATTTACCGCTTTCCACCTCCAGAGCGCCGATACCGTGTCGCGCAGCGGGGCAGGCAAACCGGGAGGTAAGTTCAGTATTTCGACTTGATGGCATAGGTGAGGCCCATGGTGAATTGGAACGAGTTCGGCTTGGTGGGCGGATTCGAGGCTGTCGCGCCGAACGGCGCATCGTTCAGGTATGTGTCGAGTGTTCCGAGGGAGAAGCTCAAATTCTTATACGCCGGAAACGCAACCGTGTCGGTCTCGTTGGCCGAGTAAGCGTTCATCATGTTGTATGCGGGGATATAAGAGAGCCCCTGCGTAAAAGTGAGCAGTTTGAGGTTCAATACGTACCCGGCTGAGAACGTTGAGCCGATCAGATTCTGGTCCACGTTTCCAGTCCCCGGAATAAAGTGCTGCTTCTCATACTGGATCGTGCCCTTGAGGTCGAATTCCTGTTTGGGTGTCTTCACTGCGGTCCATCCAAAGCCGCCGCCGTAGATCTGTTGCAGTTGCAGTTCCTGGGCATAGTTGTGATCGAATGCCACCTGGGCGAGCGCATAAAAGCGAGCCGAGAGATACTCATCGCGCTCAGCGCCAAAGTGGGTGATGGAAGACTTGGTAACAACCGCCGGCACCGGGACGTTGCCGGTGGCCGGCGGGGCTGCGGGATACGAATAAGCTGGCTGCGTGATTTTTCCGTACGACTCATTGAAGCCGAAGAGCGTCTTGTTGCGCGGGTTGAGCCACGGAACCACTGGCACCGTGCGCACCATGCTCAACGCGCCCGCGAAGGTGTACTGATTGGTGGTTGCCGAAACCACCGTTGCGCCGGCGGTCGCGGCACCGTTCCAGCCCGCAAAGAAGCCGGGCTCAGAGAGCACCTGTTTGCGCAAGGTGGCGTCGTCCATGACAAACTGCACGCTCTTGACCGGAATCGTCGCCGGCGCATTTTCAGCATGTAAGGTGAGAGACCCGTTGCCTACATCCACCGTTCCTGTTGGCACTTTGGCGATGGCCTGGCTGGCCCTTGCCGGTCACACTCTGCTTCAGTACGCCGAACGTCCCATTCGTATGCAGCTCTTTTATCTTGTCCCAGGTTAGGGTCACGTCTCCGAGGGAATCGGTATGAAAGGTAACTTTGCCGCCGATCACGTTCACGAATTTGCCGTGCAAGGTGTCGCCATCGCTCAGCACCAGCACATCGGCGGGCGGCGCAGGTTTGGTTGCAGGTTGGGCTCTTGCGGCCGAAATCAAGTTCGCGCATAGCAAAATGGCGAAGAATGCGGGTAAAGTATAACGACCTGCTGAACGGCTACGAATTGAATTCTGAGTCATGGGGGATTTGCCTTCCTTTGGGGGAGTTGTGCAGCCTGGACTGCGCGTTGTTGCCGGCGGAGTGCTGCTGTGGCAGGCTGGGTTCTTGCATCGCAAGGCCCAACATCTATTGAAAATCGGCGCTTGACATCTATAAGCTCCTTCACAAAATTCTGTCATTTCCTGGAAATCCCGTATTCTCCCTGTTCGCAATTGTTGGAGGTTTTCTATTCCATGCATTCGACGCAAGGAGCTCTGAGCCGATCCCCAAGAATGTATTAGTTCATCCGATGGTCAAACTGCCGCTCAGGGTTGGACCGCGCTATTGGGCCAGGTTTAGGCATCCGGTTCGGGTTTGCGTAGCTCGGTCTGCAATCGCTCTCATCATATGGCTTCTTTACAGGACCCCAATGATGAGTTACTTTCTCGTCGAGAGACCGCCGTGAAGCACGAAAGTTCTACGTGACCTTCGACGATGCCGAAGAACAAATTGCGATAGCTGGCATTGAAAAGAACAAGTTGAACCAGGAAAGATTTGTCCTCCTGCGAGGTTTTTTCAGAGCCTGCGCACTAAGCTTGGTGACCTTCCCAAATCCCCAGCGCAACTATTGGCGTCTTGTGCACTCACGTTAAGTTAAAGAATCCATGGGCAGAGGAGCGACTTCCTCCGCCCCATGCATTTTGCACCCATCAGAACCCCATGATGTTGTAGCCGCAATCCACGTAGATGGTTTCGCCGGTGACGGCGCTGGAAAGGTCGCTGGCCAGGAACAGCGCCACTCCGCCCACTTCGAGCTGGTCCACGTTGCGCTTCAGCGGAGCGCGATCGGCGGCGGCCTTCAGCATGTCGCCCAGCGCGCCGATGCCGCGCGCGGCGAGAGTCTTGATTGGCCCGGCGGAGATGGCGTTGACGCGAATGTTTTTGGGGCCCAGGCTCCGACGCGAGATAGCGCACCGCGGACTCAAGCGATGCCTTGGCCAGCGCCATCACGTTGTAGTTGGGCACAACCTTTTCGGCGGCAAAGTAGGTGAGCGTCATGATGCTGCCGCCCTCGGTCATCAGCGGCACAGCGGCGCGGCTCACCGCGATGAGCGAGTAGACGCTGACCTCGTGCGCGATGCGAAAGCCCTCGCGGCTGGTGTTGATGAACTCGCCTCTCAGGTCTTCGGGGGGCGCATAGGCCACGGCGTGGACGAGGACTGAGAGCTTGCCGTACTTCTCTTTGAGCGCGGCGAACAGCGACTCGATCTCGGCGTCGCTCGAAACGTCGCACTGGAAGCCGGATGCGCCGGGCAGCTCGTCGATCAGATCCTCGGCCTCGGACTTCATGCGCTCGTTCTGGTAACAGATGGCCAGGGTCGCGCCGGCCTGGTGCAGCTTTTGGGCGATGCCCCATGCGATGGAACGCTTGTTGGCCAGCCCGAAGACCACGGCCGTTTTGCCCGGCAGATCTATCATGCGTTTGAATTCCTCCTGGGGACTACTCCAAAGAGTTAAACGGCGGAGCCGTATTTTTGAGGATAACAGAGCGAATTTCGGTCCTCAGCCGCCCAGATCGAGCAGTTCAACCTTGCCCACCGGCGGCCCAGGAATCGCGAGCCGAGCCGCTCGAATTTTTCAACCGAATCCGTGGCGAAGCAGCGGATTTCTGTTTGCTCTGCTTGACTGGAGGTGCCTCCAACCCTATCAGATGCCGCAGTCGCGGACTCCGATAGGATGGGCCACCCAGCGCGTCCATTGAAGATCTGCGCGGCCACCTGCGCTGTTGCCTCGGCTGAATCGATCACATTTACTCCCGGCCGCACGGCTCGCTCAATGAGCGGCCGCAGCAGCGGATAGTGGGTGCAGCCCAGCACCAGCGTGTCGGGATTCAATCCGTGCGACCAGGCCTCGGCGCGCAGCTCGTTCAGGTAGATGTCGATCACTTCCTGGGTAACAGCATGGTCGGTCCACCCCTCTTCGACCAGCGGCACCAGCAGCGGGCAGGCCTTTTCGAGTACACGCAAGCCCTGGGCGCTGGCAAGCCGCGGAGTAGGCCTGGCTCTGCACCGTGGCGTCAGTTGCAATGACCAGCACGTCGCTAGTTTTTGAGGCCTGACGCGCAGCCGCCGCGCCGGGCTCGATAACTCCCAGCACCGGCACGGGAACCGCATCCTGAATGGCATCGAGGGCAAGCGCGCTGGCGGTATTGCAGGCAATCACCAGGTATTCCGCGCCTTGCTCCTGAACCAGAAATCGGGCGCTCTGCGCCGCATAGCGCGCAATGGTGCGCCGCGATTTTGAACCGTAGGGCAGCCTTGCCGTATCGCCGACAAAGACAAACCGCGCATGGGGCAGCTGATCGATGAGCGCGCGCAGCACGGTGAGCCCGCCAAAACCCGAGTCGAAAACGCCGATGGTAGGAGCAATGGAATGATTCGATTCGCTCACGGCGTTGCTCCTTCAACCGGCACAGCTTCACTGGTGAGATAGGTGCGCGTCAGGTCGGCGTGACCGGCAAGCGTGTCGCGCTGCTGGCCGTCCACCAGAAAACGCACCGACGCGATGCGCGGCAGATTCGCGTGCAGCGTGGCGCAGATCGAAAGCACAGTCAGAGTCTCGGTCTCAATACCCGAGGGATGATTCGCGGCAAACGATCCCGAAAGATTCACGACCGCGAGCTCGGGCCCGGTTTGTGTGTTCTTGCTGCTCGCAGCTGTCGCGTCGAAGCTGCCGGCCGGCTGCGGCATCAGAAACACCTGCTCAATTGACGCTGCGCCGCCGGGCACTGGGTGCGCGGAGTCGGGCGCGGCGTAAAGATCGAGCAGCTTGCCCAGGATTGCGCGGGCCCGCGCTCCCGCGCTGGCCTCAGCCGAGGGAAGAGGAAGCGACAGCACTCGCGGCTGCATGGAACCGTCGGCATCGCTCGCCACCATGAGCGTAGCCGGTTCGGCCGGCGCCACTAGCGGCGCCTGCGTGGGCGCGGAATTCTGGCCCTCGATCATACGCTGATGGGCGCGATCGAGCTGCCGCCAAAGCACCACCGTCATGACCGCCGATGCAGCCAGCAGCACACCAAAAAGCACGGACTGGTAGTCGGGGCATCACGGCTGGCCGGCTCCCGCGCCCGGCGATGGCGAGCGCCACTCGACAATGGCTGCGGCTATCGCCTCCGCTACGCGGGCCTGGTAGTCCGCATCGTTCAGGTTGTCGATGGGCGAGCGGCCAGAGGCGGCATTTGCGCCACCCTCCGGCGCCAGTTCGACCGCAACAGCCGGGCAGGCCATGCTGTCGATCACCGGCAGCGCCGTCCGGCCCAGCGTCACGTTGAAACCTGCATGCTGCAGCGCGGAGTTCACCACACCCGCAAACGACAGGCTGCGGTTGATCCACGGCGCCTGCGCGGTCGACCACGGCTGCAACCTTGCCGGCTGAGCCGGCGCCAGAGACGAGGTGAACAGGTGCACGCCCGTTCCGTTCAGGGTTGCGTGCAGGCTGATGCAAGCCTGCGCGTTGGCATGGTCAGCCATCTCGTCTCGCTTCACGCGGTCCACATTGGTGTCTGTCTCGCGCGTCGTCACAACGTTGATGCCGCGCGCCGCCAGCAGTGAGCGCAGACGCACGCTCAAGGCCAGCGTCAGGTCTTTTTCCGTCCAGGTTCCGCTTTGAGTTCCGTTTTGGGCGCCGCTATGTCCGCCCGTGTCGACGCCGCCGTGCGCCGCGTCAAGCACTACGGTGTAGCGTGCAGCGGGAGCGGAGGGCGCCTGGGCGCGCGCAACGATAGATGCGATCAGGAATAAGACCGATGCAATAGCGAAGGCTCTTCGCGCGACGCATTGGTTCTTACCCATGGCGAGCCCCTTACTCCAGCGCATAAATGGTCAGACCGCTGAGCAGTTTGGGATAAAAGTCGGTCGACTTCTGCGGCATCACATCGCCGGCAAAGGCTACTTCGCGCAGCTGCTCCATCGTTACCGGATTGGTGAGGAAGGCGACATCGGCCTCGTTGCGCCGGACCTGGTCCACGGCCTCGCTTGCATCGCGCAGGTAGCGGATGTTGGTTTGCTCGCGAACCTTTTCGGCGTCCAGTCCCAGCAGCCGGTCAAGAATAATCGAGTGCAACTGCGTCAGGTCGAGTTGCCGCTGGCGCTCTGGCACGCCGGCCAGTGCAGCCGCCATGGCCTCAGGCTTCGAACGCAGCAGAAAATCCCCGCCGCGCGTGACCGCAATAAACGCAGTGCCGCTCTCCGCTTTCAGCGTTTCAACGTAACTGGGAGCCTCGCCTGCCGGCAGCGCTTCAATATTGAAGAATTTTTCCGCCGCAGCGCAAAATGCCGCGGCATCGAACTTCTCCAGGCTGTGCACCACGCGATGCGTGGGCAAAATCACCAGTCCGTCCGAGTCCATATTCACAAACGTCATCATCACCGCAGCTTCGGGATAAGCCGGCTGGGGCAGATGATTGGCGCCGTACTCGGACCGCGGCGCGGCGCCGCCTGCGTGCTCCTTTGAATAATTGAGGGCCGTCTCGTAGCGATGATGCCCGTCTGCGATGATGAGCTTTTTGTCGGCCATGGCCGTGGTGAGCATATTGATGGCCGCCGGATCGGCGATCCTCCACAACCGGTGCAGCACGCCATATTCGTCGGTAATTTCGGCGTCGGCCGGGCCGTTGCCGTCGTACAAAATCCCCTCGACCGTTCCGCCGGGGTCGCTGTAAAGCATGAAAATCTGGCCAAAATGGGCGCGCGTGGCCTTCAGCAGATTCAGCCGGTCGCTTTTGGGCTTTGAGAGCGTCTGCTCGTGGCGAAACACAACGCCATCGGCATAATCGTGGAGCTTGCCGAGCGCGATGAATCCGCGCCGCTCCTTTACCTCGCTCGTACCCGGCACGGTGAACCGCTGCGAGTAGGCAAAGACGCAGGGTTCTTTTTCCTGCACCAGGATGCCCTGTTCCCGCCAGGCCTTGAAGTCGCGCGCCGCCCGGGTATAGACGCTCTCGCCCCGTTCAGCATCGAACAGTTCGGGCAGACCCAGGATAATCCGGACAAGATTGTAGGGACTGCGCTGGTAATACCCCTGCTGCATGGCAGGGGAGATTTTGTCGTACGGCTGGGTGACCACGTCATCCAGGCGAACGGCGGAGGGATTATAGCGCCAGGCGCGAAACGAATAAGTGCGAGCCATGAGAAAGGTCTTGCTCCGCATTGAAACCGTTGGAGTTCTGAGCTGTGGCACTCGTTTGCCGCGCAAACAGTGAGTGCTTCAAGCCCCTAGGAGGATTGTATCCCAGCGATCGTTGCTACCCGCTGATCGCGAGGCGCGTCACACAGTCGTCCAGGGTCCCATTTTGGAAACGCCGGAGGTGCGCAAATCGTGCTACTATCGCCTCCAAACCCACGGTGCAATCGCATGACGATCCCTCCCCAGTTACGCGTGCAGCAAAATGGGGGCGGGGACCTCGGAAAGTTCCGCCGCCTTGATTGGTTAATTGCGCTTGCTGTCTTGATTATCCTGGCTCGCGCCCAGGCGCAGGACGACCAGCTCAACAAAGTGCACGTGCAGCCGCCGGCCTCAACTTCCGCGCCCGCGAGTGAGCCAACCGGCGCTGAAGCCCAGCCCGAAACCGGCATAAAGGCCCTCAAGATCCACCCCGGCTCATTTATCCGCCTGGACGTAAACATGGTGTTGGTTCCGGTCACCATCACCGATCCCATGAACCGGCTGGTGACCGGCCTGGAAAAGGAAGACTTTCAGGTTTACGAGAACGCCAACGAGCAGAAGATCGAGAGCTTTGCCTGCGAGGACGCTCCAGTCTCGATTGGCATCATCTTCGACCTCTCGGGCTCCATGACCTCAAAGCTGGTCCGCGCCAAGGATGCGATTCTGCAATTCATCAAGACCGCCAATCCCCAGGATGAGTTTTTTGTGATCGGCTTCAACGACCGGCCTGAGCTCATTGAGGACTTTACCAGCTCGGTCGAAGACATCCAGGCCCGCCTGGCGCTGGTGCACGCCGGCCATCGCACCGCGCTTCTCGACGCCATTTACTACGGCGTCGACAAAATGAAAGACGCGCACCACGAGCGCAAGGCCCTGCTGGTTGTCTCAGACGGCGGCGACAACCGCTCCCGCTACACCGAGGGCGAGGTGCGAGCCGAGGTTCGCGAGTCGGACACCGAGATTTACTCCATCGGCATCTTTGACGCCTACGCGCCCACTCCCGAGGAGCGCACCGGGCCGCAGTTGCTTGAAGACCTGAGCGACTCAACCGGTGGGCGCCTGTTTCGCGTAGACGACGTGGACGAAATGAGCGACATCGCCGAGAAGATTTCCAATGAGCTGCGCAACCAGTACGTGATCGGCTACAAACCCAAAGACCTGGCACACGACGGAAAATGGCGTAAAGTGAAGGTGAAGGTCAATCCGCCTCCGGGACTGCCTCCACTATCGGTCTATGCACGATCCGGCTACTATGCGCCTTTGCAATAGAACGGCATTTGCGGCGATTTTGGCCGGAACTGCGTTGCTGCTACCCGCGCAACAACCAGTCGGCTTCGTTGCGCACATTCCGGTCACCGTAACCGACCCGAACAATCATCCCGCAGCCGGACTGATGCAGGACAACTTTCTGATTCTGGAAAACGGCAAAGTGCAGGAGATAAGCACGGTAGCTGGAGAAGACACACCCGCCTCCATCGGCATCCTTTTTGACCTATCCGCCTCGATGGCTCCCAAGCTGGCCGGTGAGCGAAACGCAATTCTGCAATTCATGGAATTTGCCAATCCCGGGGACGAGTTTTTTCTCGCCGGCTTTAACGAGCGGCCTGAGCTGATTGCGGACTTTACCAGCTCGGAAACTGAAATTGAGACTGCCTTGGCCAATGCGCAGGCCGTCCATCGCACCGCCCTGTTCGATGCCATCTGGTTCGGTATCGACAAGATGAAGAGTGCTCATCGTGAGCGTAAGATTCTGCTCGTGATTTCTGACGGCGTCGATAACCACTCGCGCCACTCGGAGAGCGATCTGCTGGCCGCGGTCCGCAAATCGGATGTGGAGATCGACGCGATCGGCATCTTCGACACCTATGCGGCCACTCCCGAGGAGCGTGCCGGGCCCCAGCTGCTGGCGAATTTCAGCCAGGAAAGCGGCGGATCTCTCGTTCGCGTTGAAAATCCTGCGGATTGGGGCCAGGCGGCCGAAACTATCTCCATTCTGTTGCGTCACCAGTATGTGATTGGATACAGCCCCAAAGACCTGGCCCACGACGGCAAGTGGCGTAAAGTGAAGGTGAAGGTCAATCCGCCTCCGGGACTGCCTCCTCTATCGGTCTATGCTCGCTCCGGCTACTATGCGCCTTCGCAATAACGTGTTCCTCACAGTTCTGTTGGCCGGAACCGCCGCTTCCTTGTGCGCGCAGCAGGCGGCAGCGCCTGCCCGAACGGCCCAGGCTGCTCCGACTGCTCCTGCTCAGGCCGCCCCGCTCACCGAGGACCGCGATCCCATGCGCGCGCCGCCGGGCACCGTGCCGCTCCCCGGAACCGGACCGGTCAGCAAGCAGGGCCGGCGGTTTCGTGCTGCGCACCGACGTGGAAGAGGTAGTGCTCAACGCCACGGTGCTCAACGGCACGCAGATCGTCCAGACGCTGACCAAAGACAACTTTCGAGGTGTACTGAAGACGGCGTAAAGCAGACGCTGCTCAGCTTTCAACACACCGATCTGCCGGTCTCCATCGGCCTGGTTATCGATAACTCGGGTTCGATGTACCGCAAACGCCCCTCGGTGAACAAGAGCGCGCTTGACCTGATCGAGGCATCGAACCACGACGACGAGGCTTTTGTGGTGAACTTCTCTGACGAGGCCTTCATTGACTGCGAATTTACCGGCGACATCAACAAGCTGCGCGACGGCCTCTCGCACATCGATTCGCGCGGCGGCACGGCTCTCTACGACGCCGTTGTGGCTTCGGCCGACCACCTCGTGGAGGAGGGCAAGCGGCCCAAACAGGTGCTGGTGCTCATTACCGACGGCGACGACAACGCCTCCACTCTCAATCTTGAGCAGACAATCCACCGCGTGCAGGAGCTCTCCGGCCCGGTCATCTACACCATCGGCTTGCTCTTTGGCGACGAAATGAGCCGCGCGGAGGTTCGCCACGCGCGCCGTTCTCTTGAACTCTTATCGACCGAAACCGGCGGCATGGCCTTCTTCCCCAAGTCCATTGAAGAGGTGGACCAGATCGCGGCCGAGGTCGCGCGTGATATCCGCAGCCAATACACTCTCGGCTATCACTCCACCAAGCCCACCTCGGTTCCAGGCTTCCGCCGCGTCGAAGTCGTCGTTGGGGCCAAGGGCACGGGCAAGCTCACAGTTCGCACGCGCACCGGCTACTTCCCGGTGGTGCCCAAGCACAGGCAAGCGGCCGATGTGACCAGGTAGGCGCGATGGACCAAGCCGAACGCGCAGAAAAACTAGCCGCCCTCAAACGGTTGGCGGCGCTGGCTGAAAAAGCTTACGACGATATGTACGAGGTCCACACTCAGCACGAGGTGGACGACTGCTATCGCGACGCCAAAGACTATTATTGCGACGCAATCGGCCTGGCAGGCGAGCTGGGAATGCCGGAAGAAAGTGGAAAGCTGCACGACCGCCTATGGCACATCAAGCAGGTCTACCACAGCCAGTTTGCCGGGTGATGTTGGCAGCAGTTCCTCTGATTCCACTTCGGACCGTCGCACCGCCGCTGTTCGCCACTCATTTCTCACCTTCCGCATTTCGCTCAACGCCGTTCACTGCCCCGCGTTCCGTTACTCCCACTCTCGCACGATAAGCTAATAGCTAAAAGCTAGGAGCTAGAAGCTGAAATAATGGCCGACTACAAATACTCGACCCTTGCCGTTCATGCGGGGCAGCATCCCGACCCGCTGACGGGCGCGGTAAACGTGCCCATTTATCTGTCTTCGACGTTTGAGCTCACCGGCATCGGCACCGACCGCGGCTGGGACTACTCGCGCGCCGGCAACCCGACCCGCGACCGCCTTGAGACCGCGCTGGCCGCGCTTGAAGGCGGCACCAGCGGCCACGCATTTACTACCGGCATGTCCGCCATCGCGGCCCTCGTCACCATGCTGCGCGCCGGCGACCACGTCGTCTGCTCGCTCGACGTATATGCCGGCACTGTCCGCCTCTTTGACGAGATTGTCTCCGGCTACGGCATCGAAATTGATTACGTTGACTCGAGCGACCTTGCCGCCGTCGAGCGGGCGATGCGCCCGAATACAAAGCTGGTGCATATTGAGACTCCTTCGAACCCGCTCATGGTGCTTACCGATATCGCTGGCGTGGCAAAGATCGCCCACGCGCACGGAGCCGAGGTCAGCGTCGACAACACCTTCATGTCGCCGGTGCTGCAGAGCCCGCTCGCGCTTGGCGCGGATATCGTGATGCACTCCACCACCAAGTACCTCAACGGCCACTCCGATGGCCTGGGCGGCGCCATCATTGGATCCACGCCCGAGCACAAAGAGAGATTTCTGCTGGTTCAGAAGGCCGCAGGCGCCGTGATGTCGCCGTTCGAGTGCTACCTGGTCTTACGCGGTATTCGGACTCTGCCGCTGCGTGTTCGCGAGCACGAAGAAAACGGCCGCGCCGTTGCCGAGTTCCTCTCCACGCATCCCAAGGTCCAGAAGCTCGCCTATCCCGGCCTTAAGAGCCATCCGCAGTACGAGCTTGCGCTGCGGCAGCAGAAGGGCTTCGGCTCCATGATGAGCTTTGAGCTCAATTCGCGCGAAGAAGCGGGTCGATTCCTCGCGGCCCTCAAAATCTTCCTCAACGCCGAATCGCTGGGCGGAGTGGAATCGCTGGCCTCTCATTCGGCAACCACCACGCACGGCTCGGTGAGCGAGGAGGTGCGGCGCAAGATGGGCATCAACGAAGGCCGCATCCGGCTCTCCATCGGCATTGAGGACAAGGAAGACCTGATCGCCGACCTCGATCAGGCGTTGGCTGCGGTGTAGGCCGGAGAGTAGCGCCGCGCACCAGCGCGGTTGTCGTGCGGGCCTTCCGGCCCGCACATTTGACATTTATTTTTCTCAACGGCTTCTTGCAGTTAATTTCCTCCCTCCGGGGCATAATCGTTCCAGATTAACCGGCGCTCCAAAATGCTGGCCCAGCCTGAATCGAAATCGGCGCAACACGTTCCTCATAACAACCTTATTCTTGAAATATTTGCAGCGAAACTATTTGCTTTCAAATATCTAGAGGAAAACTCTGCCTGTAGGCAGATGAAAACAGGATATTTGACCCTCAAAAGAGAGGGGGGAGGGTCCCCCGTCCACCAATCACCATCCACCCACCGTTACCATGAATAAGTGACTTCCCCAGATCCAATCCGCGCGCCCATGCACGGCAAACTGCTCCTGGCCGTCGACACCTGCGGGCCCTCGGGCTCGGTGGCGCTGGGTCGCTTGGGAGGGCGCGACCTCGAAATCCTCGGCGAAACAGCGCTCGAAGGACGCAGCTATTCGGCTACGCTGGTGACCGCGGTTGCCGATCTGCTCAAGGCGGCAAGCGCTACCGTTTCCGATCTAGGCGGCATTATCATTGTGAACGGCCCAGGCAGTTTTACCGGCGTGCGGGTGGGTGTCGGCACGGTCAAGGGACTGGCCGAGGGCGCGCAGATTCCGGTTGTCGCCGTCTCGCGGCTCAAGGTGCTGGCACGCAAGTCCGGCGTGCCGTCAGCGGCGCTGGATGCCCATCGCGGCGAAATTTTCCTTCGTCTTGAGCAAGCAGGCCGCAACGCCGAAGAACTGCTCGCCGGCCCCGAGGAACTTGCTCTCATCGGTCCCGCGCCGGTTCGCATTGCTGTTTGCGATGCTGGCGCAGCCGACATGCTTGCCGCTGCCTGGCCGCAGACACAGCAGGTCCGAGTCCTCGCGCCGATGGCCTCCGACGCTATGCGATTGGGTGAGGCGTTGCTGGTTGCCGGCGTGGCCCAGGATCTGGCTGTACTCGACGGTCACTACCTGCGACGCTCCGACGCCGAGATCTTCGGGCTGGCGAACATGGTGCATTCGACCGGCGCGGGGCCGAATAAGCCGTGAGATTCGAGCCATGAAATTCAATCCCGCCGAAATCGTGATTCGGGACCTGCGCGAGTCGGACCTCGAAGCCATCATCGGCCTCGCGGAGTCTCTCAAAGAAGCCCCGCATTGGCCGCCCGAGGCATACGACTCCCTGGTTCGTCCGGAATCCTCGGCTGGGCGCATCGCCCTGGTCGCTGTTGATTCTCGCTCCTGCCAGACGATCGGCTTCTCGATTGCCCGGCTCATCGCCCCCGAGGCCGAACTCGAAAGCATCGCCGTCGCCCAGTTTCACCAGCGCCGCGGCGTCGGCCGCCAAGCTGCTCTCCGCACTTGTCCAACAGCTTCGCCGAGCCGGTGCCGAGATCAAAACTCTTCACCTTGAGGTTCGCGCCTCAAACAGTGCTGCCATAGGCTTCTATAACTCCTTTGGATTCAGCGAAATCGGCCAACGTATCCGCTACTACGCCAGCCCCATTGAAGACGCGATCCTGATGACATTGCGATCTCGTCTGATTCCGTGGCAAAGCTCATTTCCCATCATAGAATTTCTTTTGATCCGCTCGCCTCTTGCGCAAGCATGTGATTCCTATCACCTTTGCCGCTGCACACTCCCGATTTTGCACAGCACGAATGCACTTTCGTTTCTTTTCCCGCTTGCGAACTGACCCGCACCGGAGATATATGTTAATGTTCTGCAAATGGCGACGGCCTGGAATAGCTGTAAACCGGACCGCCTTGCCGGAGGTGCTTGATGGATGAAGTAAAGGATGCCACGCTGGGCGAAGAGATTGATCGCCTGCACGCCGAACATCGTCGCTACGCCCAGCGGTTGGAAGAATTGCTTCAAAAGCCCTATCTCAGCTCGGACGAACAGCTTGAGGAAGTTCGCTTGAAAAAGCTCAAGCTGCATGCCAAGGACCTGATTTTTGCGCTTGAGCGCAGGTCCCTGGTCATCGCATAGATTCTTCTCATCGAGCCTCTCGGCCAGCCCGGAGCCTCGATTGATGGGCCATGCGTGCGACCCCAAAGCGGCGTGTCGGCAGCTTTGCCTTCACCTCGCCGCGAAGGCGGATCCCGCTTCGAGCCCTGCGCTGTCCTGTCGCGTCCCGGTTGACCGTATAATCGTTGGGACGATGGTTCGCGATGGTTACATATACGGATTGAGCCTACTAGCGGTCGCCGTGGTCCTGGAGTTGTTTACCGGCAACTGGTTCTGGGCCATTCCTCCCATTCTGCTCGCAGCATTCTTTCTTCAGTTTTTCCGCGATCCCGAGCGGCATGATTCCCTCCGGCATCGGACTGATAGTTTCACCCGGCGACGGCAAGGTGACTGAGACCGTTCTCATCGAAACCCCCAACGGCGACCGCCAGCGCATCAGCATTTTCCTGAGCGTCTTCAACGTACATGTGAACCGCGCGCCGATCAGCGGGATGCTGAGCCGCGTCGACTACAAGAAAGGCCTGTATCTGAACGCCATGAACCCCGAGTTCGGCCGATCGCAACGAGCAGAATGTGGTCACGGTCAAAGGGCAGGGAAAGGACGAGGGCATCGAGGTTGTGTTCAAACAGATCGCCGGCCTGCTGGCGCGACGCATCGTCTTCAACCTTCAAACCGGGCGACACGGTTGAGCGCGGGCAGCGGGTGGGGCTGATCAAGTTTGGCTCGCGGGTCGACGTCATTATTCCCGCGGACGCAGCGCTGCGGGTGAAGGTGGGCGACAAGGTAAAGGCGGGGCCACGGTGCTGGCCGAGATGCTTGAGGCCGCTTGGCTGTGCCTTCGCGCAACAGCGAACGGGTCGCTTCAGCCAGTGTTTACCCTGAGTTACCGGAAGGACGAGGGCGCGTGAACAACCACGATGCACAGGATTCGCGCAGAGAAGCCAAAGCGCGGCTGCGGCGCGGCATGTATCTGCTGCCATCGCTATTTACGGCGGGCAACATCGGCGCCGGCTACTTCTCCATCACGCAGACCATCGACGCCATCACGAACAACAATGCCCAGATGCACCTTGACTGGGCCGCGATCGCCATTCTCTTTGCCATCCCGTTTGATTCGCTTGACGGGCGCATCGCGCGCATGACCAACACGGTGACCGATTTTGGCCGCGAGCTCGATTCTCTGGCCGACGTGATCACTTTCGGCGTTGCGCCCAGCCTGCTGGCCTTTGTGTGGGGATTTCATTTTCTGCCCGATTCGATGAACCCGACATTACGGCAGCATCTTGATGCAGGCCGGCGCCTTCATCTGTTTCCTGTTTCTTCTCTGCGGGGCCTCGCGGCTGGCGCGCTTCAACATCAGCCACGACGCCCAGCCGCGCAACCCCGGCCGCCCCGATCGCAAATACTTTGTCGGCATGCCCATCCCTGCCGCCGCGGGGTTGCTGGCCGCCACCGTGCACCTTTGCTACGGAATCCCCAACGTCGTACTGGTAGGTTGCCATTCCATGGCTCATCCTGGTTGGCCTGATCGGATTCCTGATGGTCAGCACCTGGCGGTTCTGGTCGGGCAAGGAGATCAACCTCACTCGCCGCCATCCTTTCCAGCTTCTTGTAGTGCTGGCTGTAGTTATCTACATCACGCTTCGGTTTTCAAATGTGATTCTGTTTCTGGGTGCGCTGGCATATATGTTCTCGGGCATTTGGGCCCGCGCAGCTTATGGGTGGTCTCGCCGCCGCCGACAGACCCGCCCTGCACCTGAACCGAAACCTGCGCCGAAGCCGGAACCACTTGGGACCAAGATTTACCGATTGATGTGAGTGTTTCGGTGTTATCATCCGCCATCCGCATCTTTATAGCCGGCTGACTTTCTGACTCGCTAACTCGCTGTCTTCATAAGGACGCCCGTGTACAAAATCGCCATCGTCGGAGCCGCATCGCTGCTTGGCCGCGAACTAAAGGACGTGCTTAATGATTCGCCGCTGGCGGTGGCCAGCATCGCTCTGCTCGACGAAGAGGATGCGCGGGGGCAGCTTGAACAGGTGGGTGACGACGTCACCTTTATCCAGGCCCTCACGGTCGACGCGTTCGACCGCATCGACTTCACTTTTTTCTGCGGCGCCGCAGACCTCACTCTTCGCCACTGGCCACAGGCGCTTCGGGCGGGTTCGACGGTCTTCGATCTTTCGGGCGCGCTCGACCAGGAGATCGGAGTGCTGGTGCGCGCTCCCTGGCTCGGCGCCGATAGCACCACAGTCGATCTCTTCACGCCGGCCATTGTTCCCGCGCATCCGGCGGCTCTTGCGCTGGGACTGCTGATGGAACGGTTGCAGCAGGCCGCGCCGGTGCGCCTTGCAGCCGCCACGGTTCATGAGCCGGCCAGCGAGTTCGGCCGCGCCGCCATGGACGAACTCCACCAGCAGACCGTCAACCTGCTCAGCTTTCAAACTCTGCCGCGCGAAGTGTACGATGCTCAGGCCGCATACAACATGCTTGGCGGAATGGGCGAAAGTTCGAAGGTGAATTTAGGCGTCGCTGAGGCGCGCATCCGCCGTCACTATCACGCGCTCTCCCAGGGCCGGTGGCCCTCTCTGGCGCTCCAGGTCGTGCATGCGCCGGTCTTTCACGGCCACACATTCTCAATTGCAGTTGAGCTTGAGCGAGCCGTGGAGGTCTCCACGCTCGAAGATGCGCTCAGCGGCGAGCGCGTCGACCTGGTGCTGGAAGATACCGACTCGCCTTCGAATCTTGCTGCGACCGGCCAGAACGACGTACTGGTCCGCCTGCGCCCCGAGATTCCCGCGCGCGGAACCGCGATCTCGCGACTGTGGCTTTGGGCCGCCTCAGACAACTTGCGCCTCAACGCGCAGAACGCGTTGGCCTGCGCCCTCGACATGCGCAGGATGCGGCCGCAGGGGCTGGTGCAGTAAGACTTCCCGACAAATGTAAGACTCTTAACGTTGCAGTCTTACTGTGTTCGATGATTCTTACCATCTCGTCATTGGTCTTACTTATGCTAGAATGTAAGCCATGGAAAGTGCCGAGCAAAATGTCGCCAAAGTCAGCAGCAAGGGTCAGGTCGTAATACCGGTCGCGATTCGTGAGCAGCTCGGCATCGGGCGTGGAACCGAGCTTTCGTTCAGAATCGAGGGCGGCAGATTGATTGTGGATGCGCAGACTCTCGATGCCAAGCTTCGACGGATCAGATCGGTCCGCGGAATTACTGCGGGCGGGCCGTCGGGCACTGACCTCCTGCTTGAAGATCGCAGGCGCGAACGTGAGCGGCAGCTTCTCGAAAAGGGCTGGTAAAAACGTAAGATGACGACCTATGTCCTGGACGCATCAGCTTTGATCCGATACGCCGACGATGAGGCTGGCGCAGCGCGCGTGGAAGGGATCGTCCTAGCCTGTGCATCTAAGCAAGCCGAGGTGTGCATATCGGCTGTTCAATGGGGCGAAGTTGCGGGGAACTTGCGCAAGCGATTCGGGTCAGCCGCCGAAGCCGGCCTGTTAGGCAGGTTGCTCCCATGTGAGGCAGTAATTGTTCCGGCGACCGGCGAGCGTGCAGTACGAGCAGCCGCTCTCACAGTTGACCGAAACATTGCCTATGCCGATGGCTTCGCAATCGGGCTGGCAATGGAGTCCCCAAATCGAATACTCGTCACCGCCGATTACGGATTCAAAGCGGTGGACGATCTTGCGAAAATCGAATTTCTGCCCGCAAAGTAGTTTCGCCGCACCAAAGATTCACCCTACGCACCGGTTCCACATCTGCTCGATATAGCTGTCAGTCATACCGGCAATGTAGTCGGTGACGGTGCGCGCAAGGCCCTGGCCGGGAATCTGCGCCTGGTGATCGGAGGGCATCAATTCCGGTTCCGCCATGAGCCTGGCAAACAGTCCGGCCACCACTCTCGCCGCGTGCGCATGTGTCTCGGCCTGCGTGGGCGAGTTGTAGAAGTTCTCAAACAGGAAATGTTTGGCTGCGGCGCGAGCCTGCTCCATCTCCGGACTCAGCGAGGCCAGCCGCGAAGGCGCGCGGCGAATCTCATCGAGCGTGGTTACGCCCAGCGCAGCCACGCGCGCGCGCACTTCGCTCAGCAGATCGGTTACGAACAAATTCAGCAGCCGGCGCAACGCATCGTAAACGGCCAGTCGCGGCGCGGCGTTGGGATAACGCTCAAGCGCCGCCGAGTGAAACTCGCGGAAGAGCGGAACCGCGTCGCGCACATCGTCGAGCGCAAGGATTCCCGAGTCGAGCCCATCGTCGAGATCGGCGGTCAGGTACGCAATCTCATCGGCCAGATCGATGAGCTGCGCCTCGAGCGGAGGAAACCGATCGAGTAAATACTCGGCCAGCTCGGGGTGGTCGGCCTCCGAGTAATCGCGCGAGTGCTTGATGATTCCTTCGCGCACGGCCAGCGTCAGGTTGAGCCCGCGAAACGCGGGGTAGCGTTCCTCAAACCAGGTAACGATGCGCAAGGCGTGCAAATTGTGATCGAAGCTCAGGCCGTGCGCTTTGAGCGCGGTGTCGAGCGCCTTTTCGCCGGCGTGCCCGTAAGGCGGATGTCCGATATCGTGCACCAGCGCGAGTGCCTCGGCGAGCTCCACATTTAGTCCCAGGGTTCCGGCCAGCGTACGCGAAATCTGCGCTACCTCGAGCGTGTGCGTCAAGCGGCTGCGGAAGTGGTCGCTAAGAAAGGAATTGAGCGGGATCGCTCGGTACGCGCGCAAAAACCTGCGTCTTGCCCGCCAAACGGCGGAAGGCCCGCGCATGCAGGATGCGCGCCGCGTCGCGCGCGAAGGGCGAGCGATAGGCATGCGGCGGCTGCGCATGGGCGCGGCGCGTAAGTTCTGAGCCCTCATCGCCGCACACGGCAATGCCCGGTGGGAGCTTTCGCGCGAGAATCTGTGAGCTTCATCGATTGTTTGGCCTGCGGTTATCGGGTCATCCGTGCGCTTAAGTCTGGTTATACCGCAAAAGGGTATGGGACAGCGCCGACAGGACATTCATGTGCCGGGAATCACCGAAACTTCGCACTCGGCGGCTGTATAAAAACGCTCGTGTACGGCAGGCCCGTTTCTAACAGGATGGACAAAGCCATTCGACCTCGGAGTACCATCCTGCCGAATTTTCTGGCGAGCCGGCGCGAGCATGGAACGGCAGGCGCAGACCACGGCGAGATTTCTCGCCTGAATGGGAGGGAACAATGAAACTCATGAAGAGAATGGCGTTAGCCACGGCGGCGCTGGCGATGGTCTTGATTCTCAGGATGCGGAGCAAGACACTCGACCAAGGAAGTGTTTTATTTGGTCGGCACAAATATGGCCACCAACTACTGGCAGACGGCCGTCGCCGGATTCAAGAAAGCGGCGAGCGGAATATGGCGTGACTGCCAAGGCTGTGGGACCGGACAATTACGACCCGCAAGACGAGTTGCGAGCTGCAGAATGCAGTTGCAGCCAAGCCGGCGGGAATCCTCATCTCGGTCTCCGATGCCGCAGTGCTTACGCCGGGCATCAATGCGGCGGGAGCGCGGGCATTCCCGTGATCACCATCGACTCTGACGCCGCGGCAGCCGCAGGCTCTACTTTATCGGCACCAACAACCTTGATGCGGGACGGCTGGGCGGTCACCGGGTGGTTGAGAAACTGGGCGGAAAAGGCAACGTGGTCTTCTTTACCATCGCCGGCCAGCCCAACACCGAAGAGCGGCTTAAGGGCTTCAAAGATGTATTTGCCACCCAGCCGGGAATCAACATTGTTGACGTGATCGACATCAAGGGCGACACCGCCGTTGCTTTCGACAAAACGCAACAGATGATTTCGCAGACTGGGGCCAAAAAAATCGATGCGTTCATCTGCCTTGAGTCGGCTTCGGGTGAAGTGGTGGCCGAAGCCGTGAAGCGAAGCCACGACACCAGCCACATCCTGGTTGCATGGGACGTGAATCCCGATACGCTGAATGGAATCAAGGACGGGGTGATCGACGCAACCGTCGCGCAGAAGCCGTTCACGATGGGCTATGTAGGTCTCAAGGCGCTCGACGAGGTTTTTCATTATCCGCCCGCGCAGCTTATCAGGGATTACAGCTCAGATGCGTTCGCGCCCTACCCGGCGTTTATCGACACCGGGACGTCGCTGGTGGACAAGAGTAACGTGGATGTTTACCTGTCCGCAGCCGCCGCGCACGCCCAGTAGAAAGGCCGCGAAGGGTCTGGCCGTAAATCAGTGCTTTGCTGTAGATACAAAAGGCGGCCAATCCAATTTGGATTGGCCGCCGTAACATCAGCATGCTAACGCCCTGCGCTTACTCGGGCTTTGCCTGCGGTTCCATCGCGTGATCTTCCCTCGCCAGCCTGACTCGCGCGCTCTCGAGTTTCTTCTGTACCCTGGTCACGTCGGTCTGCTCGAAATCGGCCGGCAGCGACTTGGCAAAGCCGTCCAGTGAGAGTTCCCACTGCGCCGCGGCCAGCCGGATGCGCCCCGTCTTCTCATACAAGTCGCCCAGATGCATGTGCACGGTCGGGTCGGCCTGGTCGCGCTGGACAGCCTGGCGCAGATTGTCCTCGGCCAGTTCAAACTGGCCCAGCTTGAAATAGACCCAGCCCAACGAGTCAAGATACGCCCCGTTGATCGGCTCAATATCCACGGCTTTCTTAATAAACGTGAGCGCTTCAGGCAAGTGCACACCCTTGTCGGCCAGCATGTAGCCAAGATAGTTGAGCGTCATGGCGTTGTTGGGGTCTTGCTGCAGCGCCTGGCGGAAGTACTGCTCGGCCTGGTCCGTCTTCTTCTGACGGTCAGCCAACTCGCCCCGCAAAAAGAGCAGATAGGTGCGGTCTTCCTGTTTGGTGGCAAGCGGCTCGGCCATGTTGAAAGCCTCTTCCGCGTCCTTCCAGCGGCGCAGACGAATGTCGATCTGGCCGATGGTGAAGTACACGGTGCGATCGTCGGCGCTTTTGTTCAGCAGCCCGTTTGCCATGTTGAGGGCATCGTCTGCCTTGCCCTGGTCGGCCAGTTCCTGGGCCAGCGTCAGCTTCAGGTCCCGGTTCTTCGGATCGGCGTTGACTGCCTTCTGCGAAATCTCGACGGCCTTGTCGATGTTGTGCGCCGCGCGATATGCGTCCACCTGCCCCTGGTAGCCGTGCACGGCGTTGTCGCCGCCCAGGTCGATCATCTTCTGGTAGGTGCTTACTGCCTGGTCAATTTTGTTTTCTTCAAGGTAAACGCCCGCCAACCGCTCAAGGAAAATGCTGCGGTTGTTTTTTTCCTCGTCAGTGTAGGCACCATTGGCGTGTGAGATCGTCGATTGGTCTAGCATGCCGAGGTATGCCTGCTCGGCGTCTGAGAAGCGGCCCAGCACATCGTATAGCATGCCCTCGTTGTAACCGGCTTCGAGGCTGGTCGCGTCGATCTTCAAAGCCTTCTGGATGGTTGCCAGCGCGTCTTCATACTTGCCCTGGTGCCGTTGAATCTCAGAGATATGCACTAGCGCCTCAAGCGACTCAGGGCTATCGGGGTCCGCCGCGACAATTTGCTGGTATTGCTTCAGCGACTCGTCGTACTGCTCGTCGTTGAAGAGCGCCTCGGCCAGGGCGTCGACAGTGCGCAAATCGCCCGGCTCCAGATCTTCAGCGCGCTCATAAGCGGCAATCGCGTCCTTCGGCTTCTTGAGCTGCGCATAAGCGGCGCCCAGCGTGAACTCCATCTTGGGCGTACGGTCGTTCACCGGCACCGACTCAATCACGGTAATAGCGTGCTGAACATCGCCGCTCTCGGCGTAGAGCCGCGCCAGGTTCAGCACTACGTCTTCTGAATCGGGCTCAATCGACCGCGCAATCTTGAACTGTTCCTCGGCCTTCGGCTGATCGTGCTTCACGGTGTAAAGCTGGCCAAGCACCATGTGGTCTTCAACGCTGCGCGGCTGCAGCGCGATAATCTTTTCGAACTCGGCGATCGCCTGGTCGAGCACGTTGCCTGAAGGCGACGAAGATGAAACGCCGTTTTCGTTCTCACCAAGTTCGCGGAGGTATATGCGTCCCAGCAGCTTGTGCGCGTCAATGTTGTCGGGCGAAGTTTTGAGCAGGGTGCGCGCCGTTACCTCGGCATCGTGCTCGTGGCCCGGTGTGCGGAAATAGAGGTCAGCCAGCGCATTCATCAGCTCCGGGGACTGGGGATCGGCATCGAGCGCGAGCTTGTACTCCTCAATGGCGCGGGTAATGTCGTCGGGCCGCCCGTCGGTGAGCGCATCGTCCTCGTAGGTTGCCGCCAGACCCAGATGGTAGTAGGCCAGGGCGCGATTAGGCGCCGGCGCGGGCGTTGTGGAGCTGGCATCGGCCATAGCTAACTGGGTTTGCTTCTGCTCAGGCTGGCTCGGAACGGGGCTAGCGGCCGGCGCGCTCTGGGTGTGCGCAAGCGCAACAGGCAGCATAGCGATGGCGGTGGCAACGGCAAGCCGAAAAGTCGGGAAGGGCAGTTTCTTTGTCATCATTCAGGGGATTCCGCGCGGTATTGCCCTGCGGAAATGCGCAAAAAATTCTTCCACAGAGACTAAAAAGCTGCGCAAGCGGCCGCCTTCGAAGAGAACCGCCTGCTATTACAGACGATTTTACGCGTCATTTGTCGCGCGTGCATGGTTCTATGGCTGAAATTCGATGAATCTCTCTACCGCAGGTTGGACTCTTGAGCCGCAACGCCGCGCGGAGAAGCGCTTTACGTCATGACCATCTTTAAGCGAGCTCAATGCCTGAAGTGCCGAATCCCAGTAAACACCATGGCGATTCCCAGCTTGTCAGCTGCAGCGATCACCTCCTGGTCCTTCACCGAGCCTCCCGGCTGAATTACTGAGGTCGCGCCTGCTGCTGCCACCGCTTCCAGTCCATCGGGGAAGGGAAAGAAGGCATCCGATGCCGCCACGCATCCTTTGAGTGGCAGCACCGCTTTCTGTGCGCCAAACTTCGCCGCGTCAACACGGCTCATCTGTCCGGCGCCCATTCCCAGCGTCTGGCCGTCGCGCGCGTAGACAATCGCATTCGATTTCACGTGCTTGCACACGCGCCATGCAAACAGCAGGCTGCGCAGCTCTTCGGCGGTGGGCGGCCGCCAGGTCACTACGTCGAGTTCGCCCTCCATCACGCGGCCCGTGTCGGCGTCCTGCAACAGCAATCCACCCGAAACTTGCTTCACGACGGTGCTTGGCGGGGCGGATTTCACTTCCACCAGGCGAAGGTTCTTTTTCATGGCAAAGCGTTCCCTGGCCTCGGCAGTGAACGCCGGAGCGGCGATGGCTTCGACAAACAGCTTTGCAATCTCATCGGCCGCGGCGCCATCCACCTCGCGATTGATGCCGACGACGCCGCCAAAGGCCGAAATCGGGTCGCACTCGAGCGCTTTCCTGTAGGCCTCAAGCACGCTCGCGCCAGTAGCCGCGCCGCAGGGATTGGTATGTTTCACAATGATCGCTGCCGGCTCGTCGAACTCCTGCGCCAACTCCCAGCAGGCGTCGAGATCGACGAGATTATTGAAGCTCAGCTCTTTGCCCTGCAGTTGCTTTGCGCCGGCAATTCCCAGTCCCGAGCCGTCGGAATAAAGCGCGGCTTTCTGGTGCGGATTCTCACCGTAGCGTAGCGACTGTGTTCGTGGCATGCCGATGCGCAGCGTGGCGGGGAAGGTCTCCGAGTCGATCGCCGCCGGTGCTTCGGGCGCAGGCGCGTCTTCAATCTGTTCGAGCGTTCCCGCAATTGCGGAGTCATACGCGGCCGTAAGCGCAAAGGCCTGCTTCGCCAGCCGCCAGCGCGTTTCGCGCGTGAGCGCGCCGCCATTGGCCTTTAGCTCGTCGGACAGCGCCGGATAATCCGCTACGCGGGTCACAATCGCCACGTCTTCAAAGTTCTTGGCCGCCGATCGCACCATCGAAGGGCCGCCGATGTCGATGTTTTCAATCAGGTGTCCGAAGCTCACGCCTGGCGTCGCTGCAGTCTTCTCGAAGGCGTACAGATTCACCACCACCATGTCGATGGGCTCAATGCCGTGCTCGGCCACGGCAGCTTCGTGCTCCTTGTTGCCGCGGATGAAAAGCAGTCCGCCATGCACGCGTGGATGCAGCGTCTTGACCCGGCCATCGAGCATCTCGGGAAAACCTGTGAGATCGCTGATGTCCTTGACTGTGAGTCCTGCCGCGCGCAGCGCTTTGGCAGTGCCGCCGGTAGAAATCAGCTCTACATCGAAGTTCGCCAACGCCTCGGCAAACTCCACCAGGCCGGTCTTGTCTGTCACGCTCAACAACGCCCGTCGAACCTTCTTCCTACCGCCTTCCGAATGCACCGAATGACTCCTTTTTGATCCAGAACCAGAATACGACGGCGCAAAGAGAGAGGGCGGGGAACAGCGAATCGGGATCAGGAATCAGGGATCAGGGAACAGGGACTACGTGACTGAGGATGGATTTCGCTCGCTGCCAGCCTGCCAACCTGAATTTCTCACCGGAAGGTTAGCGTTGCACAGAAAAACCCCGCAGCGGCACAGATTCTATGCGGTTCTTTACAGTCTCTGTACGGCTTCTGTATAGCTGCGATGGCTAAATCTCGCCCAAGTTTTTGATTCCATTGAAGCGACGCACGGCCGAACAGTTTCTGCGTGGTTTCTTGATTAAAGCAAGCGTCTTTGCATTCCTGAGAAGCGGGGGATTGCGGCGCGGTCAAGGTGTTGGTGACGCTCTCCATTTTCTCTCGAGCCATGTCTGAATCCCCCTCTTTGCCTTCCCGAAACCATTGTGCGACGGGAGGGCAAAATTATATGCAAATGGCGGCGAGAAAATTTCAGCAAGGGGATTACCGGGTGTGAGAGATGCCCGCTATCTCCGCCAACCTCGTAGGCTCCGCACTGGCCGGTAACCGCTAATCCGGTAACTGAAAGGGTGCCGGCGGGTACCGAAAATGCAGTAAAGTGAGACTATGGGCAGCAACTTCCCTCAATACCAAACCACAGGGTCCAACTCTGTCCGCACTCGTTCCGGGGAGTTGGATATGCCTGAGGTATTGCCCCCTGAGGGAATCGGACCCGCGGAAGCGCCACGCCGCCGTAAACCCGTGTGGCTGGCCGCTCCTGCAACTCACATTCTGGTTGCCATCAACTGCATTGTCTTTCTGGCCATGGTTGCCAAGGGGATCAGCCCGTTCAATCCCACCGTCGATCAGTTGATGAACTGGGGGGCTTCGAGGGCCGGCAACGTACTGATCGTTGGACAGTGGTGGCGGATTGTGACCGCCATGTTTCTTCACGTAGGCATCCTGCACCTCGCGACAAACATGTGGTGCCTGTGGAACCTGGGCCTGCTGGCCGAGCCGCTGATGGGTTCCTGGGGAGTGCTTGCCGTGTACCTACTTACCGGCGCGGCGGGGAATCTGCTTTCAACCTTTGCCAACTGGTGGTGGTCCCTCCCTGATTGGATGAAATACCACGATCTCAGAGTCTTTCCGGCCGGCGCGGGCGCCTCGGGCGCGGTCTTCGGCATTGCCGGCGCGCTCATCGTGTTGCTCAAGTCAAACCGGCTCCCAGTTCCACCAGTCGAGCTCAAGAAACTGCGCCGCTCGGTTATCTACTTTGCTGCTATCAACCTGTTTATCGGCCTTTCAATCAGCATTGGCACCGCAGTGATGGGCAAGGGCCTCAGCATCGACAACTACGCACACATTGGCGGCTGCGCCTGCGGACTGTTGTTTGCCGCGCCCATGGTTCCGCGCCTGGGCTCGCCAAGGCCGGCCTTCAATCTTCGCCTTCGGATTGCTGTAGGCATGATTGTGGGCATTCTGGTGCTATTCGGGTTTTTCCTGGTTCAGCTTCCGCCGCAGAACTGAGTTTGCGCAGTCACGCGCCGAGCCCGGCCCGTTCAGCGATAGAGCCAGGAGCGGATCGTACCCTATCGGACCGCCGTCGCAGCGAACTTTTTCACCATTGCCAACAACAACTTGCGGTCGCTCTCGTTCAAATTATTCGAGTAGCGGCGGATCTGCGTGAGGAACCGCAACTCCTCGTCTGAGAGCTTCTGTGTATTGAACTGCCGCCCCAGCGTGTCGTCGGCAAAGAACTGGGCGATGGGCAGATCGAGCGCCGAAGCGATCTTTGAAAGCGTGTCGAGCGAGGGAATGGTGTGGCCGTTTTCCACTCGCGACAAGTAGCAGCGCAACAGGCCGGTTTTCTTCTCGATATCGCCCTGTGAGAGTCCCTTTTGCAGCCTGTAGGTGCGAATCGTCGTACCAATTTTCATGATGTCGGGTAGGCCTTCTTCGACTGCTCCAGAATTACTAATGCGGTAGCAATCATCAAACTATTAGCATAGTAGTTAACATGCCAAATATTTTTCAACCTATCTTCCGATAGCTTGAATCCATTCCGTAAACGGAACGATCCTCAGGACTTCTTTATGGATGCAGCGTCTTTGCAAAGAACTGGTCGATTCTTTGCAGTGCATCGGCGGCGTCGGCGGGACGGTATCCGGTGGCATTGGTGGGATTCTCAAACGCGTGCCCGGCGTCAGGATAGATCTTTGCGTCAACCGGTTTGCCCAGCGACTGCATCGCCGCCTGAAAGGCATGAACCGAGTCGGGCGTGATGCCGCGGTCCTGCCCGCCGAAGTTGCCGATTACTGCTGCATGAATTCTTTCGAGCGCTGCTTTGTCTGTAGGCAGGGCGCCATAGTTTACCGCGACAGCTCTAAGGCTGGGCGCGGCCACGGCAAGCTGGATGGCGTAGCCTCCGCCCATGCACCACCCCACTGCGCCAATGCGATGCCGGTCCACGTCCTTGCGCTGGCTCAGCCACGTCACTGCAGAGGTCAGGTCGCGCACTCCCTGGTCCTGCGGCAGTCCGCGCATCAGTTCGTGTGCCATCTCGGCATCGGTTGCCACCTTGCCGCGATAAAGATCCACGGCCAGCGCCACGTATCCCTCTGAGGCATAGTGCTCCGCCTCCTGCTTGATCCAATCGGTCATTCCCCACCACTCGTGGACAATAACCAGCGCCGGATGCGGCCCGGCGCCCTGGGGCAGATAAAGAATGCCCTGGGCGGTTGCGTCGCCGCTGGGGAAGGTGACTGACTGCTGGGCACGGATGGGCAGCGCCAGTGTCGCAAGAATCAGGAGGCTGGCGCAAAGATTCGAACGGTACGTTTTCATGGGGAACCTCGCTGGGATAGATATCAAGGAACATCTGACCGAGTGGACTCATTGAAAGGGCACGACTTGAGTCGTGCCACAAGCGCCTCAAAACTAACGCGGGCTTTAACCCCTGAGGGATTGTTGCCGTTAGTTGATCAACTTGTCCAGATGTTCCTTTAATTGTTCTTGAAAGTTGCAGGCGTATTCAGACACACCACACACTTGTCCTTTCATTTCCTGAGCGGCTTGAAAAGGATTCCGGCGTCCGGGGGCGGCTCGAAAGGATACGGAAAGAGTCAGTGGACGAAACTCGATGTCCCGAGGCCATCCCCCAGGGGCTAAAGCCCGGACCCAATCCGCTGGACGTATCGGCACGAGTAAACTCGTGCCCTTTCAAAAAAGTGGTATCTAGACTCTGTTATCTATCGAGTTCTTCCACAGCCCGCGGCCATTGGTTACCGGGTAAACCTTTGCACAGGCTAGGCCGTCAGTCAGAATACAGGGACTTGATGCAAGTGAGAGGGATAGCGGCGGATGCTGATAGAGCGCCTGGTTACGGTGTGGATTGTTGCAGGCGCCGCAATATCGGTTTCTGCTCGCGGTCAGGCGACTGCCACACAGGGCGCTCAATCGCCCGCCGCAGTGCAAACTTTCCCCGCTATCCCTGGCGCGCCCGCTTCAGCGTCCTCTGACCCCGTAGCCGGCGGCCGGTTGCACGGAGTTGTGAAAAGCGGCAACGTTCCGCTGCCGGGCGTCACCGTGACGGCGCAAAACACTCTCACCGGCAAGCGCTACTCCACCACCACCGACATCACCGGCGCATGGTCCATGAGCATTCCGCAAAACGGCCGCTATGTCATTCGTACGCAGTTCGCCGCTTTTGCGCAGGGCTCGCTGGAGGCGCTGCTCAACCAAACCGGACACGACCGCGTGTTGAATTTCGACCTGATGCTTGCCTCGCGTGCGGTGGCTCAGCAGGCGGCGAGCGCAAACGGGCAGGACGGCGAGAACGCCACGCAGCAGGCGATAAGGCAATTGGCCGGCAACTCGCCTGAGAATCTTGAGCCTGGCGAGCGCGTTGAGCGCGGGCACTGAAACGGGCAACGGAACGGCAGGCGCAAGCGGCGCGGAACTGCCTACGATTGCCAGCAACAGCGACTTTAGCGGCGAATCGGTTGCCATCACCGGCCAAGCGGGCCAGGTGAGTCCAATGGCCGGCGTGAACATGGAGCAAATGCGCGCGCAGTTTGAGCAATACCGGGACGCAGAACGGCGGCCAGACGCCAGGCGGGGGTGGACTGTTCGGTGGCGGTGGCGGCTTCGGCGGAGGCGGGTTTGGAGGCGGGGGCTTTGGTGGAGGTGGTTTTGGGGGACGCGGTGGCGGTGGTGGCGGACGCGGCAACTTCCGCGGCTTCAATCCTTGCTCAGCCGCACGGCGCAATCTTCTGGATGGGACCAACTCCGCCGTCAACGCTGAGCCTTTTGCCTTGCGCGGCCAGCCGCAAATTCGAGCCGGCCAACGGCACCAATCGCTTCGGCATCACGTTCATGACCGCGCCGTATATTCCGCACTTCACCAAGCCCAGCGGAAAAGACAACATCTTTCTTTCGCTTTCGGGCTCGCGCAACTCCACCCCCGACGATTTTTATGCCACCGTGCCAACGCTCGGATGAAATCGCCGGCAATTTTTCGGGTGCGGGCCTGGCGCCGATCTACGATCCAACTACGCTGCAGCAGTTCACTTACAACGGCACGCCCAACGTGATTCCGCCCGACCGCATCACCGATGCGGCCAAGGCGCTGCTCGCATTATTATCCGCAGCCCAATATCGCCGGCACCAGCGCGGTAGATAACTACAACTACCACCGGCTCACCACCGCGCAATCCAACTCCACGCAAGCGGGCATCCGCTACATGCGCAGCCTGGGCGCGAACGCCAGCGCCAGCCGGGCGGTTTCGGCGGCGTTCGGTGGCGGCGGCCGCGGCACGGAACTCATCAGCGAACCAGGGCCTGCGCCAGAGCATCAACTTCAACTACAACTGGAGCCACTCCGCCTCAGACAATGTGAATTTCATTCCGGAGCTGGGCGGCAAAAACTCTTCACATTCCTATTCGCTACAGGCTGGATACACGGTGGGTTATCATCGCCTCACCAACATCTTTAACGCGAACTGGAACCGCTGCAACAGCCGCGCGACGAACTTCTTCACCAACACCGATAACGATCCGGCGGCCGCGGCCGGGCTCACCATTCCCAACGAGGTTCCGCTCAACTACGGCTTGCCGCAGATCAACCTCAGCAACCTCACCGGCCTTTCAGCAGCAGCAAGCCAAGCTTCTCAATTTCGCAAACCATCTCGTTGTCTGAAACACTGAGCTGGATCCATGGCAAACACAACCTGCGCTTCGGCGGCGACTATCGCCGCGTGCATCGCGACTTTACTGCCGGCTCAAACGCCACCGGCAACTTTACATTCACCGGTCTGTTCACTGAGACTTTGCCGATGTGAACGGAGCGGAAGAGCCCGTGAACGGCACCGGCTCCGCGCTGGCCGATTTGCTGCTCGGCCTGCCGCAATCCACCATCATCGATTCGACGCTGGCCAAGAGCTATCTGCGCGACAACGTTTTCGACGCCTACGCCCAGGACGACTGGCGCATTCGTCAACTCGCTCACGCTCGACTACGGCGTGCGCTGGGAGTTCTTCGCGCCCTACACCGAGAAATACAATCACCTGGCCGACGTTGCCACCAATCCAGCGGATGGCTTTACCGCGGAGACCGAGCAGCAAGCGGGATCCGCAGGTCTTCCCAACGGTCTGGTCTATCCGTGGCGCAAGGCATTTGCTCCGCGCGTCGGTTTTGCATGGCGCGTTCCCAAGGTCAAGCAGATGGTGGTCCGCGGCGGATTCGGCATGAACTACACGGTGGGCGAATACGGAACCTTCGCCAACGACCATGGCCCGCGAGCCGATCTTCGATGCGCAACGGCAACGCGATTGTGAACGAGCAAACCAACACTGAAGCAGTTGGAAACTCCGCCTCGTCGGCCTGCGCCCGAACTGTGCCCAGTCTCCTGCTTCACGCTTGCAAATGGATTCTCCGCGCCCGATGCTGTGGGCAACTACGCGCTCGATCTGCACTATGGCCTGCCATACGTTGAAGCCTGGAACCTTGACGTGCAGAAGACCCTGCCGTGGGGCATTGTGCTGAACCTGGGTTACAACGGCTCCAAGGCAAACCACCTCGATGTCACCAGCGCCCCGCGCGCCACGCCATCAAGCCCCGGCACCAATCCGTCGAATATCATATTCGACTATGATCAGGCCCTCGGCTTCTACAAGATGAACGCAGGCACGGTGCGCGTGAACAAGCGCATGACGAAGGGTGTTTCGATGGGCGCCAATTACCAGTATGCGCACGCCATAGACAATGCCAGCTCAGTGAATGGCACCACGACCGCTGTTGCGCAGAACTGGCAGGATCTGAATGCGCAGGAGGGCCACTCCAGCCTCGACATCCGCCACCAGGTTTCGGGAAATTACGTGTACGAACTGCCTTTCGGCCCCGATCGGGAATGGGCGACGACAGGCACAGCCGCACACATCCTTGAGGGCTTTTCGATCTCGGGCAGCTTTACTTTCGCCACAGGCGCATGGCTCACGCCCACCGTAACTCAAAACAACGAGAACGTTGAGTGCGGCACCACTAACGGTCTGCGCGCCGATCTGGTTCCGGGTGTTTCGCCAACTGTGGGCGGAGGCGGCCTGAGTCACTGGTTCAACACCGCGGCCTACACTGCGCCTGCCACCAACTCCAGCTTCCCGTGCGCCGCCTTCGGAAATGCACCGCGCAACTCCATCGAGGGGCCCGGCACGGTCAGCAATAACATGGCCCTTTCAAAGACAATGCAGTTCGGCGACACGCGCAGCATGGAATTGCGCGCCACCATCAACAACGTCTTCAACACGGTGCAGTATTCAGGAGTGAACACAACACTGGGAACGCCGCAATTCGGCCAGGTGACCTCGGTGGGCAACATGCGATCGTTCCAGTTCATGGCCAGGTACAGGTTCTAGAAAGGCAGCGGAGTTAGCGAGGTTAGGAAAGACATTAACTCTGCGGAATCAGAAATGAGAACGAAGTCGATGACCCATCCTGCCCAAAAGCTCGTCGCCACAATCGCGGCCTTCGCGCTCGTGATGCCGTCGGCTCCGGAGGCCTTTGCGCAAAGCGCCACCAGCGCGGTCACAGCGACGCCGCAGGGCGGGTTCATTCTCAAAGAAAACGTCGACCTGGTGCTGACCAACGTGGTGGCGCGCGACGCCAAAACAGGCGAAATCATAAAGGACCTGAAGCAGAGCGACTTCAAAGTTTTCGAGAACGGCAAAGAGCAGCAGATCACCGCATTCGACTTTGAAAGCGTCGATATGGCCACTCCGCTCAATGAAGCCACGGTCAGCGGCCTCGCTTCCGGCCTATCGAACACCAGCAACAAGGCCGTTGTCGTCGCCAAGCCCGAAGATTTGCGCAATCACCGGCTCATCGTGATGTTCTTCGACCTAACCTCGATGCAGCCCGAGGATCTGGAGCGTTGCGTTGACGCAGCGCGCGATTTCTTGAAGAACAAGCTGCAGTCGGCCGATCTTGTTGCCCTGGTTTCGCTGGGCGACACGCTTACCGTCGACCAGGACTTTACCGCCGACAAGAACGCGCTAATTAACGAGGTGGGCGCTTATAACGGCACCGAGGGCCAGGGCTTTGCCGCCGGCACAACCTCCACTACCAACCAGGTTGAAGACACCACCGCCTCAACCGCCGACGAGAGCGAATACAACGACATCAACACCGACCGCGAACTTTTTGCGCTGAAGGCCATCTCGCAGTCGCTCTCCAAAATCGACGAGCGCAAATCGCTGCTCTATTTTTCAGGAGGCATCCAGCGCGACGGCATTGAAAACGATGCTTCGCTGCGCGCGGCTATCAACGCGGCGGTGCGCGCCAATCTTGCCATCTACAGCGTCGATACGCGCGGCCTGCAGGCCGTGCTGCCTCTCGGCGACGCATCAACGGGCAGCCTGCGCGGCCAGGGCGCATTCAATGGCGGCGCCGTGCAGAACAACATGCAAAGCAATTTCGCCTCCCAGGAAGTGATGGGCACTCTGAGCACCGACACCGGCGGCAAGGCGTTTCTCGATTCCAACGATTTTGCGCCCGCCTTTGCGCAGGTGCAGAAAGATACCTCGGCTTACTACGCCATTGGCTTTCACTCGTCGAACCCGGCGCGCGATGGCAAATATCGCAAGCTCACCATCAAGATCTTGAAGCCCGGCATCAAACTTGAATTCCGACCCGGCTACTACGCGCCTGCCGACTTCCGTCATTCCGGCAAGGAAGATCGCGAACAGGAGCTCGAAGACCAACTTGCCAGCGAACTGCCCGCCACCGACATCCCCGTCTACATGGACGCGATGTACTTCCGCCTTAACGAAAACCGCTTCTACGTGCCGGTGTCGTTGCTTATTCCCGGTTCGCAGATTCCGTTTGTGAAGGGCGGCGACAAAGACAAGGCCACGCTCGATGTGATTGGCGAAGTGATTGACGAGTTCAAGCGTCCCGTCGGCCACATACGCCAGACCGTGAAGCTCGATCTCAACCAGTCGCTCGGCGCGCGGCAGAAAAACATCCAGTACACCACCAGCTTCGATCTGCCGCCGGGCAAATACGAGGTCAAGTTTGTGGTGCGCGAGAATCAGACCGGACGCATGGGTTCGTTTGAAGCCACAATTACGCTGCCTGACATGAAGAAATCGCCGCTCAAGATGAGCTCGATCGTGTTGGCGTCGACGCGCGAACCCAGTAAGTCCGACGACCCCTTGGTGCGGAACGGACAGCAGTACGTGCCCAACATCGCCCACGTCTTCCGCCAGAATCAGCACATGTATTTACTGTATGAAATCTACGATCCCGCGCGTGAAAAGCCGGCCGCGGGCGCAAAGGAAAACAAGTCGGCAATCAATCTACTCAGCAGCCTTGAACTTATCCAGGGCAGCACCAAAGTTTACGAGACGCCGCTGGTGCAGGCCAAGACTCTGAACGTCGAGGGACGCGATGCCGTTGCCGTCGAACTTGACGTGCCGCTCAACGCGCTCAAGCCCGGCCCGTACCTGTGCCAGTTGAACGTGATTGACGATGCCGGCGGCAGCTTCGCATTCCCGCGTTTTGCGGTGCTGGTACGAGAGCCCTTGCAACCCGTGCCCGCCACGCCTGCCACGACGTCTCCGGCGGTTCAGCCCTCGGGCGGCGCCGGGGATTGAGGTCCAGGGCCCCACTCGCCGTATGGACAGTGCCGGCATCCCGACCCGCAGCAGTATCCGCGCTTCAGGTGATAGGCCGCCGTAAACACCATCAGCCCATTCTCCATGTAATAGTCCTCGGGCGAGAGCGGTTCCTCATCGAGCGGGGGCGCAGGCGGATCGGTTGCCATGCGGCTATTCTCTCGCGTGCGGCGCTGCAGCCGTCAATGCCCACAACTTGCTCCTCTCTTCTGCCCGTTAAAATTGGTTTATGACCATCTCGGCTGAAGACCGCGCCCGCAAAATCAAAATCATCCTGTTCGATGTCGACGGTGTGCTGACCGACGGCAGCATCTGGATCATTCCTGTTCCGGTGGCGGCCGAGGGCGGCGTGGTTTCAAGGATGGTTGAGGCCAAGGGCTACAGTGCGCACGACGGCGCGGGCATCTCGCTGGCGCGGCTCGGCGGCCTGAAGTGCGGCATCATCACCAAGCGCATCAGCGAAACAGTGGCGATGCGTGCCCGCGACCTCAAGCTCGAGTTTGTTTACCAGGGCCAGGCCTTCAAGATGAAGCCCATCCGCGAGATCGTTGAGAAAGAAGGCGTGACTCTCGACGAGATCTGCTACGTGGGCGACGACGTCATCGACCTGCCCGTAATGCGCCAGTGCGGATTCGCGGTGGCCGTTGCCGATGCGCGCGACCTAGTAAAGGCCGAGGCGCATTACGTTACGCCTAGCCGTGGCGGCCGCGGCGCCGCGCGCGACGCCATCGAGTTCATTCTTGCCGCCAAGGGCCTGCTCGACCAGTGCATCGAAGCCATGATTGACGAGAGCAACCCCATTCCCCCGTCGATGGACATTGGCAAAGGCGGGGATTTGAAGTAACGAGAACCAGCCCGCGAAGCGGGCAGAAGATGGTAGCCCCAGGCGCAAGCCTGGGATATAGAGGCGAAAACTGAGTCACAGCCCCCTGGAGGGGGCGTAAGAGTGGCGCACACCTTTACTGATTTGCTTACGCACGCGGTCTTTTCCACATCCGAACGCGTGCCGTTCCTATCCGACGCCATTCGCGCTGATGTTCATGCATACATTGGAGGCATTCTGCGTGAGTTGCACGCAATTCCCATTGCAATTGGCGGGACCTCCGATCATGTGCATCTGTTGGCGTGCCTCCCAGCGGAATTGGCGGTTGCCGATTGCCTTCGAATTGTGAAAACCAATTCATCCCGGTGGCTGAAAGAGAAATGGCCGGAGCGACACACGTTCTCTTGGCAGCGCGGCTACGGGGCCTTCAGCGTGAGCGAGTCGAATCGTGGCGCGGTAATTCGCTATATTCAGGACCAGGAGCGCCATCACCAGCGCATTTCGTTCCACGATGAGTTCATTGCATTGTTGAAGAACCACGGCGTCGAGTTTGAGGAGCAGTATCTGTGGCGATAGAGTTCTTTCGCCCGCTTCGCCGGCTGTAGCTGCTATGTCCGCGGCTTACCCCAGGCTTGCGCCTGGGGCTACCATCTCGCGCCCGCTCCGCGGGCTTGTAGTTGGCGCGAACAGCGAAGTTCTTGTGGCTCCTGCGTTGAGAAAAACTGGCGGGGTTCTGAGCGCAGACCGATCCTCATGGTTCAAAATCAGAAGAGCACGTAGATTTTCCCAGGCTCCACATGACGACCGATTCTAATGACGACTGAGTCACTTTCGAAAAAACCTGCCATCGTGCTCCTTAGCGGCGGCCTCGACTCCGCAACTGTACTCGCCATCGCGCGCACCCAGGGGTACGAGGCCTACGCGCTCTCGTTCTCTTACGGGCAGCGCCACGTATGGGAACTCGAGGCTGCCAAACGGGTCGCCGCATCGTTGGGCGCGGCCGGGCACCGCATCGCTGCCATCGATCTCCGCGTCTTCGGAGGCTCGGCTCTCACCGCCGACATCGACGTGCCCAAGGGCCGCGAACCGGAGGAAATGTCACTCGGCATTCCAATCACGTATGTACCTGCGCGCAACACCATCTTTCTTTCGTTCGCGCTGGCATGGGCTGAGGTGCTGGGCGCAAGCGATGTCTTCATCGGCGTCAACGCGCTCGACTACTCCGGTTACCCCGACTGCCGGCCAGAGTACATTGAGGCCTACGAGAAGATGGCAAACCTCGCCACCAAGGCAGGCGTCGAAGGCCGCCAGCATCTCAAGATTCACACGCCGCTTATCGCCATGACCAAGGCGCAGATTATCCAAAAGGGATTGGAACTTGGCGTGGATTATTCTCTTACCAGCAGTTGCTACGATCCTGGTCCGACCGGGGCGCCGTGCGGCGCGTGCGATTCGTGCCTGCTGCGCGAGAAGGGTTTCCGCGAAGTCGGAATCGAGGATCCGCTAACAGCGAGCCTTTAGCCGTCAGCTATTAGCTTTTAGCTCGTTCCGAGGCGGGTTGACTCTGTATGGTCAAACGAGATGAGCTAATAGCGGGCGGCAGAAATCTGACCACTGACCACTGATTACTGACAACTGTCTTTATGTATTCCGTCAAAGAAATCTTTTACACGTTGCAGGGCGAGGGCGCGCAGACTGGGCGCGCCGCGGTCTTCTGCCGCTTTGCGGGGTGCAATCTGTGGTCGGGGCGCGAGGCTGATCGTGCTTCGGCAATATGTAAATTCTGCGATACCGATTTCGCTGATACCAATGGACCCGGCGGCGGCAAGTTTGCGACGGCTGAGGCGTTGGCCGATACGGTTGCATCGAAGTGGGGAGTTCCTGGTATCCCTGGTCTCAAAAGCGAGACCAGGGGCACCCGTGATTCTGCCGAGGGCAGGCCATACGTGGTCTGCACGGGCGGGGAGCCTTTACTGCAACTCGATGCGGCGCTCATCGATGCATTGCACGCGCGCGGATTCGAAATTGCTGTTGAAACCAACGGCACGATTGCCGCTCCTGAAGGTCTCGATTGGATTTGCGTGAGCCCCAAGGCCGATGCGCCGCTGGTGCAAACTACCGGCGACGAGTTGAAGCTGGTCTACCCGCAGCAGGGCGGGGAGCCGGAACGATTTGAAGCGCTCAACTTCCGCCACTTCTTTCTGCAGCCGATGGATGGGACGGTGCGTGAGGCGAATACCAGGCTCACTCTCGAATACTGCCTTGCGCACCCGCAGTGGCGCATCAGCTTGCAGACGCACAAACTGCTGGGAATCCCGTAGAGGCAGTCAGTAGCCAATAGTCAGTAGAGCGTGTTTCATAAATGGCTGTTAAGGCCCGGCATTCATCCCGCGGGGGTTAAAACCCCTCATTTTTCATGCTATTTTTGGCACGACTGAAGTCGTGCCCTGACACAAAACGGGTTTATGAAACACGCTGTAGTGACTGGTGACCACGGTTAATGGTTATTGGCTACTGGCTGCATTGCGTTTCTCCGCTTCCGCCAGCCAGCCGCGTTTCAGTTTTTCTGCGGGAATGCTGGAGAGATACGGCTTCACGTCGAGCACCGGCGTGCCGTCGAGCATATCTACGCCGCGCACGCGCAGAGTTACGCCTTCGCGGCCAAGCAGTTCAACAACTGTCAGCGCAATTGGATTCGGCCGGCGCGGCGAGCGCGTGGCGAAGACGCCATGTGGCCGGCCCTCGTCAGCAGGCGGCGTTGCTACCAGGTCGTAGTCGGTGGCGCGATCGAAGACCCATAGGACATAGAGGTGCGAGAAGCCTTCAATGTCCTTGAGCCCCGGCTCGAATTCGCGCAAGAATTCGATTGTGCCTTCGGTCTTGTGCTCCGCGCCGAGGCCCTTGGGAATTTTGGACGTCTCGTTGAAGGGACTGCGAATATAGGCGACGGGTCGCGGAGTGAACATGGGTTTATCGTAACGCGGAGGCCCGGGGCTGAAGCGCCCGATGCTTTTCGCATTCACCTCGCCGGCGGGTGTGGAGACCCGCCGTACAGCCGGTCAGTAGACCGGCGGTACAAACGGCCTGGAGGCCGATGCTACTAGAGGTTGCCTTTATTCATCTCACTCGCCAGATACTCTGAAGCGCGCATCGAGAGCGACAGTATCGTCATGGTTGGGTTCTGCCAGCCGCCGCTGGTGAAACAGGCCCCATCCACCACGAACAGGTTCTTGTGGTCGTGGCTCTGGTTCCACTTGTTCAGCACGCTTTTCTTCGGAGTCGTCGCCCATGCGGCAGGTTCCGATCTCGTGAATGCTGTAGCCCGGCGGATTGGGAACTGTCATTTTTCGACAGCACCTCGAATCCCGCGGCCTCGCACAACTCGCGAGCCCACATCCACGGCATCTTTCGCCATGTTGTATTCGTTGTCAGTGTATTTCGTGTCGACATGCAGCACGGGAATGCCCCACGCGTCCACCTTTTCTTTATCGATGCGACGTGGTTCTCGTAGCGGCCCAGCACCTCGCCCATGATGGTCATCACGAATCCGCTGCCGTAGTATTCCTCGAGCTTTTTTTCGAGTTCCGCGCCATAGGCTGCAAAGTTGCGCGCGCCCAGGGCGCCAGTCATGCTGGTGACGTTGAATGCGTATCCACGCAGAAACTTGTCGCTCCTGGTGTCGATGTTGCGGAATCGCGGAACAATCGCGCTGCCGCCCATGATTTTTTCGCCCTTGCGATTGCGCGCTTCGGGCACTGAAGCCACCACGCCTGCACCGTAAATCTGGTCGGTGAGGTAGCGGCCCAGCACACCGCTCGAATTGGCGAGCCCCGAGTTGAGCAGCAGCCGCGTGCTCTCAAGCGTGCCCGCCGCCAGCACCACCACGCGCGCCTTTACGCTCATCTCGCGGCGCGAAATGCGGTCGACAAAATTGCAGCCGTTGGGCAGGCCGGTGTTCTTGTCCACGGTTATCTCGCGGACCACGGCGTTGGCAATCGACTTGAGATTGCCGGTCTTCTCGGCATCGGGCAGCAGCAGATTGACCGAGCTGGCCAGGCCGTTGACGCCCAGTGCGCGGCGCTGCTTGCACACCGGAATTGTGCGAGGCGAGGCGGCATTGATGAATCGCTGCATCGACGGGGTCCACGGATCGTCGTCGAGAATGAATGCGCCATCGGGCATCTGCGGCGGCCCATCGAGCGCGCCCGCTACGCGGAAGATCCGCTCCACGCGGGAGTAGTAGGGCGCCAGGTCGGCGTGGCTGATCGGCCAGTCTTCGCCGAATCCGTCATGCGATTTGCATTTGAACTCGTAGTCGCTCAGACGGAACGATTGCCGTGACCAGAAGAGCGACCGGCCGCCGAAGAGCCGCACGCGCACCCAGCTGTAGGGTTGGTCGGGTTCAATGGTGTAAGGGACCTCCTGCTCATCGACCCACACATTTGCGTTGAACTCATTTGCTTGAGCGACGTGCTCCAGCCGTCCCGGCGGCCTGAATCCGCGATAAGGCAGGTCGCTCGCCGGCAGCCGCTCGGCGTCGCGGCTTATATCGGCCACCGGCCCGGCGTTCAGCATCAGGCAACGGATGCCGGCCTCAGTCAAGTATCTTTGCGGCCATGCCACCCGAGTGGCCCGACCCGATAATCAGCACATCGTAGACTTCGTTTTTCATGTTTCGATTTCCGGCAAGTCAAAGTTAATCGGCGTTTGTTTGGAGCCCTCGAAGGGAGCTTGCGTAGAAGTTTATCTCTGATATTCCGGCATTTTTTGTCCCGGCTTTGGCACTGCCAGCACGTGAGGCGGGATGTGCGCGAAAGCTGGATTCTCGCCGTACATATCGGGCTCAATGGGGAGCCAGTAAATGCCTTCTTCGGTGCTCGGTTCCGCGCCAACCGAAGGCACTTCCTCCCATACCTTCGAGTTCACCGTCGCGTTGCGAATGTCGTCGTGCGCAATGTTGACGAAGTCGGCATGCGAATCGGTGGGGGGGTGATCGCTCATCCATGAACGCAGCCAGGGCTTCAACAATTCGCCGGCCTGGGCATCGTCGAGCTGCGCAAAGGCGGTTTTATACTTCGCGTGCGCGGTTTCTTCAAGCCAGTCGAGCCCGCCGCTGTAGGCCTTTTGCCGCGGCTCAGGCGAGCTGCCGATCAGAAAGTCCAAAAACATGGGCGTCTGCGCCTGAACTGCCCCCGGCTTGCCGTTCAACGGCGGAAGGAGCGCGTCACTCAACCGGGTGAGCGTGCGCATCTGCAGCGGAGTAAAGAAGCTCAACTGGGCTGTGGCAATCTCGTCGGCCAATTCGGTGGCCGGCGTGGGCGTGCGCGAATTCAGCCCGGTAAACCACGGCACTGGCGCAGGCGGAGGCAGCGTGGGATCGCTGATTCGCTGCTGTTGTGCCAGGGCTGCTCTTCCGGCAACGAAGAACGAAACGATGGCGCGCACAAAATCACGTCGCTGCATGACCTCTCCAAAGGAACCAATTCAAACTACACGGGGGAAGCGGGCCGCGTCCATAGCTGAACAAAGTCGCCGGCTGATTCGTGCCTGCATCTAAACTTGAAGCACACTCGATGCGGTCAAACTTGTACTCGGAGGCAACAAGCCAATGCATGCAGCGGTAGTCAACATTTTGGGCGAGCCGCCCAAGTATCTATCTTTCCCCGATCCCGAGGTGAAGGAGGGCGAGGTGCTGGTAAAGGTACGCGCAGCGGGGCTGCACCAGGTGGTAAAGTTGATCGCCTCTGGCGCGCATTACTCGAGCGGCGGTGGGCTGCCGGCGGTTCCCGGGGTCGATGGCGTTGGAACCCTCGCCGATGGCCGCCGGGTCTACTTCGGCGGTGCGCGCCGGCCGTGGGGCACGATGGCGGAACTCGCCGCTGCCCCTCTGGCCTGGTGTATACCCCTGCCGGACGGACTGGACGACGTTCATGCCGCAGCCATCGCCAATCCCGGCATGTCGGCTTGGGTCTCGATGAAGGTGCGTGCGGCCCTCGCGCCGGGCGAAACGGTGCTGATCCTGGGCGCGACCGGCGTCGCGGGCCAGCTCGCCATCGAGACCGCGCGCATTCTGGGAGCAAAGCGCGTGATTGCTGCCGGCCGGAATGTGGCCGCTCTCTCTGGAGCCGATGTGGACGCCGATTATTGGCCTCGCCGAGCCCGACGAGGCGATCTCCGAAGCCCTCGCAAAAGAGGTCGCTAACGGCATCGACGTGGTGATCGACTATCTGTGGGGTCGTCCCGCCGAACTTACCCTTGAAGCCCTGGCCAAGGGATTCAAAGCCACCGCAACCCACGCTACGCGGTTTATTCAGGTTGGCTCAATGGCCGGCAGAAACATCAACCTGCCCGCGGAGGTGCTGCGCAGCGTGGACCTTACCCTCAAAGGCAGCGGATTCGGCTCGGCATCGCTGGAGACGATTTTTGCGGCAATTCCGACTCTGTTTGACCAGGCCGCGGCCGGCAAACTGACCGATCGACGTGGAACCGGTGCCGTTGGCGGAGGTTGAATCGGCATGGAATCGGGTGGAAAAAGGCCGCCGGATCGTCTTCACTGTCTGAAACACGACATAACCATCGGTAATAATGTTCGGATTTAGCCCCGTGACCGGGAACACTTTCGGGGGGTGCCGGTGTCTAAGAAGATGGAGCACACGAGCGGCTTGGCAGCCATAACATGGGTTGCAACCACCACGCGCTCCGGATCAGCAATACCGCATGGCCGAACCTGGCCATCCGGGGCAGACGCAATCGAAAAAGGTTACGCAATAGAAAAGGCGCAACCCAGCCGATTTGCGGTAAGGTGGGAGACACTGACTCGCAGGCGGACCTCACCATGGGCAATATTGCCAGCGCGCTGACGCTTCAAACCGAAGAGACGGCCCTCATTGAAGAACTGCGGGCCGGCTCAGAGGAGGCGTTCGCGTGGCTTATCGCGCGCTACCATCAGCCGATTTATTCATTGCTGGCTCGCACTGTGCATGACCGTGCCGACGCCGCCGACTTAACGCAGGAAGTCTTTGTCAAAGTCTTCCGTGGCGTGAGCGGGTTCCACGGCGAATCGTCGCTGCGCACCTGGATTTACGAATCGCGCTGCGCGAAGCCTCGAACCAGAGGCGCTGGTGGGTGCGGCACAAGCAGAAGGAAATTACGCATCGAGCAGGAGATATCGGAGAGCGAGTCGGGACCTGCGGTGCGGCTGAAGGATCTGCTGGTTGATCCGGGCGAGTCGCCGTTTGATGCGGCCGTCCACGAAGGAGACCCGGGAGCGGGTGGAAACAGGCGCTGAGCGAGGTGCCCGAGCCGTATCGGACCACGCTGATTCTGCGCGATATAGAAGGATTTGTTTACGAGGAAGTTGCCGAAATGCAGGGCGTAAATCTGGGAACGGTCAAGTCGAGGCTGGTGCGCGGGCGGGCTTGTTTGAAGGCCATCCTGACAGCAGCCGAAAGCTGGCAGCGAGTCCCGCGGCCTTGACGGATATCGACGTGCCCTTGGGAGAGGAGGCGCGATGAACGGCTGCAGTCAATCCAGGCAGGATTTAGCCGAGTATCTTGACGGAAGGTTGAACGGGCGCGAGATGCAGCAGATTGCCGCGCACCTTGAAGTCTGCCACCAATTGCGGGCGCGAGTGGGAGTCGCTGCGCCGGACGCAAGAATCGCTGGCTGCGCTGGGCCCGGTGCCCGAGCCCAAAGATCTTCTGCTGCGAGATTCGAGTCGCTGTGAGCCAGGAGCGCGCGCGCAGCCGCCGCGGCCGATTTGAAGCCTGTCAGGCTGGCTTGGAAGAACACCGTTGGCCCGTTTCTGCTGCAGGCATCGGCCGGTTTTGCCAGCGCGGTTCTGCTGCTGGGCACGGTGATTGTACTGGTGAGCATGTTTACGCAGCCCGAGTCGGCGCAGGCCACCAAAGACGAGCCGCTCGGAATGGCTACCGCGCCGCGGCTGCTCTATGTCTCCAGCGGCGACGGCAGCGACAACATCAATACCATCCCCGGGCCGGTGGTGGTTGAGGCCTACGTAAACGATGCGGGCGAGGTTTACGATTTCCGCATCGTCTCCGGCCCCAATGACGCAGCCACACGCTCCGAGGTCGAGAATTTGCTGGTAGGCAGCCGGTTTGAGCCGGCGCGCTTCTTCGGCCAACCCGTTCGCGGCCTTGCGGTGCTGTCGTTTGCCGGCGTCAGTGTGCGCGGGTAGGGACAGCTATCAGCTATTAGCTGTTAGCTCGGTCGTAGCACTGTTTTCGCTTGTGGCTGAATGCGGATTATAGAGTCTTCTGGTCTTCTGTTCGAGCACAGGAAGACTAACGGCTGATAGCTAAAAGCTAATAGTTGCCTTACCCCCGTTTGACCCCTCCGGCGCGTCTAACTAGACTTGACGGCAGGGTTCGAATCATGAAGTTCTATCCATTTCGGAAGTCCGCTGTTTTTTTCGCGGCGCTTTTCTGCGTTCGTTTCGGTTTATCCGCGGTTCCGGCAGGGGCGCAGGCTCAGGGCGGCAGTTCCTCTTCCATCCCGTCCTCAAGCTCCTCGGCACCGCAGACTTACGTGCAGGAGCGTACGCCCACGCTCATCGATCCTGCCGGACCGACCATCTCGCTTATCAGCTCAGAGCAGGTGTTTGTGGTGGCGGCTGCGCTCAACGTCTGCGGCTACGACGAGGGCCTGACCGACAGCCCGCCGGTGCGCAAACGCGTGCGCGAAGATATCGACCAGGCGCTGGTAAAGAGTGAGCCGGCGCGCACCGCACGTGACGCAATTTGCCTCTATATTGCCCAGCACCGCATGACGGGCACCGCGCGCGACATCTCGCAGTACATCTCGCTGGCTCTCTACCTCACGCCTCCGCCCGAGCTTGAAACCACTGCCGACCTGACCCAGATGCCCCCCGATGCGACCCAGGTGGCTGAGTTTGTGCCGTTGCTGCGCACCTTTGCCGCAGCAACCGATCTGCACGGCATCTGGCTTACCGTGCGCCTCACCTACGACCAGGAGGCAGACAAGATTCACGATGCGCTCTCGCAGATGATCGTGAACACCGACCTCTACCTCAAGATGCCGGCTTCAACTTACGACGGCAGGCATTTCATCGTCATCTGCGAGCCTATGCTCTCGCCTGGCATGGTGAACGCGCGCGTTTACGGCGCCGACTATGTGCTGGTGGTTTCGCCTGCCAATGGAGCCGTGCGCATGAGCGATGTGCGCGACACTTATCTTCACTACGTCATCGACCCGCTGCTCTACGCGCGCTCTGAAGCCATCGACCGCGAGCAGCCAATTCTCAAGGCAATCAGCGACGCACCCATCCCGTTCCGGTACCGGTCCGACGCAGTTCCGCTCACCATCGAGTGCCTGATTAAGGCAATCGAGGCGCGCACCGTGGATACCGGCGTGACCATTTACAAAATTCCCGCCAATGTCGATCGCTCTCAACTGCCCCGCTACGAGCACGATCGCCAGATCACGCTCGAAAAGGCAGAAGCGGTGCGCCAGGCCGCCGTGCAGCACGACATGCGCCAGGGTTACGTGCTTACACAGTATTTCTATGAGCAGATGCTCCAGTTCGAGAAAGATCCAGCCAGCCTTAAAGACACCATCGGCGAGATGGTTTACGGCATGGACGTGGACCAGCAGGTGCATCGCGCGCGCAACACGGTCTTTGATGCGCAGGCCGACGAAGATGTACTGCAGCGCAGCGCGCCGCGCAAACTCACCGGCCTCGATCTCGCTGAGGCCAGGCTCTCCGCCGGCGACATCGCTACGGCCAGCGGGATGGCGCAGAAGGTCCTGGCGCACCCGGACGACTCAGTTCAATCGGCGGCCGACACTGCGCGCGCCCACTTCATTATGGCCCGCGTTGACCTGATGAATGTCCACGCCAACGAATCTGAAGATGAGGCCGAGAGAACGGTAGGCGACGCCATCGACCAGTTCAACCAGACGCTCGCCACCAGCAAGGATCTGCGTCTGCTCGCCTGGTCGCACATCTACCTGGGCCGCGTGCTTGACCTCGAGTGCAAGCGCGACGAAGCCTTGGCGGAGTACAACCAGGCACTCGCCGTTCGCGATGGCCAGGTGGATACGCGCGTGGCTGCCGAGCGCGGAGTGAAGACCGCGTACACGACCCCTGGGCATCCTTCCAGCTGCGACGAAGACAGCGACGAGAATCCGCCGGCCGCTCAGGACTCGACGCCCAACGGGTCGCATTCGCCGCAGGGCAACACTCAGGAGCCGACGAACGGGGCGCAGAAGCCGCAGTAAGGAGTGGCTTGCTTTCCCACCCCAGCGACAAATACAAAGACGTCGCGAGGATGGGCACCCACATTGGTACTGATTCAAGTGGTCAATTGGTGCTGATTCGAGCAGTCAATGACCGAGGGTCGAACGATTGAGGAGCATTTGGACGTTGAGATCACCGAACTCGAGACGGCCCTGGGGTACAGATTTAGCAACCCCCGGCTGCTGATGCGCGCTCTCACCCATCGATCGCTGGCCAACCAGCTGGTTCAGGAAAACCGTGCTGAAGAGGCTATCGAGGCTGGCGATAACGAGCGCCTTGAGTTTCTGGGCGACGCGGTGCTCAACCTGGTTGTGGCAGAGGCACTTTTTAATTCCCATCCCGAGTGGAGCGAAGGCGAGCTGACCCGCGTGCGCGCCCGGCTGGTGAGCCGCCAGCACATGGCCGGCGTAGCCGCTGTGGTACAGCTGGGCAGGTATCTGCTGCTGAGCAAGGGTGAAGACCGCAGCGGCCTGCGCCGCAAAAGCACCGTGCTTTCAAATACCATGGAAGCAGTAATGGGTGCGCTCTTTCTGGATGGCGGGCTTGAACCGGTGCGAGACTTTACCCGCGGCCGCGTAATGGGCGAGGCCGCCGAGCGGCTGGCCGCGGAACTTCGCTCCGGCGCGGCGCTGGGCAACTACAAATCGGCACTGCAGGAGCGATTGCAGGCGGTGCGCGCCGGCGCGCCCCTCTATCGCGTGAAGCATGAAACGGGCCCCGGACATCGCAAACGGTTCATGGTCGAGGTTCGTCTAAAGGCAGAAGCCGGCGCCCACGGTGAGCCGCTGGCGCGCGGCCTGGGATCGACGAAGAAACTGGCCGAGCAGGACGCGGCGCGCCGGGCGCTCGAACACTTAATGCTGACGGCGGCTGAGCCTTACAAAACAGGCAACGGCAGGAATCCCGGCGCCAAACCGGACCCCAATGAGAAGGAGCCCGCAGCGCAATGAGCAGCCCCGCCGCCGATCAGGATCAGGCGCAAGGCGCGCCTCAGCCTTCCGCGCAGCCGGGCGCGGCAGAGATTCGCCTGGGCGAGTTCAGGCGGTTCCGCCTGCATCTGCCCACCCTGCCTGAGGCTTCGGCTTCGCTGCTGCGCACCATCGTTGTGGCGCTCTTTGCGCTCACCTTCGTTTTGCAGCCGATTCTCATTCCCAGTGAAAGTATGGAACACACGCTTCTGGTGGGCGATTTTCTGCTCTTCAACAAGCAGGTATACGCTCCCGCCGGCGCTATGAGTCACTGGTTCATGCCCTATCGACAGGTCCAGCGCGGCGACATCATCGTCTTTCACCACCCCAATCCGCCGCTCCTGGTAAAGCGCGTGGTCGGCCTTCCGGGCGACCGCCTGCGGATTGAAGACGGCCAGGTTTACGTAAACGGCACTCTGCTCGAAGAGCCTTATGCCACCTTCGAGCCGGCCCCGCCCAACGATTTCCGCGACAACTTTCCGGCGCGTATCTACACCGATCCCGAAGTCGATCCCGACTGGTGGCGCCAGATGCAGTCGCTTACACACAACGGCGAGCTGGTTGTCCCGCCGGGCGACTACTTTGTGATGGGCGACAATCGCAACCACAGCAAAGACTCGCGCTTTTGGGGATTTGTGCCAAGGCAAGCAGTCGTTGCGCGGCCGCTGGTCATCTACTTTTCAATTAACCGTCCCTCCACCACCGACGTGCAGCCGGTTACCCAGCAGGCGTCGGATGATAGACTCGGACACGAACGGGATCTTGCCATGCGTCTCACCGGATTCGCCCGCTGGAACCGCATCTTCCGCGTGGTCCGCTGAGGCAGGGCGACCGGCATCCCAACCGAAAAACCCGCAAAGGGCAACAGGATGACGAAGACAAAAACCGTGGCCGGCAAAGGGCCATCTGAAATGCAGCCCAAGCCGGTATTGGTTCAGAAGGACGCCGCTCCCGTTGAAGAAAAAGTTGAGGAAACCCCCTTTGAAGCGGTAGCCAGCATCTGCAGCGTGCTGGTGGTGGGCCTCTTCATCCTCACTTTTCTCGCCCAGAATTTTGTTATTCCTTCTGGATCGATGGAGAAAACCCTGCTGGTTGGCGATCACCTGGTAGTTGATCGCATTACCATCGCTCCTCCCACGGAGTGGATGCCCCTGGTTCACTACCGCGAGCCGAAACGCGGCGACGTCGTGGTATTCATCAAACCCTCGCCCGAGCCGCAGCTCGACGCCGATGGCAAGCCGCAGTATTTCTTCCTGGTGAAGCGCCTCATCGGCGTGCCCGGTGACCATATCCGGCTCAACAACGGCATAGTAAGTATTAACGGCGTGGCCCAGGCGCAGCCCTTTGAGCAACCCACCACGCAGGACAACTACAGTCCATTTCTCGATGAGTTTCCCTCGGTAGCTCCCGATCCGACCATCGGCGCAACCGAAGCCTGGTCGATCGACTTTCCCAATCATGTGAGGGACGGCGAGCTGGTGGTTCCTCCGGGAATGTTCTTCATGATGGGCGACAACCGGCATAACAGCCTCGACTCGCGCTACTGGGGATTTGTGCCGAGAGCGAATATTGTCGGACGGCCGCTGTTCAATTACTGGTCGTTCGTTACACCGGAAGACCAGTACGACCAGACCGGCCTCGGCAACCGCCTGGGATGGATGCTTCATGTCGTGACGCACTTCATCAGCGACACGCGCTGGTCGCGCACCCTTCACAAGATAAGCTAGCTCAGTGCATGAAGAGAAATGAACAGACGCCGGCGGAGCACACCGATCCCACTCCCCACAAAGTGGAAGAAACTCCGTTCGAGGCCATCGCAAGCATCTGCTCGGTGCTGGTCGTAGGCCTGTTCATCCTCACGTTTATTGCCCAGAACTACGTCATTCCGTCAGGTTCGATGGAGAACACGTTGCTTGTAGGCGATCACCTGGTCGTCGACCAGATCACGCTATCGCCGCCCCCATCGTGGATGCCGCTAATAAGGTATCGCGAGCCGAGGCGCGGCGATATCGTGGTGTTCTTCAAGCCCGTTTATCAACCCGGTATTGATGCGACTGACCCCGATGGAACTCCGCAGTACACTAAGTTGGTGAAGAGATTGATCGGCGTACCGGGCGATCATATTCGTCTGCGCAACGGCATTGTGATTGTCAATGGTGTCGCACAGCCGGTGGGATTTGCGCAGCCCACCACGCAGGACAACTACAGCCCCTTTCTCGACGAGTTTCCGAACGTGGCTCCCGATCCCACTATCGGCGCAACCGAAGCCTGGTCGATCGACTTTCCCAATCACGTGAAAGACGGCGAACTGGTGGTTCCACCCGGCATGTTTTTCATGATGGGCGACAACCGCCATAACAGCCTCGACTCGCGCTTTGGGGTTTTGTGCCGCGCGCGAATATCATAGGCCGGCCGCTGTTCAACTACTGGTCATTCGAGGCTTCTGATGGCGATCTTGAACAGACCGGCCTGGGCCATCGCTTGTCGTGGATGCTTCATGTCGTGACGCACTTCATCAGCGATACGCGCTGGTCGCGGACGTTCCACATGGTGCGGTGAACGACAGTGTTCAGTGATCAGTGGTTAGTGATCAGCCGGGTAGCAGCCGGCTACAGGCTGTGAGCAACACCAGCTAAAATCTATTCAATGGACGACGATCAGCAGGGCCGGAAAAGATGGCGCAAAAGGCTCCGGCCAATTCTAGCATTGGTTGTGTTCCTCCTCCTGATGTTCATTGTGCCTCCGCTGGTCAGCATTAACCGCTACAGGAGCCAGATAACCCGCCTCATCTCCGAGTCCCTGGGCCGCCCCGTGCGTCTCTCCTCAGTGGAGTTGCGGGTGTTTCCGAGGCCCGGCTTTGAAATCACTGACCTGAGCGTTGCCGAAGATCCGGCCTACGGCGTCGAGCCGGTGCTTCACGCCAACAGCGTGAGCGCTTCCATCCGCCTGCTTTCGCTATGGCGCGGCCGGCTTGAGATCGGCGCCATCAGCGTCGACGAAGCCAGCCTCAACATCGTGCACACCGGGCCCGGCAAATGGAATCTCGATCCACTCTTCCGCACCGCGGCGGCGAAGGCCGGCTCAACCGCAACCGGTTCGCGGCCCACTGTCCCGCTGCCTTACCTTGAGGCGACGGAGTCTCGCATCAACTTCAAGGAAGGCGCGGAAAAACTGCCCTTCTCGCTGGTAAACGCCAAGTTCGAACTCTGGCAGGAAAACCCCGGCGACTGGCGCGTCCGCCTGCGCGGCCAGCCCGCCCGCACCGATCTGAGCCTCTTCCAGGAAGACACCGGCGAAGTGAATCTCGAGGCCAGCGTGCATCACGCGCCGACCTTGCTGCAAATGCCCGTTCAGCTCGATTTGGAATGGCGCGACGCCCAGCTTGGTCAGCTCTCCCGGCTCGTCTTCGGCGCCGATCCCGGCTGGCGCGGCAACCTGACAGGGAATCTGCACCTCGAAGGCACGGCCGTCTCAGCGCGTCTGATTACGCGTCTGCGCGCCGAGGGCGTTCACCGCGCCGAATTCACGCCTGCAGAGGCGCTCGATTTCGATGCCAACTGCAACCTCGTGTATCACTTTGAACTGCTCACTTTCGAGAATCTCGCCTGTAGCTCGCCCATCGGAGAAGGGCGAGTCCAGCTTACCGGCGACCGGCCTCGCGGCGACGCTGCCGCTCACCTTACCGCCGAACTCGACCAGGTTCCGGTGGCGGCCGGCCTGGGCATCTTGCGGACTCTGCGCAGCGGCTTGGCGCCCGATCTGCAGGCTACCGGTAAAGTGAGCGGCAAGATCGATTACGACGCGAGCGTTCCGCCGGCCGTAGAGCCGGTGAAGGCGTCATGGTCAAAGCGGACCCATCCCGCCAAGCCGTCCGCAGCCACGGGCCCGCTTAAAGGAAGCCTCACTGTCGAAGGGTTTACGCTGAGCGGCGGCGGCCTCAGCCAGCCGATGCAATTGCCGAAGATTGTACTTGAACCTGTCCTGCCCCAATCTCCCGGCGGCCGGCTCGCCATTGCCGGATCGGCAAGCGTGCCACTCGGCGGCGCATTGCCCATGACAGTGGACCTGAGCCTCACCCTCGCAGGTTATACGGCCGAGTTCCGCGGCCCGGCATCCATAGGGCGCGCCCGAGATATGATCCATGCCGTGGGCCTCGCCCACGCTGCGCCCCAGGTCCTGCTACTTGAAGGCATTGCCGGCGATCCGCTCACCATCGATCTCCAGGCGTCTGGCCCCTGGCTCGCGCAGGAGCAGGTTGCGCAGCCCCCATCCGTGCCTGCACAGCTGCCGGCAGAGACTCAAAACCCGGCTCAACCTCCGACGAAGCCAGCCAAAACTCCCGCACCGCAGCCCGCCGCCGCAATCCTGCCGGCCGACACGCTCACCGGCACCGTGACCCTTCGCAATGTCAACTGGCGCGCCGACTATCTCGCAAGTCACGTCGAGATCACCCAGGCCACTTTGACGATTACCGACGGAGGACTGCTCTGGGACCCGGTCGACTTCAGCTATGGGCCGCTCAAAGGCACGGCCACGCTCGAACTCAAGACCGCCTGCGCCCCCGGTGAAGCCTGCCCGCCCCATTTCACCGTTCAATTCGGCGCGCTCGATGCAGCCGATCTCGAAACCACCCTCCTCGGCGTCCAACAGAAGGGCTCGCTTCTCTCCTCGCTAATCGACCGCCTGCATCCCTCGTCTGCGCCACCCTGGCCGGAGTTCGAGGGCACTCTCAAGGCCGACTCGCTCATTCTCGGCCCCGTCACTCTTGCCGCGCCCTCAGCCGATCTGCGAATCGCGGGTACCGGCGCTCAGATCTCTTCGTTAACCGCCGGTCTGCTGGGTGGCCGTCTCGACGCATCTGGTTCGTTCGCGCGCCCAGCATCCGACCAGGACAAGCCGGCGTACTCATTCGAAGGCAAACTTGAGAACCTGAGCCCGGCTGCGGTCGGACATCTGTTGGGATTGCATTTTGGGGGCGGAGCCTTCAATGCCGGCGGCAAACTTGATCTTGCCGGTTACACCGGGAAGGATCTCTCGGCGTCAGCCACAGGCACGCTGCACTTCGATTGGGCGCGCGGCGCCGTCAGCGGCAAGCCGGAGTCGGGCAAGGCCCACACCGCGGCGCTGCCGGCCACGCTTGCGCGATTCGACCGCTGGTCGGGTGTCGCCGCAATTGCTTCCGGGGTAGTTACGCTCGGCGAGAATCAAGTTGAACTCGGCAGGCACAAGGATTCGGTTTCGGGTTCGGTCACGCTCGCCGATACGCCGGTGGTTTCATTTGCGACTCCGAACATTGCGACGCCGAAAACAGTTGCGCCCAAGACCGACGTCAGCCGGCGTTGACGGTGCGCCCCGCTCCGGGCCCATTGGCATGCCGCCCAATACAATCGAAGCATGGCTTCATCCGTCGCTTCTTCTCCCATCGTAGTGCGCTGCCAGGGCATTTTGTTCGATATGGACGGCATTCTGATATCGTCGCTCGGCTCGGTTGAACGCAGTTGGACCATATGGGCGAAGATGCGCGGCATCGACCCCACATTGGCGTGCAAAACCGCGCATGGCTGTCGCGCTATTGAGACCATCGGACTACTGCGTCCCGACCTCGACAGCGAAGCCGAGCTCAAGATCATCGAAGACTTGGAGATTGCAGACAACAAGGGCCTTACCGCGCTGCCCGGCGTCTACGATCTACTGCGCTCGCTGCCGACGAAGCGCTGGACGGTAGTGACAAGCGCAACGGAAAAGCTGGCGCGGACGAGGCTGGCCGATGGCGGCATTCCTGTGCCGGCGCGGCTGATTACCGCCAACCAGGTGACGCGCGGCAAGCCTCACCCTGAACCGTTTATTGCCGGTGCTACTCTGCTTGGATTCAAGCCGGAAGAATGCGTGGTCTTTGAAGATTCAGCCTCAGGCGCAAAGGCCGGCCGCACCGCCGGTTGCACCGTAATCGCAACTACCTTCTCACATCCAGTCGAGTCGCTCGACGCCGCTCACTACCTGGTTGAAGACCTGACTGGAGTGACAGCAGCGCAGGACGAATGCGGGATCGTGTTGAGGCTGGCGGCGCTGGCGGCAGGCAGCCAGTAGCCAAAAGCTACAAGCTGCTTGAATGAGGCTACAGAGTTGAGCTACGCGCACTCTTCCGTCTGCGTGATCAGGTAGCGCTCGTAACCAATTTCGTTGATCTGGTGCAGTTGAGCTTCGAGCCAATCCACGTGGCCTTCCTCATCTTTCAGCAAGCGCACGAAAAGATCGCGGGAGCCGTTGTCCTGATTTTCAACTGAAATCTTGATCGCCTTGTTGTAGGAGCCGACTGCGCCCAGTTCGAGCTTCAAGTCGGACTCGATCATCTCTCTTACGCTTTGACCGATCGAGAGGGAAAGGGGTTCCATGCTCGGCGTGCCGTCAAGAAACAGAATGCGCTCCATCAGCGCTTCGGCGTGCTTCATCTCATCGATGGACTGCTTCTTGATGTTCTTGGAATATTTCTTATAACCCCAGTTCTCCGCCATCTCAGAATGGAGAAAGTACTGATTGACTGCGGTGAGCTCGTCGCGGAGCGCTAGATTCAATTGCTCAATGACCTTCGGATTACCTTTCATGCTGCTCTACCTCTCGCAGTGAATTCTACAGGGCGCCCCCGATTCTTGAATGCGATGTCGCATCTCGCGGGCTCTCTCCAAAAGCCGGTAGCCAGAAGCCAAAAGCCGCTCTACTCGTTTGCTTCGATCTTCCGCCCGTGCATCTCCTGCACCGGCCGCGTGTTGTTTAGCCTGTAGAGGCTGGTGAACTGGCGCAGTTGTTCCCGGCTAACGTCGATAGGCTCCTCATAGACAAACCACGCGACGCCTTCGGAGCAGGGCGGTATGAGCTCAGAACCCGTGTAAGTCCAGAAGCCGGGGTCGGCCGGAATGAGCCCGCCCGCGTTTACCATGTCGTCCACCTTGGCGCTTGAGCCGGCTCGGGTGGGCAGGTGCGGCCAGAGCGTTGCCATAACGGCATTGGGATTGCCGCGGTCTTCGTTTAGCCGCACACCCAGAATCGCCATCTTGCCGTCGGCGCTCTTGTGAACCAGGTCAACTTCCATATCGGTGAGCCTGCCGTGCACCGGGTGCTCGCTGGGGTGGTGAAACTCGAACTCCTCAAGCTCGTAGCGCATGCCGCCGGCCAGGATGTAGCTGCCCTTGTCCACATGGACAACGATGCCGCGCCCGGTGTTCTCAACGGTTACCGGCCCGGCGATGTAATGGAACTGGATGGGTTGGAGCGCCTTGTTGAGTCGCGCCCCGCGAATGTCGACAGGCGACTGCTCGTGGCCGTGATTGCAGGCGGCATAGGAGGGGTCGAGCTTGCCCCAGACCAGCGGCCCGGTGTGGCCCTCGTAGTTCCAGTTGGCGCCGTTCTGGGCGGCGGCGAAGGCTGCGGATGTGAGGAAGAAAATGGCAAAGGGAAAAGTGCGCATCGATTTCTCCGGAATGGGATGTCCTATCGGCGTCCCCGCAAGGATTCTATGATATCGACGCGGAAGGGAGCTAAATTGGGGGTAAAGACGCTGGGCGTCCGCGTGGACATGGATATTGGCAGCAAAAGGTTCGCCGCGGCCCTTCGGGACGCGCACAATCCTTACGGGCTCGATCCCAAGATTCCTTCCGCCGCGGCGGACTCCACCCTGGGCTATTTTCGTGTCTTCCCTACGGGAAGACCGCGGTAACCGGCTTAACTTCGGATCGGTCCCATTTGAGTATCAAGGTATCACCGCAAAACGCGACGGCCCAGACATTGAATGCCTGGGCCGAATTCGAACATCGCGATGCGGGTTGGTTTACTTTGCCGTCGCTGCCACGCCGGCCTGCTCGGCCAGCGTTGTTGCCTTATCGGTCGCTTCCCATGTGAACTCGGGCTCGGTGCGGCCAAAGTGGCCGTAAGCCGCGGTCTTCTGGTAGATGGGCCGGCGCAGGTTCAGGCTCTCGATAATGCCCTTGGGCGTGAGCGAGAAATTCTTGCGCACCAACTCTGTCAGCTTGGTTTCGCTCACTTTGCCGGTGCCGAAAGTATCGATCCGTACCGAGACCGGCTCGGCCACGCCGATGGCGTAGGCAAGCTGAACTTCGGCCTTTTCGGCGAGTCCCGAAGCCACGATGTTCTTGGCAATGTAGCGTGCCATGTAGGCCGCACTGCGGTCGACCTTGGTCGGATCCTTGCCGCGAATGCTCCGCCGCCGTGACGGCCCATGCCGCCATAGGTGTCCACGATAATCTTGCGGCCGGTCAGACCGGTGTCGCCCATGGGTCCGCCAATAACAAAGCGGCCGGTGGGATTGATGTGGTACTTGGTGTGCTCGTCGAGCCACGCGGCCGGAAGCACCGCCTGGATGACGTGCTTGAGAATGTCGGCGTGCAGCTCTTCGTTGCTCACACTCTCGGAGTGCTGGCTGGAAATCACCACCGCGTCAATGCGCGCGGGCTTTCCGTCTTCGCCATACTCCACGGTCACCTGGCTTTTACCGTCGGGGCGCAGGTAGGGCAGCTTGCCGTTCTTGCGAACTTCAGTGAGCCGCCGCGTAAGCTTGTGCGCAAGCGAGATGGGAGCAGGCATTAGCTCGGGCGTCTCGTTCGTGGCAAAGCCGAACATCATGCCCTGGTCGCCGGCTCCGCCCGTGTCAACGCCCTGGGCAATGTCGCCCGACTGCTTATTGATGGTCGAGATCACGGCGCAGGTGTTGGAGTCGAATCCGTACGCCGCGTTGTCGTAACCGATGGACGCAACCACGCCGCGCACCAGGCTCTGGAAGTCGACGTAAGCCTCGGTTGTGATCTCACCGGCAATTACCACCAGTCCTGTACAAGTAAGGGTTTCAGCGGCAACCCGGCTGTAGGGATCCTGCTCCAGGCAGGCGTCGAGAATCGCATCCGACACCTGGTCGGCAATCTTGTCTGGATGGCCTTCGGTGACGGATTCAGAGGTAAACAAGAAACGGTCGCTCAATTTGAGTAAGCTCCTTCCCGCTTGGGGGATGTGTGAGATCGTATTGCCGCAACGACCGGCTTAAGCTGTATGCCGATCCCGGAGGGCGCAGCCTGCAACCGTCGCACGCGCCATCGGGTTGAGCAGGCTAGCCTTTGGCCGATATTTGACCAAGATCTGACCCATACTCGCTCAGGGCCGGTGCGGAAGGGTCAGTGCCTCCGTATATGGTAATTGGGCCAGCCAGCCTGCGGCAAAGCGAGTTGGCGAATGGGGAAGTTTCGAGGTTCAAGGGTTGCAGAAGGGGATTGAGCAGCGAGGGGGCGCGCTTTCGGAGAATTAGCGTCCGCTCAATGTCCCGAGTGCGAGCCGAGGTGCGCGATCTTGTCGTGAATGGCATGGAAGGCTGAGGTGAAGAGGTGCGTCGGCAGCAGGGTTGTCCACCAGCCGGCGCGCTCGCCGTAGAGGCGCACCATAAGGAAACCGGCCGCAAGCACGACAACCACCAGGATCAGCGCGCCCAGCCAGCGCAGCCGCAGCTCAACCTGGTCGTGGCGCAGAATGCGGGCCTTGCCGACGTTTGAAGCGAAGGTTGTCCAGCCGCGCTCGTCCTCGACCGCCTGGCCCGCGGCGTCGCAGGCCTTCAGGAAGCGCTCGGTCCAGTCGTGCTCGTCCAGCCCCAGCGCGTTGGCGTACCCGCGCACGATGCCCTTGCTTAGAATGCCGCCCGGAAGCAGGCGAAAACGCTCCTGCTCCAGCGCGAGAAGGTGCCTCTGGCTGATCTTGGTGATCGCGGTAATCTCTTCAAGCGCAATGCCGCGGGCCAGCCGCTCCATGCGCAAGTCTTCGCCAAAACTCCCCATCAGCGACCACGAACCGCCGGAAAAATCAAGAAATTTCTCCCTTCACGATAAACCCCGATTTCGGCCTGAGTCAAAGCAAACCGCATCAGATGAACAAGCGTTCTCACCTGCAATCGAAGGCCTGCGGGGCATATCCGCGCAGCCGGAACTCCAGCCGGCATGGCGCAATTTCATCGACGGCGCTGCCCGGCCCCGGCTGCTAACCTTGTAAATGGGACCTGGCGCGGTGACGCGACCGCCCGCAAACGCATGAACAAGCTCATCTTCGCCAATCTGCTTCATCGTCCCGTCCGCTCCATCATCAGCGTGCTTGCCGTGGCCATTGAGGTGGTCATGATCCTCTCCATCGTGGGCATCTTCATGGGCATGCTCAACGATCAGAAGCTGCGCACCAACGGCATTGGCGCCGACATTATGGTGATGCCCTCTAATGCCAGCATGTTCAATGGCGTGGGAGCAGTCTCGCTGCCCCAGGCGGACGCTGATGCGCTGCTCAAATCTACCTCACATCGTTGGAGTTTCGCCGGCAATCTCCCATCTGAACACCAATGGCAATCTCGAGATTCTTTACGGCGTCGACTATGCGAGCTTCAATGCCCTCAAGCCATTCATTTTTGTTGAAGGAGGCCCGTTCAAAGGACCCGGCGACGTGATTGTCGATACCGTATTTGCCAACAACAAATACCATGTCGGCGACAAAATCCAGATTCTCGACCAGCCCTTCAGCTATCTCCGGCATTGTCGAGCCCGGCAAGGGCGGCCGTAAACTGATTCCGCTCGACACCATGCAGCAGATGATCGGTACGCCCAAAAAAGTGTCGCTCATCTACGTCAAGTGCGACAGCCCTGACAACGCTGACCTTGTGCTCAAGGAAATCCACTCCACCGAGGGCTTTGAGAAGAACACGCTCTGGACCATCGACAGCTGGCTGAACGAGATGACGCCCAGCAAGCTTCCCGGCTTCAATCTGGCGCTCGAAGTCGTCACCAGCATTGCCGTTATCGTAGGCTTCCTGGTCATTTTTCAAACCATGTACACCGCCGTGCTCGAACGCACCCGCGAAATCGGCATTCTGAAATCGATGGGCGCTTCAAAAATGACGATCGTTACTGTGCTCTTCGCGCGAGTGCTCGATGCTGGCTGTTGCTGGCGTTCATCGTCGGAATCATTCTCACTTACGTCGTGCGCAGTTCGCTCCTCCACTTCTTCCCCACGCAGCACTTTGAGATTTCCGCGGGGTGGCTTCTGCGCGGAGCTCTCATTGCCTTTGCCGGCGCGCTCGTCGGCGCAATTTATCCAGCCTGGGTGGCCGCCCGCAAGGACCCTATCGACGCGCTGGCGTATGAGTAAGACAGTGAACAGAGAACAGTGAACAGAGAACGTTGCTGCGACAGTGTTCAGGTCTTACGGCCGGCGCCTGTAGAATCGGCGCATGAAGCCCGTTTCCAGCATTCTCCTCGGCGCGCTCACACTCACACTCGCCGCGTCGGCATTGTCTGCGCAGAACCCCGCTCAATCTGCCGCCGCGCCGCAGCCGCCCGCCTGCCCGCCCACAGCCACGCTCGATCAGCTTGTCACAGCGCTGGACGACGCCGTGAGCGGTCCCGCCACCAAAGACCGCACCTGTATGCGCGATGTGCTGCTGCCCGATGCGCGCCTGATTCCCGTCTCAAAGCTCCCTGACGGCACAATCGCGCCGCGCATCCTCACCATCGACGGCTGGATCGACGCGGTGAGCCGGCGCGGCAGCGAAGTCTTCTACGAACGGCAGATCAAAGTGAAGAGCGAAACCTACGGCCCCATAGCCCACCTGTGGAGCACCTACGAAGTTCGCCCCACTCCCGACGGAAAGGCAGAAGTGCGCGGCATCAACAGCATCCAGGCCATCTTCGACGGCCAGCGCTGGCACATCATCTCCATAGTGTGGCACGCTGAAACTTCAGCCGACGCTATCCCGCCCGCGTACCTGCCTTAGGCCGTGTCGCGCGCGACGCCAATTCAGTGCTGTCACAGCAACGCGAGAGTACTCAGTCCGGCGGCCTGTTACTCGTTTAAGGAGTCTCCGACACGTCGTCTACTTGGATCGTCTCCTGCTCGAAGCGCTTGTCTTCCTCGGTTCTACCGGCCAGCATGAAGGAGGTGGTGACCGTTGCCTCGCCCTGCGCAACCGCAGTAATGATGTAGGAGCAGCCGATCCAGTGGGCCTCGGCAAAATCTGTGGGCGACCACTGGGCGGGATGATCGGGATGCGAATGATAGAAACCGGCAATGCTCAAGCCCTGGCGGCGAGCCTCGCGTTCAATCTGCACCAGCTCAGCAGGAGCGATACTGTAGCGGTTGTGGGCCGAGTCAGTGCGCGTGTTGCCGGCCTTCACTGACGCGACGATGTGCCAGCCTTCGGGCGAATCGTGGCCGAGCAGCGCTCCGCAACACTCGTGCGGATAGGTCTCTTCGCCGTGCGCGCGAATGGCCCGGTAGACCGGCGCGTCGACGCGCAGCACGCTCATGCTTCGCTCCAGAATCGATCGCTCAAATATTTGTCGGCGGAGTCGGGAAACACGGTGACGATGACAGCCGCGCGGCCGGCCGCGGCTTCTACTCGCCCTATCTGGATGCAGGCAACCATCGCGGCTGCCGATGAGATGCCGACAAGCAGGCCATCTTGGCGCGCGAGCTGCTTGGCCATGGCGTAGGCTGCCTCAGTTTCAACTTCAATGGCGCGGTCGGCAAGAGTGGGATCGTAGATGGCAGGAACAATCGTATTCGTCATGTACTTGAGCCCCTCGAGTCCGTGGAAGGGCGAATCGGGATGAAAGCTGATGCATTGGATTGCGGGCTTCAGCTCTTTAAGGCGACGGGTTGTGCCCATGAAGGTGCCGCTGGTTCCAACGCCGGCGGTAAAGTGCGTTATTCGGCCCTCGGTTTGACGCCAGATCTCAGGCGCTGTTGAGTGGTAATGGGCGCGCCAGTTGGCGTCGTTCGAGTATTGATCGATATAGCAAAACCGTTTGGGATCGTTTGCGGCCATCTCTCGAGCGCGGAGAATAGCGCCATCGGAGCTCAGGTCGGGGTCGGTCCACTCGATGTGGGCGCCATAGGCTTCGAGGATGCGCTTGCGCTCAGGCGAAACGTTGGAGGGCATGGCGAGAAGGACCGGAAATCCCTGTGCGGCGCCCAGCATTGCCAGAGCGATGCCGGTGTTGCCGCTGGTGGCGTCAAGCAGGGTCTTACCAGGCACAAGTCTGCCCTGCTCGCGCGCTTCTCGAACCATGGATGCTGCTGCGCGGTCTTTCACGCTGCCGCCGGGGTTGTGCCACTCCGCCTTGGCCAGCAGAGTCACTCCTTCGAGATCACTCACGCCTGCTCGGAGGCGAACGAGCGGCGTGTTCCCGATGCGATCGGCGATGTCGGAACCGAGTTCGAAATCCCTGTTTTCCATTTGCTCCGGTCGCCTGTTCTACAAACGATTTTCATTGGATGAGGATGTCGGGGAATCGTATAACCGATCTTGCGCTGGTTGAATCTGCGCCAGGATTCTTCGCCGCGGTCTTGTTAGATCTGAGGAAAGTAAGTGCCGATACCTATTTTAGAGCGGCTCCAGTACCTGCGCGCCGAGGCCTACTGGCCCACCTATATGAGACCCAAGGCTCTTTGCCGAGCGAGGGCCACAAGCATAGAGGCTGGGCCGCACGGCGTCTTATCGCGCTTCAACTCTGATACACTTGAGTGAGCGTAACGAGGGGATTGGACGCGCCAGGCCGCACCCTTCCATTACGTTCTCAACCGTGTTCGGGGAGTGGCTCAGCCTGGTAGAGCACCTGGTTCGGGACCAGGGGGTCGGAGGTTCAAATCCTCTCTCCCCGACCATTAAATCCCGCAATATCAATTAATTAGCGTGGAGCCCATTTCCGGCCATTCTGGATTTTGGGTCCATTTGGGTCCAATAAGAGAACCCCTGGTTCCAAGTAGCTTCTCCCCTACTCCATCGACCGCTTTTTGCGCATCTGAGGAAACCGAGCGAAGGTAAATCCCCTTGGTCGTCTCCGCAGATTCGTGTCCGAGCAGTGCCTGGGTAGTGCCAATGGGAGCGCCCACCGAGTCGAGCAACGTGGCATGCACGCCGCGCAGCCAGTGCCAGTTCGCGCCCGTCAATTTGAGCGCCTTGCAGGCTGGCTTGAGCTGGCGGTTGAGCAGATTGCGCCGACTCAGAGGAGAACCATTTCGAGCCGAAAACACTAAAGCAGTGGGAGCGGCATCGTTAGGCTTCAATGCCGCAAAAATCTCCACGGCTTATCGATCTCCATGGCCGGGTTCACCGTGGAGCGTACCGGGCGCAACCTTCAAGGCGAGTCTATATACCGAAGGCCGACGGGCGGCAACGCCCATTGGGCATCGCGGCTGTGGAGGACAAGCTCATCCAGCAGGCCGTGGTGACGATCCTCAATCAGATATACGAGGTCGACTTCAAGGGCTTCTCCTACGGGTTCCGTCCGGGCCGCAGCCCGCATCAGGCTCTTGACGCGCTTACTGTGGGTATCCAGCGGAAGAAAGTGAACTGGATACTCGATGCGGACATCCGCGGCTTTTTCGACAACATGAGCCACGAATGGACGAAGAAGTTCATCGAGCATCGGGTGGCCGACCGTCGCATACTTCGCCTGATCCAGAAATGGCTCAAGGCGGGAGTATCGGAGGACGGCCAGTGGTCGGAGACAAACGTAGGCACGCCACAGGGGGCAGTGGTATCACCGCTGATCGCTAACGTGTATCTGCATTACGTCTTCGACCTGTGGGCTGATGTCTGGCGCAGGAAAGTGGCAAAGGGCGATGTCATCATCGTTCGGTATGCCGACGATCTTGTGATGGGCTTTCAGCAGCGGGCTGATGCCGTGCGGTTCCTCGAAGAGTTCAAGGAGCGGCTGGCGAAGTTCGGCTTGGAACTACACCCGGATAAGACCCGGCTGATCGAGTTCGGGCGCTATGCGGCCCGTGATCGGAAGCAGCGTGGGGAAGGGAAACCGGAGACCTTCAACTTCTTGGGCTTCACCCACTTCTGTGGGCATCGCCACAAGACCGAGACGTTCACCGTCTGGCGGATCACTGCGAAGAAACGCATGGTTGCGAAGCTCAAAGCCATCAAGGTCTGAGCTTCAACGCCGTAAGCATGATCGCACCAGTCAGGTCGGTGTATGGCTTCGGAAGTGTTGTCACCGGCTACTACCAATACCATGCTGTTCCCGGCAACATCGATCAACTGCGCATCTTCCAAGAATCGCGTCAATCGGCTCTGGCGGAACGTACTGGTTCGTCGCAGCCAAACGCGCGCGGAAGAAGTGGGAGAAGTTCGCTCCGGTCTTCGAAAGGTGGATACCATCACCCCGCGTTCTGCACCCTTACCCCGACGCCCGCTTTTACGCCACCCATCCTTCATAAGAGCCGTATGCGTAAACGCGCACGTACGGATCTGTCCGGGGGGCGCTCAGTGATGAGCGTCCCTACCGGGTCCACTTGCAAAGAGATAGATTGCACTGAATGGCTCGGTGAGCAGTTTGGGCTGTTAACCAGTAGTTGAGATCTGGTGTCCCAGGGGATCGCGAATCTGCGGTGGACACCAGCTGCCTCGAAAAGCGATATAACATCCGCCATTCAGACATTAAGCCCCCATCGCCGTCATTCTTCCTTCGGGTTTCAGTGAGTCCCCGTTCCCATTGTTCGGAAAAAGTGCGGAGCGGCGGCTCTCGGGTCCGGATCCGGAGTTCGGAAGATTCGCACGGCGGTACAACTCAACGTGAAAAGAGGGCGTCCATTTTGTGAGGGCTGGAGCTTCCACTGCCGTCGACGGCATCTTGCAAGAGAAAAGATGAGCGCCCACGAACCCGAGCCGGGGCTGCCTGATTTGAGCGAAGCGATAGGCGATTACGGAATGATCGGCGATCTACGGACCGCAGCGCTGATCAGCACAACGGGGAGGCTGGGCTGGCTGTGCTGGCCCGACTTCGACTCGCAGGCGTGCTTTGCCAGCCTGCTAGGAGACGAAACAAATGGAAGCTGGACCCTCGCTCCGAAAGCCTCAAAGACGGTGGTCCGCCGTTATCTTCCCGGCACGCTCGTGCTGGAAACGACCTTCATCCAGGCTACGGGTGCGCGAGTCACTCTCACCGACTTCATGCCTTTCGGCACGCAACACTCCAGCGTGGTGCGGATCGTGCGGGGAATTGCGGGCCGATCGCGAATGCAAACCTGTTTTGCGCCGCGTTTCGATTACGGCTATGCAGCGCCACGCCTGGAGAAGTTACCCGACCAGACGTGGACTGCGGTGACAGGCCCTCATCGTCTGGCTTTGCGATCCAACGTGCCGCTTCGCTTCGAAAAGGGCGATATCGCGGCCGAATGGCTCGTGGAAGAGGGCGAAACGTACTTCTTCACCCTGCAACACAGCAATTCATATCTGCAGCCCATACCCGCACCGATCGATGCCGAAGAGGCAGAACAGAAAACAGTTGCGTACTGGAGGAAATGGATTTCGCGAAGCACCTATCGAGGACCA
>CAWILB010000061.1:0-55067 GCA_963836635.1 uncultured Acidobacteriaceae bacterium | reverse complement strand
AAGCCGGTGCAAATTGGCAACAAGGCATCGGACCAACTGCAATTGGACACTTTCGGAGAAGTGATGGACGCGCTTTATCGCGCCCGTCGGATGGGTCTGTATCCCATGGAAGACAAGAGCGGCGCGGCGCTGGAACTCCCGCTACTGGAGCATCTGGAAAAGATATGGACCGAACCTGACCGCGGTGTGTGGGAATTTCGCTCGAGATCGAAGCAGTTCACGCATTCCAAGGTGATGGCGTGGGTGGCATTCGATCGCGGTGTTCGCATGGTGGAGCGGTTTGGCATCAAAGGCCCGGTCGACCGCTGGAGAAAAATTCGGTCGAAAATCCATGCGCAGGTGTGCGATCGCGGATTTCATCGGGGCAGAAACTGCTTTACGCAGGCCTATGGGTCGAAGCACATGGACGCGAGCCTTCTTCTGCTGCCACTGGTCGGCTTTCTTCCTATAGACGATTCGCGGATTTGCAACACCGTGAAAGAGATCGAAAAGCATCTTGTTCGGGAGGGATTGTTGCTGCGCTACGACACGAAACGCGTGGGCGACGGCCTGCCAGCAGGTGAAGGAGCGTTTCTGGCATGCAATTTCTGGCTGGTGGATGTTTATGTTCTGCAGGGACGGATGGCTGAAGCGAGAGCGCACTTTGAACGGCTGCTCAAACTCAGAAACACTCTCGGACTGCTTTCAGAGGAGTACGACGCGAAAGAGGGACTGGTCGGGAATTTTCCGCAGACTTTCTCGCACATTGCGCTGATCAACGCGGCTCTGGCGTTTGAACTGGGCACGTCGACGCGGCTTCTGGACCTGGACCAGTCACTGGGGAAATGAACGGTGATCGTGGCATTCACCTGGCAAATGGCTGCTTCATCAGGTGAGGCATCCTCTTCTTGATCGATGGACTCTTACCTGATGGACGTAAGTTTATTGCGGATCGGGTCAAATAATGGATTCATCTCCCATTGTCGCCATCACCGGCGCATCTGCCGGATTAGGCCGGGCCATCGCGCACGCTTATGCCAAACGCGGCGCGAAGATTGGTCTTATCGCACGCAATCCAGAGGCTCTCGCCGCCGCCCAGCGTGAATGTGAGGAACTTGGGGGCAGCGCCATTTATATCCCTACCGATGTATCCGACGCGAGTGCAGTGGAACATTCGGCATCGATGATCGAAGAGCAACTGGGCCCCATTGACGTCTGGGTGAATGACGCAATGGTGAGCGTGTTCTCCCCAGTCAAAGAGATGGAAGCTTCCGATTACAAGCGGGTCACGGATGTTCTTTATCTGGGATTCGTTTATGGGACTCAGGCCGCGCTGCGCCGCATGTTGCCGCGTGATCGGGGCACGATCATCCAGATCGGATCGGCTTTGAGTTATCGTTCCATTCCTCTGCAGTCCGCGTACTGCGCGGCCAAGCATGCAATTAATGGATTCACCGATTCGCTGCGCTGCGAACTTTATCACGATAAGAGCAACGTGCGGCTCACCACGGTGCAAATGCCGGCGATGAATACGACGCAGTTCAACTGGGTGAAGAATCGGATGCCGCATAATACGCAGCCGGTGCCGCCGATCTTCGAGCCCGAATTGACGGCTGAGGTAGTGGTTAAAGCGGGCCTGGCCAAGCGACCCCGCCGCGAATACTGGGTGGGATCGCCAACTGTGACCGCGATCGTGGCGCAGCGAATTGTTCCCGGCCTGCTGGATCGCTATCTAGGCGAGACCGGATACAAGTCACAGCAGATTGCGAGTGAGCCCCGCGATCCGGATGCGCCGAACAATCTATATAACTATGTTCCGGGCGAACACAGCGCGCGCGGCAGATTCGACGATCGGTCGAAGCGGAGCAGTGCGGAGGTCTTTGTCGTGCTTCACAGGCAATGGTTCACGAGGGCTGCGGCTCTATCCCTGCTTGGCGCGGGCGCGTTGCTCGCGGGACTGCGGAGCCGTCGATGAGACGCCACTCTTCGGTCGAGGCCTTGAACGATTCGAGTTTGAATTGGGCCCTGACGGTCGCCACCTGCGCGTCTATGGCAACGTTGATTCCAGTAGTGGCGCACCAGATCGGCGCGATCGAACACTTGCCCGACCCGCCTGGATCGGTCTTCGCGTCCGATCGAATCACCCAGTCGAAGTCGGCATATCCGCTGGGTATACCCGACGGCATTCTCGGACTGACTAGTTACGGTGTGACTCTTGGGCTGGTTGCCCTGGCCGCGGACAATCCTAAAACGCGCAAATATCTGGCAATCAAACTGCTCGGCGACGGCTCTATCGCCGCCGTCAATGTGGTGCGCCAGGTGGTTTCGTTCGGCAAGCTATGTTCGTGGTGCACTGCAACAGCGATTTGTACCGCGGGTATGTTGATCGCGGGCCGGAAGATTATCGCAAGCGAACTGGACCCAGCAAAAGGGCTCAAGGAGTTTTAGCTGGAAGCTGTAAGTGGAGCTATGAGGCAAGAATATTCCATCACGGGCGGGTCGATCGGCTTTTATACGATCCCAACAGATGCGCCGGAGGCCGACGGCACGTTCTCCTGGGACAGCACTTCAATGGTGTTGGTTCAGCTGGAGTGCGGCAGCACGCGGGCCCTCGGTTACACCTATGCCGATGCAAGTACAGCAGCCGCAGCGCGGAAGCTCCTTGAAGAGATCGTCCTGGGTTCCAATCCTCTCTGCCATGCCGCCACATTGCAAAAGATGCTGCGAAGCATTCGCAATCTTGGCGAAACCGGAATGGCGATGATGGCGGTATCGGCCGTCGACAATGCGATCTGGGATCTTCGCGCGCGCCTGCTTGATCTTCCTCTCGTGGCTCTCCTGGGACAGGTTCGCACCGGCATCCCCGTCTATGGCAGCGGCGGCTTCACTTCCTATTCCGATCGGCAGCTCTCCGACCAGCTCGGCGGTTGGGCATCGAACGGATTCGCGAGTGTGAAGATGAAGATCGGCACGCACCCCGACAAGGACCCGGCCCGCGTCGAGACCGCGCGGAAGGCCATCGGCAATGCCTGCAACCTTTTTGTCGATGCCAACGGCGCATACACAGTGACGCAGGCGATTGAACTCGCACAGCGCTTTGCTGAGCAGCGCGTGCGCTGGTTTGAAGAGCCGGTAAGCTCCGATCATCTCATCGGATTGAAGCAGGTGCGCGAGCGCGCTCCGCTCGGCATGGATATTGCCGCCGGCGAATATGGGTACACGGCGTGGTACTTCCGCTCGATGCTCGATGCGCAAGCGGTCACCGTTCTGCAGGCCGATTGCACACGCTGCGGAGGCATCAGCGGCTTTCTGGATGCGGCGGCGCTTTGCTGGGCGCATAATATTCCGCTCTCTTCGCACTGCGGACCCAGCATGCATCTGCATGTTTGCTGTGCAGTGCCCAGGGCGGTGCATATGGAGTTTTTTCACGATCACGCGCGCATCGAGCGAATGTTCTTCGAAGGGTTTTGCGAGCCGGTTGACGGCTGCATGATTCCTGACCTCTCGCGCGCGGGGATGGGACTCGAACTAAAAGAAAAGGACGCGGCACGCTATCGAGCGTAGCCCGGCAGCTAGTTGCACCTGAGCGGCCAATTATGGCGCTCCGAAACAAGAAGGCAGGAGTGAAGAATGGCAAAGCAGGTTTCTGATCTGATTGTTGAACGGCTCATCGAGTGGGGCGTGGATACTATCTTCGGATTTCCCGGAGACGGCGTGGATGGATTCTTTGAATCTCTGCGCACCCACCAGGACAAGCTTCGCTTCATACAGGTGCGACATGAAGAAGCTGCGGCCTTCGCGGCTGTTGGCTACGCGAAGTACACAGGACGCCTCGGCGTGTGCTGTGCGACTTCGGGGCCCGGCGGGATTCACCTCTTAAATGGACTTTACGACGCCAAGTGCGATCTGCAGCCCGTGCTCGCCATCACCGGGCACACTTTTCACGATCTCATCGGAATGGACTACCAGCAGGACGTCGATCTGGACAAGCTTTACATGGACGTTTCTGTGTTCAACGAGCGCGTCATGGGTCCGGCACATGCGGTCAATGTAGTAGACATGGCAGTGCGCACCGCTTATGGCCGCCGCGGCGTCGCTCACATCTGCATTCCAAAGGATATTCAGGAGTGGCCTGTCTCCGACAAGATGCGGAGCAGCGCCAATATTGCTGGCCACAGCGGTGATTGGGCGTTGCCTTCGACGGCGCGGCCTGCTGAAGCGCTGCTTCGTAAAGCGGCGTCAGTCATTAATGACGGCTCGCGGGTCACGATTATGGTGGGGCGCGGTGCTCTGGGCGCGCGTGAAGAAGTGGCACAGCTGGCCGACACTGTTGGCGGCCCGGTGGTGAAGGCTCTGCTGGGCAAAGCGGTTCTTCCCGATCGCAGCCCTTACACCACTGGCGGCCTCGGCCTGCTTGGCACTGCGCCGTCAGTCGACGCCATGGAAGAGTGCGACACGCTTATCCTCATCGGCACAAGTTATCCGTATATGGAATTCCTCCCCAAGCCGGGACAGGCGAAGTGCGTGCAGATTGAGCTCGACCCCACGCGTATCGGCTTGCGTCACCAGGTTGATGCCGCGTTGGTCGGCGATGCCAAGACGATTCTCCAGGCGCTGCTGCCACTGCTGAAGCGGAAAAACAATAAGTTCCTCAAGAAGGCGCAGGAGCGGATGAAGACCTGGAACGAGCTGATGGAGGAGCGCGGCACGCGCACAGACATGCCCATGAAGCCGCAGGTGGTGACCCACACCCTCAATCGGTTGCTGGACGACAATGCCATTGTCTCGGCGGATAGCGGCACCATCGCAACTTGGACCGCGCGCTACATCGAAATGCGCGGCACGATGCAATTCTCTCTTTCCGGCTCGCTCGCCACCATGGCCAACGGTCTTCCGTACAGCATCGGTGCAGCAGTGGCATATCCCAATCGCCAGGTCGTGTGCGTTGTTGGCGACGGCGGGCTCACCATGCTCATGGGCGAGCTGGCAACGCTGGTCAAATACAAACTGCGCGTTACGGTGATTGTTATCAAGAACAATGTGCTCGGGCAGATCAAGTGGGAGCAGATGATTCTCGAAGGCAATCCGGAGTACGGGGTTGAGTTAGAGCCCATTGACTTTGCCATGGTGGCCAAGGCGTGTGGCGTCCGCGGCTTTACTGTTGAGCGGCCTGAGGATGCGGAGAGCGTTCTACGCCAGGCTCTCAGCCACGACGGCCCAACTCTGGTGCAGGCTGTCGTCGATCCGAATGAGCCGCCCATGCCGGGCAAGGCGACCACCGAGCAGGCCTACAAGCTTGTCAAAGCACTGGTGCGCGGGCAAAAAGACGCAATGAAGATCGTCAAAACCATCGCCGAAGATCAAATCCGCGAGGTGGTGTAAGAGCAGATGGAAACGCCCGACAATGTGATCGGCGAGGTGGTGCGCGACGCCGAAACCGCAGCCAATTATATTCGCGAAGGCCGGTTTCAGCGGAGTCTCGCGCTACTCACTGCTGGAACCAGCGTCATCAGCGGCCTCGAAGTGGGCTACGAGCACTATCGTGGCAGCTATAGCCGGCGCGTGATGTACACGCCAGTCATCCTGAGCGCGGTCCTTGGCGTGTCGGCCATTGCCGGTTTCTTCAGCCGCAGAGCCGCGCGCGGCGTGCTGCGTCTTGTCTCGTTCATCACGCTCGTCGATGCCGGGGTGGGCTTCTATTTTCATATCCGCGGCATTCATCGCAAGCCCGGTGGATGGCGCTTGCCGATGACGAACATGATTATGGGGCCGCCGATCTTTGCGCCGCTGCTGTTTGGCACTAGCGCCTACCTCGGACTCGTCGCTTCTTACCTGCAGCGTGAAGATGGAAAGCAGCTCACCTCTGGCAATGACGAAAGTAGCGACCGCTGGCTCGCTAAGATTCTGCCTCCGCGAGCCGGGCGCGACCTGATCTCAACCGAGCAGGACATTCGCGAAGGCAAATTTCAATGCCAGGTTGCCATCGTCGCGGGCATCAGCGCGCTGCTCAGCGGATTCGAAGCATACTACTCGCACTACAAAAATAACTTTCGCTACAAGATTCAGTGGAGTCCGGTGATTCTCGCTCCATTACTGGCTGCTGCGGCGTTTCTTTCCGTCAAAAAGCGCAGAGTGGCCACGACTGCTTTGCCGGCGCTTTCCGCAGTCGCCTGCGCCGATGCCGCGGTCGGCTTCTATTACCATGCGCGCGGCGTGCTTCGCCGGCCGGGCGGACGCAAGCATCTGCTCTACAACATCATGTACGGGCCGCCCATTTTTGCTCCGTTGCTCTTTGGCGCAGCGGGCATGCTGGGCATGCTTGCCAGCTTTCTCCGGCGCGGGAAGGGATGAAGTCGCAGCGCATCATGAATCTTCCGAAGGCAACATGAACCCCAACGACGCACCAGACACCGCGCTGCTTCCTCGCGACCCCGCATCTGGAGAGCCGCTGCCTCAAACGCCGCAGCCCGGATACTATCCGGGCTTTCATACCATGTCGCAGAAGGCATTCTGGGATGAGGCCACGCGCGACGTCGTCACCATGCGTGTGGAGCAGACGCCGCCCATGCGTTATTTCACCGCGGACCAGGCGAGGTTCTGGCGAGCGGTCTTCGATCATCTCATCCCGCAGCACGACCGCACGCCGGAGCGCCGCATCCCCATCGTCGAGCCACTCGATGCGCGGCTCTATCAGAATCGGGGAATCGGGTATCGCTACGAGACGATGCCTCCCGACCGCGACGCGTATCGCCTCGGAGAAGAGGCGATCAACCTCGAAGCGAGACAGCGTTACGGAGGAGACTTCCTCGATCTTCCTCAGCACCAGCAGGAAATTGTTTTGCAGGCAATTCACGATAAGAAGCCCACAGCCGGCGCGGCTATCTGGGAAAAAATGTCCATCGGCCGCTTCTGGCAGCTCCTCATGCAGGATGCGCTCGAAGGCTACTACGCTCACCCCTGGGCATGGGACGAGATTGGCTTTGGTGGTCCGGCATATCCCCGCGCCTACACACGCCTCGAGCGCGGCGAACCTGAGCCGTGGGAAGTAGAGCCACGCCGTTACGACTGGGATGCGCCGGCCTATGCCGTCTCGGACACCACCGAAGTCGACCCATCATTTCCATCTGGAGTCTGAGCAGATCGGCTAATGCCGCCCTGCGAGGTTTCATGAAGAAGCCAATCCTCGGCGCGTTTGAGAATCGGAATGGCGGCGGCCACATGCTGGGGCCGCTACAGAAGATTCATCTACCCATGCGCCGTTTCTCGGAGAGCGATGAGGTCGACTACGTAATTGTTGGTTGCGGCGCGGCGGGTGGAGTGCTGCTTCAGCGGCTCGCTCGCTCAGGCTTTCGAGTGGTCGCGCTTGAAGCTGGCCCCTTCTGGGATACCGAGCGCGACTGGGTCTCCGACGAGTCTGGATCGCACCAACTCTACTGGGAAGATCCCCGCGTCACGGGCGGAAAGAATCCTCTCGCGCTGGGCGCCAATAACTGTGGCCGCGGCGTAGGCGGTGGGTCCGTGCACTGGGCAGCTTTCACTCCGCGCCTGCATCCATCCGATTTCGAGATCCACACCCGCGATGGGGTCGGCGTCGACTGGCCCATCTCCTATGAAATTCTCCGGCCCTACTACGAACAGCTCGAACTGGAGATGCCTGTCGCAGGGCCGGCTTATTATCCATGGGGACATCCGCACGGTTATGCGTATGGCCCGCACCCGATGGGCGGGGTCGGCAACGCGCTCATCAAAGGCTGCTCGGCGCTCAACATTCCCGTCTCCATCGGGGGCCCGGTCGCCATCCTTTCAGGCTCGCACGGAGATCGCCCGCACTGCATCTATCGTGGCTTCTGCATTCAGGGCTGCAAGGTGGGCGCAAAGGCCAGCACTCTGATCACACACGTTCCCGATGCACTGGAGAGCGGAGCTGAAATTCGCGATCTCTCCATGGCCTCACGCATTGAGCTGGGCAGCAAACGCCGCGTGACAGGCGTACATTATTTCGACGATAACGGCGACGCTCATTTCCAGCGCGCCAAAGCTGTCATTATCGCCGGCTATTCGATTGAGACTCCCCGCCTGCTTCTGAACTCTGCATGTCCCGGATTCGAAAATGGTCTGGCGAATTCCAGCGGGACTGTCGGCCGATATCTGATGGCCCAGGCCGGCAACGTTGATCCTCGGCCGCTTCGATCAGCCGGTGCGCATGTACAAGGCGCCACCGGCGCACGCGCTCACCGAGGAGTTCTACGAAACAAATCCAAAGAATGACTTCGCCCGCGGATTCGCCATTCAGACCGTCGCTCCGCTCCCCATCGCCTTCGGCAAGCAAATGGTAGCTGCGAAGAAAGCCTGGGGCTGGGGCCTGCGCCGCGAAATGATGGACTACAACTACTGGGCAACCTTCGGTCTGCTCGGCGAGATTCTTCCCTGGGCGGATAACCGCGTGACGCTTGCCGACGAGACTGATCGCTTCGGACTGCGTGTCGCCCACGTCACCTTCAATCTCCACGACAACGATAAAAAGCTCATCAAAGCCGCCAAAGAGAAAACAATGGAAGTGATGCACGCTGCCGGAGCGACGGAAGTAATTCAGGAAGCGCGTTACGCTCACCTGGTGGGCGCCGCTCGCATGGGATCGGACCCAGCCTCATCGGTTGTAGACAAGTTCGGACGCACTCACGACATCGCCAATCTGTTCGTCTGTGACGGCTCGATCCTGCCCACGCAGGGATCGGCGAATCCCGGCCTCACCATCCAGGCTCTCGCAGCTCGCACCGCAGACTACCTCATCTCGCAGGGAGACGCAGTCTTTACGAGCGACAGGCGCGACATGGCCGAGCCGCCGCTGCGCGCAAACTCGCGCCTCCTGGAACCTACGGCAGAGGAACGCCGCGCCTAAAATGAATGCCGCGACAACGATATTTCTTCCAGCGAACAACGGTCGCACTCGAAATGAGAGTATCTCGTCGGAAGCGCAACTTCATCTTTCGACTGAGCGCATTGAGTCTATGCGCTCGTTGAGCGCACGTTAGGCACGATCCCAACGACTGATCTTCATAAACGCCCCAAGGTCCAGGGAGACCTTTGAGCGCGCTTCGCTACGTGGTCATCCACTTGGACGAAAAGTCGGCTTCTCGGTACATTCGGTGCAACTTGGCGTAATTCAAAACCAAATCCACACTTTTCGGCCCACTTCCTGCGGAACTCCACATCCTCTTTGCTCTTGTCGTAGAGATCGGACATGCTCTCATCTAAGTGACCCATCCAAAACTTCCGAAGACCCTCTGGACATTCTTTTCGATTGCGCAGGTGCGTGTTTCTGAATCGCCGGAACGCGTGGTGGCCTGCCTTGTGGGAGCCGGTAAACGTGACCTGACCCCCAGAATCCGTCCATTTTGGAAAACGATTTGGACGTAGGAAAGGGGAGGGCGATGAGCAAGAGCCGGCACGCGGAGGCACAGACAAACGGTGCGTCGCCGGTTGAGAGCGGCGCCGGAGGTTTGGGCCTGCCTAGTCTTCGACGTTATGGGCGATGTTCAGCGCCTCAATCTGCCTGAGGAGCCGTTCGCATGCAGGGCCATAGGTGGCGAGTTGGTCATGTTCTTCACAAAGAGCGTCGAGCTTGAGGCGGATGCCTTCACGCCGAATCCGGTATAGATCTACCTGAGTTGTCATAGAGACTGCCTAGGTGGGGGTTGCCCGCAATCAAGGGAATGAAAGTTCGGATTACTGCTGGTTCAAGTAAGCAGGTTTTGCGGCATTGCGTAGCACGGCGGCAAAGGTGTCCAGGTCGCACGATGTGTCCGCTGTACTGCATCCAGGCACAAAAAGTGGCGCTTTGGCTGGCGGATTTGCCATCGTGAGTGGTTGGACCTCGCGCATTTGCCTAAGGGTCTGCGCCGTATAGTACACCCGTATTTTGTATCCGCCGCTGCTCTGCCGCCAAAGCTCGAATACCAGCGCGCCTCCGGGCGGAGTGTCGTTGCGGCGGTCGTCGATGATCCAGTCGAGCCCGAGCAGGCCGGCGACAGTGGCGATGTTAGTGTCGTGACCTACAAGAAACAAGACGCGATCGTCGGGCTTGCCGGGCGCGCCGGCAACTGCCTTTCCCGCAGCGTTTTGCTTGAGAGCATTCGCAATCTCGTCAAGCAGGTTTGAGGCGTGCATCCGGGCGATCACAGGCGTGCGGTCGGCGTAGTCTTCCTCTGCATCATGCAGTTCCATGGACTGGCGCAGGCCAGCCTCATCGAGGCAGCCCCAACCAAGATCGGTTCCGCTCATGCCTTGCGTGTACTCGAGCAGCAGATTTTCGGCGATGGTAGAAGCGGTCCCGAGCGGCCCATGGAAGTCTGCCGCGTGCTCTCCCTTGCCAGGCTGCAACACCGCCGGAATGTCGAAGAGCGAAGTTCGCGCCGCATTCGTCACCGGGACCTTTCCACATCCCGCCAGAATCTTGTCGAGCGCGGCCAGTTGCGGCCGGTAAGCCTCGGCGACGTTGTTGGCATCGCCTCCAATGCGCCCTCCAATGGCCGCAACCGCCAGCGCCGGATCGAGGTGAGCTTCTCTCGCACTCATCCCGTGAAACAGGGGATCGTGCGTTCCCTCGGGCAGCGCATGAACTTCGACCGTGCACCCCGGCATCAACCCTTCGGCAAGCGCCTTGCCGGTCTCGCGTGTGCGCTGGTCGCTGTCGGCTAGAACAGTCACATGACGCAGCATCGGCGCAGCCGTCTGGAGCAAGAAGGCCGGTGGCGGCCAGTTGCATGCGGTCGTAAAAGCCGAAGAGCTTCATCAGCTCGTAGCCGTGCGGAGTCAGGTAGCCAGGCTTCACCGGCCACTCCGGCCACGGCGAGGCTGAATAATTCTGAAACTTGCTTGCGTCGCCCGTTGGCGAGCGCACCCCGTGCCGGCTCAGGTAGACGACGAATTGGAGTTTTTCTCCACTAATTGAGTTTTGTCCGAATGCCGCCGCCGGGAATGACCCACCCAGCAAAATCACGAACCCGCAAACAAGCAGCATCCAATTGCGCATTATTCAGCTCCCCGAGAATGTATCGCGTCAAAAAAAGCAGGCCACCCTAAGAGAGGCAAAGGGCGGCCTGTCGTACACCGATTACTCGTGATGCCGCTCCCAGCGAATGCCGCCCGTATATGTTGGCTTGTAATACTCGCGCTGAACCATATACTGCGGGCTCCCGTTATAGAAGCCGAAGACCGCGTTGTTCATATTTTCGCCCAGGCCCAGCACCGTAAATCCCTTGCCGATGTAAAAGCTGGCCTGTGCGTCCACCTGGGTGTGCGCATAGAAGTAGTTGTCGCCATTTGGCCCCGTAACTCCATAAGGAACAGCGCCCGGTCCCGTGCTCTGGTACTGGTAGGCATAGATGTTTGCGTCATTATGCGAGATGCCCACGTTGAATTGGCCACGCTTTGTGGCGTAAGCGGGCCCAATGTTCCAGGAAACCGGCGCCTGGCCAACCAGCGCTGGATTGTCGGTGCGGCCGGTCAGGTTGTAGTTCTTCGATGCTGTGTAAGTGAAGTTTCCGTCGAACCGGGCGTCTCTCAGTACGCCTGGCAGATAAGTGAGGTGCTGCTGGTAGGCGAGTTCAACACCCTGCACATATGCATGGTCGCCGTTGACTTCCTGGAAGACCAGATCTCCGGCGTAGTTTTGAGAGAGCGGAGAGCCGGAAGCGGGAATGATGGATTGCTGGCCGTAGATCGGCTTGGTGATCTGCTTGTAGAAGTAACCGGCCTCAATGATTCCGACCGATGGCAGATACCGCTGATAGAGAATATCGAAGTCGTTTGCGTGCTCGGCTACAATTGCAGTGTTTCCAATGCCGACGGTGTAAGGTGTGGTTGACTGGTCTTCAGTTATGTACGGCACCAACTGGTAAGGATCGGGCCGCGAAATGCCGCGTCCGTAAACGGCGCGGATGTCGGAGCTGTTGTCGATCGTGTAGCGAAGTTGCACGCTGGGCAATGGGTTTACATAGGAACCGCTTCCATTCGTCGGAGTGGTGGAAACATAGTTCCCGTTTGCATCGTTGACCACGAGGTAGCCGGTGTTCGAGGTGTTCGTGGCTTCGAAGCGGAGGCCGGTCTGCAGATGGAATCGGGCTCCGAGCGTTACTGTGTTCATGATATAGCCTGCTGCGACTCTTTCCTGCAGGTTATAGTTTGCTGCGTCGGACTGCAGGTGCGTTGTGCCTTCATCCAAAGAGTATGACCCAGTGTTCGCAGCTAGATCGGAAGTTAGTAAGTCAAAGCTTGTAACTGGCCCGAGATGATAGCTTCCGCCGTAGAAATGAGGATTTGTGAAAGTGCCGAGGTAGGGGGTCAATCCCGGACCATCGTTCGAGTCGTACTCCGGCGAATATGCGTCCTGGCCCTTATGTTCGTTGCGGATCTGACCGCCAAACTCAAGAGTCGAACTGTGAGTTCCAAGATAGTAGTTGATCCCGTATGAAGCGCCTGCCTGCAGGTTGAGTTGTGTAGCTTGTCCGCTTGTCAAATCGATCGTTTGAAGGCTGTAGTTATCCGGATCGAAGACTGGATTGCCTGCCACGTCGCAACTGAATTGCGGCCTGTATTCGCTCGGGCCTGGGACATAAGTGCAGTCCTTGCCCTTCGACCCATCAAAGGCCGCACCTGGATTGCCTGCCGCTCCTCCAAAACGCGAGTGCGACGCCGCAATCTGGTACCTGAGGTAGGAACGATCGAAAACCTGGTTGCCTCCGATGGCAAGGTCAGCGATCTGCAGGTTTGGCCGGCGCACGCTGGTGTGGTACTTGTCTTTCCCGCCAGCCTTTAGCTGATAAGCGTATTTCTGCCCAAAGTCCCTGAAGTTAGAAAACAATCCGTGAACATATAAGTCCGAGTTCTCATTCAACTTATAATCGAGGCTCCCGGCAAACCCGTAGCGGGTGCGATCGTAGAGATACTGCTGGACGTAGAGCTTATCGAAGGTGATGTTTCCACTGTCGTCAAGGTCGGGCACTGGTTCCACGTCGTCGATGCCGCGGCCGTTGTAATCGTAACTGTAGCCAAGCATCAGGCCCCAGCGCTTGTCTGTGCCGAACCGCATTCCTGCCGAGGAGTTGATCATGAACATTTTGCGGCCGTTGTCGATCGGCGTATAACCGTCCATGCCTTGAAACGTGAGGGTCGGCCTATCCGATGTCGCCTGCTTGATTCGCAGGTCCACCGAGCCTCCGATGGCGTCGCCGTCTTGGTTCGCAGAAAGCGTCTTGTTGATGGCCACCGAACCCACAAGGTCGGCGGGAATCGTATCTAGATCGACTTGCCGGACCTCCGGATCGGGGCCCGGAACGATCACGCCGTCAATCGTTGTGTTGCTCAGGCGAGGCTCAGTTCCGCGAATCTGCACATACTGTCCCTCACCCTCGTTGCGCTGCAGGGTTACTCCCGGCATCCTGCCTACCGCATCCGCGATATTCGCATTCGGCAGGCTCTGAATCTGCGTATCGGTCTCGATGTTCAGAATGTTCTCGGACGTGCGCACTTCGTTGACTTCGGCCGCATCGCCCTCGAGGTTGGCGTTTACCGTCACTTCCTGATTTGCCGAACTCACCGCGAGCGTTGCATTCGAGGAGGCATTCTGCCCACCGGTCACAACGATGGTCGAAACCGAATCTTTGAATCCTACGCCGGAGATCGTAATGGTATAGGTGCCCGGCTTCACGTTTTGAATCACGAAGTCGCCCTGTGCGTTTGTCGCGGCTGTGATTGCGCCTGGTTGCAGCGTAATTTGCGCTCCCGGCAATACCGCGCCGGTTGAGTCTTTAACGGTGCCGCTTACACTGCCACTGCCAATCGCGGGGGCATTGCTGCTGGCGCTGGCAGCGGGAACACTTCGTTCGCTGGCGATCGAAGGCTTCACAAGGGAGGCTCTTTGCACCTGGCCATAAAGGGCGCCTTGCGCAGTGGCAAGAATAGGAAGCAATAGGAAAAGGACGCGTCGGCGAATGAAAACAAGCATTGCATTTCTCCAATTGGATTCCCATTGCGCGTGGGACAATCCAACTCCAGAGTGGCCCCCGCGGGCTGAAGACGTGCTGAATAGCATGTGACAATGTCGTGAATTCGGGTAATGCCTGGCGCGGCTTCAGCTTCTCTTCACCTGAGCGCAAGCATTCTTTGTCTTGAGCCGGCGTGTATCCGTCTGCTTTGTTACCAAGGAGTTAGGAATGCGGTCTGGAAACCGGAAGGTGCTCACGCTCGCCGTTTTTGCACTGCTTGCCGCAACTGCGCTGCAGGCACAGCAAAGAACAGATTTTCACATTTTACGGACTATTCTTCTTGGAGGAGATGGCGGTTGGGACTATTTACGATTCGATCCGGATGCGAATCGACTCTTCATTGCGCGCGAGACGCGGGTCATGGTAGTGGATCTGAACGCGGGCAAACTGACCGCAGAGATTCTTGATACACTCGGCGTGCATGGCGTGGCTTTCGATGCAGTACGAAAACGCGGCGTAACAAGCAATGGAAAGGCCAACACCGCATCCATCTTCGATCTCGAATCTCTCAAGGTAGTCGGCAATGTTCCCACCGGCGCCAAACCCGACGGCATTTTGTGGGAACCCTTCACGAAGACCGTCTTGACCATGAACGGCGCGGCGAACAGCGTGACGATGATCGACACGGGGACACAGCAGCCGGTGGCGACGATCGCGCTTCCCGGACGGCCGGAGACGGCTGTCTCCGACGGCAAAGGCGAGGTGTTTGTGAATCTCGAAGATAAGGCGCAGATCGCCGTAATCGACATTGCAAAACGCGGCGTAATTCACATTTGGAATCTTGCAGGTTGCAGCGAGCCTACCGGGCTCGCCATTGACATCACGCATGCACGGCTCTTCTCTGGCTGTCATAACGGCGTGCTTATTGTCGTCGATGCCCGCTCGGGAGCAAACATTGCAAAGGTGCCCATAGGGATGGGCGTGGATGCTGTCGCATTCGATGAGGAAATCCATACAATCTTCACTTCAAACAAGGAAGGCTCAGTCTCAGTGATCGAGCAGGTGGAAGCCGACACCTATCGCAATCTGCAAACGGTGACCACGCTTCCCGGTGCAAAGACGATGGCACTCGACCCTTCCCGGCATCTGATCTACACTGTCGCCAATCGGCTTGACGGTTCGGGAGATCCCCAGTTTGTGCTTCTCGAAATCGGGCCGTAGGTATTATTGAAATTAAGCTTGGCGTGGAGGCGATGTGCGGGTTCTGGTGGTCGAAGATCACTCCGGATTGGCCAGAAATGTAGCGCGCGCCCTGCGCGAATCGGCGGGGTATGCAGTAGACATCTCACTTGACGGGCAGGATGGCCTGTTTCTCGCCGAATCGAATCCCTACGATCTCATCCTGCTCGACCTGATGCTGCCGAAGATGGGTGGGCTGGACGTGCTGCGCGCTCTTCGCCAACGGAGCGTCAGAATCCCGGTGCTGATTCTTACCTCGCGCGACGATAAAGAAACGACGGTGGCGCTGCTGGATGCGGGTGCGGACGATTATCTAACCAAGCCGTTCGATGTGGGCGAAATGGTGGCCCGCTGCCGCGCATTGATCCGCCGCGCGCACGGAATCGCTGCGCCGGTGATCGAAGTGGGCGACCTCGTCATCCATCCCAACGAGATGACCGTCACGCGCGCCGGCCGCGCGGTCACCCTGACCGCGATGGAGTACCGGCTGATCGAATACATGGCTCACCGGCCGCGCGCGGTGCTCTCAAAGAGCGAGCTGCTGGAGCACCTTTACGATCACAATTGGGAGAAGTTCTCCAACGTGCTCGAAGTTTATGTCTCTTCGCTGCGGCGCAAGCTCAATTCCAATGGCGAGGCGCCCCTGATTCACACGCTGAAGGGGCGCGGGTACGTTCTGCTTCAATAACGAAGGCGTTGTAACAATCCATTCACAATGGGCGCCTCAAATACGGCCTAAAATGGACCCAACCGCTACCTCCTCATGCCGCTGCCAATTCGAATCCGGCTCTCCATCAGCTACTTCGTGATCTTCACCGTGGCGGGAATCCTGCTCTGCATTGCCTCGTACTTTATGGCCCAGCGCAGTTTGTACGTTGCCTTCGACCACGAGCTCGACGAGCACGTTGACGACGTGCACGACTTTTTTGTCGCGCACGGCATTGGCAACGACCTTGACCGCGCCCGCCAGGAAACCGCGGCCGAGTTCGGACTGAAAGACGACGGCAAATGGCTGCAGATTGCCGACGAGCAGGGCCGCTGGGTGTATCGTGCGCGCCGCATGTTGATTTCTCCGCACGACGTGCCGCCCGCATCGGCGCTGCCGCTGAAAGGCAGCTTTATCGAGTTCGGTGCGGGCCCCAAGAGAGTCAGAGCTTTGCGCCGCGCCGTTACCATCGGCAGCCACACTTTTGTTGTCGAGACTGGCTCGACACTCACCAAGACCGACCAGACGCTGCTGCTCTACCGAAACGGATTGCTGCTGATTTCGCCGCTGGTCTTTCTGATGGCGGGATTCGCCGGCCATGTGATGAGCCGCAGCGCACTCACGCCCGTTGCCGCGATCGCGCGCGAAGCCCAGCGCATCCACGAGGGAAATCTTGAGAATGCCCGCCTGCCGCAGCTCAAAAGCCGCGACGAACTCGCTCATCTTTCAACTACGCTCAACGAAATGCTGCAGCGGATAGAGAGTGGCGTGGCGAGCGTTCGCGACTTTACCACTTACGCCTCGCACGAGCTGCGCACGCCCGTGGCGATGATTCGGACCGAGGCTGATCTTGCCCTGCAGCAGCAGCGCAGCAATCACGAATACCGCGAAGCTCTCGAAGTGATTGGCTCCGAAGCGCAGCGCATGTCGGCACTGCTCGATAGCCTGCTTTTCCTGGCGCGGGCCGATGCCGGCTCCGAACAGGTGCAGCTTGAGCCGACCGACGCGCGGCGCCTGTGTGCGCAGACATTCGACAAATACCGGATCATCTTTGGGCGGGGCCGCATCGATTTTGCCGCTAACCTGCCGCCGGGCCGCGTCATGGTGATGGCCGATGCGCCCTACCTGCAACGCCTGCTAAACCTGGTTTTGGAGAACGCGGCCAAATACACGCCTGCCGAAGGCCGCGTGCGTCTCAATCTGGCGCTGGTCGATGGCGCCGCGCGCTTTGAGGTCTCCGACACGGGCATCGGCATTCCGTTGACCGATCGTGCTCACATCTTCGAGCGTTTCCGCCGCGCCGCGAATGTCAACGACGCCAATGCGCCCGGCTCGGGACTGGGCCTGGCGCTGGCTGCCTGGATTGCCGCCCGCCATCAAACCGTGATTCAAGTTGACAGCACTGTTGGATTGGGCAGCACATTTTCCTGGACCCTGCCCCTTGCCACTCTGAGTTCGCACGAAGAGTGGATGTTCGAAGATCAATCTTACGGCGAGTCGCATCCGCTGATATTGGAAAGTAAATAGATCATTCAGTTGGTTTGGGCGATGGCATGGACGGAATTCTGGGGAAGGCCGTCGGAACTGTTCCAGGCGGTTTGGATATATTGTGTGATTCTCCTTCCGGGATCGAGGGCTGAAGCCGATTGAAGGCACAGAACCAACAATGCCCATGCCAGAAGGACATGCTTGGCCAAGCGAACCCTGGGGATTACATCAAAGTACTTCATTAATCCATCAATGGGCGCCCACCGCGGACGTAGTAATTCTCACAGTTTCGCAGATCCTGAGCCGACGATCTGCGGCTGACGTACCGAGAGAAGCAGGCATTCGGCGCCGCTGGCATCGACAGGCTTAGAAAGCAGAAACCCTTGGAAGTAATCGCAGCCGATTTCGCGCAGTCGGCCCAGCTGCTCCTCAGTCTCTACTCCTTCAGCAATCACATCCAGCCTGAGGGAATGGGCGAGTTGCACAATAGCCCTCACGATATCCAGACTACCGTTGTCCGCGCTCAGTTCGCTTACGAATGACCGGTCGACTTTTAGAGCGTCGAAGGGCAGCCGCTGGAGATAGCTGAGCGAAGAATAGCCAGTCCCAAAGTCGTCGATTTCAAGGCCAACTCTCATCTGCTTTAAACGATGCAGGGTGATGAGCGTCTGTTCAGAGTTTCCCATGATCGTGCTTTCGGTCATCTCCAGAACCAAAGAACCAGGATTCAGTCCAGTCTCGGCCAAAGCAGTCTCCACCTCCTCGATCAGGCGCGGATCGCTCAGCTGGCGCGATGACACATTCACACTGACTGTGAGGGGAAAATCGGGACCAAGACTCCGCTGCCAGTCAGCAACCTGCCGGCAAGCCTCGCGCAGAACCGAGCGTCCGAGCAGCAGGATGAGATCGCTTTCCTCGGCGATGCCGATGAACTCGCCGGGAGCAATGAGCCCGCGTTCGGGATGATTCCAGCGAACCAGCGCTTCAAAGCCGCGTACGCTACCATCCCGGAGCGAAACTATCGGTTGATAATGGACGACCAGTTGTTTGTCCTCGATTGCCTTGCGCAACCCTGACTCGGTTTCAAAGCGAGTGACAACCCGATCACGCAGACCCTGATTGAAGAATTCGAATCTGCCTTTCCCCTGACCCTTGGCGTGATACATGGCCGTATCGGCGTTGCGGAGAAGGTCTTCCGGCGTGCTGCCGGTATAGCTCAGGGCAATACCGATGCTGGCGGAGATGAACATCTGCCGGCCTTCGAAGTGGAAGGGCTCACCGATCCGGTCGAGAATGCGTGCGGCAACAACGGAGGCATCGCTCTCGCGCTGGATGTTGGCGAGAAGGACAGCGAACTCATCCCCGCCGATGCGCGCGACGGGAGACCGGCCGGAGTCGCCGCGGCGCGAACTGCTGCGCACGGTGGCGCGCAATCGTCCTGCAACATCGATAAGCAATTCATCGCCGGCCGCATGCCCAAGGCTGTCGTTGACCAGTTTGAATCCGTCGAGATCGATAAACAGGACAGCGAAAAGTGCGGGCTGCTGCGCGGCTGTCTCGATGGCGGACTGGAGTCGATCGATGAAATATAGGCGATTGGGTATGTGGGTGAGCGGATCCGCGATTTTGCCTTCCGTAATGTCCGTTTGCGAGCCGGCCATGCGCAGCGCCATTCCATCAACGTCCCGGACGGCAATGCCGCGGCTGAGAGTCCAGATATAGCCACCGGCCTTGTGGCGCATACGGTATTCGCTGACGAACTCCGGCGTTTTACCGTCGCAGTGCCCGGCAATCTCTCGGCGGACCCGTTCCTGGTCGTCGGAGTGGATTTGATTGAACCAGTCGTCCGGACGAGACCAGCGTTCGTTGTCCGAGTAGCCAAGCATATGGTTCCAGCGCGGCGAGAAATAGATTTCACCTGTAACGAGATTCCAGTCCCACAGAGCGTCATTGGCGCCACGGGCGGCGAGTGCGTAGCGCTCCTCACTAGTTCGAAGCGACTTGAGAGCTTCGTTGAGGGCACGCTCCCGCGATTCGATCTGAGAGAGCATCTCATTGAACGAACGAATGAGCACGCCGGATTCGCCCCCGGCGCCGGTTTTTGCGCGAATCGAGTAATCCTTTTCAGCTGAAACACGGCTTGCCACGGCAGCCAGTTGGACAAGGGGAGCACCAATTGAAACCGCAAGGCGCAAAGATGCAAGAAGAGTCACAAGGACCGAGAGCAAGAGAACGACAACAGCGATCTTGATGTATTCAAGAAGCTGGTAACGGAGATCGCCCAGATCAAAAGTCATGGAGATCGACCCGGTGCGTTGGCCGTTAAGCAGGACCCCGCGAAAAAGTGTAAGTGACTTGGCATCGAAATAGGCGCCATCGGCCCTCAGACCCGGAGGCACGAAACCGCTCTGACTGTTGTTGCGCCGGTATTCGGCAAAGATACGCCCATCGTTATCGTAGAGACGGGCGACCATGACATGCGGTTCGGTGGTCAGCGCGCCGAGCATCTCCTGGGCTGATTTCTTATCTTCAAAGGCCAGGGAAGCGGCTGTATTGGCGCCGAGAGTGTCGGCCAGGGCGGTGAGTTCACGAACAGCGCTAGAGCGATAGTTCTGGCGCTCGTAGATGCCGAATCCGGAGGAAGCGAGCAGAACCGCAAGTGCGCTGGTGAATAGAATCAGCAAAGTGAGGTTGAACCGGATTGAAAAGTTTCTCAGTTGCATGACCTCAGTTTTCACCTCTCGCGCCGCCGCTTCGCGTCACTGTGGTGGCAAGCAGCAGGAGCCGTGAGCTAATCTTCAAATGGCATAATTCAGCGGCGCTTTCGTTAATGTCGAAGCGGATTTTGTCCTGTTCAAGATGGAGCCGGATCATTCCGCCCTCGGTGAGAAAGTTATCGGCGTCCCCAACTGAGAGAACAGGTTGGCCACGCAGGGTCCGAAGCAATTCGCCTTGCCGGCGGCCTGAATTTCGACTGAGAAAGAGGATCTTGCAGCCGTCGGCGTTTTGTGACTTATCTAAGAGCCGTACGTGCATTTTCTGGCTTCCGATCGGCTTACCCTCTAATGTGGTTTGCAGCTCCTGCCGGCGTGGTTCGTCGTCGAGTATGCAAACGTCGAAGGACCCGTCCGCGCCGTTGAGTGCATCGGAGGGCCAATCGACGAGCTGGGCGAAGTGGAAGACAAATGCAGCCTTGATTTTGTACTCTTCGGTTGCAGTCTGGGCATCGGCAGACCGCGCCTCAAGCGTAGCAGGCGCAACGATGCAAAGGAGAACAATCCCGGGCAGGCAGGCGCGGCCCCATGTGGAAAACGCTTTCTTAAACGAGTTGTATCCCGACCTATGCAAGTGTGAACCTTTGATCAAAAAGACCACGTAAGCTTAGCGTACGCAGATCGGCGCATCTGATCGGTTTGCACTGTCGCTACGGGCCCGGCGTATTCGGGGTGGAGACTCTTGATCAGGTTCTGGCCCTCAATGCTCAGCGAAATACGTTCTCCAGCTTGCCAGATCAAACTGGTGTCGACGCGTGTGTACGAAGGGATAGCCACGGCCGGAAGGCGGTTAACGAAGTACGCCGAGGCGTTCCATTGGAGACTGCGAGTCAGCGTTACACTCGATCGCAATTGTGCCTGGTGGTCCGGAGTGCCCCCCTCCGTTCCAGCGGCATCAGTGAAATCTTTGCTTCCGGCGAACGGGTGCAGATGCATGGAGAAAAATGCATAGCCGGGACTCAGGGTCCAGGCGCCGGCAGCTTTCCAATTTGCGAAGAATTCCAAGCCGTGAGTCTCTCCATGGAGTCCGTTGCCAATATAGCTGGGAACGAGCAGGTGCACCGGCGCGGGATTGGCCTCTATCGTTGGTGCTCCGGGTTCCACCGAATCGAGGTCACGATAGCGGTTGTAGAAAGCGGTCGAATCCAGTGAGAACTTACTCGTCCACGTATTCCGATAACCTACTTCGAATGCCGTGAGCCGCTCGTTCTTGAAATTTGGATTTCCAAAAAGGCTGATCAGCGTCGGCACGTCGCCGGGACCCAAAACGGCCGCATAATTCACGCGGAGATCGGTGTCGCTCCGAGCGGGAGTACGGTCGGCCCTGGAAATCGCGCTCCAGACCATGTTCTTGCTGTCCGGAGTCCAAGCCATTCGTGCAGACGGCTGAAAACCAATTCCGGTGTAGTCGTTGTGTTCGAGCCGCGCTCCCAGGCTCAGGCTAAGGCGGTCAGGAAGAACGGTAATTTCATCCTGCACGAATGAACTGAAGAGATGGGTGTTGCGATCGCGGGGCGTGAAAACAATCCGCAAAGTGGGGCTTGTACCATCTGAACTAAGTCGATAGCCCAGCCCCCAGATGACATCTTGCCGCGTTCCCATTGCAAAACGCTGCTGAAAGTCAATATCGAAGGTATTCAGGCCCAGAGCATAAGTGGTATCGCCGCGATTTGTGCGGTCGAAATAGACCTTGAGGGACATCTGATCTTGCGTTGAGATGGTGTGATCCCATCTGGACTGCAGATTCCAGCCGGAATAGACGTCACGCAGCGCAACGGTAGCGGTTTCCGGAGGCATAAGAGAAAGGGGTGTTGTTGCCATCTCTCCTGCATTGCCCTGGTACGACTCTCCCTCGATGGTCAATGAATCCTTCTTCGACAGCGCGGAATCCGTACGGAATCCGCCGTGCACGAGACGCCAATCGTCTTTTCCATCGAGTCCATTCATAGCCGGCAGGCTGTCGTAATGTACACCCTCCGCATAGACGCGATAGGTGCCGAGGCCTCGGGCCTTGCCGCCATAACGGATGGTCTCCAGACCCGTGCTGATGTTTCCCAGGCCGGCGGAGACAAAGCCGCCCTGGGTGTCGGCCGCACTCTGGGTGATGATGTTGATGACGCCGTTTACCGCGTTCGATCCCCAGATTGAGGCGCCGGGGCCACGAATCACTTCGATCCGCTCGATGGTGTCGAGAGCAACGTTCTGGGAATCCCAAAAGACGCCTGCGAAGATGGGTGTGTAAACTGTGCGCCCATCGATCAGGACAAGAAGCTTATTGGAATACTGGCCGTTGAAGCCGCGAGAGCTGATGGCCCATTTCCCGGGGTCGATCTGAGCGATGTCGAGCCCCGGGACCATGCGCAGAAGATCGGGAATATTGAGCGCGCCGGATCGGCGAATATCATCCTGGGAAATGACAAAGATAGCCCCGGCTGCCTGAGAGGTTTTCTCTTCCTTCTTCGATACCGAGGTTACGCTTGATATTCATCAGGTCTTCGAGGCTGGACTGTGTGAGGTCGGGCCCGTTGCTCTCCTGGGAACGCGTGGGAAGCGCCGGAAGGGCAATTACCGTGAGACCGGCTAACATTACGGCCCATCGCCGAGCCGATTTGGGGAACGGAGCTGGAGAAAGGTCGGGCAATCTGATGGAGCCAATAGAACGCCGAGAACGGTGCATTTTCGCTTACCTGGTGACTCGACGAAAGTCGGTCATTGATGATTATCGGCGGTTGAGACGGTATCCAACATCCCTACTTCGTTACAACAAACTACCCCATTTGAACCCCTGTTTTGGGCCTTTGGGGTGATGCCCATCACATGTAGAAAGTCAATTGTCATGCCCAAAAGCGAGATTGGTTCGTTCTCCCACCGCTCGGCGCGATTCAGCTGGACTGGCTTTGCGAGAAGAGCGAAGTCGTTTCCACTCTTTTTGGCGCTTTCCAAAAGTTCGGACGCCGAGTAGTGTCCTGAGAAGAGAAGAACCTGCAGCTCGGGTACAGCATCTTGAACCGGATCGCCAGCTCCACCCCGTTCATCTCGGGCATCGACACATCGGTGATAAGCAAGCCCGGACACCCCGATTTGGCCGCTTCAATGGACCGCGCTGTGCTCGTAAAGGATGCGGCGTCAAAGGCGGACGCACCCAGGATCGTGGCGAGAGTCGACGCGAATAATAGCTCGTCGCGGAAGTCGGAATGCGGATCCGCACCGGACATGGAAACGCGGCTCGATCTGTCAAACAGTGAGCAGCATGCGAATAACATGCCGGTCATATTACCAATTCGGCATTGCCAGATGAGGACATAGATTGAAATACTGCGGTCGCATACTCTGCAGGTGAATGGCGGCAACGACGGGTCTAGAGTTTTTGGTCCTTTTTGCCGAAAAGAGAAGAGGGGGCGGACGTGCGCCCGACTGGCTCAAGTTCGCGGAGATCGGCCACCAAATTCCGTGGCTCGGACTTCCCAGTCGCTCAGGGAGCGTGGCGGCTCGCTTTTCTGTTGGCCGCTCTGGTCTGCCAGGTCCCCCATGCGAGGGCTCAGCTTGATCCAACCCAGCCGATCTCACAGTACGTCCATCAAGTTTGGCTGGACGACCAGGGACTTCCGCAAAACAACGTTCTTGCGATCACGCCCACTCGCGACGGTTATCTCTGGATAGGAACGGAAGAGGGATTGGCCCGCTTCGACGGTGTCCATTTCGTTGTGTTCGATTCGAGAAATACTCCCGGACTCAAGAACAACACCATAACGGCGCTCTTCGAAGATCGAGACAGGAGTCTCTGGATCGGAACGCTGGGCGGGCTGTTCCGGATGACTCGTGGAGTGATCACTGCCTTTCCTGTCCCGGGAGGGTTTTCGGGTCGATGTGTTACAGCTTTCTACCAGGACGGAGAGGGCGCCCTGTGGGTAGCCACAGACGGCGGAGGCGTGGGCCGTCTGCTGAACGGGAAGTTTACTGTCTACACCACCAGGAACGGCCTCGTCCGCAACGGCGTCTTCTCCATCGGCGGAAGCCCCGACGGCAGCGTATGGTTCGGCACCCATGGGGGACTCAATAGATGGAAAAATGGGCAGTTTACCACCTATACAACGGCGAACGGCCTGCCCGACGACGATGTCAGGGCCCTCTGCAAGGATCCTCAGGGGGGAGTTTGGATCGGCACCCGAGCAGGACTGAGCCTAATGAAGAATGGGACGTTCAGCCGCTTCGACAAGAAGAGCGAATTGTCTACCGCCATGGTTCATGTGCTCTACGAAGACCGCAACCAGACTCTCTGGGTCGGCACCCTGGGTGGAGGACTGCTCCGAGTGAGAGACGGCAAGCCTGCCGCTTACACGACTAAAGAGGGGTTTTCGGGGGACGACATTAATGCAATCACCGGAGACGAGGAAGGAAATCTCTGGGTTGGCACATCCGGCGGCGGGCTGAATCGGTTCACTCAGGCAAAAGTCTCCACCTATACGACGAAGGAGGGGCTTCCCAGCGATGTCATCATCACTACTTATCAGGATCGAAACGGCGATCTGTGGATTGGGACGAACGATCATGGACTGAGCCGGTATCGCGACGGAAGATTTACCAACTACAGCACCAGACAGGGCCTCTCAAGCGACTCGGTGTTTTCGATCGTCGAAGACTTCGACCATAACCTCTGGATTGGTACCCGGAAGGGACTCGACCTCTTCAAGGACGGGCGATTTAAAACCTACACCACCAAAGACGGGTTAGCCGGCGACGTCATTACCGCGACCTTCGTGGATCGGGATGGCGCCTTGTGGGTAGGAGGTCTGGGCGGACTAACCCGCTTTAAGGACGGTCGATTCACTGCATTCCCCGCCACGGGGGACCTGTTGAACTACCCAGTGACAGCGATTCTTGAGGACCGGACGGGCGTTTTGTGGATTGGCACCGATTCCGGGATAAACCGCTTCAAGGACGGGCGGTTCGAATCGTTGAACGTCAGGAACAGCAATCTCTCGGATGACCATGTCATGGGTCTCTACGAAGATCCTCAGGGTGTGCTATGGATTGGCACCAATGGGGGCGGGCTGAACCGTCTGAAGGATGGTAAGTTCACTGTCTACACCACCAAGGAAGGCCTGTTCGACGACCTGGTTATCCAGATTCTCGATCCCGGCGACGGGAATTTCTGGATGAGCTCCAACCGGGGAATTTTCTACGTAAGCAAGCAGCAACTGAACGACTTCGCAGACGGAAAGATCCGTTCCATCAGCTACGGTCTGCTCGGCACTGAAGATGGTATGAAAAGCAAGGAGTGCAATGGCGGCGTCCAGCCGGCCGGTTGGGTAACCGGGGACGGCCGGTTGGTATTCCCCACTATGAAGGGCATAGCCATTATCGATCCGAAGCACCTGAAGACCGATTCATTTATCCCGACCACCATCATCGAAAGCGTGACCATAGACAACAAGGCCGTCCCTGTGGATGCCACTGCCGTGATTCCGCCGGGGCGCGGAGACCTCGAGTTTCATTTCACCGCCCCCAGCTTCGCCAATCCGCAGAAGCTCAGATTCCAATATCAACTGGAAGGCTATGACCGCGGCTGGGTGGACGGCACCGGTTCCCGGCTCGCGCACTATACCAATATCCCGCCGGGATTCTACCGTTTCCACGTACGGGCCGGCGATCAATGGCATTGGAATGGCTATGGCGTTGCTTTCAATTTTGTTTTGAAACCCCATTTCTATCGCACGTACTGGTTCTATGCGCTTTGCGGCCTGGTCGTGCTGGCACTCGCCGCCGCGCTGTTGCGAGTCCGTCTGACGCGCATGCTGGTTCGCCAGCAGGAACTGAGTTTTCTTGTAACTCAGCGGACCAGCGAGTTGCAGAGCGAGATCCTGATCCGAAAGCAGACAGAAGAAGATCTGGCAAAGGCGAGAGACGAAGCCATCCGCGCGCGTGACGCGCTCCATTTTCAGGCGACCCACGATGTTCTCACAGGTCTTTGGAACAGACGTGCAATCCTGGATTCATTGGACCGCGAAATGGCGCGGTCCCGCCGTTCTCACGAACTGATCGGGCTGCTGATGCTCGACGTTGACCACTTCAAGAAGATCAACGACACCCTCGGACACGCGGCGGGCGACGTGGTCCTAAAGGAGGTCGCAGATCGTATTGGCCATACGGTTCGCTCGTACGATTTCGTAGGGCGTTACGGTGGAGAAGAGTTTCTGGTTGTTCTACCGAATTGCGATGAGGCCCACACTTTGCAGAGCGCCGAGAGAATTCGATCGGCAATTGCCGAAGGACTTTTCTCGGCGAGCGGTTCCAACATCGCGGTTACGATGAGCGTCGGAGCGACAGTTCTCAAGTCCTGCACCGTGTCGGCAACGGAAATCCTTGCCGTCGCCGATCATGCCATGTACGAGGCAAAGTCCAAAGGACGCAATCAGACCGTGTTGACTGTACCTGTTAAGTAAGTCTGGATCAGCTTCAGCCTCGCGAGTGCAGGAAAGCATCGACTCCACCGACTCTCGGCCTCACCAGGCCGGATCTTTGTACGCCACACAATCGATCTCAACCTTGCAATCGACCGCCATGCTCGAGACCACGCAGGAACGGGCGGGAGGATTTGCTCCGAAGTATTCGCGAAAAACCGCATTGAACACGGCAAAGTCGCGAGAATCGTCGAGCCATACACCACACCGCACAACGTGCTCCGGCGCGTAGCCTGCCTCAGCCAGCACCGCAATCAGGTTCAGAATCGCTTGTCGCGCCTGCACGGTGATGTTGCCTGCAACCAACTGGCCATCCACCATGGGGACCTGACCCGATACATAGAGCCAGCCATTGGCCTCCGCCGCTCGAGCGATGGGCACAGCCTCACTGCCTGCAGCGGTTCCTTCTTTTGAGCAGTATCGCTTCACACTCATCTTCAGCTCCTCATTGCTTTGTGTTTTGAACACTGTGACAGCCGACGCTTTGAAATGCAGCGCATCCGCGTGACAATTCGAGCGGCGTCAGAAGTAAGTCTCCACCAGGTCAACAACCTGGTACTTACTGTCGATGACGGGGATAACTCGCCAACTGTCAAATGTCAGGCATGGATGAGAGATATCGAAGCCGATCATATCGCCCACGCGAATGTCATCGTCCGATGCAATCTGAAGGTACGCATGCTGGTCCATCAATTTGATAACGGCCCAGTGTTTCGGCGCGATCTTCGGCAATTGCATGCCTGGCCGGAAATGCAAAGCAGGGAAGGGAAGACCCAGATCAAAGGAAGCGTCCCGTTTGCCGATTCCGACGATCGCCCTTGAGTTCTCCGGAACAGACTGAACATAAGCCCAAACCTGGAGTGCCGGTTGAAGCCCTCCATATATCTGCTTGGCAACGCTGTTCCGCTTAAGCACTTTTGCCTGAGACTTACGATAGAAACCGGCATCGTGGGTGAGATAACAGCCGGGCCGAAGCACAAACTCGACGGGCTCCCCGAAATCGGCTTTCGTGAAAACGTCTGCGACCACATCGAACCAGGCTGAGCCGGCGCCCGACAGCAGCGGCGGTTTGCGTTCAAACCCATTGGTTGCAAGCAGGTGCTTCGTAATGTCGACTGCCCGTTCCAGAAATGCCCTGATCCCCGATTCCTCAGCAAGGATGCCTTCGTAGAGCTCGACACCTGAAAGAAGAATTGGACCCTTCCACCGGTTCAGCGCGTCGAGCGCCGCCTCTACCTGTTCATCATTGCGGACCCCGCAACGCCCTCCGGCAACACCAATCTCAAGCAAGACCCGCAGGCTTTGTCCACGCGACGAGAAATATTCGCCAAGCGCGTCAACCGCATCGGCCGAATCGACGAGGCAGTAGTACTCGAAGTCTGGATCCGCGATCATACCAGAAACCATGGCCATGTTTTGCATACCCACGAGCTGGTTGGCCATCAGGACGCGCCGAATCCCGTGTCGCCAGGCAACAAAGCTCTGATGCGCGGTTGCCAGCGTAATGCCCCAGGCGCCGCCGCGCACTTGAAGTTCGAAAAGCTTTGGCGCCATGGTTGTCTTGCCGTGCGGCGCCAGCTTAACGTTGTATGAGGTCATGAACCGCTGCATCCACTTCAGGTTCCGCAACATTTTTTCTTCACACAGAACAGCTACAGGCAGGCTTAGGTCTTCCCGCAGCAAGTTCCAGTCGAGTTGCGCAACTTGCTCCGGGTCCACATCATTTTCGAGGAATCCCAGACCTTTATTCTGGCGCGAGATTAGATGAGCTTGCTGAGCTACTATGAGCTTGTCATCGTTGGACAAATCCACCTCCGAAAATCGGAGCGAGGTTGAAGTTCACTTAGAGCGTGTTTCATAAATGGCTGTTAAGGCCCGGCATTCATCCCGCAGGGGTTAAAACCCCTCATTTTTCATGCTATTTTCGGCACGACTGAAGTCGTGCCCTGACACAAAACGGGTTTATGAAACACGCTGTAGAGACAATCACAACCTCGCAGGGCAGAATGCAGTCAGACGCATCGATTTCCATCGCGCAGGCTTCCGGTGGAGCGTAATAGGCATCGCAATACGCGATAGCACTTGCCCAGCCAAGGAAAGCCGACCATTGGCAGACGGGCCGCAGATACTCTCGCATCGCTGGTTCTGAATGTCGATCTGATCCAGGGCGTCGGCAAGCACGGCCGTATACAACTTCTCTTTTACAAGCGCGCTCAGGCCCCGATCCAAACCGGTGAGCCCATCATTTAAGGGGAAGCCTATCACCCGCCATCGATCAACGCCGGAACCGTCAGAGCCAAAAAACCTTTGGAATGGCAAGATTTCGAACTCAGTATACGATAGACCGTGGACAAACCCCACGCTTCAGGTCACCAGCTCGTAAATGGCAAAGTCATAGTTACTGCGACCGGGAAACGTCATTGCAGGTCCTATGCCTTTACCGCTGGAAAAATCGTCAGGCGGAGTTCAGTCGATCCATAAGGCACCAGCGTCACGTGCTCAATCGCCTCGCTCGGCTTGCCTTTGCTCATTTCGGGTAAGCACGGCGTGAATAGTTGCGCGGGATTATTGGGATTCGCCTGCAATTCCCAGCCTTCGATCTTTCGCGCCGGTGCGGTGAGGGTGATGGGCGGATGCTGCCACGGATCGAGCGCCTCTTCGGAGGTTAACGGCAGTTTCTTGATTTCAATTGTTTTCTCCAGGGTCGCGTCTTCCACCGCCAGCCCGTAATTCCATGCGCTTGCCGGCCGTGCCTCCAGGCTGGGGAACTCCGCCGTTGTGTAGCGCCGCTCCACTTTGCTCGTCCAGGTTGCCTGGATCGGCAGCGAATACACAATCGGGCCGCGCTCAATGCCGAGTCCGTCTTGCGGCCAATGCGAAAGCGCGAGCCGCATGGGAAGCGTCAACGTCAAAGTGTCTCCCGACTTGAAGGTCCTTTGCAGCACAACAAAACCTTTGCCATCGGCCTCGGCGGACACACTCACGCCGTTTATCGCGATGCGCGGCGCAGAACACCACGCAGGAATCCGCAGCGCCAACGGAAAAGCCACTGCGCGTTCCGACTCGATCTTGAAGTTGATCTGCTCTTCGAACGGATAGCAGGTCTGCTGCACAATCTCGACCGGCGTCTGCTCTTCGCCAACCGTTGCCTTTAAGCGCGACGCCCCGTAGAGCACAGCCGCCAGCCCGCCGTCCTGTCTCTTCATCCACATGCGGACCGCATAGTTCGGGTAGATACGGTGCACATTGCCGCCGCAGCATGCGGTTCGCTGGCCGGGGTTCGGCTGGTAGGCCATCATGCGCCCACCGGTTGACATCATGGTGTGATCGGAGTCGAGTGTCGCGAGAAACTGGTTGGGGCAGGAGAAGTATTGCAGCGCCTTCCAGTCGTTCTTGATCGCGCCCGGTCCTGCGTTGAAACAAGCGCGCTCGATGCGGTCTGCCCAGATTGCGTCGCCGGTAGCCAGCAGCATATAGCCCCACGTCCAGGTGTGATCCGCAATGTCGCAGGTCTCGTGCGCATCGAGCGCGGTGACCGTGCGGTACCACTCGGTGGTGGAGGGAATACCATCGATCAGCATGTGATGGTCGAAGATGCGCCGCTGCGCCGCATGAGCAAAGCGCAAGTAATCCTGGTTGCCTGTGTAGAGATACAAAATGGCCGGCTGCTTGGAGATCTCAGCATAAGTAACGCCGTGCGAGTTGATCGGCGTGTCTGCATACACGCGCAACTCCGTCAGGTCGCCCATCCCATCATTGCCTGCGACCGTCATGTATTCCTTCCAGGACTTTTCAGCCAGCGCCAGCAATGCCGGGTCCCCGGTGCGCTCATAACACCACAGCATGTGCTCAATGTTGGTTACATTGCGGGTCTGCGTTCCATACGAGGCTTCGTCGTTGAGATAGTGCCGCTGCATCGCGCGCTCAATCTCGGCCGCCGTCATACCGCTCAGCGGCGAATTGGCGTCTGACGCCGCTTCAATCCCGCGAAAGAATACATTCTGCGGCCAGCGGTGGAAGTCTCCTTTGGGATCCTCGAAGAACTCGGGGCCGATGTAGCCGTTAGTGTCGGTGTGCGACAGGGTATATCGGATGGGCTTGCCCACCTGTGCCATCAGTCCTTCGTCCTGCAGCACCAGCGCCAGTCGCGTCGCCCCGTCAACCCAATATGCTTTCTGCTCCCACGGCCACCACGATTCGCCTTCCTGCTCGGTCGCCCAATAGTCCGCGCTGAATGGCCACGAAATCTGCGGCAGCTTTGAGCCAAGTTCTGCCGCCTGCTTTTCCAGGTACTCCCGCAGCCAACCGTCCGGCCGCACCGCGCCCGGCGGCAGAGCACGCAACTCTCCCGAATAAGCCACGGCCTTGGGCGGCGTTTCTTCGGCCTGCGCCAGTGCGCTCGCGCCGGTCATCAGCGCCGAACTCATCAGTGCCAGGCGCACAAACTCACGACGGTTAAGCTCAGTGGCGGTCAGCGGCAAACTCTTTCCCATGGCGGCATTTCTCCTCAGAGCACGTGCAGGCTCGATCCCATTGCAACCGGGCAATTCTAACATTGCGCTCGTACCCGCTTAAGTGCGAGCGGTAGGCAAGGTCATCCATTGACAACGAGGCGCGGTGAGATTTGCGATAGGTCGTGGTTCTGTGTCCACGTTAGCCCAAGCTGAAGGGCTTGGGGATACGGCAACTCCGTTGCTGCTTTAAGCGGTGAGCGACGCCAGCTTCAGCGTGACGACAGTGATATCGTCTTCCTGGCCGAACTCCTGCGCAGTGCCGGCGATCTGGGCGGCGGATTGAATCGAGAGCGCGCGAGTGCGTTCGAAGCCTAGTAATTCGCCCGATTTCGAACGAGCCTCTGGCACACCGTCGGAAAGCAGAACGAGGCGCTCGCCGGGTGCCAGCTTTCCCTTCACAAGATCATAACTCTGGTCGATGACGAGGCCCAACGGAAGCGCCGGAACAGTCTCAAGCTCAAGGGATGAGGTGTAGGGCGCGATGTGACCGGCATTGGCGAAGTCGAATTCGCCGGTGATTGCGAGGCGAATGCAGCAGGCCGTGGCGAAACCCAGATGGCCCTGAGCAAGAAGCGCGTTATTCAGCATGAAAAGGATTTCCGCGGGGTCATGCGAGGTTTCGCGGCGCAGGACGCCGAGTATCATGGCGACGCGCATGGCTGCGGTGAGTCCCTTGCCAGAGACGTCGCCGACGATTGCGACCAGAGAGCCGTCGGGCGCAGGGTGAACGTAAAAGAAGTCGCCGCCGACTTCGCTCGCGGGCAGGTAAACGGATTCCACCTCGAAGCCGGGAGTGGGCCGGGAAGCGCCCTGGAGCAGGAGCTGCTGCACTGAGCTGGCGGCCTGCAACTCAGCCGCGTAGGCGGCGCGCTCGCGCGCGGATTCGACCATCTCGGCGCAGAGCAGCGCATTCTCAATGGCCGCGGCGGCTTGCAGTGCAATGGTGTTCAGCAGCTTGAGATTTGCTGTCGAGTATGAAGCATCGGGTTCAGTACTGGCAAGGGCAATCAGTCCGGTGGTGCGCTGGCCCGCGCGAAGGGGCGCGCAGATAAGTGCGCGAAGATGGCACTCGTTGCCGCGAGCGCGCGGATCGCCGGCGCAACCGTTCACAATTTCAGCCACGCCGCGCTCCAGCACCGAGATGGCGAAGAGGGAATCGGGCGCAAGCGCGCCGCAAAGGCGATCGCCGCTGCCGGGCTCAGGCGCGAAGGAGCCTTCAATGCTTAACGAGCCACCGGGCTTGCCGGCCAGCAGCACGATGCCATGCGTCGCGGGAATCAATCGTTGAGCCTGTGCCAACGCCGACTCGCTCACTGCCGGAATATTCAGGATGGCAGCCAGTTGCTCAGAGAGTTGTTCGATGAGGTTGATTTCGCGATAGAGGTGAAGCGCTTCAGCGGCGAGCGCGCGCTGCTCGGTTTCGCGTGCCGCAAGGTGGGTGAGTAGCTGCGCCACGGCGGCTGCGGCAACATCGGGGCCGGCCACGAGGCCGAGTTCCGCCTCATTGGCGATGATGGGAAAGCGAGGACGCGAATCGGTGATTCCGGCTGAATCCTCACCCAGCAGAACGCGGCCGGAGGAATCGACCACCCTGAGGCTCGAGCCTGATGCATCGCACAGCGCCCTCACAACCGCATATGTGCCCGACCTGGGGTTGAGAAGAGCGCGCAGAGTTATGCCGGCCATGAGTCTCGCATTCTCTAAGCAGGAAGATCGAGGACAGCGCGGGCCTTTGCGACCAGCGCATCGGGGTCGAATGGCTTGGTCATATAAAGGTCGGCGCCAACCTCCTGGCCGCGCTGGCGATCGAACTCCTGACCTTTTGCGGTGAGGAGCACAATGTGAATGTGGCTAAGCCCGAGTTCGTTCTTCACCTCGTTGCACACGTCAAAACCGTTCTTCTTGGGCATCATTACATCGAGAAAGACGAGATCCGGCTCCTCGCCGCGGATGGTTGCAAGGGCCTCTTCACCGTTGGTAGCAGTGAAAAACTCGACGCCCTCGTCTTCCAGTTCCTCGAGGGTCTGCTGGATTAGCGTACGCAGATGGGGTTCGTCGTCGACAATCAGTATTTTCTTTGTCATTGGTAGATCAGGAATAATACGTTCTCCATCCCCTTCTCGAAGCGCAGTGCGCGGACGGCTTCGTCATTGGAAAGAAGCGAGTTAAAAATAATAATGTCGGGCCGCGAACTTACAGCGCGCGCCACCAGCTCCGAACCGTTCGATTCCACCACCTGGTAGCCGCGGGTCTCAAGCACATCGCTAATGCTATGCAGTGCGCTCGCATCCTCGTCAACCACCATCACCTTCTTATGCGATGTTCCCTGGTCCAGCAGCGTTCCAATCTCCTTGAAGAGCGATTGCGTGTCGATCGGCTTGGTAAGATAACGATCCACGCCCAGGCGGAAACCGCGCTCCTTGTCTTCGAGGATCGACAAAATAATGATGGGGATATGCATGGTCGCCGGGTCGTTCTTGAGCACGCGCGGCAACGTCGAAGCCATTCATCTCCGGCATCATCACGTCGAGAATCACCAGGCCCGGCATCTCTTCGCGGATCAGTGCAAGCGCCTTGCGGCCGTCCTCGGCCAGGCGCACGGCGTAGCCCGCCTCGGTAAGTTCCTGTTGCAACAATGAGCGGATGTTTGCGTCGTCGTCGACCACCAGTATTGATTTCTCGGCCGGATGCTGCGAGGAGACGGTCTCGCGCAATTGCCTCACCAGAGACTCGATATCGATGTTGCGACGTGCGGGAAGCAGTTCGAGCTGGCCCGATTTCCCGGCGATGGGAAGCGTGAATGAGAACGTGCTGCCTTTCCCCGGTACGCTTTCAACCGAGATGCGTCCTCCGTGGTATTCGACGATCTCCTTGCAGATGGGCAGGCCGAGACCAGTGCCCTTTGGCTTGTCAGTAAGCGTGTCGCCTACCTGCTTGAATTTTTCGAATACCTTGGGCTGGTCGGCCGGCGCAATGCCGATACCGGAGTCGGTGACGCTCACCACCAGATCTTCCGCTTCGCGGCGAACAGCGCACTTGATCGAGCCGGCATCGGTAAACTTCACCGCGTTGGAGATAAGGTTGATAACCACCTGAATAAGCCGATCCTGATCGCCGGTAATCGACGGCAGATTGGGTTCGACATCGGTCACGAGGTTAAGTTTCTTGGCTTCGAAGAGCGAGGAAGTTGCAGAGGTTGCGCGCTCGATGACTTGTGCCATTGAGACGCTGGCCATGTTCCAGGTAAACTTGCCGGCCTCAATCTTGGCCAGGTCGAGGACGTCGTCGATGAGTTTGGTGAGGCGCTCTCCCTCGCTTACCACGACGCCGAGGTTGTCGAGTACCTGCTGCTTGGTTTGCGCGATCTTGCGGTCGTCCTCGGGAATCAACGGGAAGAGACGCTCCTCAAGACGGCGGCGGATGATCTTGGCAAATCCCAGCACACTGGTAAGCGGTGTGCGCAATTCATGGCTGACCGTGGAGAGGAATGAACTCTTGGCGGCGTCGGCTTCTTCAGCGGCCTGGCGCGCCGTTCGGGCCTCTTCAAACAGCTTGGCATTGTGGATTGCGACGCCCACCGCGGAAGCGATCGTGGAAAGCAGGCGCTGATCGGCCTCTGCGAATCTGCCTTCCTGATCGGTGGATTGCACGCTGATGACGCCGATGGTCTGCCCGCCGGACGGTATAGGCACGCCCAGATAGGAGGCAGTGTTGCGGCCCATCTGCTCTACGCCAAGGCGCTTGCGGTTCTGCGCCATGTCCTCGTTGATGAGCAGCGGTTCGCCAGTGCGGATGATGCGCGAGGTTAGGCCGGTACCGAAGGGCCGCGGCTGCACTTCTTCGCCAAAGGTGTACGGGAATTTCAGCATCATGGTGGAGCGGTCGAGCAGGGCGATATAGGCAATCGAAGCGTGGAACAGGTCGCGAATTTGCTCGCCTACAAGCTGGATCAGGCTGTCCTTTTCAAGCTGAGAAGAGAGTGCCTGCGTAATGCGATTGATGGTCAGCAACTCGGCCGCGCGCTCGCTCACCGAGCGCTGGGCGTCATTGATGGTCTGGTAGGCGTTGGCATTGTCGAGCGCAATAGTGGTGTAGGCCGCCAGGTTTTCAAGCAGGCTTAGATGCTGCGGCTGTGTAAGCGTTCTTTTTGAAGCTCTGCACGCTGAGCACGCCCAGCACGCGCTCCTGCGCAATCAGCGGCAGGTAGATCATCGATGTGGGCGGATGCGACACGCTGCCGTCTTCCAGCGTTCCTGCCACGTCATCGTATTTGGCGATATATTTCGAATACTCGGCCGCAACGTCATTGATCAGGATAGGTTTTCGATTGTCGATGCACCACACAGCAAACTGGTTTTTGTCGTCGGTGCTGCGCGTGTAGGGTGCATAGCGCTTGCCGTTTTCGATGGCCAGGCTGTACTCAATGGTGTGTTTCTCGGGGCGATAGAGGCCAACACCAAAAATAGCCGCGTCGACGATTTCGTTCACCCGCTCATAAAGCCTGAACAGAATCACGTTCAGGTCGAGCGATGCAGTGATCTCCTTGCCGATCTCATTCAGGAATTCGATGGAGTCTTTTTGCGCCTCAATCTCGGCGGCCTGAGCGCGAATCTCCTGGGTCCGCTCAGTGACCGTGGCTTCAAGAACTTTGGCCTGCGCTTCGAGCGCTTCGGTCTTGCGGCGGGCCTTCTTGCGTTCGAACTTGCCGATCAAGACCCAGCCAAGGATGGCGGCGCCGACGAATAGAAGGAAATAAATGACCAGCGCCATAGTCGTGCGATACCACGGCGCAAGAATCGTGAAGGCAAAGTTGCCTTCCTCGCCTTCGCGGCCATCGTCGGTCTTCGATCGCACCCGGAAGCGATAGTCGCCCGGTCCCAGCCCGCTGTAGTTGGCCTCTTTCTGCTTGTCCCAGGGTGACCAGTTCTTGTCAACACCCTCGAGCCGGTATTGATACAGAGTTTGAGACGGGTTGCCGTAGTTCAGTGCGGCAAATTGAAAATGCAGATCGCTGGTGCCAGGCGCAAGGCGAAGCGTTGAGGCGTCTGCCAGGCTCGCGCCTCCAAAGACGATCTGCGTGCCAGACTTTACCTGCCGCACCTCGGTCGTGAACGGCTGGAGTGCAGGCGGCCTGACATTGCCGTCATAACGGATCAGTGAATCTCCGGTCACCAGGAACGCCGAATCGCCGTCCGGGCGAATAAGGAATACATTAAAGCGGTTGAGATCGCGGTAGGCGTCCTCCTCCAGCTTCCAGCTTCCATCGGCTTGCCGTGTATAAAGACCGAGACGCGATGTATCTGAAGCACTGTTCTCGCTCCAGAAGCGATCCTTGCCAATAGGCCACAGGAAGATATTTGCATTGGGTCCATCGATGGGGAGCAGGAAACGATTGTCGACATCCAGCCTGGCTGCGGCTGGATCCCATCGAAAGATGTTCTTGCTGTTCCCCACGGAAACATAGACATGACCGTCAATGACGCTGACAAAATTCGACCCTTTAGGAAGTCCCGCCTGGCTGCCGATGACCTCGACTTTGGAGTCGCGCATGCCTGTAGGGGCAACCTGAATGCGCAGGATGCTGCCCGTGGTGCCCGAGACCCACAGGGTGCCGTCTGCTTCTTCGGCCATAGCTCCGGCCTGGTAGTTCATGTTCGGCAATCGTCCTTCGTCTACCCACGAGCTGCCGTTCCAGTGCATCGAGCCCACGCCGTCGGTATGCCCGATAAAAACGCGGGACGGATCTTTGATTGATTGAGCGATGAATAAACCCGCTTCGGTAGTCCCGTGTACATTGGGCATTGCCGGAACGCAGATTGTCGCCCTCTACCCGCATGACACCTTCGCTTGTCGCTACCAGCAGTTGTTCGCTGCTTGGGTTCGCCGGATCCTTAAAGTCGACGAAGGTCCCATCCTTGACTTGGGCCATGGAGAAGGGTTGTCTTGGGCCGGTTCGTCTGCTTGTCGAAGTCGATTCTCGCCACAGCGGTGTTGCCTATGGTCGATCCATAGACGGATCCTTTATACCGGATGGCGTCATAGCCCCCATCGCGAGAAAGAATCGATAGCGGCGAATTTAACTGCACCCGCGAAACACCTGCATCCGAACCGATCCATAGCCCTCCGTCTCGATCCTGATAAGCGCTTAGCGTTGATGAACTGAGCAATCCCGCGCCCTGGTCGAGAATCTGGCGCAGTCTGCCGTCGTGCTCCAGAATCACTGCGCCGCCGTCCAGCGAGGTGAGGCAGATAGCGCCGTCGCTGAGAATGGTCGAAGTGTAGATCGCGTGCTTCTTCAAATAATCATCGGCGCCCGTCTTGAACGGCGTCGACTTCTGCCCGTCGTACAAAGTCAACAGCTCGTTGCGGGCCGTAACCAGGATCTGGCCATTGTCGAATGGATGCAGGAAGAGTTTGACCGAGTTCTTGTAGGCGTCGCCGCCGGGCACGGGACGCAGATCGTCTCCAACGATCTCCTCAAGGCCGATCCCGCCCTGTGCGGTATAAACATGGCCGGCACCATCGAGAGAGCCTGGAATCGTTGCCCTGCTCCATCGCTCCAGACTTTCATCTGGTTGCCATCCCAGCGGAAGAGCCTTTGATAGGAGCGGAAGAATACTCCTTGCGGCAGTGGGAAGAATCTGCCAGACGTCTGTAAAGTCACGATCCGTCGCCGGCACTTTGTCGAGAAGGGAAATGATACTGGAGCGACCCTGCGGCATCGGGCGCCAGGTACCCAAAGTCCGCTTCAAGACCGGCATAGATCCTTCCCGTGTCGTCCATGGCCAGCGAGCGCACCGTGCTCGACTGATGAAAGATCTTTCTCCACGTAACGCCGTCGTACTCGAGAATTGCGCCGGAAGAGGAGGCAACGTATATCAGGCCGCGCTTGTCTTCAGTGACCGCCCAAACTTGTGGGCCGGCGTTGTAATCCTTGGTCGAATAGTTGTGGATGATCGGCAGGCCCACCTGAGCCGGCTGCGCGTCGGCCGGTTTTGCTGACGCTGACGGCGATGTCATCGCGAAGCAGGGACTCGCCAGCGCCATAACGACGAGCGCCGGGAGAAACGGCCGGAGGCGAAACGGTGATTTCGAGATCACGTAACTTTCCAATAGGCTCCGGTCAGAGATGAGGGAGGGAAGCTGGACCAGAGCGGGATTACAATAATGGACGGCTGAGGCAAGAGCTTACCATGCAGCAGTTTCCGAGCGCAACTGCGTTTTCGGTTCAGGGATTTTTGGGCGTTGATCGGGCAGTGGCAGCTACTGCGACGTCTTCGGTGCTGCGGTTCCGGATTCCGCTGGCGCAGCCGCGGGCGGTTGTGCCGGAGCCGGTGCAGCCGTACCAGGCGCAGGCGCCGCTGCCTTCTGATGCTGTGAGGCACGCTGCTCGGCCTCTGTGGCGCGGCGCTGCTTCTCGGCGTCGGCCTCGGAGTCGCTGACGTACTCGAATTCCTGCAGGCGACCCGGATACTGCTCAGTGGTGAAGACTCGGTTGTTCTTGTCGATGGCTACGCCGATCAGCGCCTGGAACTGGCCGGGCAGATCGCCGTGACCGTATCCGATGTAAGTGAGCAACTGGCCTTCCTTATTGAATACCTGGAGGCGGTCCTGTACCTCATCGGCTACCCAGATGTGCCCGTCGCTGTCAACAGCGATTCCCTTGGGCCGCTCGAAGAAGCCTGGCCCATCGCCGTTCTTGCCGAAGGTGCTGATGAATGTGCCGTCGGCGTCGAAGAGCTCAACACGATCGTTCAACGTATCGGTGACGTAGACATTGCCATCGGCATCGACAGCCACGCCCTCCGGTGCGCCAAAATCTCCGGGGCTGGTGAGCGTGTGGTTTTTGCCGCCCGTGCCGATGCGGCGCAGCAGCTTGTATGTGTCCGCGTCGTAGACGATCACCTGGTCCTGCTGAGTGTCGACGACGTAGAGGAATCGATTGGTGGTGTCGATCGCAATGCCCACCGGGTCCACCAGCCCCTCTGTAATCTGGCTGTCGAGCACGTGCTTGGAATTGAATACGAGAATATGGTGCATCTTGCCGTCTGAGACAAAGAGCCGGTCGTCGTCGTCGATGGCCAGACCGTTGATCCAGGCGAAATGCGCGTCGGCGCCGTTCCGGATCAGATCGGTGGTGTGCGCATCGGTATTGAAGATGAAAACGGCTCCCACCTTCTGATCGGCGACGTAGACCTTACCTTTGGAATCGATCGCGATGCCGTAAGGCCCAATCAGCTGATAGGGAAAGGATTTGGGATTGATCTTTTCTTGATCGGATTCGGTGCCCGCCAGGCGATCCATCCATGACGATTTGGGCTTGGCGGCAGCCGGCGCGGTGTAGTCGATCTTTTCGCCTGCAAAGTAATCCATCCAGCGAATGCGCGCGATGTTGGGAGGGCTGGGCCAGACCAGTTTCTTGGGGTCGAAGTTGAACTTGTGCGGGCCGGTGGCCGCGGCCGGTGTGGCAGCCGGCTTCTTCTTTGATCTGCCGCGTGAGCCCCAAACGGAGCGGCAACGCCGAGCGCAACCAACAGCAGCAGCGCCAGCGATTTTCTTGTCGAATTGAAGAGGAAGCGAGGCATTTGAATCTCCAATCAATTCCCAGGGGAAACTGTTTCTTCCATGTTGAGCCGGTTCTTGTGACACATGTCGCAGAACTGCATGTTGTTGACCTGGTCCTTCACCAGCAGGTCGGGCTGTGCCGAAGCGTGCGGCTGGTGGCAGTGAAAGGCAAGTGATGTGGGCCTTGATCTTGTTCACGTTGCTGGGGTCCATCACATCGGATACCGGGTGGTTGTCGACTGGGTGGCCCAGTCCGAATTTCAACGGCAGAACCGGAACCTTGTTCGTCTTGTAATAGTCGGCGGGCAGCTTGATCTGGCCGTTGAAGATGGCCAGCATGCCGTCGTCGGTCTTTTGCGGAACCGAGTCGGGGCCGTGGCACTCCAGGCACAGTGCGTTGCCAGTAGCGCGGAGCAGGTGGTCGTTGTCGCCGCCATGCGGGGTGTGGCAGGTGGCGCAGCCCAGGCCGAAGACAGGCTGTGGTGACAGTGCTTCTTGCCTTCGTCTTCCACGTCGGTGTGGCAGCCCAGGCAAATGCTTACCGAGTCGGTCTTGGGCAGGCCGGGCTGGTTGCTGGCATGCGGGCTGTGACAATCGGTGCAGTCGCCGGCCGCGCCGGGATGCGGCACCTTGGCGTTGTCGATCAGCTTTGCCTTGTCGTCGTGGCAGGTAACGCAGAGCGACTTGACGTCAGGCTGCGTGAGCACGACCTTGCCATCCTTTGGCGCCGCGTGGCACGTATCGCAGCCGCCTGCCTGGAAATGGTGCGTGCTCGAACTTTGCCATCAACTTGGGCTGGTCGGACTGGTGGGGATCGTGGCACTCAACACAATTCGCCGTGCCGAAGGGCTGGTTGTTATGCGCCTTCTGCAGGTCTGCATCCTTGGGGTCGTGGCAATCGACGCATAGTGCGGGCGTCGCCTTGGTCGAGATGAAACCTGTTCTCGATCGTCGGCTCGGGCCCGGTCTTGTGGGTCAGGTGGCAGGTGTCGCATCCCAGGTCGAGCGCCGCGTGTCGGCTGCCGCCCGCGGGCATGTTCATGCCCGTGGTATGGCAGCTAAGGCAAAGATTGTCCTTGGCCTCGCCCGACTCCGGCTTCAGCAACTGGTTCTTGTTGTCGCTCGTCATGCGGATCGTGGCAGGTTAGGCAGTCTCGAACCGCGGGGGGATGCACCGTGCCCTTGATGTCTGAGGCTTTCTTGTCGGCGTGGCAGGTGAGGCAGAGCGAAACCGGCGTGGCCGTGATGAGCTTTACGCGCGTAACGTCTTTATTTACCCTGATCTCGTGACAGCTCAGGCAGCCCAACTGCATGGCCGAATGCACCGACTTGCCCTTGGTCTTGTCCTCGTGGCATTGCAGGCACGTCGACGGATCAGCCTTCGGGTCGAGCGGTACGGGATGGATGGCGGCCGAGGCCCGCGCCGTGACAAGAATCAGGATCGCAGCCACGACCAGAGTTCTGAAGACGAACCCGCGGCCGCTTAGTGGAACGGCTTCACTCGAGAACCAGACGCGATATCGGAAAAGCCTCATAAACCTCTGGGAAAGCCCTAATTTACTTGCTCGCCGCCATAACGTACGAGAGCCGCTGCGCGCTGGCCCTCTCGTCTGGCGACGGGAATGAATAGATCTGCGCAGGATCATTAGAAATGGATTTGGCTTCCGTGGAAGTGATTCATATCACAGATTCGAGAACCTACGGCAAAGGGTTGTCAATGGTCCGCGCCAGCCGATCCGGCAGCTTGGGCTCGGTATCAGGTGCGACACGCAGTCCGGAATCCGCCGGTCCAGCGTCGCCTGACTGCGGGCCTGCCGGTGCCTGGGAACAACCGTGAGAACTCTCTAACTTCATTGCCCGGTATTCAATCAGAATCTGCCTGCCCGCTTGCGGAATTGCCTTTTATCCATTGAAGAATTGTCGACAATGACCGTCGTAACATCTTGGCACGGAGGGGATTGTCGATGAGATGAGGGACTTTCAAGGAGGTTCCAATCCATGCTACGGCACGGTTTGATTGCTCTTACATTCCTCGCAACTTCGGGACTCCTGGCCTCGCAGTCCGCCACACCGGCTGGAGATATTCTGGGCGCACACATGAACTCCGGGCGGGGCTGCTCGGCTTGCCACTCCGCGCACAGCGGCTCGCTGGGCAACGGCCAGGCAAAGTCAGCCGGCCCGCCGACGGGAACGCCTATGCTGTGGGGCGAGGACGCGAGCAGCTTGTACGGCAAGACCATTGCCACCGGCGGGGGAGCCTATGTCGAGGTGTTGCCCACCAGCATGTCGGCCGGAACACCCGACGTTGAAGGCATGCTGACCTGCCTGAGTTGTCATGACGGGAATTATGCCTCGGCGGCCATGATGAAGAACAAAGTCTATGAGACATTGCCGGCAACTTACGGAACCAGAAATACGATTCCGACACTGCTTGGAACCAAGGCGGGAGCAGGCGGGGGCTACTTCAACGATCACCCCATGGGGCTGAGCGTGAAGTTGGGTTGCGGCGGCGGCATGGGATGGGATTGCACGCAATCGAACGGCAAGATCGTGATGGCGGGCGCGAATTCCGGCCGCTTTGTGAAGAACTACGGGTTCTTCGTCCAGCCGGGTGTCTACAACAACATGCCGGTGGTGGTTTGCACCACCTGTCACGATCCCCACTCCATGAATGTGGTGACCGTTACCGCCGCTTCGCAATCGGGGCTGGCGAAGGGGACTTACCCTACCATGTTCTTCCTCAGGGCGCCTTACAATCCAAACAACACCAACCCCAACGCCAACTCCACATCGCAGTTCTGCCGTCAGTGCCATGCCGACAAGTCAAACGAGATGAGCGGAAGCTCAGCGGCAACCGTGATTTGAGCCTTCCGCATGAGAAATGAGTGGGGCACACTGCGTCGGGGCCTGATTCGAAGAAAAAGGTTCCGTGCCCCTCCCTTGCGCCTTTTTTCAGTTGCATGGGAGGGAATCTGAAGAATTCCGTACTCGCGGGAGTCTATTTGATCGGCGAGAAACCTGCACGCATGGCTACATGCGCAACCGTGCCGTTGGCGTTGTGCGCAGTCTGATGGCACATCAGCACACAGGTGTTGTTGCCGTGGTTGTATGAGACAGGTTGACCATTGTTCGCAGCAACCACATTCACGTCGAAGTTGATGAGCCGCTCTCCGGTAATGGTGGCGCTGGCGGCGCCCATGCCGTGCGCGGTATGGCATGTGGAGCAAGAGAATCCATCGTTGATGTGGTTGCTGTGATATTTCCAACTCGAATTCTTCACCACTTGAGTGGCCAGATTGTGGCACTTGTCGCACAGGGCGTAGGGGCCGGTAAAGGTCAGGTCGGGACTGGGAAAGAGATTGTTGATCAACCCTCCCGGTATCGCGGTCTGGCTGAACTCGTAACGGCGCTCGAGTATATGCGTCCATTTTGACCCGTGCGGACCATTCGAGCCCGTGCCTCCGGACTCGCGATTGTCGTCGCTGTTGTGACAGTCGGTGCAGAAGATCTGTGTGCCCATGGCGCGGCCAAGCGTTACGCCGTCAAGTTGGAGCATCCGGGTGCGAAGGCTGGGCTGCGCAAGCGCGCTGTTACTCACATGCATCACCGGATGGCTTGAAGTCGCCGTAGTTGCGAATTGCGGAATCAGATTAAGTGGATCGCCGGCAGAGACGGCGCGATTGGGGAAGTAGCCGTAGATCGGCAGTATTTGTTTACCTGCGCTGGTTCCGTGACAGCGCAGGCAGTTCTCGTATTGGTTGACCGCCGGCGTAAGAATTGTCGTGCCGTCGGTGGCGCTTATGCCTGCTATGTTGTTCTGCGAGATGCGAATGAGCGGAGGACGCGGAAAGGTCGCGACAATCTCGGCGCTGTGCGCGTTGTGGCAATCGACGCAGGTGGCGTGGCGGTTGCTGTTGAGGAGTACGGCCTCGGCGGCGTCATGCGGATTGTTCGACGTCGGGAAGGGGATGACCGACTTTGGGCGTTGCGTACTCGGCAAAGACATCGGTGTATGCCGGCATGGGCGAGACATTCGCCCCGTTGTGGCATCCGATGCAGTCCTGCTCGTTGAAGCCTCGCAGCAGCCGCGATCCGGCAGCGGAATTGTGAGACGCATGGCAGGAATCGCAGGCATTGGTTGTCACTGTTAAATAACTGCCCAGCGATGCCGATTGCGAGATCTTTGCGGTCGATATGGCGTGCGCGCTTGAGACCCATTGTTCGATTGGGTTCACCTGGCCGCTGATTCTGCGCGCGGGATTGTGGCACGCAAGGCAAAGCTGGCCGCTGGAGCTGTCTCTGACCAGAAAATTGAGGGCAATGGGGTCTTTGGCCTCGATATGCGGGTCGTGGCATGAAGTGCATTCCACGTTGCCGTTGACGAGATGCACAGCCCCTGCGGGATCGTTGGTGCGATGGTTCCCGGCCAGCGCGCCGAAGAGGTCGATGTTGTCTTTCAACGGCAACACCATGCTGAATGGATGCGTGGTCTGCATATTGCTGCCAAAAACATCATGGGAGTACATTGAGCCGTGGGTAGTTACCTGGCCGTAGACGACGGTTGTGCCCATGGCGACCGTGCCGTCGTGGCAACTGAGGCAATGGTTGCTCTCGCTGCCCAGGACCGGCTGATTGCCTGTGTTTTTCTCAGTGTCGCTGGAATAGGTCGCATAGATTTGCTTGGTGAGTTTCTGGTTCCAGAGGCCGACATTGAGGCCGGAATGAGGCGCGTGGCAGTAAGCGCAAGTGTCGGGTCGCGCGCCAGTCACGGGTGAAGTTCCGGTGGGCGCAAAGTTATGCTTGCCCATCACGTCGCCTGCAATCTGGCTGGAAGCGGCGGTTACCGCAGAGACGATGGCCAACACGGTGAGGAGGATGCGGAGCCTCACTTGGTCACCTCCCCGGCCGGTTTGTTCAAACCAAAGTAATGGAATACTTGCACGCGCTGATTGAATGAGTCGACCACGTAAACCTGGTCGTCATGATCAATGTACAACCCTGAAGGCAGTTGGAATTCGCCTGCGTGCGATTCCTTTCTCGCCGAAGTAATACAGCAGCTGACCCTTTCGATTAAAGACCTGCACCAATCCCAGTGAGGAATCGACAACGTAGACGTCGCCCTCTGAGTCGACCCCCACCGCTTTGGGACGGAACATTGCGCCTGCACTGTCGCCGATGGCTCCCATCGACGATTCGAAATTGCCGGAGTGATCGAAGAACTGCAGACGGAAGTTCATGGCATCGACGACGATGAGGTCGGGACCGGATGAGCCGCAATTCGGTAGGGAAATAAAAATCTCCGCCGGCGTTCTGCCCTTTTGGCCAATGAGCTTCATCACCTTGCCCTGCATGTCGAGGACCAGCACTTTGTGGCGCAGCGTATCGCTGACGTAAATGCGCCCCGCGGCAGAGTCGACCGCGATGCCGGTGGGCCGCTCGAAGTAGCCTTCACCCCCGCGCAGGCTGCCGAGCGTCCGCTGAAATTTGCCGTTCGCGTCAAAAACGAAAATCAGGCCGGCATTCGAGTCGGTCACATAGATATTGTCCTGCGCATCCACGGCGACGCACTGCGGCGAGAACATTGAGTCGTGCTCATCCTTGATGCGCTGGATGAATTTGTATTTGTGCTCGGTAAAGTCGAAGATGTGCACGCCGGCCGCGCCGGGATCGGTCACAATGATACGGCCGCGAGAATCGGTAACGACGCTGTAAGGGCGCACCATGGCGTGCATCATTGGGTGCGCCCGCCACCACGTCCACAACCTTGCCCCAGAAACCAATCTTCCTCACCTCGGCTTCTGATCGGAAACTGCGGTCCCAGACGAGCTTGCGGCCGCCATCGAGCGAGAGCTCCCATTTCTCGGGGGGATTTGTGGTCTTGGGCTTTGCATGCGCCAGTGCCGGGATTAACAGCAGGAGAATCAGCGCTCGGGATGTGGGGCGGCGCAGCCGCTCTTCCTTTAGAAGAAATTGAACCAACGCGTTATCCCCGCATAGTACGACGACAGTATCTCAGGTTGCGCGGTCGAACCGCCAAAACCCTGCTCCAGCCGTGCATAGCCGCTTGTAAAACCCATTTTACGGATCTGGTACTGAATGATGGCATTGTACTGCTCATTCTGACTCATAGTTGCAATGCCGCTGATAGCCGTGTTGCTGTTCGACCTGGAGTAACCGGCCGACATGGTCAACCCCCGCCTCGGCGCACTCGAAATCGCTGCCGAATAGCTTGTTCCTCCGTAGAACGTGAAGGCATCGGAGGGCAGGGCAGAGATTGGTACCGGAGCCGAAACCAGACCAGCCCCGGTTGCCAGCGCCAGCCCGTTCGACTTGGAATAGCTGCCGCTGGCGGTGATAAAGCTAGCGTAGCCGATGCTTGTGTTGTATTCCTGGCTGCTGCTCGAAGTGCCGGGCTGATCAGTCAAAGCGGTTCTCGATCCGCCGCCGCCCGCACTGAAGCCCACCTTGCCAAATCTCCGCCTCACGCTGCCGGAAAAATTGTACGAGGAGTTCAGATAAGTCACCAGCAGAGTCTGCATGTTCTGTGCATAACCGAACGATCCGTCAAATGCCAGCCTGCGATCTCATTCGAATAGTGCTCGGTGGTCGCAAATCCCAGCGAATCCTCACCGTCCTGCGATCCTTCATTGCCCGAAAATGTAACACTGGCGCTGAAATTGCCGCCCTTCAGTCGGCGCGAAATGGCGGCGTTGCCACCGTAGGAATTCACCGAATAGAGCTGAGATTCGAAAAACTGCATGCGGCGCTCAATAAAAAACGTGGTCTGCAAATACTGGGCCGGGATATAAGTGGCCGAGGCTTGGGAATCAAACGAATAGGAAGTCTGATTTCCCAATGCCGACGGAGCCGCCGCGCCCTGGCTGACGACTGCCTCAATCAACTGTCCGGCTAGATTGTCAGAGTACTCCAAGCTCCCATTGACGGTGAGTTTGGTAGCAGGGTGCATGGACGCGAACATGTTGGCAGTGTCAACCGTACCGGTTGAAGAAGCGCCCTCATAGCTGGTGTTCCAGCTTGATCGGTTTACGTTCGCCGAGACGGCTCCCTGGAACGGAAGCTTGTGCGACACTCCGCCTCCGAAACCGTCGGAGCCCGATTGAACCTCAGTGTTCACCCCTCCACTGATAATTTCAGGAATGAGCGGAGTGGCTCCCGCCATCCGAGTAAAAGCCGCGTCATATCCAATCCCGCAATTTCGTAGGAGGAGCGCAAATTGAAGCTGTGAAAGGAACTTTTCCCTTGGTTGTCGGATCCGTAGACTGAGTAATCGTTGTTGCCCAATTGGTAACCGGCAGAAAGAGATGGCTTTCTGGGGAGATTCAGGCTCCACGAGATGCCAAACTCGTCGTTGTTGCCGTGAGTGACGTAGTTTGAGATGCCGGGAATACCGTAGTTCCCCGCGCTGTCGTAGCCCTTTGAATAAGGAAATGGCGCCAGGAAACTTGCTGCCGCCGAAAATGTTGGCGGAAGCCGAAATGCCGCTCGAGTCGGAGATGGATTGGAAATCGGAGTTGGCGCGCGACTGGTTGAGATATGCCGAGACCGCGTAGTTGATGAAATTGGGGTTGTAAAAGCTGCCGGTGAGATTCGTGTTGCCTCCGACCGTCCAGCCATGGTCTGATGCCGTCTGATTGCCCATAGTCAGCTGTGTAACCCGACGAAACTGTGCCGCTCGCGCTGTTGCTGAATTCGCCGAATTTTATCTGCGCGGCAAGCGGCGCTGCCAGGAGCAGCATCCACGCAGGGACAAGCAACGCAACTCGATATGGAACCCAGCACTGTTTGCGATCCATCACTTCACTGGCTTGATCTTGCGGTAAATGATTCCTTCTTTCCGGTGTCGGCGTGCGAAGGGTCTCGAAGCTTTCGAGGGCCTTCGCATCCGGCTATGGCTCTTCAATCCTTGCGTTTTGCCGCAGTTTCTGGTCGAAGGCGGCGCGAATCTGGTTGGTCTTGCTCTGCTGGAGATCATTGGTAAGCTTCGCGCGAACGTCCTCGAATTTCTGCTTACCCTGGGGCGTGTGTGCGTCGAGCCGCAAAATGGTGTAAATGTTCCCCACCTGGATAACATTGCTCACATCGCCGACCCTCATTGTCTTGAGCGTTTGAACCACTTGCGGCGGAAGCTGATCGACCGGCGTGGACTTGTGTTGGCCCTCCATCACCCGGTAATCGTCTTCAGAGTACTTTTTCCGCCAGCAGCCCGAACTCATTGTTGGTCTTTGTCGCCTTGGCCTGGGCCAGCGCCTTCTCAACCCGCGATCGCGCCGCCTTCATCTGGTCGGGCGTGGCGTTATCCGGCGCGATTGCCGTGATCGTCTGGAAGATGAACGACTCAGGAACCTTGAAGCGATCAGGATTCTTATCGTAGAAGGCCCTTACCTCCGCCGGAGTCACAACGCTCTTGCTCTTGACTTCATTCCTGAGCAGGGCAGTCGATCAGCAGCGAACGCTGGATCTTGTCGTCGAGCAGCTTCTGCGAGCCGTGAAACTCGCTGCGCATGAAGGCGTTGTAATCTTCGGGATTGGGAAAGGTCTTGCGAAACTCTGTCTCAGCCTGTTGCATGCGCACAGGCGAAACTGTCATCTTGCGGCGCATTGCCTCCTGGTAAACCAGTTCTTCGAAGACCATCATCCGCATTGCGCCCTGGCGAATTTCGGGCTCAAGCTCTTTGGGCAAGCCATTATGCTGCCGGGCGTAAGGAAAGATCGCATACTCTTCGCGGACGAGGTCGGCTTGAGTGAGAACGATGCCGTTGACATGCGCTACAGGATTCGAAGTAGCGACCAGAGGCATCACCTCCGACGCAGGAGCCTGTGGGAGCAGGCTTAAGAGCGGGAGCGTGCGAAGCGACCTGGGCCGCGACTGCTCCGACGGCCAGGAGAAGGAATAGGCCGGATGTTGAAAACTTGATATTCATGGTTGACCCCCAGTTAAGAAAGAACGGGGAGGGAGGGAAGTTCTCGGCCCTCCCCGCTGGATTGCGCAGAGCGGATTACCAGGTGGTAACGGCCGTTCCGTTGTTCATTTCGTTCGACTCGCCGCCATGGCACTGACGGCAGAACTGTGCTGCAGTGTTGCTGGAGGTATTGCTCGGGTTGTAGGGGCCAATCAGGAAGAACATTGTCTGATAGGTTCCAGGGGTGACGCCGGACAAGCCGGACTTGATGGTAGATCCAGCGGCGATGTTCGCGGTGTTTGAGACCTTGACCACGTTCATCGAGTGCTGGTTGTGGCAGGTGGTGCAAACCACGATGGGAGCAGGTGGTCGCGGTGCTGGTGCCCAGCGATACGAAGAAGCCATAGTTGTTGATGAACTTGGCCATGCTCGGACCGGCGGTGATGGTGGTGCCGCTGATGGTGCAATCCCAGTTGTAGCCGCTCTCACCATAGGTCTGGCCGGTGGGCACGTTATTGCAGCCAAAGGTCGCATGAAGAGCCTACCGGGTGATCGTTAAGGTAGTTGCCCTTGGTGGTGCCGTCGTTGCCCAGCAGCGTGGGAATGCTGTTGTGGGTGCCGTAGGTCCAGGGCAGCGTCTCATAGACGGTGTTCTGCATCATGGCGCCCGTTGCCAGGTTGCCGTCGTGGCAGCTCAGGCAGGTCAACAGTCCGAAAGCCTCTGAAGAGGTTGACATGGCGGAAGGAAGCACCTCGGTGTAGGTGCCGCGGCCGCTGTTTCCGGTGATGATGGTCTGGCTGTACAGGCTGGCCACATCCTCGCCCCACAAAGCAACGTTGCCTGAGGTCGGATCGGCGGTCTTGGCGGCGCCGTTGCCGTATGCGCCGCTGTGCGGTGCGTGACAGGCCGCGCAACCGCGACCGTAGTTAAGGTGGGCGCCCAGGACGTCAGTCGAGGGCGAGAAGTTCTGGGCAGCCGCAAAACCGGCTGTCGCCACGAACATTACAGTCGATTAAATAGATTGCGTTTCATTGGTAAAGCCTCCTGGTGCACATTCTGTTGCTCGGCTGAACCTCGACTTCGACCCATGTTGAAGTTGCTCTCAGTTCAGGTTCCTCAAATTACCTGCGCAGGAATCGTGCTGTTATGGCGAGCCCGAGCGATCAACGCCGCGGAATCTCGCAGTGAGTTAACGTTCCAAGACGGTTCGATGTTCCCAAGTTAAAGCAATGCGGTATTTGTGTGAGCCAAATCAACGAAGGGTGAAGTAACCGAGGAGAGCCCCTGAAAATCACCTAAGTCACGTGATTTTGCCTTCGCTGTGTCCAAAAGTGAGAACCGTCACTTTCTTCAGCCAATCTCGAACTCCCCTGATGTCGCCTGACACCTCTGGGTGTTCCGATTGCATAGTTACAGGTGACGGCTCTCACGGAAGTGATCGTAATCACACATGCTTAAAACCTTCTAAGAATGTGATTTCCATCACTCCCAAACCGTCCACTTAATGCTCCACTAAGGCTGTTGAGTTGATGAAGACGACGGTGCCATGGTTTGCGGCTGGAACCGGCAGCGCCGGGAACGGTGATCGGGCCTGATGGGAACAAACCAGGCTGTGGCTCGCGGCAACCCCGATCGGAGGTGATTCCAGCATGGCAAATCAATCGATAACGACTTCACTGGCTGAGATTTATCTGCCGGCGTCGCGAGTGTATGCAATGGCGGCGATCTGCCTGGTGGTGGGCCTGGCCGTGGGATGCCTGGTGAAGACGGCAACCGCGAATCCTGCTCACGCAATTACGGCCGAGAGGCCTGCTGAGACATCGCCTCACTCTGGCGCCATGACCGCTGCCGGCAAAATGCCGAGCCTGGCCGAAATGCACCAGATCGCCAGTAAGCAAGCAGCGCCGCTGCTCGCAAAACTGAATAAAGATCCAAACGACCGGCGCTGTTGATGCAAATTGGCTCCCTGTACCACCAGGCTCACCAGTTCAGCGAGGCGGCCACGTACTACAAACGGGCAGTGCAGGCAGACCCGAAAAACATCACCGCTCATACCAAGCTGGCAATCAGCCTTTATCGCGCCGGAGATGTTGACGGCGCGATTGCGGAGTTGAATCGCGCCCTGAGCCTCGACCCAAAAGATGCCAATTCGTTGTTCAATCTGGGAATGGTTCGGCTCGACGGCAAGCACGATCCCAAGGGCGCACTGGCGGCATGGCAGAAGCTGCTCAAGTTGAACCCGCAATTGGACCCGCAGCGCAAGGCGCAGGTGCAACAACTGATAGCCAGCGTAACGACAGCTTCGAACGACGCGCACAGCAAGGGAGGAGCCAAGGGCAATGACTGACGCGGAGCGAATTCCAATGAAGCAGTGGACGCAGAAGCAGGCCGCGATCCTCTCGCTGGCCTGTCTGGCGGCAGGAGTTGGCGGGGGATTGCTGATTCACTGTGCCGAAGCGAGCGGGACGTCGTGTTGCGAAAGCTGCCGCCTCCACGACGGCGACAAGCCAGGCAGCGCCTGCAGTGCCGGCCGCCGATCCGGCTCAATTGAAAACATTGGCCGATTCCGCAGGCCGCGCCGCTACTTGAAGAACTTAAAATGGAACCCAACGACGCAGACCTGCTCACCAGCGTGGGCAATATTTACTACGACGCCAAGCAATATCCCATAGCGGTGGATTTCTATGGACGTGCTCTGAAAGTGAAGCCGGCAGACGTCTCGGTCCGCACCGATATGGCAACCGGCTACTGGTACATGGGAGACGCGGACCGCGCCTCCTGGAGTTCAACCAGGCGCTTAGCTACTCGCCCAACAATCCGAAGACGCTGTTCAATCGCGGCATGGTGAAGTGGCAGGGCAAAAAGGATGCGGCCGGGGCTCTCGCCGATTGGCAGCGGCTACTGGCGGCGAATCCCAATTACCAGGCGAAAGACCAGGTGCAGCAGATGATCGCCCAGGTGAAATCCGGCACCGGGCGCTAGATCTGATTCTCGTTCATCACCAGCGCCACCGCCGTGCGCAGCCGTGCCTGGCTGCCTCCGCGTGCAGGCCGAAGGCGCGGTACGCGAACCAGCTGGTTGCGGCGCATCTCCGACTCGATGATGGGCGCGGCAAACGGCCATGCATTGGTAATGTCTCCCACAACCACAATCTCGCTGGGTGCAAGTGCCGAAGCAATCATGTGCATGCCGCGGCCGAGGGCTCGGCACATCTTCTCGATTGCGGCGCGAGCCGCCCGATCGCCGGATTCGGCCAAGCGCAGCAGTTGTTCAAAACTTGGCGACGGCTTTTGCGCGAGTTCAGTGTAGTAACGCATGCCGGCGCGATTTGAGGCGATGGTTTCCCAGCAGCCGCGATTTCCGCACGCGCATGGCAGACCGTCAGGTTCGAGTTGCACGTGACCGAATTCGCCGGCAACTCCGCCTTCGCCACGCAGCAGGCGGCTGTTGGCGATAATGCCGGTCCCAATGCCCTCGGTCACGCTGACGGCAACCAGGTCGTGAAGGCCGTCGCTGTAGCCGAACCAGACCTCAGAGAGCGCACAGGCGTTGGCCACATTGTCAACCACGACAGGCAATCCAGTAGCCTGCTCGACGCGCGACTTGATGCGGCCGATCGGCCAGTCGATATTGGGCGCAAAGATTAACTTTTCCTGGTTGGCGTCGAGACGGCCTGGGAGATTGATGCCGATTCCGTCGAAGGAGCGTTCACTGTGGGCCGCAATAATTTCACGAACCGCATCCACAATCTTTCCCACCACTTTTTGAGGGTTGTCGGGGGGTACCACAACTTCCTGGTCAAGGATGTTGCCGCTGAGATCGGTGACGGCAAGCGCGGTCTGGTCAGGATGAATGTCAAGGGCCAGCACGCTGCGCTGACCATTGATGTTGAGAAAGGTGGGCCTGCGCCCGCGCGGAATCTGCCCGGTGAGCCCTTCCACAATCCAGCGCTCAGTCAAGAGCTCTTCAACGATGAGCGAAACTGTGCTGCGCTGCAATCCCGAGCATCGCGCCAGTTCGGCCCGCGAGATCGGCTGTTTGGTTCGAATCTGATTGAAGATGAGGTTACGATTGATTTGGCGCGGCATCTTGTTCGATGCGCTCTGTTGACCGTTCGTGCTGAACTGTAAGGTGGGCATTGTGTTATCCGTTGCCTCCCCAAAAGCCCTGGGTAAGGGACTCAAAGAGTTTCCCTCCCGAAGAGTGGGAGGTCTTTCAGTGAAATATTCAACGTCCGTTTGAATCGCCCTAGATACTAACACGCTGAAAAGGGAGGTTTACCGACAGGAAACAGGGGGCGGGTCGATTCAGTTGAATGCCTTTACTCAAAGTCATTACGGAATTCTGTGAATGGTAAACGTTGTCATTTCTGTGCGGGACTGGTCGACGGCCTCAATGCCAGGACAAGATACCTCGTGCCCTATCCTTGCGACTTCTCCCTGTCGCAAGGGTGCGAAACACAACGCGGCTCAACATCCGAGAAGCTAGTCTCCAATATCGCATCGAGTGAATTCTGCGCGAGTAGACTTGTGCGTATTGACTGCGCTTTCGCGCGGCTCCCCTGGGCACATGAATTCGGCTCGCAGTTCGAGACATTCTTCTAATTGGTGGTGATTAATGTTGACTGGGTTTTCAATCGTAGACGGCAAGTCCCTTCAAGTGAGCAGCGGTACTTTTCATGGCGTCGATCCCGCGACCGGCGCAAAGCTCGACCCCGCTTATCACTACGCTTCGCTCGAAGATCTCTCACTGGCGGCAAAGCTGGCCGGAGAGGCATTCGGAATCTACAGCAGGCTGCCAGGCCGCGAACGCGGGCGGTTCTTACGCCAAATCGCGACGGGTATTGAGGCGATTGGTGTGGAAATCGTTGACCGCGCTCACCGCGAGACGGCATTGCCCGAGGCGCGGCTGAAAGGCGAGCTTGCGCGGACGGTAAATCAGTTGCGGCTCTTCGCGCAGTTGGTGGAGGAGGGCTCGTGGGCGAATGCGCGTATCGACCCCGCGCTGCCCGAGCGCAAGCCTCTGCCGCGCGCCGACATCCGCTCGGTGCTGCGCCCTCTCGGGCCGGTTGCCGTCTTCGGTTCCAGCAATTTTCCGCTGGCATTTTCGGTCGCCGGCGGAGATACCGCCTCGGCGCTCGCGTCGGGAAATCCGGTGATTGTCAAAGCGCACTCGGCGCATCCTGGCACCAGCGAGCTCGTCGGCCAGGTGATGAGCGAGAGCGTGCGCGCATGCGGATTTGCCCGCTGGAGTATTCGCCTTCTTGTTCGGTGCAGGATCGGAACTCGGCGCAGCGCTGGTATCGCACCCAGCGATTAAAGCAGTGGGATTCACCGGCTCTCTCGGCGCAGGCAGAGCGCTGATGAAGGTGGCCGCCGCGCGTCCTGAACCAATCCCATGCTTTATGGAAATGAGCAGCTCGAATCCGCTTGTGGTGCTGCCAGAGGCGCTTGTAATCCGCGCTACTCAGATTGCCAACGGACTCTTCGGCTCGTTCACCCTGGGCGTAGGCCAACTCTGCACCAAGCCGGGGTTGGTTTATCTGCCGCGCAACGAACCGGCCGATGCGCTTGTGGCCACGCTGAAGTCTCTCGTCGAGCAATCGCAGGCTTCGACGATGCTGACTGAAACCATCTGCGGCAACCATCACTCGGGCGTAGCTGCGCGGAAAAACAATAGCGCCGTCGAAACACTCGCCCAAGGCGCTGAAGGCTCGGCCGGCTCCTTCGCCGCGCCCGCGCTCTTCCAGGTGAGCGGCAGCGAAGTGCTGCGCTCGCCCGAGCTTGCGCACGAAATCTTCGGGCCAAGCACGCTGGTGATTCGTTACGAAAATCGCGCCGAATTGTTAGCGCTTCTCGAAGCAGTGGAAGGGCAGCTCACGGCGACGGTGCATGGAACCGAAGCCGACATCGCCGCCAACGCCGACCTGATCGCAATTCTCGAGCGCAAGGCAGGCAGACTCATCGTGAACGGCTTCCCAACCGGCGTTGAAGTGTGTCACGCAATGGTGCATGGCGGGCCGTTTCCCGCCACCAGCGAGAGCCGCATGACGTCGGTTGGAACGCAGGCCATTTACCGCTTCGTCCGTCCGGTCTGCTACCAGGACTTTCCGCAAGCCGCGCTGCCAGACGAGCTGAAGAACGAGAATCCACTCGGCATCTGGCGGCTGGTCGAAGGCGAATTTACGCGGGCTGCGATTGCGGTCGTTTTGCCGGCGTTGGCAGGCAGAGCGTAATAACGCCGGCAGTCAGCAGCGCAATCGACATACTTAAGAACCCGTCGCGGGAGTTACCCGTAAGCGCCTGAAGCCAGCCCACCAGCCATGTGCCGGCAAAACCGCCCAGCGCGCCGCAGGTGTTAATAAGCGCGAACACTTCACCAGACACGGTGCTGGGCAGCATTTCAGGAATGATGGCGAAGAACGGGCCATACGG
>CAWILB010000060.1:0-25346 GCA_963836635.1 uncultured Acidobacteriaceae bacterium | reverse complement strand
AATGTTGGAGCAGATGAGCAACACAATTGTCCACATGGGCGGTTTGATGCTGCAACAATAGAAGGCGTTGCAGAATGACGCAATGTGCGAGAAGACGTTGCGGGATGACGCAATGTGCGAGAAGACGTTGCGGGATGACGCAATGTGCGACATCAACTCCACACAACCTGCGGCGCCAACGCCGCCTCCCGTAGGGAGGCGTGGAGTTTAGCCCAGGACAAGTTCGCGACAGCGAACGCAGTCCTGTAAGCGAAAAATAAACGGAATGTACTAGATTAAGGTAGACGATTTCTCTGGACAACGATTTCGGTTCAGGCGTACTCTTGTAACTGTCCTAGCAAGAGGTAGCCATGAATATCGTAGCCATCTACAAGAAATTCCCTACCGAATGCTGATTGCATTGCCCATATAGAGCGGGTTCGCTGGCACGGAAAGCCGGTCTGCCCCTACTGCAAATCGACCGCTACAGCCGTATGCCAGCGAGTCGCGCCATCACTGCAACGCCTGCAATACCACGTTTCAGCGTCACCGTTGACACGATCTTCCATCACACTCATCTCCCCTTGCAGAAGTGGTTTCTTGCCATCTCGCTAGTTCTGAACGCCAAGAAGGGCATCTCTGCTCGCCAGTTGGCCCGCGATCTCGAAGTCAACAAGAACACCGCTTGGTACATGGGGATGCGAATCCGTAACGCGATGTTTGAGCAGGGCGAACTGCTGCAGGGCATCGTGGAAATGGACGAGTGCTATATCGGCGGCAAGCCGCGCAAGGGAACGGCCCACACAAGCGCGGACGCGGCACGTCGAAGGCTCCGGTTGTCGGCATGATCGAGCGTGGCGGCAAGATTGTTGCGAAGCCCGTCGACAAGACGAAACTGAACTCCAAGAGTCTTGCAAAGTTTGTTCGCGAGCATGTCGACATTGCTGACGCCGCGCTCATCACTGATGAGTACAGTGGCTATTGACCGATGAAGAAGTTTATGCCGCACGCCGTTATCAATCATCAGGTTGCCTACGCAGACGGCGAAATTCACACCAATTAATCGAGGGGTTCTGGGGATTGCTGAAGCGTGGAATCGTTGGCCAGTACCACAAGGTTTCCCTTCGCCATTTACATCAGTACGTCACCGAGTTCTGCTGGCGCTACAATGGGCGAAACAATCCTGAGCTGTTCGATTTGACTCTCCAGAAAGCCTTGGGGGTGTGCGCATGAGCCTTCCAGTTGCCGAACACACCGGAGAAATCCGCATCGGAAGCGTGGTGCTTCCATGCGCGGTCTTAGAGGACGGAACTCACCTTCTTACACAGAGGGGAGTTTTTGAGGCAATCGGGAGGACAGGGAAATCACCCGGTACGCCCGAGGGCACGACTTCAGTGTTGCCTGTTTTCTTACGCTCACAACGGCTAAAGCCTTTCATTTCAGATGAATTGCGCACGGCTTCAGTTCCAATCAAATTCAGGCTTAGGACACCTAAAAGCGAGTCAAACGCGCTCGGCTTCAGGGCGGAGATATTACCCCTCACCTGCCAAGTGTTCATCGAGGCATATAACGCTGGCGCTCTCTCAAAAATGCAGATTCACATCGCAGAGAAGTGCATCTCCCTCGTGAAAGGCTTTGCGATTGTCGGCATTATCGCGTTGATTGACGAGGCCACCGGCTACCAGGAGATCAGAGATCGGAAAGCCCTTCAGGATATCCTCGACAAGTATCTCCGAAAGGAATTTGCTTCGTGGGCTAAACGATTCCCACCATTTCTATCAGCAAATTTTTAGGCTGCGCGGCTGGCAATGGCGCGGCATGAAGGTGAATCGCCCCGGTGCGGTGGCCAACTACACGAAGGATTTGGTCTATGCAAGGTTGGCTCCGGGCATCCTCGAAGAGTTGGAACGACTCAATCCGCTAGACAGCGGGCGTAGAGCCGTCAAACACCACCAATACTTGACGGCAGATGTCGGGCACCCGGCGCTTCAGGCTCATCTGTACGGTGTGATTGGGATTATGTGCCGCTCGACAACTTGGGAGAACGCAAAGCGAATGATTCAGCGATCCTATCCTAAGATTAACACAAACCTCGATCTACCATTCCCGGACGACGACCAGCCCAACTAGGACTGGTCGTTCGCCTACCCTGTCACGGTGCATTCAGTGTACCACTACCGTAATCTAGGACATTCCGAAAATAAATGACTGCAGCCCCGTAGGGGCGGCGCGATGATTAAAACAACAGAACTGCAGATCTAACTAAGGACACTCTTGACGTTTCTCGCTGAGAATCTCGAAAAACTCGAAGACTCCATTGTCGCCGCCTGCCGCACCGCGGGCCGTCCGCGCAGTGAAGTAGAGCTGATGGCCGTCTCCAAAACCTTTCCTGCCGAAACGCTCCTCGAGGCCATCTCGCTCGGCCTCAAACTCTTTGGTGAAAATCGCGTGCAGGAGTGGGCCCAGAAAGCCTCCGAACTCGGTCCAAAACGCCAAAGCGCGGAGCGCTGCCATCTCATCGGGCATCTGCAATCAAACAAGGCGGCGCGCGCGACTGAGCTCTTCGACGGCATCGACTCTATCGATTCGCTGCGCCTGGCAGAGCGCGTGAACGATGCGGCCGCAAGGCTCGGCAAGCGGCTGCCGATTCTGATTGAAGTAAAGCTGAGCCCCGAGGAAACCAAGGCCGGCTTGGACCCTGAGTCGGTTGACGCTGCGCAACTTCTTGAGGCGCTTCCCGATCTTACATCTCTCGATGCTCGCGGCCTGATGACGATTGCTCCCTGGGGCGCGCCTAATGAAGTGACTCGCGCCTGCTTCCGCAGTTTGCGCGAGTGGCGCGATCGCTGGGCGCAGGCGCATCCGCGCTTGCATTTCGACGTGCTCTCCATGGGCATGAGCGGAGATTTCCCTCTCGCCATCGCCGAAGGCGCCACCCGCATCCGCGTGGGCACCGCGTTGTTTGGCAAGCGGCCGCGACCGGCTGCGCAGGATTCAGACAGCGAAGCGGAGCAGGCATGATGCTGCGCCAAACCAGGGATGGTGTAACGCTGGCGGTGCGCGCGCAACCCGGCGCGAAGAAAACAGCCATCGTTGGCATCTACGGCGAAGGGGCTGCGGCCCAGCTCAAAATCGCTGTGCAGGCGCCGCCGCTCGAAGGCCGGGCGAACGCGGCGCTCTCTGCGTTCCTCTCTGAAACTTTCGGATTGCCGAAGAGCGCGATCGAGTTAGCCTCAGGTGAGTCCTCGCGCAACAAGGTTTTCTTACTGCGCAGTATTTCGTTAGTGCAGGCTGATGCTGCAATCAAGGCCTCACTCGCTCGCTGACATACCGACTCTCTGGGTGCCCCAGGTCTCGCACTTGGGGACCTGGGAACGCGATTCCGCTGATTTGCTACCGAGTTGGCTGCCTCTCACCTCCAGGCCTCGACAGTTCCCTCTTGCCCTGGAAACGCGCGAATAGCGCCTCTCCCGCGAAGCCGCCGAATTCGTAGCAGGGAGTGATAAGATGCTCTAGCACGAATCAAGCCCGCAGCGCGGGCGAAATATGGTAGCCCCATGGCGCAAGCCTGGGGTGGAGAACCCCACGCCACAATCGCAGCCCGCTTTAGCGGGCGAAAGAAATCAAGCCCGCCGCAATCAGTTCCACAATCAATTGCAGGTATTTAATCCCAAAACGATGGTAAGCGTAACTTATCAATGCCCGGACTGCCTCGCCAGCTCCGCCTCAAAAGCCTGCTGCCGATCCGCAATGTACGCCTTGTAGCCACCCGGATCGATAAACGCGTCGCGGTCGCCGGCTTTGAACCGAGCGTACTTCTCCTTCATGTCGAAGTAGCTGCCGTGCGCGCCGAGAAAGATGTCGCAGGGCAGGCTGTTGAGAACCGCGAAACCGTGCTTGTAATCAGATGCGATTTGCGGATAGACCTTGTTGCTCACGAGCTTGTAGCCGGGATTCACATTGGGGCTGCCGACGATCACAACATGCAACGTGCGGCCGCCTTCGTTCTCGTCCATCGTCCAGGTTGTGGTGCCGCGCGTGTGCCCTGCCGTGAGATGGGCCGCAAGAACCACCCCGCCGAGGCTCACCGTATCGCCGTCGTGCAGGACGCGCTCGACGTGCGCGGGAATGTAGTGCGTCGTCGGGTCGGAGCCATATTGAAAATCGGTGCGGCCACCGGATTCGACAACCGATACGTCGGCGTCCATCACCTCATATTTGGCGCCGGTTTCCTTCAGTATCTCCGCGCTGCCGGCGCAGTGATCGTAATGTGCGTGACTGATGAGCAGAACCTTGATATCTCTCCACTTGAATCCCAACGCCTCAACGCTCTTGCGAATCAGCGGCGGAGACGAGGCCAGATTGCTGTTGATGAGAATGAGCCCCTTTGGCGTCGCGACCAGATACGAAGCCAGATCGGCCGAGCCCACGTAGTAGAGGTTGCCTGCAATGTGAAAAGGCGGGAAGGGATTTGTCCAATCGGGCGAAGGGTCTGCCTTGAGCTTCAAAGGAAATACTGAAATCATCAACGCCAGAGCCAGTGGCACAAGTTTCCGTAGATTCATTTCACCTCTGCTGCCAAAAGATTCTTCGCCGTTTCAATGGCGCGTTCAAGATGCACGCCCCGCGATCCCTTCACCAGTACCACGTCGCCTTCGCGTAGATTCTTTGCCATCCAATGGCCCGCGGCATCGGCATCGGGCAAAAACAGCGACGCGACTCCGCCGGTGCAAGCCTCTTCGGCAATGAATTTCGCGTTGCCCCGTACGCCAACCACCATGTCGAGATCGGCGTGAGCGGCCGCGCGGCCGCACGCAGCATGCAGCGAAGGGCCTCGTTCACCCAGCTCCAGCATTTCGCCCGCAACCAGAATTCGCCGCATGGCCGGCCGCGCCGCCAGCGTGGCTATCATTGACTGCAGTGCCTCGGGATTGGAGTTGTAGCTGTCGTTCAAAATCGTTGCGCCGCCGAGTTCCATCAATTGTCCGCGTTTGTCGCCGGCAGTAAGTTGCGCGAGCGCAGCTACAGCCGCACCGAGATCGACTCCCGCCTCCAGCGCCACTGCCAGGCCGGCGATCGCATTGGTCGCGTTATGCGCGCCCAGCATCTGCAACGTAAACGCGCCTTCGCGCTCCCCTGCGCGGAAGCGGACATGTAAACCGCCCAGATCTTCGGCCGTCGACAAAATCTGCGGATCGGCGCAGGGACCCACTCCGAAATACACCGCGTGCCCCTGAAAATCGCGGCCAAACTGTGACACATACGGATCGCTGCAATTCAAAAACGCTATGCCGTTGGCCGCCAGCGACGCGACCAATTCAAACTTCGCGCGCGCAATGCCCGCCTGCCCTTCGGCAAAGTTCTCAACGTGCGCATTGCCCACGTTCGTCACCACGCCCCAATCGGGCGAAGCAATGCGGCACAGCGCGGCGATTTCGCCCGCGTGGTTCATTCCCATTTCAATCACTGCGATCTCGTGCTCCGGCTCAAGGCGCAGCAACTGCAACGGCAGGCCAAAGGCGTTGTTCAGATTTCCGCGCGACTTGAGTACGTTGAACTTCACGCCCAGCGCCGCGGCCGTGGCTTCCTTGGTAGTGGTCTTGCCCGCTGAGCCGGTAATGGCCACAACGCGCTTGCCCCATTGCCTGCGGACGTGCGATGCCAGCGATTGCAATGCAACGAGCGGGTCTTCAGCGATAAGTAACGGATGCGCCAGCGCGGCATCCGGCAGGCCGGCCACACGGGCGCGAGAAACCAGTGCGGCACAGGCCCCGCGATCCAGCGCTGCAGCCACGTAATCGTGTCCGTCGAGGCGCTCGCCCCTCACCGCAAAAAACAGCTCGCCAGGCGCGATAGTGCGTGAATCAATGGAGTAGCCTTCGGACACCAGCGCGCCGGCATTCGGTACGCTGGCCGGCGCTTCAAGCATGGCGCCGGCACCCATCGCGATTTCGGCAAGTGTGAGTTTCATTGTTTTCCAACGATACGGTGAACCGCACGGCAATTCAATGACCCAGTTGGTTCACTTGGTACCTGCGTAACCAAGTCCTGCGAGCGCGTGCAGCGCAACCTCGGCGTCGTCGAATGGAATGGTGCGATCGGAAAGGATCTGCTCCTTCTCATGCCCTTTTCCCGCCAGCAGCACCACGTCTCCCGGTGCGGCTTTTTCGAGTGCAATGCGAATCGCCGTCGTGCGATCCGGCTCAACTACATATTGGATGCCCGTCGAGAGCAATGCGGGCTCGATCTCAGCAAGTATTGCCAGCGGATCTTCGCTGCGCGGATTGTCGCTTGTCGCTACCACAAAGTCGCTGGCCTCGCCCGCGGCCTGCCCCATCTTGGGGCGCTTGGTGCGGTCGCGGTCGCCGCCACAGCCAAACATTGTAATCACTCGGCCGTCTGTTGGGCCGGTCATCTGGCGAGCGAGCGCGATCAGGTTACGCAGCGCGTCATCGGTATGCGCATAATCCACAATCACGGTGAACGGCTGGCCTGCCGCAACCGGTTGGAAGCGTCCCGGAACAGGACGAAGCTTCGGCACGGCTTCAACAAGCTGGCTGAATGGAATGCCGCGCGCGTGTGCCGCGACCAAGGCCGCGAGCAAATTGAAGATGTTCACTTCGCCTGCGAGATGCGATTCTATGCGCGCCGAACCAGCCGGCGTTTCAATGTCAATTGTCGCGCCGGATGGCGTAAGCGTGTAACTCGTCGCGCGCCAGTCGCCCTTGCGAACACCGCCAATTCCATATGTCCGAACCTCGGCTCCGGCATTGCGAGCTGAGCGGGCCAACTCTTCGCCGTGAGAGTCGCATGTGTTGATCACAGCCACGCGCGGCGCGGCATAGCGCGATCCGTCGAACAACAGGCGCTTGGCGGCGAAGTAGTTCTCCATCGTCTGGTGGTAGTCGAGATGATCGCGGGTGAAATTGGTAAAGACCGCGACGTCGAAGCTGATTCCCGCCATGCGGCCTTGATCCAGCGCGTGGCTCGAAACCTCGGTGACGAGCTCGGTCGCTCCGGCCGACACACCTTCCGCCATCAGTTCATACAGATCGCGCGACTCGGGCGTTGTGTGGATCGACGGCCGCACGTCGCCGGCAACGTGATACTCAATGGTTCCGATCATCACAGTCTTTCGCGCAACAAGATTAAGCAGCGATTCGACCAGGAATGCCGTGGTTGTCTTGCCGTTAGTGCCGGTGATTCCGATGGCTGCGAGCTTGCGCTCAGGATGGCCGAAGAACGCTGCTGAAGCCTGCGCCAGCGCGATGCGTCCGTGCTCGACTTCGATGGCTGGAACCCCGGCCTGATAAACGGTGAGATGATCGAAGGTCTGCGCGGAGTCGGTAATAATTCCGGCCGCGCCCGCATCGATGGCCTTGTCAACGTAGCGATTGCCGTCTGTCGAGCCGCCCTTCATCGCGACGAAAACCGCACCGGGGCGCACGCGCCGCGAGTCGTATTCAACTCCGGTAATTACATCGCTGGAGCCGCCGGTAGATCCCACGGCGGAGATTTCGGCAATGAGTTCGTTCCAAAGCATTCTGTGTTGATTTTAGTTGGCTGAAAAGAACTGCAGCGGTTAACGGCGATTAAGAAAACTCAAAATGAGCGATATGGGCTCTGCCCTGCCGAAGTACCTTCGCCACCAATGATTCTGTCGAAGACAATAACCGCGCACGCGGAACAGGCCGATTGCACATTGCTCCAGTGCTGCCATCGAGCAGCCAAATGCTTATATTCGGCCAGGTCAACTGTGTCCAGATCGTAAGGCATTGGACTCGCTAACTGAATCTGCAGTTGTTGCAGGGCCGATTCACCGTTGGGCTGCGGATACAGGGCGTCGAAGGGAAGAAGCGCAAGAATGGTCTCATCCTGCCCCATGTGGTCGGCCAAAGCGGCGAAATCAAGGTAATCGCGCGTGGCATTGCGATTGATAATCAGGACGGCTTTAATGCGAAGCATCTCCGCAAGCGTAGGCACAGTCAACTTCTGGCCGAAGCGTTCGATGACCGTTGTATCGAGTGGTTGATCGCGGATTAGTTGACGCACTCCGGTCTCGATGCCATCGAGGCTGCCAAGGATCTGCACCGGCCTGCGCACCCGCGCAGTTTTCCATCCTGCCACCGCCTCAAGTTCCTCCAAAACGTGGTCGAAGCGCTGCCTAAGGTCAGTGAGAACATGGTCGGCGTCTGAAGAAAACCGATGCCCCGCATATACGGCTGCGGCAGTTCCCCCAACGAGTACAGCGCCAGGAAGGATGCTTTGTAAATGTGCCGCTGAAGTCAGGACTTGTTCCCATTCAGGGAGTTCTGAGGCGCTGTTCCGCATACTGCCTCCAGAACTGGTACCGCTGCGCGTATGGATCCTGCGCATGCACGAGAGCAATGCGCAGAATCTTTTCCATTAGCGCGCGGTCCTCAAGAGCAATTGAACGCAATTCGGCCCAGTCTTCGCGCCTGCCGCGCGCGATGATGTCATCCACCGCTGCTAATGTGTATTCCTTATGATTCAAATGCCTATGCCGCATTGTCCTCTTCTTGTTCCGAAGTCGCATCACAGTTGACACCGAAAACATATCACAGATGGGATGCGTCTCGGTCCGGATTACTCGCAGGCCGAGAGAACACCGGCACGCGCTCACCGCGAGCACTTCACCACAATCTTTGTGCCTTCGGCCACCATGGTTCCCGGCAGCGGGCGCCTGCTCGCGCACCAGTCCGCTGCCGGCGACTCAACTTCAAGCCCGCGAGCCGCGGCCTGCACAATTACGTCGCGCATTGAGAGCCCTACCAGCGAAGGAACGCGCAATTGTTTTGCTTCGGAGATGGTCACGCTCTTGCCCGTGGGCTGTGGCGGAGCATTCTGCGCAAGCTGCGCAAGCGCCGGCGTTGAAGCGAGCCTTGCTTTGCTGTTTTCGCCAGCGGTGCGGGTTTGGCGGACGCATCTGCCGGCTTCGCCGGCGCTCGCGCCCGAATTCTGCGCAACAGCGGGGCCTGCGCCGCGCAGTCGCGCTCTGCGGATCGTCGGCTGGGCAGATCGTTGGCCGCGTCATACAGCGCCTTGATGTCCTGGTTCTGCGAGTCGGCCTCGTCTTCGACGATCGGCTTTTCTTTCGCCGCCGGTTTCGCGGGCCGCAGATCCACATCGTGCCGCACGCCCAGGTACTCGAGCACCTGCTGCGCCACTTCGGCAAACACCGGCGCTGAAACCTCAGCGCCGTAGTATATCGCCATTCGGCTCATCCATTACAACGGCTACCGCAATTACCGGATCGTTCACCGGCGCGAAGCCCGCAAACGATGCCACGTGCTTGGTCTTCGAGTAGGTGTGCGTCGCCGGGTCGATCTTTTGCGCGGTGCCTGTTTTGCCGCCGGAGGAATAGCCGTTGAGCTGCGCGGACCTTGCCCGTGCCGAACAGCACCACGCCCTCCATCATCTTGCGCATCTGGGCCGCGGTCATTGTGGAGATGACGCGGTGCGCACCCGGCGGCAGCGGGTTGGGCAGATCTTCGCCAGGCTTGAAGGGATGCGCAACCACCTGCGGTGCGGCAGCGTTCTGGTTGGGATCATGTGGAAGCCGGCGCATCGGGCATGAGGATGTGCGGCGGCAGATACATGCCGCCATTGGCGATGGTCGAAACCATGGTGACCAGTTGGATCGGCGTGACCGCAACTTCCTGGCCGATCGCGACAGAGCCGATAGACGAAGGTTGCCAGCGTTTCACCGGACGCAGCAGGCCGCGCGTCTCGCCCGGCAACTCTACGCCTGAACGCGAGCCGAATCCAAACGCGCGAATGTAGTTGTAAAACTGATCGGGGCCAACTTTCATTGCAAGCTTCACAGCGGCCACATCGCTCGACTCCTCAAGCGCCTTATGCACGGTAATCACGCCGAAGTGGTCGCTCTTGTCGTCGTGAATAGTGCGGCCGAAGATGGTGATCTGTCCGCCCTGGCAGTCGATCATGTCGTCGGGCGTGGCCACATGCTGGTCCAGCGCGGTCGCATAGGTCACCAGCTTGAAGGTCGAGCCCGGCTCGTACACGTCGCTCACCGCGTGGTCGCGCAGCAGCGTCGGGGTGGTGTGGCGAAACTTGATTGGGATTGAACGTTGGCCGGATGGCCAGCGCCAGAATCTGCCCCGTGTGCACGTCCTGCACTACGACGGTCCCGTTCAGCGCCTGCGTCCTTTCCATGGCGTGGTCGAGCGCCCGCTCGGCCATGAACTGGATGTTCTGGTCAATCGTCAGCACCAGGTTGCGGCCCGGCTCCGGCTCTTTCTCGGTCGAGCCAAGCACCTTGCGGCGCGCGTCCATGGCGGTGTACATTTCGCCCGGCGCGCCATGCAACTGGTTGTCGAACTTTTCTTCCAGGCCGCCGAGGCCGTTATCGTCGACGCCCACGTAGCCCAGCACCTGCGCGGCAATTTCGTTGTCGGGATAGAAGCGCTCAAACTCTTTCTGCGAAGTAAATGCCCTTGATGTTTAGCGCGCGCACTCGCGCGGCAACCTCAGGCGTCACGCGGCGCGCCACCCATGCAAAGTACTTTGCCCGCGACCAGCCGCTCGGCAATCTCAGGTCTCAGTGGTGCGGTCGTCTTCAGCGTCGACGTGAGTGACGGACGAGAGCAGGCGCGCCGCTGCCTGCTTGTCCTCAATCTCGCTGGGCACCGCGTAGATCGAGTCGGCCAGCACGGTCATGGCCAGCTCGTGGCCGTCGCGGTCGTACAGCACGCCGCGGCGAGGGGCTACCTCAAAGGTGCGAAGCTGCTGCCTTGGCAGCGCGCTCGACGTATTCGCGATGTTGAAGGATCTGCACCCAGAACAATCTGAAGGCAATTGCTGCTGCCCAGAAAAAGAAAGAACAGGCAGATGAGCCAGAAGCGTCCGCGTTTTAAGGGAACGGCGTTGGGCGTGGTGGCCCGGTTGCGAATGGCTCGTACGGCTGGCTGCATTTCTAGTAGCTCTTAGCTATTAGCTGTTAGCTTTTAGCTCTCTCGTTGCCGGATTGGCGTTTCTTGGGTCCCCGATAGAGCACCTCGTGATGCCCTGCCAACGCATGGCGCCACAGCACAATGAAGCCAGTGGCTAACAGCTGAAAGCTAATAGCTGTTTTTCGTAACCTGCGCCAGAGTCGGAGCGCCGGAATCCACATGCACGCTGGGTTGCACCACCTGCCCGGGTTGCGGCGCAGCGAGTCCCAGCTGGCGCGCAAGCTCGTCGATGCGGCCCGGCTGCGTGAGCTCGGCCTCGTTCAGCTTCAACTGGCGATTCTCTTCGCGCAACTGCTCGAGCTGCTGTTTCTCGCTCTCCACCCGGTAGCTGCTCTCAATCGCGTAAAAGTGTTGCAGGCCATAAACCATCACCAGCGAAAACAGCACCGCAACCGCCGCGCAGAACACGCGCATCTGGCGGGCCCGCACCGGGTCGGGAGCCTTCACCAGCCGCGAATTATCGAATGCTCCTGGCAAAATAGAATTCAGGCGTGCGCACTCGACGGCGGCGCACCGGTTGCTGCGCCAGCAACTCCATGTTGCGCTCGGTAACTCGCGCATTCCATCCGCGCCCCGATTCCAAATATCCGACTGCTGCCGCCACTTTCGTGCCTCCAGAGCTACTAGCCTCTAGCTACTAGCTGTTCTTTCCGCCACTCTCAACTTTGCGCTTCGTGAGCGCGGGTTGCTGCTGGTCTCTTCTTCGCCGGCGGTTGCCGGCTTCTTCGTAATAATGTTCCAGATTCCCTCTTGTGCCCCGTCTCTCAAACTGTCTTTCGCGATGCGATCTTCCAATGAATGAAAACTGATAACGACGAGCCTTGCGGAGGGCTTAAGCAACTTTGGTGCAGCCTCAAGCAGCTCTTTGATTTCTTCCAGCTCGCGATTGACGTAAATACGGAGTGCCTGAAAAGTGCGGGTGGCGGGGTGAATGTACTTTATTGGCGGGACGGCCGATGCTACTATCCGAGCAAATGCCTGGTGGTAGCTATCGGCCGCCCTCGCACAATTGCTCTGGCGACTGTCCGCGACCTCCTTTCCTCACCGTATTCGTAAATGAGATTCGCAAGCTCGCGCTCGTCCATCTCATTCACCACCTGTTCGGCGGTTGGCCCGGAGCGCGTGTCCATGCGCATATCCAGCGGCCCATCCGCCTGAAAACTAAATCCCCTGCGCGCTTCGTCAAAGTGCAGGCTGCTTGCGCCAAAGTCCGCCAGCAATCCGTCCAACGCGCCCGGCTCAACATGCCGTGCAATGTTGCTGAACGCCTCGCCGATCAGCCTCACTTCCGCCGCTTCGGCTGCCCAGCTCTTCCCTCACCTGTTTCAAGCCGGGCCGTTGCCAGCTCCAGCGCCTCGGGATCCCGGTCGAAACCGATCAGCCTTCCCTTCGGGCCCAGCCGACGAAAAATCCCTTCGGCATGCCCACCCATGCCCAGCGTGCAGTCCGCATAGGTCCCATCGGGGCGAATGCGGAGAAAATCCATCGTCTCGCTAGAAAGAACTGGCACATGGCGTGGTACTTGGCCCGTCATGTGCACCCCCTCAGGAGTTTACCGCCGGCCGGCCATTCAGAATCGCTCCCACCGAACGCCGATCGTCCTGGGTAAGCGCATTCGCCGGCAAGCCTGGCTTCAAACGCTGCCTGGTTATGCACCTCGAGGTGGTCAATCTTGCCCATCACCACCACCTCCGCATCGAGCTTTGCCGCCCCGCGCAGAATCTGCGGAATCAGCACCCGGGCCTGGCTGTCCATTTCAACCTGCTGCCCGTAATAGCTCGTCAGGCTCAAATACTTCTCCACGGCGTCGTTCATGATGCTGAACTCGGCCAGCTTGGCTTCAACCTTTTCCCACGCCGGCAACGGCCAGATCTTCAGCCTTGACCCCATCGCTCGAGGTGATGTAGAACTGGCTCACGCCCTGCGCATCCACCAGCTGCTTGAATGCAGCGGGAAGCTTGAGCCGCCCTTTCTCATCGACCTTGGCTGGATGGTTGCCGCGAAACATTTGCTGCCTCTTTGTGCTTCTGCTTTCCGGTTCGCTCGCGGTACCACTCAACCCGGCGTTGCCTTAATACAATCCGGCCCCGGGGTGGTTAGTGAAGCTGGTTCACCCGCTCAAGCCAGGAGCCCAAAACCGCAATTGAGGAACTGAAAACGAAGTAAACTCGTGCTGAAAGTTGTTGGGATCCTGCTTCGAGCGGTTGGCCCTAATACTCCACTCGGCTCCACTTCTCTCCACTCACGGTCGATAGTACCCCTCTTCTTGGCCTTCGCAAAGGGAAAAATGGGGTTTTAGGAAGAGGAAAAACTACACCTTTAGTGGGAAAATCCCCTAATAGGCGTCAAGGCAAACCCCACCACAACATCTTGTGTTTACTACTGAGATTCCACCTCTGGACAGGGTATCCGGCCTGTGGTAGGAGAACAAAAAGCGAAGATCGACACAATGTAGCGCCGATCTCCAGATCGGCTGTCCCTGCAGGCCTCCACGCCCGCACAGGCTGCGGAAAAACTCGATTCATGCCGCCGTTTTGATTGGGCACGACTGGCGGGTCAGGGCGTCACAGCCTGCGGAAAAACTCAATGGAAATGCTCGAAGTGTCAGGGCACGACTTCAGTCGTGCCGACAACGCCCTTAAAAAGAGCGGGGCTTTAGCTCCTGAGGAACGATTTTCCGGGAGCCTCGCTGAGTCCGATGAGTTTTTCCGCAGCCTGCTCGATCCGCTCACGTCAATGGATCGGAATCCCCGCCGCGGTCACTTCTTCTTGCGTGCGTGCACCCTCTGCCGCGCGCGCTCGCCGACCAGCTTGAGCAGGTAGATAAAGACGAGGACATTGATGATGAGCAGGCCCGCGTGCAACCAGGTGAGACGCCTGAAGACCTCAAAGATCTCCCAGGGCAAAAACGAAGCGGTGATGGCCAGGGTGAAAAACTCGCCCCAGGTCTTTTCGAGGTAAAGGCCGAGTCCTTCGACAATGCACAGCGCCGAATAGCAGTACGCGGCCAGACCGATGCGATGCAGCAGCGGATCGTTGACCAGAGAGGCGCGTTCGAGGATGAAGTTGACCAGCTTCGACTCGGGATTGAAGCGCAGATGGCGGGCGAGCGTGTCGATCTCATCCGCAATGTCTTTGTGCAGCAGGCGATGCGCACCCAGCCCAATGAGGATGAAGAAGGCAGCCTGCGCGAACTTGAAAACGGCAATTAGAACCAGCCACTGGTTGTGGCGCTTGCCGGCGGCGGCTGCCGAGGTTTTTGAGCGGGGAGAAGTTCTTTCCATGTTCGCGTGGTTCGGGTGCTTACTCAAGAGTAAACGATGAGGTGACGAAAGCAGAGCCGCCGGCGCTGTAATGCTTTCGGGGATGATGCAACCTCTCCAATGTTCACTGATCCCTGCCCTCCATTCTCGGTTCCACGTTTCCTGTTCCCTGTTCCCTGATCTCTGATCTCTGCGCCTACTTCTTCAACTTCAGCAGCGCATCGCGGTCGATCACGTTGCCATCCTCAATCAATGTAGAAATGCGCCGCGCATTCCATATGCTGACAGTCGGATTTCCGTCAACCACGAGAATGTCGGCGCGGCGGCCGGGCGCAACCTGGCCGAGCTCGGACCAGCCGAACTGATCGGCGTAGTTGTTGGTAGCCGCCGCCAGCGCCTCTCGCGACGAGAGGCCAAGCCGCACCAGCATCTCAAGCTCAGTGTGCAGCGAGATTCCGGGCATGGTGCCCATGGCGTCTGCTCCCGAGCCGGCTAGGTAATGTGGGAACGCCGAGAAGAATGTCCCGTTGATGCGCCACAGCCGCATTGCCGTCTGATCGGCCTTTTTCTGCAAGTCGGCTTCGAACCAGCGTTGGCCCGGCCGCCGGCAGATGCCGCGACCACCCCGTGAGTGGATAGGTCATTTCGCCGGTCGCCGGATTGGTAGGTTGAAACATGCGGTTGGGATTGAGCAGCGCCGCCGCTGGCTCTTGCCACAGGTTGCGATGCGCCGGCAGCTCAACGTAATCCAGGCTGAAGGTGGGCAGCAATGCGGCGTGATGCGAGGCCACAAATTGAGCGTAATTGCGCAGGCGCGCATCGGTGGGCGGGATGCGTTCGGAGTAATCGAATGCCGTGGCCGCCGACGGCCCAAAAGGATCGTCGACGAGCGGCTTCTGCAACTCATCGGGGATGACGCCCAGGTCATAGTTATCCATATGGACCAGCGCGTCTACCCCGGCATCGATGCCCACGCGGTAAGGCGTGGCCACAAATTGGCCGTAGGCAACCAGATGCAGCTCGTGAGCGCGGGTAATAATCAGCTGCGTGTTGGCCGCGGTCACATCTGCGCCAATCAGCACCACGCGCGTGCCCAACTGCGCCGTGTCTACAAGCTGGCGCGCGGTGTCGTCGGGGCTTAGCTCCACAGGATGCGTGCCCTCGCGCAGCTTGGCAATCCATTCGGTATGGTGCGCCAGCAGGCTCCAGTTGTCGCTGGTACCCACGGAGTCGATCAGGTAAAGATGCGGGATGGGATTGGCCTCGGTGTCGATATATCCGCGCTCGCTGTCGGCGCGGGCCACCACCGTGGTTACGCCCATATATAGGTTGGCGTTGGCCGCGGCCTGAGAGTTCATGCCGGCAAAGCCATCCACCAGGCCGGGAATAATAAAGCGGCCGGTGCAGTCGATGAAGCGGGCGCCCTTGGGAATCTGTACCCTGCCGACGGGGCCAACCTCGGTAATTCGCCCCTGCTCAATCACCACAACAGCATTAGCCAGGTCGCGCGCCGAGTCGCCCCATCCGGTAACGTCGATCACGGTCCCGCCCAAAAGAACCAGCGGCGGAGGGCCAACAGGAACAGGCGTTTGCGGCTGGGCAACCGCGCGAACAGCCAGCCATACCAGGCTGATCAAGACCAGATATAAGGTTTTCATCGATACGCCGGCCTGTTGTGGATTGTCGCACACGCACGACGGCCTACTGATGGACATGGCATGGGCCGCGTTATTCAACATCGACATCGAATCTGTCATCGGGCAATTTGAGGCGCAGGTTTTGACTGCCGGCATCGCGGACCGTGCCGCCCGCAAGCGGATGCAGCTTGAAGAGGATGATGCGATCGCGGTCGGAGTCGTCGAAGGCGGAATACGCGGCAACCTGCTCGAGCCAATAGCGGGTGTGCAGGTCTTCAAGCGTGGCCGGTTCGATATCGTTCCACGAGGCGAACCAGCCGGGCTGATGGAGGTCGAGTCTGGAGGCCAGTGGCATCGTGCCGTAATCGTCGCAGATGGCGGGCAGGCGGGTGGCAAGCATAATCTGATCGCCGCTGATGGAGACAAGCAGGCGGCGGCCGTTGGGGTGCGTGTCGATGTAATGAACGAGACGGTCGGCGGCATCGGCAAAAGTGTACTCGGGATGCGCCACGTATATGAGGATTTGTGCGCCATTGGCGGCCGCGGCAACAAGCGCAACCGCAATCACCGTGGAGCCCGCGCCCGCCATCAATAACCGCGCAGTTCCGTTCGATTTCTTGAGCTGCTCAAAAAGCGCCCCAGCGCCCAGCGCAATCACAAAAAAGCAGAAGATCGCGGTGAGCGTAAAGTAGCGAGGCTGGGGGTGGTTCTGGTACGTCATGAATGCAATTGTTCCCGCGGCGGCAATGACCGACGCGCCAAACACGGGGTCGAGCAATAGCCGCCGAGCGAATCCGGCGAAACACTCTGCAACAGTATTGGTGTGAGCGAGGCAGCCAACCAGTGCAGCCACGAGCGCGGCAAGGATGAGGATGCCGGCCAGGGGAATGAGTACTTCATCGGCCCAGAGTCCGCCGTGGAACGACCACCAAAAGCTGACCAGCGGCCAGTAAAACCCGCGCGGGCGGGGATAGTGGTTGATGGAGAATATGAGCTTGAAATCGCCTAGCAGTCCGCGGCTGACAACGAGAGCAAGCCATGCGCCATATCCGGCAGCAAATGCTGCGCCCGCGGCCAGCAGGCACTTGATTGCGGTTGGCCTGCGGTCTCTGAGCGGCAGCGCAACCGCCCACGCCAGCGCCGGAAGCAAAAACAGCGCATACGTTTTGGTAAGCATCATCACTGCGAAAAGCACGCCGACAGCGGCAGCGCCCCACACCGGCCTGCGCAGGCGCGACAGCCGCACGGCAATGTTGAGCGCGGCCAGCGTGAAAACCGTGAGAAACGGCTCAAGAACCGCCAGCCGGCTGAAGCAATAAAGAAATGGGCTGGTCACGAGCAAGGTGAGCGCCAGAAGCGCCACCCAGCGCGAACCCGAGGTGCGCACCAGCAGGTAGCTGAGCAGCAGATTCAAAAAGAATCCCGCAACGGCAAGCGCGCGCGCGGCCACCAGCGAGACGCCGGTGAAGAAGAACAGGATCCATTCGAAGAAGGGCCACACCGGTAATGCAACCGCGGGGTTGAAGTCGCCTGGCAGATACCAGTTACCGAGGAGATGGGCGCGAACGGCGGCGTTCGAGTACCACCCCTCGTCGGTATATTTGGCCCAGTCTCCGTACCAGACAGTGTGGTTGGGGAAATCGGCGCCAAGATGCACGGCGTGGAGAGCGGCGAATACTGCGATGAACGCCAGCCACGCAGCGTAAAACAGGATTTTGAGGCGTCGACCCAAGAAGCAAACTCCGCAGATGGGCAATCCAGGAACGAGTCAGAGCTCCGGAACAGGCAACAAAATCAAGCCGATCGAAAGAATGTATTGAGTATAACTTGAGTGCTATCGAGCGGCGGCGCGCGTCAGCCGCCGCGCCGGTGTGGGATGAGGAGCAACGGTGAGTTTTCCACCCTCAAGTTTTATTGCCGAACGCCGATGAAAACCGTGTCGGCTCAGGTAGCCCTACCAGGCCGCGAAGACCAGGCACGCAGACGGGCACGAAGGCGAGGCAAATAGGGATCGATGCAAAGCGCCGTTCAATATCAGCCTCAGTCGTCAGGTTCCGGACTGACGCTTGTCGAGATGGAGCCGCCGCGCGCCTATGACGTGGTGGGTGTGAGTGCTGCATGGCGCAAGCTGCTGATGCAGGCCGAAATGGCCGCTCCGCATCTGCAGGTTGCCACCATCGAAGGCGAGCACGGTTCAGGCAAGCAGACCCTGGCGCGCTACATATTCAGTCGGTCGCAGTTGGCTGCTGGAGTCTATCAGCGGCGCGATGCGCGCGAGTGGCTGGCCACGGATGCCAACCCCGCCGCGATGGCCGGATTCACGTATCTGGATCGCGTCGATCTTCTGGCGCCGCCGGGGCAAGGGCTTCTGCTCGGAGTCCTGAAGGCCCTGCAAGATCGTCCTCCGGGCCAGGCCGTCGTTGTCACTTCATCTGAGACTTCACTGCGGCAGATGGCCGGCCAGGGATTGATTCTGCCCGATCTCGCCTTCCGCCTGACCGCGATCCGCTTCGGAATTCCTGCGCTGCGGCAGCGGCGCGAAGACATTGCGCCACTCGCCCAGGGATTGATCGAGCGGCTCTGCGATCGCTACCAGCAACGCCCTGTTCTGCTGGGTCCCGGCGCCCTCGCGCGGTTGTTGCAACACAACTGGCCGGGCAACGTGCGCGAGCTGGCCAGCGTGCTTGAGACGGCCTTGCTCGAAGCCGTGAACGGCGTGATCCGCGTCTCCGACCTCGCCATTCCCGACGGCTCTCAAGTGCAGCAAGCGCCGCAATCCGCCGCGCAACTCGGCAACCTGGCGCTCGATGACGTCATTCGCCACCACGTGCAATACGTGCTCGACCTCAACCGCGGCAACAAGCTCCGCGCGGCCCAGCAGCTCCACATCAGCCGGTCGACACTATACCGGATCCTGGCCAGCGAAGGCGTTCTTCCCGGCTCGAAAGGCGGCGAAAAGGCAGACAGTGCCTTCAGCGGCTAGGCGGGCTGCTGAAAACCCATCAGCGAGCAGACCAAAATGGTCTTGTAACAAGGGAGCCGCTTTACAGCTTGGTGAAAAAGACCTGCGGAGTTCGGTTTTGCAATAAGGGCACGACTTTAGTCGGGCCACAAGCGCTTCTTTTCCAATGCCGGACTTTAGCCCCTGCTGCTTTTGGCGCTTGCGGAATCACTTCTTTCACCAAGCTGTTTAGCCGGGCCCAAAAAGCCTGATTCGAAGCCGGAGGGCTTCACAAGCCTGCGGAAAAACTCGACGGGCCCGAACGAATTGTTATAGGACGTAAAGTAGCTACCCTGCGCGCAGCCGAACGTTGCCGGCAAAGCCCGCAACGCGGGCGAAATACGCTAGCCCCAGGCGCAAGCCTGGGGTCCGAGCCCACAATAACTGCCGCAGCCCGCTTCAGCGGGCGAAAGAAACTACCACGAAGCTCAATGGAAGTCTCTGGCGGGTGGCCCTAGTCTGATACCGTACATTTTCAAGTTGAGGGTGCCCCCGGTCCCTCGCCTTTGGGGACCGGGGACGGAGAATCGAACTGTCTGTGACGCATCCACTCAGGCAGTTGGCGGGTGGCCCAGTTTCAATAATCGACAAAACTGGGTGCCCCAGGTCTCGCCTCTGAGACCTGGGAGAGCACGGACCTCAAGAGGCAGCCTCCAATTCCCCGCCAGTTTGCTCTCTTATTTCGCAGCCCCTGTCTTATGCGCTGCCAGCATCTCTCTACGCAAAATCGCATTGATGCGCGACTGATAGCCTTTGCCGTGCGACTTGAGCCACTCGAGCACATCGGCATCCACGCGCGCCGTGATCTGGCGCTTCACCGGGCGATAGAAACGGCCGCGCTCGGCCCTCTTCCACTGCTCATCGGTCAACTCGGGGGCATCGCTAAAGTCGATCTCGCTGTCAGGACGCGCCGCAAGTCTCTTAAGGTTGGCGATCTGCGCCTCCGTAAGGGGCGGCAGCGTTTCGGGCGTGTAACTAACGATTTTCGTCTTCATAACGTTGTCTCTCCTTTCGCGATGCGTGCCGGGCCGAGATGATTCGCATCACCTCAACCGTCTCACCATGCTCATCCACTTCCATGACGGTATGCGCGACCATCAGAAGCAAACAACCCTCAACCTCGCCAAATGTTTGCCAGCGCTGCTCGCCATTCTCGACGCGATCCTTCACTGAGACGAAGAGCGGGTCAAGAAACACCTTACTGGCCTCCTCGAAACTGACGCCGTGCTTTCGATGGTTGGAGAGGTTCTTCACCTCATCCCATTCGAACCGGATTCCGGACACAACAATATTGTAGTTATATTTTTGCAATTATACAAGTAACTCCGGCGCTCAATGCAGACTGCCATACTCCGCCGTCCCACGACTGCATCACGAGACGTCACGTTGAAGTCTCTGAGGGCCGAGAGGCCCTCAATACAGCCGTTCTGGAGAACGGCGTTCCGAATTCTGGCGGCCGGTAAGAGACGCGAGCGCTAGAATTGAAAACCGGGTCCAGGAAGAAAACCGCTACTGCTGCGGCGCGGGCGGAGCCGCCGGCGCCGGTGCAGGCGCTGCGTCGCCGCGCTTGGCCGTGAACTCCTGCGGAGGACGAGGCTGGCCGTCGGGACCCGCGGGAAAGCTGCGCCTGAACTTGATGGTGTCGCCGTCAATCGTTCCCTTGTAGCTGATGGTGAACGAATTGCCATTGAAATTGATCACCGTGTCAAAGCTGATGGTATCGCCGTCGATTTTGCCGTTCGAAATATCGGTATCGCCGCGCGGTGTGGTCACGGCGCCGGTGAGCGCCGCGCCATCCACTTTGAAGTTGAAGGTAACGTTCTGCGGACCGCGCATTCCATCCACGGTTGCAGACCACTTCCCGTTAAAGTCCGCTGCCAGCGCGGCAACGGAGCCCAGCGCCAGAACAGTGACGGCGAGCAAGAATCTACGCATCATTCGAATTGCCTCCTGGTGCGCTTATCCAACGATCAAACCGAAGGTAAGCGCCGCCTTCAATACGGTCCCGTGACAAGAACAGCGGCCAATGTTACGGGCCTCAGAGAGTGGGACGGAAGTGCGGAGCGATTAGTTTAGGGGCCGAGAGTTTTCCTGATGAGAATCTACCCCGCCAGCAGGCAACTTACTTGGCCAGGCGCGGGCGGTGGATGCGCTCCACCTGGCGGCCGTAGCGGCCGAGCAGCGCGTTCCAGCGCACGACGGCAATATCCTGCAGCATGCGCATGCCGTCCTTCAGATAGCTCATACGCGAGCGCTCGTCGTGAGCCCAGCTCACCGGGACCTCGTCAATGCGGTAGCCGCGCTTGAGGCCGATGAACAGGATCTCCGGATCGAAGCCCCAGCGCTCGATGGTCTGCAACTGAAAGACCGTCTGCGCCGCGGCGCGGGTAAAGGCCTTGAAGCCGCACTGGGTATCGGCAAAATGCAGTCCCATAATCATGCGCGTGACGGCGTTGAAGCACCGTCCGAAGAACTGCCGGTAGAGCGGCTGGCGGATGGTCTGCCGCTTGGTCTCGAGCCAACGCGAACCGATGGCAATGTCGGCCCCATCGGCAATGGCCTTGAACAACCCCTCGGCCTCTTCCATTGGCGCCGAGAGATCGGCGTCGGTGAACATCACAACTTCGCCCAGAGCCTGCAGAATGCCATTGCGCACGCTGTAACCCTTGCCGCGATTACCGGGGTTTTGAATCAGCCGCACCTCCGGCGATTTGGCCGCGACAGCCTTCACCAGCTCGGCGGTCGAGTCGCGCGAGCCGTCGTCGACAACAATGACCTCGGCGTTCCAGTGGTGCGCATGAATGCACTCGAGAACCGAATGCAGCGTGGCAGGGATGCGCCCGCTCTCGTTGTAGGCCGGAATGACGATGCTGTAAGTCGGATAGGTCATCCTTGCGTGCTCTCGAGTCTCAAATCACCGCGCCGGGCGTCTTGCCTATCGCCTGCCCGATGTCGCATCTTCGTTCCCTGGCCGGTTCGGGATTGCAGGCTGCTCGGCAACCCGCGTCGGCAAAGCGTTCACCGGGCTGACGAGGGCAGACTTTGGCAATGATACAGCATCAAGAGCCGCGCAGATCAACTAGCGTGGTGGCGCCCGCCGTCCGGAGTGTCCGTGTCGTCCGTGCGCTCCCGAAGGCGCTCGACCGACTCCGCGTCGCCGAACGGGACGGTGGCCTCCACGCGGCTGCTCGCTTGGACCTCCGGCAGGTCCATGACGGCATCGACCAGGCTAGTCCGGTCACCGGGCCGTACGTGCTCGCCTTTCGCGTACATCGACGCCCGGACTGTGCCTTCCGGGCCCTTGTCGGTCGTCACCTCCGCCACCGCGGCGGTCCGTCGTCGTTCTTGACCTCGACATGACTTTTTCTCTTGATCCGTCATTAACTTCTCCTGGGCGTTCGGTTCCAGATCGTCCGGCTCACTGCCCAGTGCTGTGCGCACGAAACCGGTTCTCCGAATGAACCAGTCATGGTGGCGTGATGGTCGCGGCCAGCCGGGCCGGGCCGCCACCCGCACGTGACCGCCTGGGTGACGCTGGCCGACATCGTACCGCCGTTGGTCCCGCTCGTCCTGGCCGCCGCGACGTTCGTCTCGGTAAGAGCGTCGGCGCGCAGCACCCGGATCGCGGAACGGGTCCGGCTGGCCGGGCAGCGTCCCGTGCTCGCATCGGCCGGGCCCGATGACCTGGCCGAGAGCGTCCAGTTCGCCGACGGCCGGGTCTTCCCGGTAGGTAGCGGGCAGGCTCCGGCCGTGCAGGACGCGGGGGTCGTCTACCTGGCGATCCCGCTGCGCAACGTCGGGCCGGCCTAGACCACGAGGGCCGCCAGCCTTCCATCACCCGGTTCGTCCTGCTGCCCGAAGCGGACTCATGGCGCTGCGACGCCACCCGCTACCGGAGCCTGCGGGCCAACGAAGAGCTACGCGATTCCGGGTTCACCGCCTGACATAGGCCTCGTCGGGGATCAAGTTATTGATGTCCGGTTTCTGCATGCGCCATGTGGTTCACTACGCCCTGCCGCTGCGGCAGGGTTTGAGGTCTGTGGCCCACAGGCCTCATCTTGTGAGGTCAGGGGGCCACCGACCTCATACGGCAGCCGGTGTCGCCGGGCATACATTCGCGGCTCACCCCCCGCTGGCAGCGCCCTGGTCCTGCGGCCTGCGAGTCCGCCGCGACGCCCGGGTCCCGGCGGACCGTGACCGCGCGTCCGCATACCCCCACGGGGTACTTCACGATCCCGCACTGGTTTGCTCTCACCCCTACGCCCGCGTGGTGTTCGTCGCCGTCACCCGGCGCTGGCGGCCGGCGGTTTTCCTCACCGTGGTGATGTCCGGCGAACTTGGCGCCTTCCTGACGATCGCGGCCGTGGTCAAGCGCCCGCGGCCGGACGTCCCGCACCTCGACTCGCGCCTGCCCACCTCGGCGTTCCCGTCCGGGCACAAGGCAGCGACCGCCTGCTGTTCGCCGCCCTCTGGCTGACCGTGACCACGCTGCTCATCAGGCCGAACGCGGCTGGCCGCGACCGCCCCCGCCGGACGGCGGCGGAGACCGCATCCGCGATCTGGCCCGCGCTGTAGAGGCGTCATAGCCGCGTCGCGGCCACGCAGACTGATTCGCCCCGATAAGATCGTGGCCGTGAGTGCCGTGTCGCGCCTGACCACGCTAGCGAGAGAGAACAAGCTCTTCTCGATAGCGCTCGGCGTCGGCGCCGTGCTGCGGCTGCTGGCGGTGCTCGGCTACCCGGGAGCGCTGTGGTTCGACGGGGACTCCTACATCTACCTCGGCGCGGCGCTGCGGCCGCAGCCGAACCTGTCGAAGTCGACCGGCTACTCGCTGTTCCTGCGGCGCTGCTGCCGTTGCACAGCCTGACCCTGGTGGCGGTCCTGCAGCACCTGATGGGCCTGGCCGACGCGGTCATGATCTACGCGCTGCTGCGCCGCAACGGCGTCTCAAAGAGGTGGGCGACGATCGCGTCCCTGCCGGTGCTGCTCGACGGGTACCTGATCGAGGACGAGCACCTGATCATGACCGAGGCGCTGTTCACGTTCCTGCTGATGGTCGCCATGCCGCTCCTCTTGTGGCGCGGAACCCTGGTGGGTGGCGCTCATCGCCGGGCTGCTGGTCGGCTACGCGGCGATCGTGCGGACCGAGGGCGCGGTGGTGCTGATCATCTTCCCGCTGTTCCTGCTGGTCCGCGGCTGGCGGAAGCCTGCGCGGCTGGGTGGCGGCGGTCGTGATGTGCGTCGGGTTCCTGGTCCCGGTCGGGCGCTACGCGAGCTGGTTCCACGCCCGGACGGGGCAGTACGGGATGACCATGTCCGCCGGCTTCTACCTGTGGGGCCGCGTGTCGTCGTTCGCCGACTGCGCGGGCATCAAGCCCACGGGCGCTGAAGTCGAGGTCTGCCCGACCCAGCCGCTCATCAACCGGACCCCGCCCGGCAACTTCATCTGGCACGCCCCGGAAGTCCACCAGGTCTGAAGATCCGCACGGCGGCCCGGTCAGCCCGCAGACAACAGGCTGCTCACCTCCTTCGCGATCCACGCGGTTGAGGCGCAGCCGCTGGACTACGCGAAGACGGTCGTGAAGGGCACGCTGCTGTCGTTCGGCTTCCCGCGGATCGCCTACCCGAGGTCCGGCACGACGTTCTACTACAGCTTCCACGCGCACTACAAGACGGCGACGTACGACACGCTCCCGCCGGACCGAACCCGCAGAACTGTGGATTCAAGGCGGCACCGCATACGGCGACTGGATGAACTACGGCCGCCAGCAGCCCGGCGTGGTCGACAAGATCTTCGCCTACCCCCTGATTGCCTACACCCGCGTCTTTTACACGTGGGGTCCCCTACTCGCGGTGATCTTCCTGCTCGGCCTCGGTGGCGTGGTCGGCGTACGGCGGCGGGGCTGGCCGGCGCGGCGGGCGTTGCGGCTGCGCTGGCAGGTCCGGGGAACCAGCATGCTGCCGTGGATCACCGCCGTGGCGCTGCTGGTCACCCCGATCGCGGTCGCCGACTTCGACTACCGGTACCTGATTCCGGTCCTCCCGTTCGCCTGTGCTGCCGCTGGCCTGGCCTTCGCCCCGCCCGTCAAGCGCAAGGACCCGGACCGGCCCGAGCCTGATCAGAGCCCGGTGCCCGCCCAGGAGATCGACTCGGGCGCCACCAGCGGGGTGCCGACCTCCAGCTGAATCTGCGCGTGCGCCGTCAGCGGAACATCCCGCGGGTTCCCCTTGAACACCTGCCCGTTGTAGAGCACGGTGACGTGCCCATGCGCGGGCCCGGCCGCGGATGGCCCTAGCGGCTGCCCCCACTCGTCGAAGAACTCGCCGAGCGTGTACGTGCGCTGCGCCGGCGACTCGATGTGCACGATCCCGTCGGCGGCGTGCGTGTGCAGCCAGTAGAAGCAGGATCCCGAGCCGATGAACGAGCCGTTCGGGGCGCTCTGCGCGACCGCGCCCGGGATGCCGATCGCCG
>CAWILB010000059.1:0-9059 GCA_963836635.1 uncultured Acidobacteriaceae bacterium | reverse complement strand
GCTGTGCCGACCGTGCATCACCACGCGGTCGCCTCTGAACTGCTCGCCGCCGGCATCGACCTTCTGGTTGAAAAACCCCTCGCCACGAATCTCGCCGAGGCAGACGAACTGATCGCCCGTGCCGAACGCGCGGAACGAATTGTTCAGCCCGGCCATCTTGAGCGCTTCAATCCGGCCGTTCTCGCTGTCGCTAAACAACTCAAGCGCCCCATGTTTTTTGAGGCGCACCGCCTCAGCGTCTTCACTCCTCGTTCGCTCGACGTCGACGTGGTTCTCGATCTCATGATCCACGACCTCGATATCGTTCTCACCTTCGCCGCCTCTCCGGTCCGCGAAGTGCGCGCCGTGGGCCTGCCCATTCTTTCGCCTAAGGTCGACATCGCCAACGTCCGCGTGGAATTCGAGTCGGGCTGCGTGGCCAACTTCACCGCTTCCCGCGTCTCCACCGAACGCGTGCGCAAGCTCCGCTTCTTTGAACCACGCCAATACGTCTCCATCGACTACGCCCGCCGCGACGTCCTGGTGATCCGCATCGAAGATACGCCCGCCGCCCCACACGATTTGCTCGCTGCGTTGCCGGCCAACGTCCGCGCGATGATCCCGGCGCACATCGTTGCCGCCATCGGCGCGGGCACTTTCGACTTGAGCAAGGTTGATCCCGCGATGATCGCTCAGTTCGCTCGCATGGCTGGAATCGACCCTGCCGTTGTTGCCCAGCTGGCCGCGCAACTCAACGCGCCTGCCGGCCCTGCTTCCGGGCCTACTCCAGGCCTATCGTTCTCGAAGCCTGAAGTGGCTCCCGGCGAACCGCTCCGCCTTGAGATTCTCTCGTTTCTCGACGCAGTTCGCAACCGCACCGAGCCCGCAGTGACTGCACGCCAGGGCCGCACTGCTCTCGCCCTCGCTCTCGAAATCCAATCCGCGATGGCGGCGCACGCAGAACGCGCAGGTCTGGGCAACTTCTTCCATCCGGGAGCATAGTCGCATATTGCAGAAGAGAGACCTTCCAGTCTTTTTGTCACGTGCATGACAAGCGCCAGTGCTACCATCCCTTCGTGGAGGAATCGTGACCCTCGGACAGTTCTTTCAAAAAGCAATTCATCAGCGTCATTCAGTGGAATGAGAGCGAAGACGGCATTTTGTCGTATCGCTACCCCATGCAGGACATGGAGATTGAGAACGGCGGCCAGCTCACCGTTCGCGAAACCCAGATGGCGGCCTTCATCAACGAAGGCAAAATCGCCGACGTCTTCGGCCCCGGCCTGCACACGCTGAACACGCGTAACCTGCCCATCCTTACCGACCTCATGAACTGGAGCAAGGACTTCGAATCGCCGTTCAAGTCCGACGTCTACTTCTTCTCCACCCGCCTCCAGATCGACCAGAAGTGGGGCACGGCCACGCCGGTCACCATTCGCGACAAGGAATTCGGTGCATGTCCGCCTGCGCGCCTATGGCAACTACGCTTACCGCGTCGCCGATCCGCACGTCTTCTTCACCCAGGTGAGCGGCACCCGCCAGCGTTACCTTGCCGCTGACCTCGAAAACCAGTTGCGCACAATGATTGTGGAGCGCATGGCCGGCGTATTTGCCACCAGCGACGTCTCGTTCCTCGACATGGCCGCCAATCAGTCCGCTCTTGCCGCCAAAATTGCCGACGCCGTCAAGCCCGGATTCGGCACATCTTGGCCTCGAACTCGATCAGTTTGTTGTCGAAAGCGTATCGCTGCCCGACGATCTTCAGAAGATGCTCGATCAGCGCATCGGCATGGGCATGGTGGGAGACGTCGGCCAGCTCACGCAGTTTGAAGCCGCCGAATCGCTCGAAGAAGCCGCGCAGAACCCCGGCGGAACAGCAGGATTGGGAGTTGGTCTCGGCGCAGGCGTCGCGATGGCGCAGGCGATGATGGGGCAGGCCGCCTCTTCCGTGACCCGTTCGTCATCCGCAGCTCCGGCCCCAGCAGCTTCTGCCGCCAAGTTTTGCATTGATTGCGGCAAACCCGTTCCGGCGGGCGCAAAGTTCTGCCCGGAGTGCGGAAAACAGCAATGAACTGTCCATCGTGCGGAGCACCAATGCGCCTCACGGCAGGTAACGCCAGCCTGCGCTGCGATTACTGCAGAACCGTCGTCATCCCCAAGCCGACTGACTCGGGTGTGGTTTTCCTCGAAGAGCTCACCACTGGTCCCGTTTGCCCCGTCTGCTCGATTCCTCTATGGAATGCCACTCTTGACCGCATTGAACTCCGCGCCTGCAACCGATGCGGCAGCATGCTGGTTCCGATGGGGTCTTTTGGCGATCTCGTCGAGCAGTTGCGCTCGAAGGCCGTCGAAACCGAGATTGCGTCACCTCCCGACCCCGAGGAGTTGAAACTACAAGTTGCCTGCCCGAATTGCCGTCGTTCAATGGATGTGCACTTCTACGCTGGTGGCGGGGGAGGCGTGATTGCAGCCTGTGAAAACTGCGAACTGAACTGGCTTGCCCCAGGCGACCTGAAGCGCATCGTCCAGGCCCCTCGCGAAGACGCCTCTTCGGATTACTGACAAAAAGGCCGCCGGAATCTCGATCCCCGGCGGCCTTCGCAATTCACCTTTCAGGGCCTGCCGCTCGCACAAAGTGAACAAGCCCTGGCATCTATTACGCAATTCCCAGCGTCCGGTTCAAAAAACCGACAATGTATTTCCATACCAGGTAGTAAGCCACCAGCGCGCCAAGAAAACATGCGGCGATCACGGTATAAGGAATGGTGATGGAGTGAAACCATGTGACGCTGCTCGCGCCCAGCTCAATTATCCCCAGGCAGCGTGCCATGGCTGTTCCGGCCGGCAGCAAGACAAAAGGCAGCACAGCGCCGTGAATTCCAAGCGGCTGGTGAATTCGGGCCTGCGTGCCCAGCCACAGCACATTCCACAATCCCCAAAGCGCCGGCACCAGCGCCATGGGAAACACCAGTCCCCGCTCAAACGGAAACGGCTCCTGAATTGCCATTCGCGCCACAAAAAATGCCGTCAACAACAGCGGCAGTATCAGCGTCGGAAGAAATACTCCTGCCAGATACGCCCTCAAATACGGATGTGTCTTCATAATCCCTCCATTGCAGCCTCTCGGCCTATTCGTCTCTTGAAGCGTCCCTCCGGGGCTGAAGCCCCTGAAAATCTGTTTGCCATTGTCTGGCACGAGTAAAGAGCTTGCTGAAAAGTTATCCAGCGGGCGCGAGAGGCGGCAGGGGCTAAAGCCCGACTTTGAGAGGGAGGCTTTCGCGGCACGAGTAAACTCGTGCCCTGATACAAAACGCCGATCCGATGCCCTTTTTCACCAAGCCGTAAAGTGGCGCCTGATATAAAGCCTTCATTGTCTGTGCCCTGTTCCCTGCCCCCTGTCTCTTTCACAGGTAGTAGAGAAATCACCGGAATCGCGCTTGGAAACGCCGCCACGAGCGCCACCAGTCCCCCCGCCAAGGCCCAGTCAAACCACGGAACCCTGGCCGGTTCGCGGCCAATCCGCTTCAGCACATCCGGCCACAAATCCCGAGCCGGCTCCGCATGTCGAGCGATGCGCGGCATTGCAGCCTGCAACAACTGCTTCATCCGCTCCGATTCGTCGTTTCCATTATGGTTGGTCTGTGTCATGGTCTGATGCCCTGCATTTCCAGGTCCTTTCTTAACAATCTCAATGCGCGAAACACGCGCAACTTCACTGCCGCCACGGTAATTCCCAAAGCCTCGGCCGCTCCCTTGTGTGACTGCCCCTCTACCACTGCCAGCAGCGCCGTCACGCGGAGCTTAACCGGCAGCCGTGCAAATGCCTCCGCCGTTTTCACCCGAATCTCCGCTGTCACTCCAGGATCGGCCGCAGGCCCGGCATGGTCAGCCCCGCAGCCAGTTCCGGCATTAACTCGCATTCAGGCTTGCGTGTGCGCAGCCAGTCCAACGCAGTATGCGTCGCAATCCGCCTCGCCCACGGCTCAAACTCCCGGGTCGCGTCAAATCGCGCACGGGTCCTGTAGATCTCTCCAGAACGTCTCAACTGTTAGATCCTCAGCCGCTCCATGGTCGCGTACGACGCGCAGAATCCAGCGGTAGACTGTGGCCTGATGCTGCCGGAACAGCGTTTCAAAAGCATCCTCGTCGCCCTGCCGGAATCGGTCCACCACGTTCTTTGAACTTTCCGGCATTTCACTTGTTCCTTCTACTGGCAATTACGGTAGGTGATAAGGAAGGGTTACATTCTATGCCTCTTCTCGTGTAAAACGATTTTCCACGCACCTTCTCCAACTTGACAGCCAACTTGCACGTCTCTTAAATTAGCCCCCGGTAGCTGTAAAGGTTTTCTGCCGCTTCAAAACGCCTGCGGGCAAACCATCCGCGACCCTCGAGAGGAATCATGAGAATTCAAACACGTCTGGCTGCGATTGCTGTCGTTGCATTCGGAACTTTTTTGAGCGCCTTGGCGCAGGATACTGCGAAGCCCGCTTATCTCGATACCAACCTGACTCCTCAGCAGCGTGCCGCCGACCTGGTGCATCGCTTGACCATCGAGGAAAAGGCCAGCCAGCTAGTGAATCACTCGCGCGCCATTCCGCGGCTCAACATTCCTGCGTACGACTGGTGGAGCGAGGCTCTCCACGGCGTCGCAGTTGGGGGAGTGACCGAGTTTCCCGAGCCCGTCGGCCTGGCCTCCACCTTCGATACCCCGCTCATTCACTCGATGGCCACCGTCATCGGCACCGAGGCCCGCATCATCCATATGCAGGCCGCCCGCTCTGGAGGCGCTTTGTTCTTCCACGGCCTCGACTTCTGGGCTCCCAACATCAACATCTTCCGCGACCCACGCTGGGGCCGCGGACAGGAAACTTACGGCGAAGATCCTTTCCTCACCGGCCGCATGGCCGTCGCATTCGTTACGGGAATGCAGGGCGACGATCCTAACCATTACCGCGTGATCTCGACGCCCAAGCACTTTGTTGTCCACTCCGGTCCTGAGCCCACCCGCCACTTGGCCGACGTAGACGTAAGCAAGCACGACGAGCTGGACACCTATCTGCCCGCATTCCGCGCCGCTGTTACTGAGGGCCACGCCGGCTCTGTGATGTGCGCCTACAACGCCATCAACGGCCAGCCCGCATGCGCCAACGAGTTCACGCTCATCGATCAGCTCCGCAACAAGTGGGGCTTCAAGGGCTACGTTGTCTCCGATTGCGGCGCTGTTGGGGATATTTTCGAGCGGCCATCATTACCGCCCCACCCAGCCACAGGCCTCGGCCATCTCGCTCATTCGCGGCATGGACAACGAGTGCATCACCAGCGGCGACGACGTGAAAGGCGACCAGGACTACCACGCATACATCGACGCCGTGCAGCAGGGCTACCTGCCTGAAAGCGCCGTCGACACGGCCCTCATCCGTCTCTACACCGCGCGCATAAAACTGGGCATGTTCGACCCGCCCGACATGGATCCCTACAGCAAGATCGACGAGAAGGAACTCGCCAGTCCCGAGCACCGCGCACTGGCTCGCAAGGTTGCCGAAGAATCAATGGTGCTGCTCAAGAATGATGGAGTCCTCCCGCTCAAGCCGGAGGTGAAGAACATCGCCGTGGTGGGGCCCCTTGCCGACCAGACCCGCGTCCTGCTCGGCAACTACAACGGAACCCCAGACAAGATCGTCAGCTTTATGGAGGGGCTCGAAGTCCGAGTTCCCCAACGCCAAAATCACGTATGTGCCCGGCACCCAGTTTCTGAACCAGCACGGCGATCCCATGCCCGCAAGCCTGTTCACCACGCCTGACGGAAAGCCCGGCCTCAAGGCCGACTACGGCCAGGGCTTCAGGCGCGAAGGCAATCCCACGCCGATCACTTCGCGCGTGGAGCCCACAGTCGACCTGAGCGCCGACAGTTTGCCCGCCGAGGCAAAGGGCAAAACGCCGCTCATGGTGCAGTGGTCCGGCTACATCACACCCACTGAGACCGGCGACTACCTGCTCGGCATCAAGGCCAATGGCTTTGGCATGCTCACCGTCGATGACAAGCGCGTCGCCCAGCAATTCGGTGACGCCAGCAGGCTGGGCCGGGTTCACCTGGAAAAGGGCCGCAAGGTCGCCATCCATGTCACCTACGGCTTCGGCATGATGGGCCCCAACAGCAAGCCATCGGCCAGTCTCATCTGGGCCAAAGTTGTAGAGGGCGCCTCGCCTGAAGCGGTTGAGGCCGCGCGCAAGGCCGATGTCGTAATCGCCGTCGTGGGCATCACCAGCGAGCTCGAAGGCGAAGAGATGCCCGTCACGGAGCCCGGCTTCCTGGGCGGAGACCGCACCAGCATCGACCTGCCCGAACCTGAAGAAGAGCTCGTTAAAGGCGTCGCGGCCGCCGGCAAACCCCTCGTCGTCGTCCTCATGAACGGCAGTGCCCTCGCCGTGAATTGGGAGAAGGAGCACGCCAACGCCATTGTCGAATCCTGGTACTCCGGCGAAGAGGGCGGAACCGCAATCGCTGAGACGCTCAGCGGCAAGAACAACCCTGCAGGCCGGCTCCCCGTGACCTTCTACACCGGCATTGACCAACTGCCGCATTTTGAAAACTACTCGATGGAGAATCGCACTTACCGATATTTCCGCGGCAAGCCGCTCTTCCCGTTCGGGTACGGCTTGAGCTATACAAAGTTCGCCTACAGCGATCTCAAGCTGCCAATGGCACCCATCAACGCGGGCGACTCGCTCGAGGCCGAAGTGACCGTCACCAACGCCGGCGCGGTTGCCGGCGACGAAGTGGCCGAGCTCTACCTCAAATTCCCTGACGTTGCCGGTGCGCCGCGCATCGCGCTGCGTGGATTCAGCCGTGTTCATCTCGAACCAGGCGCTTCAACGCAGGCGAAGTTCACCCTGAAACCGCGCGACATGAGCATGGTGACCGATGTTGGTCAACCCATCATTGCGGGGGGCGCTTACACCGTCAGCATTGGCGGCGGCCAGCCCGATACTGGCGCCCCGACGATCGCAGGCACATTCAACGTGAACCAGACGGTGGATATTCCGGAGTAGCAGTTGTGCGAACAACTCCATCTGTCAAACTGAGCCCCGCAAACCAATGCGGGGGCTCGGCTCTTGGGACTTAGTTAGCCGGCCCCGGTTCAGTCGCAAGTTCTTTGAACTTCAAATACACCGCGTTCGTCCAGCCAAAACCGATAACGTTTTCGGTATATCCCGTGCTCACCTTCACCTGAGCGTTTCCCGTCACGACGTTGTATTTTTCGCGAATCGTCCCGTCGGCGGCGAATCCGTTGTCCACAGTTTCGTCAAAGTGTTTCGCAATTCGCGCGGCATCGGCCCTGAATCCAAAATCCTCCAGCCCCGCGACTGCAAGCCAGTTGGTCGGCGCCCACCCGTAAGGCTCATCCCATTGCAGCCCGGTGTTCGTGTTGCTGGTTGACAGCCCTCCGGGCCGCTCAAACTCATTCAGCTTCGCCTCAACCTGGTTGGCCTCTTCGCGCGTGGCCGCTCCCGCCCACAGCGGATAAAGCGAAGTGACAAATGTGTAGTCCGACCCGCGCGCGTGCACAAAATCGTAATCGGCAAACACGCCTTCCTTCGGCCGCCACAAATAACGCTGGATCGCCGCATACCGCCGATTTGCCAGCAGGTCCCAATGAGCAGCTTCCCTGGCGTTGCCCAGCAGATGAGCAAAATGCGCCAGGTCCCGCTCGTAGCGGTAGAGCAGGCTGTTCAGGCACACCGGCGCATAGTGATGCGTGGCGCCTGAGAACGGCCCGAACCTGTCGCTGGTGTCGAATCCCGACTCGCGCATCGCCCGGTCCCCCACAAAAAAATCGCGGGTAAGTCTGTATCCGCCGAACCATGCCCGCATGCAAACCGCGCTCACCTTCACGTCGCAGCTTGTCTGCTTCAATCGCGTCGCCTCGGCCGCATCCGGATGTTTCGAGCCCTTCACCAGGAACGCATTCTCCGCCGTTGTGGGGTGTTCGACCAGCGAGCGAATCACATCGACGTAATACGTGCTCGCGTCGGCCATTTCCGGCACCGGGCCCGAACCATAGTCGTAGTAGCGAGCCAGACCTGTCGTGCCTGCCTTGTGCTCGGGCCGCGTCCAGGTCGAGTAGTCCTTCTCGGCAATCTCATAGGCATGCGCCAGCCATGCATTTGCTTCCGCGCGACCCTCGGGCGTTGCGGCAAAGCTGGACTTGTTCTCATACACCGCGCGAATCATCGAAGTGAGAAACGGCGGCTGCGAGCGCGTCAGGTAATACGTCCGATTTGCATTCAACACGCCACCGTAGTGATCCACCTCGAAGAGAAAGTTGTCCACGATCCCCTTGGCCAGAGCCTCGTGACGATCGGCCTCCAGCCCAAGAAGAATGAAATAACTATCCCAGCCGTACATTTCGTTGAATCGCCCACCCGGCACAACATAGGGGTCCGGAAGGTACAGCAGCCCCTCGGTTGCAAGTTCCTGCGGCGTCAGGTCGCCCAGCCTCGCAATCTTTCGCGGCAGATTCATCACGCGCGCGTGGCACTTCTGACCGAGGGCCGTCATCTCAGCAGGGATCGGCATCTCGGCCGGCAGATAAAGCACAGGAGTTCCATTCACCTTGGGGTCGGCCAGTGCGGCGCAATCGTTCACCGACCGCGTCAGCGAGTCCCAGCTCGTGTGAATGTAGTTGAGCGTGGCCGCCGGGTCGGGCGCGTTCGATTGCGGAGGCTGCGCACCTTGCGCCGCGACTCCCGCGGCTAGGAATGCAAGGATGAGTTTAGGAAGCCGTTTCATAGTGAGGCCCTGGACTCCTGGACTACTGAAATAGACTGTTTCATGCGCGACGAGAGATTTCGCAACATTTCTCTGCAACGCTGGAACAGTTTATCGCGCCCCGGTGTCTACACAAGCACAGTGGTACTGATCGGGATGAGCGGCGGCCCTTGAACTCAGCGTCTCGCGCCAGTTGACGCGCGGTGCGGCATCGCGAAATCGCGTCCGCACAACCTCGCGCTTCCCGTTCCTGGCTACTCAAGTCACGCATCGGGAGGCACGTCATGTTTGAAGACTCCACGTTCGA
>CAWILB010000058.1:0-63350 GCA_963836635.1 uncultured Acidobacteriaceae bacterium | reverse complement strand
ACGACAGGCCGAGAGATGTCTTCTGGCCGAGCGATTGCCAGCGATGAGCCCCGAGAAAGATAACTGAGGTGACAATGCCGGCGAAGGCGATTCCGGCCATCGCTCCATTGTCGAATGGCCAGAACCAGTAGGGAACACGTTCGGTGAAAGTGACCCACCTTGCGGCCGTCAGGGCATTGAGCGCCATTAACACGACGAACCATGCCAGCGGAGCCCAGAGCCAGCGCCGCGTGGGGATGTACAGGATGGCGACGGCAAAGTAGGTATAGCCGATGAGGCCGAGAATCTCAGGGTAACCGGTTTGAATCCATACAGCGTGTCCGTCGCTTGGGGTGTGCCGGAAGATCGCGAACATGGCAATCACCAGCACCAGGCCGAAGATGCGAAGCCCGCCGATCAGTTTTGCATGGCGGCTGGATTTGCCGTAGTCGTTCAAGAACAGAGCCGCGCCAGTGAGGGCCAGAATTGCCCACACTGCGGGGCGGATGATCATTCGCGAAGCATCGCCGTCGTCGGCATTGGCCAGAATAAGTCCGAGCGTCATCAGGCTTGCGGTTCGAAGCGCGACATGCCCCCACAGCGCAAGAAAAGATGGGTTCCTCTTGAGCCGGCTTGCGATCGCGAGCGGCATTGACAGACCGACAATGAACAGGAAGAAGGGGAAGACCATATCGACATAGGTCATCGCGTCGATGTTGGCCTTCATGTGGTAGTTCCACCACGGCAATCCTCTGACTTCGGACTGTTCATTGACATAGATCATCAATGTCATGGTGAGGCCGCGGAAGATATCGATGGAGGCCAGGCGCGCGCTGACAGGCTGTCGTTCCACAGCGATGGATGGCGCAAATACTGTCGTGGTCATTGGTTTCCGCCTTGTGAGCCGACAGTCTTTTTAAGCCCGTCATTGACGGCGTTGAGCAGTTCTCCGGTGGTGTCGCTCTCATAGTCCCAGAACATGATGCCCTTGAGCCTATTTGCGAGCACATATTTGCATTTCAATGCGAGCGACTCCGGGTCATCGTAGGAGACGAAGACCTGCTTGTCTGCGTTATAGAGATACGGAACCGAGGCCGCGGAGTCCCAGTAGCGGATGAACCCGTTTTTCAGCATGGCCTCTGGCCCACTACCGTAATCAGTGTAACCATGCGGAATCTCTTTCCCGGGTTGAAAGAGCCCGTGGTTTGCGGCCGGAACCTGTCCCCAAACATGCGCATAGAATGGTACTCCAAGCACGATCTTCGGCACCGGAACTCCAGCCCTTTCATATTTCTGTACAGATTCGTCAGCCGAGCTCTTTTTGGGGTCGGCTGGATCTGTGTAGAGAGGGGCATGGTTGCCCGTGGTTGGATCGGAGTCTGGTTCGTAGTAGTCGTAGGCCATCAGATTGACCGTATCAACATATTTCACGACTTTGTTCATCTCGGTATGGGCGAGCCAATCAGACCCGGCGCCGGTCGCGACAGTGATGTAAAGCGGGTGGTGAAGTTCCTTCTCCAGCTTGTTGAAGCGCGAACGAAGTTCTCTCAGCAGAAGAGTGTAATTTTGTTTGTCTTCGGGCCGGAAATGATTCGTCACGCCCTGCATCCCCGGGAATTCCCAATCAATATCCAACCCATCGAGTTGATGGAGGCTCACATAATCGGCCACGCTCGAGATAAAAATAGCCCGGCTCTGCCTGGTAAGTGCCATGTCAGAAAACGCGCCCGACCAGAGCCACCCGCCCACACTCGCGAGTACTGTCAAGGTGGGGTTCTGCTGCTTCAACGCCACCAGCGAGGCCAGATTCTGATCGTCGTGACTGTATCCATTCACGATGCGGCCATCCTCGATGTTGGCAAAGGCATAATTGATGCGCGTCAGTTTCTGCGCAGCTATCTCCCCCGGCAGGATCGGACTGTCGCGGGGAAAGACATAGGCAACGATCACTGGATTGGGACTTGGACTCGGAGCGGATGCCGCTGCGCACAATGCGGAACAGCAGCAAATGCACGCGAGAGGGAGCAGGCGCGAACTCGACAGAATAACGCGTTTCTTTTTGATAAGCTGCATGGCATGCACTTTCTCACCCAACTTTGGCAAGGTATAGACTCGCATCCGCAGCGATTCGCCATCAGTCTGACCGCGACAACTGCGCAAGCGCCTGCGCGAGCCAAGTTTATCAGTCAAAGTTCGATCTGTACCGTCCTCGATTAGTGCTGATGTGGCTGCTCACCGGCCAAAGAATCGCTCCCACTGACTCTGATTGGGGGTATATTGTCAGATAACTTGATTTCGGTTGCGGATTGAATCCGGTTTTCTAAAGAAAGTGTTCGTGCGCAGGCCTGAACTGGGCTCGATGCAGATAAGAAAAGGGGATAGACCAGTAGAGCCTGTCGTAAAGGTTGTTTTGGGCATTGGAGGGGGCATGAACAAGAGCTTCTTTTCTGGGCAGGATCAGAAGGGCCTGCCCCAATCGTGTTGGATACTGCTGATCGCATTCCTGCTGGCAATGCCGGCGGCAGTATTTGGTCAAGGCTATTTCGGGACTATCACCGGCGTTTTGACCGACCAGACCGGAGCCGTGATTCCGGGCGCCAAGGTAACCCTGACCGATCAGAACAAGGGATACATGTTCAAGGCGACTTCAGATGCCGAGGGCCGCTATCTTTATCGCTCCATCCCTCCGGGTGTCTATTCTGTGACTGCGGAGATGCCGGGCTTTGAAAAGACGGTGCGAACCGGCATTCGGGTGGACGTGAACCAGAATGTGACGGCCAACTTTAGCCTCAGGGTGTCCAGCTCCACGCAGAGCGTCGAGGTAAACGCCCAAACCCTGACGCTCGACGACCAGGATGCAACCACCGGCCTGGTGGTGGACAGGAAATTCATCAACGATCTGCCCCTCGTGGATCGTTATGTGATGGACCTGACCCTGCTGACGCCGGGTGTGACCGAGGCGGACGATCAGTGCTCCGTCGGATGCACCGGAACCAACTTTGTTTCCAACGGCAGCCGCAATTCCACCGCCGACGTCTTGATGGATGGCGCTACTATCACCAACTACGAGCCGAACGGCGGCATCACAAATGTCACCTATACTCCGTCGTCTGAGGCGGTTGACGAGTTTCGTGTTGAGCAATCGAACTTCAGCGCCGAGTACGGATTTTCCGGCGCCTCGGTGGTCAACATGATCACGCGCTCAGGATCAAATGCCTTTCATGGCGAGGGTTACGACTTCATTCGTAATACGATCACCGATGCCAACAACTGGTTCAACGACCAGAGTGGAATTCCGCTTCCACCTGTGCATCGCAACAATTTTGGCGGCACCGTATCCGGACCCATCTTCAAAAACCGGACCTTCTTTTTCTTCGACTACGACGCCACGCTGCAATCTTCAGCCGGCACTTATCAGGCCGGTGTGCCCACCGACGCCGAGCGCAAGAACGGCGATTTTGGCGAAGTATGCACCGCGCAAGGCGGAACATTCGATAACACCGGCATGTGCACCGTCGCGGCAGGACAAATCTGGGATCCATACTCCGGTGTGTATCAACCCGCCGCCCCTGATGGTTCAACCGCCGCGGGAGCCTACCGGAGCACGTTCATTCCCTACAACAACATTGGCGCCTACGCCAGTCCCGGTAACCCCAACCTGGCCGGCACACCCTACCAATTGTCAGGAGCTGCCGGCGACCTCATTGACCCCATAGCACAGACGCTGATGAATATGTTCCCAGAGCCGAACCCGAACATTCCCAATCCAACCATTTATGACAATTGGATCGGATCCGGGGCAAGCAGCTATCCCAATAATCAGTTCGACATCAAGATCGACCATCGATTCAACGAAAAGAACTTGATGAGCGCCAAGTACTCGCAGGAGTGGAATAGTGCGGTTTCTTTTAATTGCTTCGGCAACTTTGCCGATCCCTGCGCCGGTGGTCCCAACAAGGGTACAGCTCATCTTTTTACATTCAACGACGAGCACACTTTCACCAAGACGTTGCTGCTGACCGCGACGCTAGGCTTCACGCGGGGCGCGGAAGAAATTCTGGCTTATAACGGAGACGGCGGAGTTGCCGATCCCGTCACCAAGCTTGGATTCCCATCCTATCTCAACTCCAACGGATTCCAGGGCGTCCCGTCGATGTTTATTGACCAGGGCACTTACTATTCCGCCGGTTATACAAGCATCGGTGGCGACCCATACGGCAATTACAGGCAGGGTCAGGATTCGGGCCAATTGACCGTCCTTCTTGACAAAGTGATGGGCCCGCATGAGATGAAATTCGGATTCGAAGGCCGTCAGCATCAGATGAATTACATTCAGACGAATGCTCCGAACGGCATCTTCAACTACGACCATTTCGGAACATCTCAATGCCCCAACGATTTTGCCACTTGCGGCGGAGACGGCATGGCAGCCTTCATGATGGGCAACCCCGATGGAGGTGCGTACTACGAAATCCAGGACCGCCCGGCCACCGAAGATCGTCAATATGCGTGGTATGTCCAGGAGAATTGGAAGGCATCTCACAAACTGACTCTGAATATAGGCCTGCGCTACGACGTATCCATGCCCCGCACCGATCGTTTCAATCGCCAGAACTGGCTTGACCTGAACGCGCCGTTTCCGATAACGGTTCCTGGGCTGACCCTTACTGGAGGCGAGGTCTTTGCCAGTTCAAAACAGCGCACAATTGTGAACGACGACTGGAAAGATATTCAGCCGCGTGTCGGCTTTGCCTGGCTGCTCGATCCCAGGACGGTAGTACGCGGTGGATACGGCATCTACTACTCGCAGCCGCGGTCAGGCGCAACCGGCGTGGCGCCTTATGGCTCGCAGGGATTCAACCAATATACGGGTGCCATCACAACCTACAACAACGACGGCGCGACGCCCTACCTGCACCTCAACAATCCTTTCCCGAATGGATTGATCCAGCCGCCGGGAAGCTCTCTGGGTTTGTTGAACGACTATGGCTACGGCGCAAATGGTGACCTGCGGAACGCTACCAACACGCCCTATGAGCAGAGTTGGAGCTTTGGGATCGAGATGCAGCTTCCTTACAAGATAATTACCAACATGATGTACGTTGGGAAGAAAGGTACGCATCTGTATTACTCCGGCGACAATTACATCAACCACCTTGGGCCTGAAGTTGAGAGTTACAACGCTAACCAGATCAATAACCTCACAACCAACGTGGCCAACCCGTTCTACGGAATCAATACGGACCCCAATAGCATCCTTTCAGCTCCGACGATTCCCCAGTTCATGTTGCAGATTCCGTGGCCCCAGTTTCCCGGAGGCGTGACGATCGAGCCACCCGCGATCGCGACATCGGAATATAACGCCATGCAACTGACGGCGGAAAAGCGTTATTCCAACGGACTGCAATTCCTGGCCAGCTTTGTTTGGGCCAAGTCAATAGACGATGCCTCGGCTCCCGATGACAACACCACGTGGCTGGGCAGCTTCTCCAGTCTCGTTGACCCCAACAAGCCTTGGCTCGAACGGAGTCTATCCACCTTTGATATTCCTTTCGTTTATCAATTCAGTTACACCTACGATTTGCCCGTGGGCCGTGGCAAGGCCTTCCTGAGTCACATGCCGGCGGTGCTGGATGCAATTGTGGGCGGATGGAAGACCAATGGCGTCTGGCGGATTTCGTATGGCCGGCCGCTTTGCTTTTTCACATATGACGGCACTTCGCTCCCCACCTATGGAGGGCAGCGGCCCAACATTGTGGGTAAACCTCTCCGAAGCAAGGGAAGCGACTCCAACTGGATCAACAACTATTTCGCCAATCCAGGAGTCTTTCAGTTGCCGCCCATTTACGCATTCGGAAACGCTCCCCGGGCCACCGGAATGGTCCGGTCGCCGGTGGCCTTCAACACCAACATGTCGGTGGAGAAAGATTTTTCGATGGCGAAACTTCGTGAGGGCATGAGTTTTGAGCTGCGCCTCGAAGCAGAGAATGCGCTCAATCACCCCGTCTTCGGCACACCTGATACCTCAGTTGACGATCCTAACTTCGGGGTGATCAGTTACACAGCGAACGGCCCGCGCCAGGTGCAACTTGGAGGAAAGATAACTTTCTAGAGCGTTTCACCAGAAGGTGCAAAGTGTGGATGCCCCACCTGGGGGAGGCCCAGTGAGTGATTTGTACTCACTGGGGTGGACTCTCGCCGCGTTCTTATTCTTGCGGCCAAGGGCGGATCGCTCTATAGCAAAAGGAGTTTCCGTCCGTGGTGGAGCAGCCCGAAACCCTTATATTATTGCTGCACGGCGCGCACAGCGACAATCGAAGTGTCGCCGGGAACCGCTTTTTCGACCGTCGTGGTAAGCAGCACCTGGAAATAAGGCGGAATTGTCTTGTGGTCGGCTGACAGGGCGGTGAGCGCGTTGCGCATCTGGACCATCTTTTCAGGACTGGTCAGGAACTCGATGGCCGCCTGCGAGCCCTGCGTGTAGATGCCGTAGATGAGCAGAACGCGATTCTCCTTCCTCTCATTGGGCAGCATCAGCACCACCGCGTAGTCGCGGGTCAGCTCATTGGTCACGGGATCGAACTCGGGCTTGTAGAGAGGTTTCTCGCCAGGCTGCGGATTGCGGTTGATAATCACGCCGTCCTGAAAGTGAAAGCCTTCGACATTGAGAAAGACCCGTCCGCTCCACGATTGATTTCCGCCGAGCAGGATCACATTGTTGTTCTTGATCTGCTCAAAGTCAACCAGCCGCGACTGGCTCACCTGGCACGAGTCGCCCACGCGGAAGAACATCTGGCACAGATCCACCAGGCCGACGGTTTCGCCTACCGAGGTGAAGTCGGTAAGGGATGGGACAAAGATGAACCGCCTGAGCTCGCGAAAGTGAATGGTGTCGCGGAACTCGGGCAGGCTGGCCTTGGGAATCTCGTGGCCCGAAGCGAGAGTCTGCTGGCTGTCGCCACCGTGCGCCGCGCGCAGAATGGGGTGGTTCGGAATGACGATGAGCGGCGCCGCGGCCGGAGGCAGGAATGGATGCCAGAACCAGTCGAGAGTTGCCGGCAGAGTCGCGGCGGCGTGCTGCGCCTGCATCGGCGCCACCGCGGAAGCGCCCCGTCGAACGAGTTGAACTGAAAGCGCTACGCACAGCGCCGCCGGTATCACGATAGCCGCAATCAGAATTCGATTCGCCCTCGGGGAAACCGGAGAGGTTTCAGCGGCTGCAGGCGCAGCAGCGGCAGGTTCACTGCCGTTCTCCGGCTCGATTCGCGTGAAAACCGGCACATAGTGGCCGGCCGGCAACTCCATGCGGAGGAGGCTGGCGCTTCCTTCTTCCTCGTAATACCGCTTCAAAAGGCGGCGAATCTCGTGAGCCTGAACCCTGACAATCGGGTCCTTCTGCTGGTCGAAATCGGTGCCCCGCCCGTAGACTTCGGTGCCGATCAGGTACTCGTTCAGCTTTTCGCTGTTTCCCTGGAACGTCTGATCGGCGATGAACTCAAGAAAGCGAGTCTTCTTCGGCGATCCGGCAAACAGCTTGCTCTGTACAACCCGGCGAAGTTCCTCGCGCTTTTCATAGGTGGAGAAACCATCGGCCGGATTGGAACGTTGCACCACTTCAAGCTCCCGCGCGGGGAAGCGCAAAACGAGATGGTTAAAGCACTTCTCTTCTTAACCGGATTTCAACGTAATTCGCGGTCACCCTCGATGTCAAGCGCGGATCAGCCACCGGGAGGCGTCGCGGGCAAAAGTCCAACTAACGGTTATTTGTGCCGTTAATCGCAGTTATTTAGCCAGTAGGCCCCGGTTATAAATCTGCCTTCGAGCGCCGTAAAACCGGCATGGGCCGCACTTTGATCGATCAGCATCGGCTCCAAGGCAAAGAGCCGACTGGCAATCTGAGTGCGCAATGCATAGGTTCTGATCGATTTATGAGCGCTCCTGGCCTTCAGCGGCACCAATCTGACCGTTAACCCTGTCTATAACCGCGTTTACCTTGTTGATCGTATGTTCGAGCGCCTACAACCAATGACGGTCTCATGGAGAATTATCCATTGGCGCTCTGCGTCGGGTCTGGAAACCGTTTCCTTTGCCGGGCCGGCCGACGCACGACGGGAGATGCGGGGCTTGAGGGGACTCGGAAAGATGACGCCGGTTTTGGCGAACGCGCTCAAAAGCTTTGCGGTTCTCGCAGTGGCGGCAGTTGCAAGCGGCCAGCGGGCGTCGGACTGGGAGTTGGTGGTCACCAGGCAACTCGGCCACCCGGTGCTCTCGGTTCAGTCGGCAGGGGCAGATGGAAACAAGTACGGGTTTGAAGGCGGCAGGGTGATCAAGCAGGACGGCGTATATCACCTGTTCACTTCGGAGATGGTGGGCGATCCCCATTGGGTGAGGATGAAGTTGGCGCACTGGACCAGCCCCGACGGCGAGCATTGGCAGCGCATCGGGACGCTTCGCGAGTCCAGCGGCGACTTCACGGGCAAGGACCAACGGGCGGCGCTGTGGTCGCCGATGCCGGTTTTCGATGACCGGGAGAACCGCTGGAACCTGTTTTACGTGGCATACCAGGCAGCACCCGATACGCCAAAGCAGTGGTTGACGAATCACGAGGGGCGTATCTGGCGCGCAATCTCTCAAAAGCCGGGTAGAGCGGGGATCGGGGGGCCATACAAGGACGTGGGCATCGTGCTTGAGCGCGGCGACGACTCTGACCCATGGGAGGGTTTGCAGGGGACCGATTCGTTCTTTCCCTACAGGGCCGGCTCCAACTGGTACGCTCTCTACGGCAGCGCCAGAACCGAGAGCCTGCCCATTTCGCTTTGGCAGGTGGGCCTGGCGCGGGCGCCCGCAATCGGCGGACCGTGGAAGCGCTGCTCACAGATGAACCCGCTGCAGGTGGAACCGACTTTTATCGAAAACCCGATCGTGTCGCACCTTCGAGACGGCAGCTACATCGCAGTCTACGATAATCACAAGCCGAATTCGATCGGGTATACGTTTTCAAGCGACGGCATTCACTGGTCGAGCGGTTTGCAGTTAAAGGTCCAGACCGGCAGCGGCACCTGGGCCACTGAAGTAAGAACGCCGCTGGGTTTAATCGATGAAGGTAACGGCCAATATACGCTGTTCTACTCGGCCAACCAAAAGATGGCCGGCTCGCACGCGGACGCAAACGGAATTGTGCTGACACCCGGCGCAGTAGGCATGGTTGAGGTGAGGCTGCAATCGAGCGCGGCGGCAACCGGCCACGGCGGCGGGCAGTAGTGACTGAATGATGGTTGAAACTCAGGGGAAAGCGTTCTCTTGGAGTGACGTGCTACGCAGGAAAACGGGGAGGCTCTATGAAACACACAATGAAAACAGGATTCGCGGCGCTCGCGGCGGTTTTGCTGTTCCTGGCAGGCCAGTTCGCCTGGTCGCAAGCCAATCGCGCCACAATTACGGGAATCGTGACTGACCAGACAGGCGCAATCGTGCCCGGCGCTGAAGTGACAGCGACCAACACGGCCACCAGTGTGCCCACGAAAACTGTCTCAAACCAGGACGGAAACTATGTGATTCCGAATCTCTTTCCGGGTACCTACACGGTGCAGGTCACGCGAGATGGATTCGAGGGGTTTCTGCGACCCAACGTGATTCTCAACTCCACTGAAGTTGCTCGTATCGATGTGGCGCTGAAGGTGGGTTCCGCGAGTGAATCGGTTACAGTCACCACTGCTGCGCCCATCCTTGACATGGACACCGCATCGGTGGGCACCAATATGAAGGCGGACACGGTGAACGCTCTTCCGCTCAGTATCTATGGCGGCGGCCGTTTTATTGAGGACTTCGCGGTGCAGATCACGCCGGGCTATTCGCTGGAGAGTTCGCCCTACGGCGCGGTGGTCAACGGCGGGCAGTGGTTTGTAAAGGACTACACGATCGACGGAACCTCTGGCACATCGAACATTCGCGGCGACTCAATGGATGGCGGCCCCAGCATGGAGGCGGTTGAGGAATTGCAGGCTGAGACCAGCGGAATCGATGCGGCAGATGCCACCACCGGTGGCGGCCTTATGCATTTCAGTCTTAAATCGGGAAGCAACGCCTTTCATGGCTCGGCGTTCGATTATGGGCTCAACGAGATTCTCGACGCCAACACCTGGACCAACGACAACCAGGGAACCCCCAAGGCAAAGGATCGCGGCTGGGACTACGGATTCAGCTTCGGCGGCCCGATTCACAAGAACAAGACCTTCTTCTTCGGAACATTCGAGCGCTTCGACCGCACTGACTGGCGTTTGAACAGCGGCGGAGCGACCGTGCCGACAACCGACTTTCTTGGGGGCAACTTCGGCGCGCTTCTCGGCGCTCCGCTGTATACCTACCAGGGCAACACGACACCTTGTGCAGGAACAAGCTGCCCCGGCACACCGATCATGGTACAGAACAACGCAGGCCAGACACTGCAGGCGCAGGAAGGCATGATCTACGACCCCGTAACCGGCAACCAGTTCACCAACAACACTATTCCCAGCGGCCGCATCAGCGGAATTGCGCAAAAAGTGAACACCTATTACTCCAACTACGCGCCTAACCTGGGTGGAATCTCAAACAACGAACGCACGCTGCTCTCCAACACACCTAGCCAGACGCCTAATGAATTCGTCGTCAAGCTCGATCATGTGCTCAGCCAGCGAGATCACTTGAACGGCTCCTGGATTTACGACCACAAGCCGCGCCTGCTCGATGACGGCGGCGGCGTGTGGCAATCGGGCAGCACAAATGGCGGGCCGCTATCCGACATGAGGGAGCAGTTCTACCATCAGCAGCAATACCGCATCAGCGAAGCGCACACCTTCACCCCGAACCTGCTCAATGTCCTCAACTTTACCCTCGCGTATGACGACAACGGCAGCGTGCCCGTGGAGCCGGCGAACTATAACTCTGAGATTGGCTTTGGAAGCACAGGATCGGACAATTTCCCGGTGATTTCGTTCAATGACGGCCAGGAGGGTGTTAGCGAAACCTTTATTGGCAACGGGTGGCAGGGGGACATTGCCGGCGCGGTAGCTACGACCGGTGACACCGTGACCTGGACCAAGGGCCGTCACAGCTTCAGCTTCGGCGGCGACGTTATCGCCCACGATGTGAATTACCGGTCCGGTTCCGGCGCCGACAGCTTCAACTTCTCTTACCAAAACACGTCGGGCGCGGGATACCCATACGACGGCTTCGGCTTTGCCACCTACGAGCTAGGCCTGGTAGACAAAGCCTCGCAGAGCGTCGCCTACAACCTCTACGGCCGACAGAAGGGCATGGACCTTTACGCCCAGGACAGCTACAAAGTAACGCAGAAGCTGACCGTCGATCTCGGCGTGCGCTGGACATACAACACGCGCTTCAAGGAGAAGAACGGCAATTGGGCCAACTTTGATCCAACCGTGGTTGACCCTCAACTGACCGCGGTCTATGGCGCCGCACTTCCCGGCTCGCTGGTCTTCGCCAAGGGCGGCGGCGACAGCTTTGAGAAGAACGAATACCCCAACAACTACGGGCCGACAATTGGCATCGCCTATCAGCTCCTTCCCAACGTTGTGGTGCACGCTTCGTACGGGCTCATCTACAACCCGGTGGGCGTTACATTTTTCGGAGGCGTGCCCGACAGCTTTGCACCGGAGCTTGGAACGAACTCAGCGACAAACTTCGATTGGGACAACCCGGGCGGCGGCGGCAACTATCCGGGCACCGTTACCAAGGCCTCGCTGGCCACCGACCCGTCAACCATGTTGCCCTTCCCGGTCCAGGTGGACCCGCGCGCGCTCAAGCTTGGTTACAGCGAGCAGTTCAACTTCGGCGTTCAGCAGCAGCTGACCGCGAACACGCGGCTTGAGATAGCCTACGTTGGCAATCGCGGCCATCGGCTTACCGACACGGCGCTGGCGTGGAACGAAACCACGTCAGAAAACTTCGTCCGTCTGATCGATCAGAATCCAGGATTCAGCATCTGGAACTGGATGTATTGCCCGTCGGGCTACGGATCCGTCAGCGGGGTAACCTGCCCGTATCCGAACTTCTATGGCTCGCCGCTGGCAGCGCTGGCGCCGCTTCCGCAGATGGCAGCGAGCGAAGGGAATTACTGGTACGGCTGCTGCGCTGACATCAACTACGTGGGCCTGCCACTGGGGCAAAGCTTCTACGACTCGCTGGTCGTGGACGTGGTAAAGCGCGCCGGACGCGGGCTCACTATGGACATGAGCTATGACTGGTCGCGCCAGGAAAGCGATTCGTTCGCCTCTGAGCAGGATTACAACAACGGCTACACCGGGGTCGAAGACTTCCAGCACATGCGCGGCGCAGCCCATGCGCTCACCGGCTACGACACTCCGCAGGTGGTGAAGGGCTTTGTTACCTATAATCTCCCCCTCGGCAAGGGACAGATGTGGCTGGGGACGCAGGGTCCGGTGGTCAACACGCTGGTGAATGGATGGACGATTGGCGGTTTGGTAAGCTACTACACCGGCCAGCCGTTCTCAGTGAGTGCAGCCGATGCTTACTGGCCGTTGTGGGGCAACATCTATCCGCAGTTCAACATTACCAACTACAAGGGCCCGTCGAATCCGCACAACTACGTGCCGGTTGGGCAGAGCGGCCAGGTTCCGGTCCAGGACTACTACATGCCGACGAGCGTCGCCAGTCAACCTGCAGCCGGCGTGCTGCCGTATTCACCCACAAATGGGCGCCTGCGCTGCCCGGGGCAGGAGAACGAGAACTCGACACTGATGAAGAACAATCGCGTAGGGCCCGACGGCAAATACAATGTCTCAGTTCGCCTGGACTTCTACAATCTGTTCAATCGTCATTACTACAACATCGAGGGTTGCGGCGGCAACCGCGCAGCAATCGGTTCCGCCCAGTTTGGCGAGATCCTTGGCGTTTCTGACGGTCCGCGCACAGGCCAGTTCGCTATCCGGCTCGACTTCTAGAAGTCTGCGTTCATTGACTTGACCCAGGGATCTCTTCCACCCCAGACGAAGAGATCCCGAAAGGCCGCCTGCGTAGCCCTGCGCGTGGCGCTTGATGCGCAAGGTCTACGATACTTGGTGGTGGAGAATCGTCGCGTGATCGGTTTCTTTTCCGGTGTCAGAGTTCGCACGCCGGAGTTTGCTGTTGCCGTTGCCAGTTCCCTCTGCGTCTGCCTGATGAGTGGCGCGGCTGCGCATGCACAGGCGGCCGCGCCTTCGCAGACCTACCATATCGATTGTTCCGCGTTGGCCAACGGCGACGGCACGATCGCGAACCCGTGGAACAATCTGGCATCCGCTGAGGTGCACATGTTCGAGCCGGGTGACACCGTTGCACTGGCTCGCGGCACCACCTGCCCCGGCAGCTTCGCGCCCAAAGGTGCTGGAGCGGAAGGCCGCATTATCAGGCTCACGGCTTACGGCACCGGTTCACGACCGAAGATCGTCGCGCCCTCAACCGCGCGCCAGGCGTTGCTTCTGTTCAATCAGCAATACTGGCAGGTCGATTCGCTCGACATCGCGGGCGGCAGCAAGTACGGCCTCTTCGTCACCGGCGACAATGGCACGCTCCATCATCTCTATTTGAAAAACCTCTACGTTCACGATGTCTACGGTGGCGCGCTCAAGAACAAAGACAATGGGCTCGTGATCGTCGGCCCCAGCAGCCTTAATGCGTTTTTCGACGACATCCTCATTGACGGCGTCGACGCAGCCCACACCAATCAGTGGGCCGGCATCCTGGTGGGCGGCGGCAGCTTTCCCTTCAAAGACGACGCGCCACTCAACACCAACATCCAGATTCGCAACTCCACCGTGCACGACGTCTACGGCGACGGCATTGTCCTCTTTCGCGACTCGAATAGCTCCATTCGCACCAGCGCGGCCTGGGAGACAGGCATGCAGCCCACGCAAGAAGTTGGGACGCCGGACGCCATCTGGGTGTGGACTTGCAACGACTGTGTGGTTGCCAATAACGAGGCATACCTTACTGACAGTCCGGGGGTAGACGGCGGCGCATACGACATCGACTGGAACAATCATCGCGACACAGTCGAACGCAACTACGCGCACGACACGCAGGGCTATTGCATTGCGGTCTTCGGCGCCGGCTACGTGACCAGCGACAGCATCGTTCGCGACAACCTTTGCATCGACAACGGACTCAGCCCGCGATTGGCCGTGATGCAAGGCGCAATCTACTTAAGCACCTGGAACGACGGGACCCTCCGCGGTCTCACCATTCGCGATAACGAGATTCATTGGGATCCACCCGTGCCGGGATTGCCGGCAATCGTCGGCCCCGCAGATGTAAACGGCCAGCCAATTGTTTTCTCAGGCAACACCGTTCAATCCACTTCGCCGCTTATCTACCGCATCAAGACTCCGTGGCAAAGCTCAGCCAACAAATATTCCCTCGATGGCCAGCCGCAGTTTTCGATCGGTGACCAGAAAGATCTATCGCTCGGCCAACTTCACGCCCAAGGAATGGAGTCGGGAAGCGCCGCCGCGCCAGCCGGAGAAGAAAAAAACCACGATTCAATCCGGCTCGAAGCGTGGATCGATCCATCACTCGACGTAGTCGGTCTGTTCTCAGATGACGCCCGCGCAGAGCTTCTTGTCCTTCGCAGCCTGGCTGGACAATACAGTTCAAAGCAGTTGAAGGTTGTTGTGCATTTGCCCGCCAGCGCGAGTCGGAACGTTGCCAACGCGATTCGCGATCTCGAAGATGTTTATCCCGATTCGCTCCACTTTGAGCGCGACACTCCGACCACGCAACCCAGTAAGACAAACAGCAACATCGTTCTGGAATCTTCTTTTGGTCGCGTTCTCCGCGAATGGCATGGACTTCAAAACGCAGCCACGCTCGGGGGCGCAGTTCGCAAACTTCTCGGGCCACCCGACTACTCCCACTTGCAACCGCTCGAACATCACGAGGGCCAGCCATGACCAGCAACTACCAACCGCTCGTTCGCGCCGCATCTCTTCGCGCCATGCTTGCGTGCGCTACTCTTGTATGCGTCTTCGCCGCGCCTTCCCTGTCCCGTGCGCAAACCGAACCGCCTCCCGCCGAGTTGCAAGCGCCCATCTCCGTCTACAACAACTGGTCATCGTACGACGAGCTCTCTGACAATATCCCTCTCACAGAAACTCTCGCGATGCGCGAGCTCGACGAGTTGCTGCGACTCAAGCGCACCGGCGTGCGCTTCGACTACTACATGATGGATGCCTTCTGGTTTGCGCCCGACGGCGGATACAGAACCTGGCGCAAGCCCAACTGGCCAAACGGCCCCGACGCGTGGATCAAGAAATGCCAGGAGAACGGCATTAAACCCGGAATGTGGTTCGAAACAAACACGCTGGTCAAGATTCAGGCTGCGCCCGCATGGAAAGACTCTCTCACCGCTAACGGCGGCGCAATGTCGCTCTCTGAAGGTGGTTACCTGCCCGACTTCATGGATGTGTTGCAGTACTGGTACGACCATGGCATCCGCATGTTCAAGTTCGACTTTGCTTACATGGAAGCCGCTACGCCAGCCGATGATGCGGCGCACATGAGCAAAGCCGAAGTCAAACAACGCAATGTGGACGCCTTTCGAGAAGCTTTGCGCAAGTTTCGCGACAAGAATCCTGAGGCTGTCCTAATCGCCTTCAACGGATTTGGGGGATCATTCGACGATACCTTTTCGCCGCTGCCATTCAAAGACCCCACCGATCTGCGCTGGCTCCAGGTCTTCCAGATGCAGTACACCGGCGACCCGCGGCCGGGCGACGTTCCCGAAGCTAACTTCTGGCGCGCGATGGATATCTACAGCGACCACTCGGTGCGCCGCTTTGAGCAGGCGGGCTTCCCGCTTGAGCGCATCGACTCCACCGGCTTTATGGTGGGCAAAACGGGCACCATCTACTACCGCGCCATGCACGCGTGGAAGGGCGCGTTCCTGCTGATGATGGCGCGCGGCGGCTGGGTCAACACCGTGCACGGCAATCTCGAGCTTATCCAGGGCGCCGACGCTACGTGGATGGCGCGCGCGCAGAAACTCTTTCTTGAATTGCAGGGCCGCGGGCGCATTCGAACTTTCGGCGGAATCCCCGGCGACGTTCAGCCCTACGGCTTCGGCGGCGTTACCACGCGCGGCGCAGTCTACGTCGTCATGAATCCCGCGCAATCCATCGCCACTATCAAGCTGCCAAAGCTTGCACCCGATCAACCAGCACTTGGCGTGGGCCGCATTCAATTCCGCGATGCAGGTTTTGTGCCGCGCCTTGCCGGCAACCAGGTCACGCTCGGCCCTGGGCAGATGGCGTTGGTGGGCTTCGGCGCCTACGCCGCGCCAAGCTACGACTTCGGAGTCCAGACCGATGTTGTTATTCCGCGCACCATCGAGCCGGTAGAGATTACGTTCAACGCCGCCGGCACAGGATCCATCGAAGCCACCACCGATCCGCCTTCACACGGGGCACTTCGCATCATCATCCAGGAGATGACGCCAGACCGCCATTTGCGCCGCACCTGGGCCGGCGAGCCGCCCACCGGCGAAAACATGGGCAAAGTATTTGCGCTTTCGGCCACGCAGGCCGGCCGTTCTATCCCTGTGCAAATCGATTACGACAAGATCATCTGGAGCGGATTGAGCTGGGCTGTCGGCGAGATCGACGCGCACGACGTCACGCCCGGAGTTCCTCTCAAGATTCAATTCCACTCATCTGAGAAAGATCCCATCACGCTCAAAGGGAGCGCCTACCTGGTCGAGTATTAATGCCTCGCTGCCGTCCAGCAGGCAAAGGAGTAGCAATCAATGAAGCTCAAGTCTTGGTTGTTGATTTTCTTTTTTGCAGCAAGCGCAAGCCTCGGGCTGCACGCGCAACAGCTCGCGCTCAAAGATGGCGATCGCGTGGTCTTTTATGGCGACAGCATTACGGCGCAGCGCTATTACACGCGCTATGTTGAAGATTTCTTTCTCACCCGTTATCCCAAAATGCAGGTTGAGTTTTTCAACGCCGGCATTCCCGGTGACAACGTCAACGGCGGCTACACCGGCGATGCGCAGCTTCGCCTCAAGCGCGATCTGTTCCCGCACCAGCCAAACGTTGTCACCATCATGCTTGGCATGAACGACGGCTTTTACTCACCATTCGAGCAGAAGTACCTTGACATTTACTCCACCGGCTATCACAAACTGCTCGACTCCATTCAGACAAACTTACCCGGCGTTCGCATCACCCTCATCTCGCCCACCCCCTACGATGAAGTCACGCACGGCACTGAGTTCCCGCACTACAACGAGACCATGACCCGCTACACCGCCTGGGTTCGCGATCTCGCCACTACGTCGCATTACGGCTACGCGGACTTCAACACGCCGATGAACGAGCTCACCGTTAAGGCCGTCAAGATGAATCCAACTCTGGCGGAGCTGCTCATTCCCGATCGCATCCATCCCAGCGAGCCGGCGCAGTGGGTAATGGCCGCGGCGCTGGCGCGCAGTTGGGGCTTCTCGCCCATCGTTGCCGACGTGCATCTCGATGCCTCGCAGCCGACGGCGATCTCGGCTCAGAATGCTGAGGTCTCGGCGCTCGCGCTGAATGACGGCAAGCTTACGTGGTCCGAGCTTGACGGCTCGCTGCCCCTGCCGCTCGATCTCGAAAATGGCATGGTGCATTTCGTTCTGAGCGCCTCAGACCTGGCCGACATGGATAAGGAGATGCTGCGCGTCGATCATCTCGCCGCCGCGCGCTACACCCTCACAATTGATGGGAAAAACGTAGCCACCTTCGATCGCGACCAGCTTGAGCAAGGCGTGAATCTTGCCATTTACGCAACTCCAATGGAAAACCAGGCACGCGACATGGATTGGGATGAGACCAGGCGCACTTGGCTCGACGACACTCGATTCCTGATCGAGCAGGAAAATCCCACGGTGCCCGACGCAGTCAGCATTGAAAAACCGTTGCAGGAGAAAGACGCAATCATGCTTACCGATCTGCGCAAATCGGCTCAGCCCAAGCCGCACACCTTCGAACTTGACCCGCAGTAGGTCTCGGGAAAAACCTCAAAGACCGGTTGCCCACCCTTGCTGGGTCTTTGCTTTTCCGGCTGGGGTGGGTCAAGCGCGCGCCTTCTACTGCTTATCCACATCCACATAATACAAATTCGTCGCCACCTGGAAGTCGTCCTTCGCGAGCGGCGTCTTCATCCACTGCCACTCCGTCGTCGGATGAATGATCTGCCAATGCTCCGGCGCGCCCACGCGCACTGGCATCGCAAAATCCTCTTCGTCGGCATTCCACTTGTACATCACCAGGCCGGGCGCCTCGCCGAACAGCAGCTCAAGCCGCGGAATGTGCGGCTGGCGAAGGTACTGGTCGAAGATCGGAGTCAGATTCATTCCCGACTGCTGGTTGAAGTAGCTCACAACCTCGGGCGTCATTATGTTTTGGTACTTGTAGCGCTGATAGAATCCGCGGATCAGTGCAAACCACTTGGTATCGTCATCGATCACGCTGCGCAGCGTGTTCAGCATCAGAGCGCCCTTGAAATACTGGTCCTCGGTCGGCTCAGAATTCACGCCGTGCTCGGCGATAATGGGCCGCATGTTCACGATCTTCGGCTTCAATCCGTTCAGATATTTGATTCCGTCGGACTTTCCCCAGCGATATTCGACATACAAGCCCTCCATGTAAGTGGCCCACCCCTCGTGGATCCACATGTCCGACATATCCTGCGCCGTAATGCTGTTGCCGAACCACTCGTGCGCGCTCTCATGGATGATGATGAAATCGAATTTCAGACTGATGCCCACACCGGCCCAGTCGCGCCCCAGGTAGCCGTTCTTGAACTCATTGCCGTACGCCACGGCGCTCTGGTGCTCCATGCCTGCGTATGGCACCTCAATCAGTTTGTATCCGTCGCGCGCAAAGGGATAGGGCCCAAAATAGTGGTCATACGCCTTCAGCATCTCGGGCGCCTGCGCAAACTGCGTCTTCGCTTTGTCCTCATCTTCGGGGAGTGCGTAGTAGTCGAGCGGGATGTCGCCCAGTTTCTCTCCCCAGTGAACGTAATTACCGATATTCAGCGCCACGTCGTAGTTATTGATGGGGTAGCTCACGTGCCAGTCCCAGCGCGTGTAACCGTCGCCAAGGTCGGTCTTGCCCACAAAGCGGCCGTTTGAAACATCGGTCAGCCCGTTGGGCACTTCCACGCTTATGTCCATGCTCTCCACTTCATCGCGCCACTGGTCTTTGTTCGGCCACCACACGCTTGCTCCGTCCTCTTCGCACGCAGTGTTGATCCAGTCGTGGCCGGAGGTGTCTTTCTTGAATGTGATTCCGCCGAAACGGCCCTCCTCCGGCGGATTGCCCGAATAGTAAAACTCAATTTCATAAACCCGGCCCGCGTGCAGTGTGACCGGAAAGTCGATAAATACCGCGCCGCTATCGCGCGCGTATGTGATCGGCGCGCCGTTGAACAGGACTTTGTCCACGTTCAGCTTCTCGCTCAGGTCGAGCTGAATGCGCGAGCCGTCCTTCAGCATCCTGAAGCGAACGGTGTTCTTGCCGCCGATGAACTTCCTGGCCGGGTCAACGCGAACGTCAAGATGGTAGTAAAGCAGGTCGTTATTGGCGCGAAAAGGCCCGTACGCGCCGCGCAGGAAGTCAAATCTGGTTGGAATCGACGCGCCTGCGTCAATGGGCCGGATCTTCGGCTTGGGTTTCTCTTCCGCCGGCTTCTGCTCGCCGGAGTTCGCCGCCGCTGCCGTGGATTGGGCTGCCTGGGTATTGAGTGTCGCAGCACCAGCCAGCAGCGCCAAACCGACTGAAAATGTCTGCGCTTTTCTTGCGATAAGACCAACCGATCGAATTCGCATGACACATCCTATCTTATTGATACGGCCAAAATGTACGGCCTGGGCCATGGCACGCGCGCTGCATCCTGCGACCCCGAGCCGAGAGGCCTATTGACGTTCCTATTCGCCACCTTCTAATGTTCCCATCGAGGAGATTTGTTCGTATGTCATCCTTTGCTGATTTTCGTTTCAGGTTTTTGCTTGCCTCCGCGGTTCTGCTGGCGGGTTGTGGCAACGGTGGCTCAACGTCCACAGGCCCCACACAACCTACCCAGCCTCAAGCTGCTACGCCAACCATTTCAACCGCAGCTGCGCAAAACGGCGCGGTAATTGTCTCGCTGGCTACTGCTACCTCCGGAGCAACCATTTACTACACCATCGACGGCTCAACACCCACAAATGCCTCGACGCAGTACATTGCTCCGTTCCTGGTAGCTTCAAACCTCACTGTCAACGCAATCGCGACGGCCTCGAACTACACCACCAGCAAGGTTGGCACTCAAGCCTTCTCGGCAAGCATTCCTTCGGGAACGCTGGTCTGGAGCGACGAGTTCACCAACACCGGCACAGCCAACGTGTTGCCGAGCACAACCAATTGGACTTACGACACCGGATTTCAGTGCTGCGGCAATGATGAACAGGAAACCTACTGCGCCGCGGGCTCGAGCACGAGTCCCTGTAGTACTTCGAATCCGAACGCTTACATCGCTCCCGGCGGCGGCCTGAACATCGTCGCGGAGCAGCCCTCGACGGGTGTTTACACCTCGGCACGACTCAAAACGCAGGGGCTGTTCAGCTTCCAGTACGGCCGCATCGAGGCGAAGATGATGCTGCCTGAGTCACAGGCCATGTGGCCCGCATTCTGGTTGCTGGGCAACAGCATTGCGACGATCAACTGGCCTGGGTGCGGCGAACTCGACGTTATGGAGCACATTGACGGCAACAATACGCCGTTTGGCGGCCCAGGGAACGGCGCTCCTCCGGGGTTTGACTGGATCGCCGGTTCGGTGCATGGCGGCACCAGCAGCAATGAGGAAAACGGCTCAGAGCAGTATCATCCAACGGGATTCTCCGCTGCGGCGTGGCACACCTACGGCATGATCTGGACGAAGGGGGAGATCCAATACTACGTTGACGATCCCTCCAACATCTACGCGACCTACAAGTCTACTGACTCCGCCTGGTCGCCGACCCCGTGGCCGTTTGACGCAGGCCCGGAGTTCATCATTATGAACCTGGCGGTTGGCGGATCGTGGCCGGGAAACGTTGATTCGACCACCGTTTTGCCGTCGACCATGCAGGTGCAGTACGTGCGCATTTACACGAACTGAAGCGGCTCATAGCCGTTCGCGGGCGGCCGCGCAATTGAGGTGCATCTCGATTGTGCGGCTGCACAGCTGAGTCTGCGCCGCCGACCTGGCCGTCGCGCACAACTAACTGCATCGTTCGAAGATCGAAAGCGCGGAGCAGTCAGCTCTTTTTCGGGGTACACCCTTCCCCTCGCGGATTTGTGGAGCAGTATCCCGAAGGCAGGTTACCGCGCCGACGCCAGATACTCGGGTGACTTTCTCAAGGACGGCGCCCAGCGGTCCTTGTTTCCCGCATTCAGCAGGCGAATTGGCATTGCCCTCAGCGGCGTAAAGCCAGCCGGAATCAGCTTGGCGGTCTGCGATGCCGCGGATTCGGAATGCGGCTGAATCTGTGCCCGCAGTCCGAAGCGGACCGGCGGAACAGGGGTGACTGCGAAAAATGGCACTCGATCGGGCCCTGCATCAAAACAGGACTCAGCGGTACCCAATGGCGACTGCGCGCGCGCAGCCTGGTGGCCCAGACAAATCAAAACAAACAAGCCAAAAACCATCACCGGCATTCCGGTCAGGCGAATCTGGGCCCTGACAACACCACTTTCTTGTGCTTGCCGCATTTCGGGAAAACTCCTGGGGATCGGGGCAGTCGGCGGGCATTAACACTGCTCCCGGATGTCTGCAAGGTACGAGCCTGAGAACAGCATGGTCAATGGACGCTAGCTTAATTCTGCCTGAATTCTACCTGATCATATAAACAATTGATTTAAATAAACTAAATATCAAAGTTGCATCAGAGAAATCTAAGGTATGGTATCGTGATTCTACTCTCGATCTTGGTAATTCAATCGTCACTCGGGCCCTCAATGTTCATGGTCACTCCGCAATGGTTACCTCTTCTCCATCTTCGCGTACTTTGGTACGATTCGGACCGTTCATTCTCGATCTTCGCTCCGGAGATCTGAGCAGGAATGGCAGGCCCATCCGCCTGCAGGAGAAGCCGCGTTGCCTGATGCAGGCACTTGTGGAACGCCGCGGGGAACTCGTAAGCCGGAAGGATCTCCACGAGCACCTCTGGCCTACAGATACCTTTGTCGACTTTGAAGAAGGCCTGAACGCGGCGATGAGCAAGCTGCGGGAGGCCCTCGACGACAATGCACAGTCTCCCCGCTACGTTGAAACAGTGCGCGGCCGAGGTTACCGGTTCACGGCCAAGGTGGAGATTGTTGAGGAAGCTACCGGGCTCTTGCCGCCAGTTGTCACTCCCGCTTCTTCGGCACCGCCGCCGCCCGCGGAACCCGAACCGCCGGCGCAGCCTCTTCATTCCCATCACGAGCCCTCGTTCAAGGCGATCATTGCGGCCGGTGCGGCCTGCTTCCTGCTCACCGGGGCCGTATTCTTTGCCATGCACTGGCGCAACACCCACATGCCGGTGATCTCCATTGCCGTGATGCCCTTTGCCAACAGCACCGGCGATGCCTCGCGCGAGTACATCTGCAGCGGCATCACCGAGGAACTCATTGCGCGGCTCGGAGCCCTCGCTCCGGGACGCCTGCGCGTCATCGCCCCCGTTTCAGCACGAACCTATGTCAACACCAACAAGTCGCTCCGCCAGATTGGACAGGAACTGAATGTGCAGTACCTTATCCAGGGCAGCCTTGAGCAGCAGGGAGCTAACGTTCGCGTTTCGGCGCAGCTCATCCGCATCGACGATCAGTCGCGCCAGTGGGCCAACGTCTACGAAGGCGATCTGAGCGACCAATTCCAATTTGAATCGAGTGTGGCCGACTCGGTGGGGCACGCGCTTTCGCTTCATGTGCCTACGCTTGAGCACAACGCGTACCGGCCGGGCAAATACGAGGCGCACGACGCCTATCTCAAGGGCTTGTACTTCTTCTCGCAGCGTTCGAAGAGCGGATTTGAGCAGGCGATCGAGAGCTTCAGCAACGCTGTCGCAATCGATCCGAAATATGCCGAGGCCTATGCGCAGCTTGCCGATGCCTATAACTTGATGGGCCAGTACAGTTGGATGGACCCCGGCACCGCGAAAAGCCAGGCGTGGGCAGCCGCGGAACAAGCTCTTTCTCTCGACCCCTCGCTGGCCGAGGCGCATGCGGCGCTTGGATTCTCTGACTGGTATTACAAATGGAATTCGCACGAAGCGGAAACAGAATTCCGCAAGGCCATCGCGCTCGAGCCCGATAATGTGAACGCCCACCATTGGTACGAGCAGATGCTGATGACCGCCGGTCGTTACTCTGAAGCAGAAGAGCAAATTCAGGCCGCCCTCGCCGTCGATCCGCGCTCGCCGATTCTGCGGACCAATCTTGGCTGGCTCTACGAGTACGAAACTCGCTATCCGCTGGCCGTTCAGCAGATGCAGCAGGTACTCGATGAGAATCCGAACTTCCTCGCCGCTCACTACAAGCTTTGGTATGTCTTCGCGGCCATGGGCGATCAAACCCGGGCCGCCGAGCAATTTGAGTGGGTTCTGCGCGGTCTCTCCGACCCCGGAATGCAGAATCAAGTCTTGACTGTCTATCGCGCCGAGGGCTACCCGGCTGCTCTGCGCGCGTGCGGAAACCTCCGCAATAGCGACTACTACGTTGGCAGCAAGGTTGACGGCGCCCGCTGCCTGATGGCCCTGGGCGACCATGCCGGCGCCATTGCCGTCCTCGATGACGCCTATCGCGATCATGAGGGCTGGATGACATATGTTGAGCACGACCCGGCCTTCATCCCGCTTCGCTCCGACCCCGCATTCCAGCAGCTCATCGCTGAAACTCACAAGGCCGGCTGAACGGCGAGCCGCAATTGAAACAACCTGCCGTGCAACTGTTTCACTTCTTCACTGTCTTCTCTTCACTGTCTTCCCCATCGCACGAATCTGCTCCGCCATGAAGTCATGCACGTACATCAGGCTAGTCGGCGCTGCAACCGTCTTCGCGCTCTCCTGTCGAGGCTCGTGAATCAGCAGTGCAGGCCGCGAGTCCCACTCTCCGCCGTGCGAGATGCGCTCGTCCTCCGCGCTCCACCCCGGCAGCGGCCGCCACATGGCCGTGCGCCACGAGTGATCGCCTTGCACAATCAGCGTCGTCGCCGTCCAGCGCGGCTGTTTTTCAAGTTCGTCCAGCATCTGACCCAATAACCGATCGCAATAATCCAGCCCGTCGGCATAGGAGCCGCCAATTGCAAACCTGCCTGTGCGCCGATCCCAGAAGCCCGGCGGGTGCGGCGCGGGAATGTGCAGAAAAATAATGCCCGCCTGGCTTGATTTGAGGGTGTCGAGCGCGTGCCGGCTCACATCCTCGACCGATGCGATATGTCCGCGCTCGTTCCACGCCGCATCGTCGGCCCATGCGCGACTGGGCCAAATAAACTGCTCCACCATCATGCGCAGCGGGAACCACACGTTCTCTCCGAAACTCGCGTCCAGCATGGTTGGCCCGCGATCCTGTGCATCGTCGTTGCTCCAATAGCACTCGGTCGCCACCTTCTCAAACACCGGGCAGTATGCGATATACCATCCAATAATCGAAGTCGTAACACCATGCTGCTTCGCTAGTCCAATGAGCGAATCCTCGGGATTGAACTCCTCCCAGTTTTTGTCGTCGATCTGGACCAGATACTTATTCGACGACGTGTATTCCACGTCGGTCACGGCGCGGCCCAGCATCAGCGTGGGCACGGCGCGCGTGGTGCGGTACGCAATTGGCGTGACGTCGGTATAGCTGGTGCTTTCGCTGCGAAGGCGGTCGAAGTTTGGCAAACTCAGCGACGGATCGCGCGCCTCAAAGGTCTGCTTGTAGCCAAGCTCGTCAAAAAGCACCCACACCAATCGCGGCTTGTTTGCCGGCGCAGCGGCAATGGGATGCGCATACGCCTGCGGTCCCGGCCGCCACATTGCCGCGCGCACCAGTTGCGCCGACATTACCAGGGCGAAAACGGCAAATCCCGTAAGAACTACGCTGCCGGCCTGGCGCACTTTTGCCGCGGCCGCGTTGAATCGCCACACCATCACCGCTACCATCGCAATCCACGCCAGGTTCATCGCGATCACAACCCAATTTTGAATGTCGACCGGCATCACATTCAGGTTGCGTACAAACAGCATGGGCGGCAGAAGCGCCACCAGCGCCCAGCGAATCGCCGGCCACATCTTGAGCCTGCGCAAACCGGCCGTCAGCAGGGCAAACGCGAGTCCAACAATCAGCATGTCAGTCAGGTGCGCGAGCGCGACCTTGGTGAGCGGCGAAGGCACGCGCATGCGCGCATCGCCGGCCTGCGAAGTAAGGTCGATGTAATCGGGCAGCAGAAGTATTGAAGCGAAACCCCACGCCTGGGCGAAACGTTTCATCATTCGGGTCCGGCCCCCCTCTGCGAGGACTGCGCCTTTGCCGTCTCGCTCGAACCTTCCTCATGCCCGCTCGCATCGTTACGCTCAAACAGCAGCAGCACGCGCCCGTTGCCGAGTTGAGCGCGCTCCACCTGCCTGAAAAACGTACTCATTGCTGCCATCAGGTCGGCCTCGGCGAGATTCCCGTAGAGTACATCGCGCCCGCGCAGCCACTCATGGTACATGGGGTCGGAGGGAGGCACCCACTCCACCAGCAGCCAGCGCCGCGTTAACTGGGCGGCCAGCGCGGCTATATGGGCCAGTGGCGCCTGCTCGCGCAGAATCAGGTGGTGAATGACGGCCAGCATCATTACCAGGTCGTATTTGCCGCTCAAACGGTCGAGCAGAGAAAGCTGCTCTCGGTTGCGCCAGCCAGCTGCCGGAGTGGGCCGCGCAATATTCGCCACCAGCGCGGTAATGGGCCTGTGCCGCTCGTTGGCCGCAACAAACAATTCCTCCAGGGCCGCCATGTCGCTGTCGAGCGCCACCACTTCGGCTCCGGCGTCCGCGGCAATCAGCGAATAGGTCCCAGTATTGGCGCCAATATCGAGAACCCGCGCCGGACGCAGCCGCTCTACCACTCCGCGTACAAATGCCTGTTTGGCCTCCACATCAGCCGCCTCATAGTGGCTCGCCGACTGGTTGTAGCCGCTCCACTGGCTCGCTGTCTCGCCGCCGGCGGCGTGGCGAATCTGCCTGGCCAGCCGCGCCAGCCGCTTGTGCAGAATGTGCGTCGCCAGCTCGGGATCGGTCTTGCTTTCAGCCCGCTTGCCTTTGGTCCCGCCTTTGCCTTCCAGCATCGCCGCCAGCGTTACAACATCCATCAAGATCGGCTTCACGCGGTGCCGCAACGGCAGCGCCCGCGCCAGCATCACCGGCTCATAGCCGTCGCGCCGGAAGAAAGTCGCCTCTAATGGCCATTTCAAATATTTCGCCGCCACCAGCGGCAACAGAAAGGTGCGGACAAATTGCCCATACGCGAGCCACACAGTTGAATGCGGATTGCGTTCCTCGAACGAGAGAACGTCGACAAGAACCGGTCGCGCGCCTTCGAATACCACATTCAGCGGTGTCGCGTCCTTCAGCGTCCACCCGGCGTCGATGGCTTTGCCCGCGATGCGCAGCGTCAACTCTGCTGCGGCCCTCCACTGTGCCCGCGTCCACTCCCACGGGTAGCTGATAGGGTCAATGCGCGGATGCCGCAGCCAAAGCTCGCCTTCTTCAGCACGCGCCGGAAGCTCCGCCCCGTCCGGCGCTATAACCTCGCTGGACACCAGCTCCCTGCTCGCCTCAAGTTCGGCACTTAGCTGAGAATCAAGAAAGCGTCGCGCCTCAGCGGCAGCGGCCGGGCGCACTCGCCTGAGGGCAAACTGCGGGGTCAGCACCAACTGGCCAGCCGGATCGCGAAAGGTCGCTTCCAGATCCATGGGTCCGGAAAAAGCCTGCGGATTGAGTCGCGCGCGATCGATGATGAGATTCACCGAATGAGTCGAGAACGGAACGAATCAAGGACGAGGCGAATCATCGCCCGCCCCTGGAGACGGCGCTGCTTCGGTGCCCTTCTTGGCCGCGCCGCCTCTGCTGAAGAGAGCATAAATCTTCCGGCGAAGGTACCAGCCTGACGCCACAATCGCCGAACCCACGGCCTGGATCGCCAACAAACCGGTGCCTGGGTCTGCGTACGCATGGGCCGGCTGCTCAAACAGCAGAACTGCTCCGAAGGCCATGAGCAAAAAGGGCAAAATTCGCAACAGTCTCATTGATTTGGTTGAAAACTCCAATCATTGATGATAGCGCCCGCCACAGATACACCGCGGCAAATGCACCTGAACATCTAGACGGCTCAGAGCTCGACGATGTTTACCAGGTCTTTGTCCGTATGATTTTGTCCTTTCCCACTCATTCCGCGATGAGGCTGCGGAATGGATGGGGCAACAACATTGGCAACCACACCGGCACAGCTTTAAGCGGTCAAAAACCTGGCTGTTCGACCACCTATTTCCGCCCGAGCCGGATCGCGACCCTTGTCTCCTTCGCGTGCCTCATTTCAAATCCCGAGCCGAAAGCGCCCCTCGGTAAACCATCCACATCGGATTCGCGTCTGACAGGAAGTTGCTAAAATCGCAGTTTAGTCTGTTGTTGGTTGGAACTACACATCTTGGCTGCAGGTTCTCAATTCGCCGGTTTCGTCCCCAGCTGCCTGTTTCGCTTGCGCGCCGGGGAGTATTTTGGCGTTACGCCGAAAGGGATTGGTGCATTCATAAATACCGGTCCCCCAGGGAGCGTTCTTTGATCAAACTCCCTGAGTACCGAATCCCATTTCTGCGCCTTGCACTGATTACGGCTGGGGCCATCGGCATTGCCGGCTATCACCTTGGCGTAGAAGACGGCGAAATTTATCTGCCCGCCGCGCAAAAGCTGCTGCACCCGGCTCTCTATCCCTTCGGAACTGAGTTCTTTCAGTCCCACGAACACCTCTCGCTCTTTGCGCCCATCCTTGCCTGGACGGCGCGGCTCGTGCATCTCTCGATGGACTGGACGGTCTTCCTCTGGTACGTCCTCACCACGTTCGCCTTGATGGTTTCCTGCTGGCTTCTGGCGTCAGTGATCTTTACCAGTGCGCGTGCCCGCTGGAGCTCGGTTCTTATCATCGCCACCATCCTCGCCATGCCGGTCACCAACACCGGTTTGCTGATGATGGATCCCTACATGACGGCGCGCTCGTTCTCAACGCCGCTCACCATGTTCGGGCTCACGGCATTTCTAGTTCGGCGCTACAAGCTGGCCGTCCTGCTTACTCTGGCAACCGCCGCGATTCACCCGCAGATGGCTGCCTACCTGGTCTTTCCAGCCGCCCTGCTGTGGATCGTGGATCGCGGCCAGATTACGGCTGCAGATCCGGTTCCGGTGTCGGGCATCTTCCTCAGCATTATTCCGGTTGGTTTCCACCTCGCTCCCGCACACGGCGCCTACCGCGAGGCACTTTACGCTCGCGGCTTCTATTTCCTCTCGACCTGGACCTGGTACCACTGGCTCGGGCTGTTGGGCCCGCTGGCTTTTCTGGTGTGGTTCTGGAAGGCGAAACTGCACGGGACCACGCAGGAGTTCAACCGCATCAGCTTTGTGCTCATCCCGTTCGGCATCGTCTCAATCCTGGCCGGCGCAATCATCTCGTCAACGCACGATCTGGACATGTACGCCCGCCTGCAGCCACTGCGCTGCTTCCATCTCATAACGCTGGTGTTCATGCTGATGTTTGCGGGCGTCATCGGCCAGTACACCTCGACCAAGAAGCTGCGCTGGGCGGTGCCTGTGTTGCTCACCGGACTCACTGTGGGCATGGGCTACGTGGGCTATGCCACCTATCCCAACAGCCCCCGTGTCGAGATTCCCGGCAGAGTCGACCGCGCCAATGCGTGGCTCGATACCACCAACTGGATTCGCCGCAACACGCCCAGGGATGCTGTCTTCGCAGTGGACTCGCGCTATTTTCTCGACCAGGGCATCGATGTCCACGGCTTCCGCGCGCTGAGCGAGCGTTCGGCGCTGGCCGACTACTACAAGGACGGCGGCGTGGTTGCTATCTTCCCCAACCTGGCCCCGGAATGGAAGCAGATGAGCGACGCGACCTTCGGGTTGAACAACTTTAATACAGAACAGTTCACCCGCCTGGCGCGCGAGTATCCCGTTACGTGGACTGTGATTCACGGTGCCGCGCCAACCGGCATGAACTGCCCTTACGACCGGCAGGGCTACGCAGTCTGCCAGATTCCAGAAACGCCAAGGCTCACCGGCGCGGGTTCGTCACTTGCGTCGACTGCCGCCGCACCCAGGCCGAGCGCCGCCACACCATCCAACTCCGACCCTCAAGCGCGATAGATGAATGCCAGTGAATGGTAGCGGGAGGGAACTCCGTTTACCCGCAAGCACCTCCCGACTCCGGATTTATGATGTCGCCATGCCCCCGAAAAAGTGGCTCGCGGCGACCATCGCTCTCTTGTTCTCCGCATTCCTTCTCTGCGCGGCTCCTCCCGCCGCGCAAACATCGGCTCCGGTCAAGGCTGACTCCATTCTGATTCTCAAGAAGGATCACGTGATGGAACTGCTCGCCGGCGGCAAAGTCATCCGCACGTACAAAGTCGCCCTGGGCCGCCGCGGACTTGCCCCCAAGCAGCGCGAGGGCGACGGCCGCACCCCCGAAGGGCACTACATCATCGACGAGAAAAACGCCGCCAGCCACTATCACAAAGCGCTGCACATCTCCTATCCCAGCGTCGAAGACCGCAAGCGCGCGTCAAAGTTGCGCGTTTCTCCCGGCGGCGCCATTATGATCCATGGCCTTCCCAACGGCATGGGCTGGCTGGGCGCTTCGCACCGCCTTTATGACTGGACCCTCGGCTGCGTCGCCGTAACTGACGCCGAGATCGACGATATCTGGAACCTCGTGCCCGTCGGCGCACCCGTCGAAATCAGGCCGTAACCTAATGCTTGGCGCCCTTCATGTAGCCGGTCAATTCGGCATGTGAGATGGCATCCTGAGCAAATGTAAATGTACCTTTGTCCTTCATCTCGCGGGCTGCGCGGAAAAAGGCTCCCAGAGCGGCACGGGCCAGACTTCCACCCACGCTGACTCGCTTGACTCCTGCGGCTCCAAGTTCTTCCACTGTATAAGTTGCTCCTTTCAGACCCATCAAAACGTTCACCGGCTTCGGGACAGAAGCACAGACCTCACGGATAGCGTCGAGGCTGGGCAGCGCCGGGGCGTAAAGCACGTCGGCGCCCGCCTCGGCAAAGGCTTGCAGGCGGCGAATCGTATCGTCGAGATCGGCGCGTCCGCATAGAAAGTTCTCAGCCCTCGCTGTCAACAAGAAGTGGGAATTGCGAGCAGCTTCGGCCGCCGCGGCAATCCTCTCCACTGCAAGCTTGAAGTCATAGATTGGCTGGTTCGATTCGCCGGAGGAATCTTCGATAGAGCCACCTGCCAGACCCGCTTGCGCCGCCAGGCGAATGGTTTCCGCGCAAGCATCCGGCTCATGGCCGAAACCGTTCTGGAGATCGGCGGAGACGGGAAGGTCCGTAGCGTCCACAATTGATTGCGCGTTCGCCAGAATTTCATCGCGCGTCAATGCCTGCGGTGAGTCCGGAAGGCCGGCGTTGAATGCATATCCCGCACTGGTAGTCGCGAGGGCCTCAAAGCCGAGCGCCGCGAGAATTCTCGCTGAGCCCGCATTCCAGGGATTGGGGATAGCAAAGACTCCCGGCCGCTGGTGTAATGCTTGAAATAGCGTGTACTTTTCTTCGCGTGTCATCCTCTGCGCCAATGTTCATTCGAACCTTCCGATTGTGCCATAACGATCGGAGCCGGTGCACCCCTCTGCGAAAATAGAAACAGATGATCTCGCTCCAGAATGCCGGCAAGCGGTTCGGTCCACGCGTCCTGTTTCTTGAGGCCGACTGGCTCATCCGCAATAACGAAAAAACCGCCCTCGTCGGCGCTAACGGCACCGGCAAGTCCACGCTGATGAAGGTGCTGGCCGGCCTCGAAACCTTCGACTACGGCACGCTCCAAACCACGCGAGGCATCAGCATCGGTTATCTGCCGCAGGAGGGGTTGCGCCTCGAAGGCCGGACTGTTTTTGAGGAGTGCCTCACCGTCTTCGACGAGATTCGCGCCATGGCCGGCGAAGTGGAAACCCTGGCCGCGCAACTGGCCGAACTTGACCACGAGGGCCCCGAGTACGCCGCCGTCGCCGAGCGCTACTCCGCCGTGCAGGAACGCTACCACGCCCTCGACGGCTACGCGCTCGACGCGCAGGTTGGCGCCGTGCTCACCGGCCTTGGCTTCGGCAAGCAGGACTGGTCCCGGTCGACTAGCGAGTTCAGCGGCGGCTGGCAGATGCGCATTGCGCTGGCCAAGCTGCTGCTCGCCAAACCCAACCTGCTGCTGCTCGACGAGCCTACCAACCACCTCGACCTGGAAACCCGCAACTGGCTTGAGGACTACCTGAAGAACTATCCATTCGGCTACATCCTCATCTCGCACGACCGCTATTTTCTCGACGTTACAATTGACCGCACCGTGGAAATCTGGAACCAGCGCCTCAGCGTCTACCATGGCAACTTTACCAAGTACCTTGCGCAAAAGGATGAGCGCCGCGCCCAGTTGCAGGCCGGATATCGCAACCAGAAGATTCAGATCGAACACCTCGAAGCTTTCATCAATCGCTTCCGCGCCCAGGCCACCAAAGCGAAACAAGTCCAGAGCCGCATCAAGGAGCTCGAAAAAATCGAGCGCATCGAGGTCCCCGAAGAAGAGCCGGTCATCCACTTCAAATTTCCGCAGCCGCCGCCCTCCGGCCGCATGGTGGCAGAGGCCGAGGGACTGTCAAAGAGTTACGGCGATAAGCAGGTCCTCAACAACGTGCGCTTCACCATCGAGCGGGGCGACCGCGTGGCGCTGGTTGGCGTGAACGGCGCAGGCAAATCGACGCTGATCAAATTGCTCACCGGCGACGAATCTCCCACTGCCGGCGTGGTCAAGCTCGGCCACAACGTGGTTGCGGAATATTTTGCGCAGGACCAGTACAAGGTGCTCGACCCCGAATCGCGCATGCTCGACGACATCAGCCGCGCCGCCGTAAAAGTGCCCGAGTTGCAGCTTCGCTCGCTGCTCGGCTGTTTTCTCTTCAGCGGCGACGACGTCTTCAAGCCGCTCGGCGTGCTCTCGGGCGGCGAGCGCAACCGCTTTGCCCTGGCCCGCATTCTGGTTTCGCCATCGAACTTCCTGCTGCTCGACGAGCCCACCAACCACCTGGACATGCGCGCCAAAGACGTGCTGCTCGAGGCCATCGCTGCCTTCAGTGGCACGGTCATCTTCGTATCGCATGATCGCTACTTCATCGACCGCCTGGCGACCCGCGTGCTTGAAGTCGAAAACGGATTTGTGCTCTCTTACGAGGGCAACTACGAAGACTACTTAAGCAAGAAGGAGTCGTTGGCCGCCGGAAACATAAACGGATTCACCGCAGGGAACTTTGCGAACTCGGCCTTGTATCAGGGCACGACTTCAGTCGTGCCGAAAAACGACCGCAAAGGTGGTGGGGCTTTAGCCCCTGCGGGTGCTTCATCCGGCAACACCATCGTCATCGAAGGCGGCTACGAACCGGCCGAGGCCTCGCGATCCCGCCGTCTCAATCCCATCAAGCAAAAGCAAATGCAGGAGCGCTGCGCTTATCTCGAAGAAGAAATCCCGCGCGTCGAAGCCTCAATCGAGCACACAGAGCAGCAACTTGGCGTCTACGTTTCCGCCGACGAAACCCAGCGACTCTCGACCCTCGCTGAAAACCTGCGTGCGCAGTTGGCTGCGCTTACCGCGGAGTGGGAAGAGCTGACCGTGCAGTTGGAGGGCGCATAGGGGCATTGCTTCTTTAGCTTCAACGTTGAATGGGTAATTCCGTTTCAGTGGTGATTGCAAACTCTGGGCCCAGCGCATAGACTTCGCGAATCGTCGCCACCAGCGTTGCCCAGACATCGCCCGCGTTCCAAGCACTGCGGCCATGCATTTCGCTATATGGCAACTGATATCTCGGAAATTTGAGGAATTTGCCGGGCGAATACGGTTTCCTTGCCTTGCCGTCGTTGGTTTTCGGATGCTCGAGCGGCTCCAGCTTCAGATCACGACAGAGCAGGCCATAGAGACTGCCGACCGTGGTCACTTCCTCCAATTCCGAATCCCAGATTGTCACGGGAAACAATCGCTCGAAACGAATGAACAGAGTCGATAGGCCGTTGCGAACCCGCATTCCCCGCTTCGCTTTCGCTTCCCGATTTACGATCCACTCCGAATAACGCTGAAGCAAAGCCAAAAACCGCGATGATTGCTCCTCGTTCATGGGCACGCGTTTGCATTTCTGCAGTAGATCCTTCAACATATAACCGGAACGAAAGAAATACGGGCGCACTTCAAGAAAGCACAATGCTGCCTCGACCGCGTTGTGATCGCCGGCTCTGAACCTGTTCATGAATCCCGCATCCCAGCCGCCAGGAATGCAAAGGTAGCCATAGCGATCATGAAACTCCTTAGCTGCGCGATGCCATTCCTGGCATGCGTCTTCACTTTCTGAGCTCTTTTCCGCCATCTCGTCAGCACGCAGTCGTAGTCGGTTGATCTCGGCGGCATTTTCGATCATTTGCTGGCGTAGTTTCTCGCGTTTATTCATGACGAATTGTCAGAGTTACTCTTACAATATTCCTTTTCGGCCTTCCTATGCCCCCCAAAGCTTCAAAATCCCGCTGCGCCTGGGCTGAGAGCGATCCGCTCATGCGCGAATACCATGACACGGAGTGGGGAGTGCCGGTGCGCGACAGCCGCGCCCTTTGGGAACTGCTTATGCTTGAGGGATTTCAGGCTGGACTGGCCTGGATCATTGTTCTGCGCAAGCGCGACGCCTTCCGCAAAGCCTTCAAGGGCTTCGACCCAGCCAAAGTGGCGCGTTTCAAGGAAGCCGACATCGAACGACTGCTCAATGATCCCGGCATCATCCGCTCGCGCGCCAAGATTGAGGCCACCATTAACGCAGCCCGCATCTATCTCGAGATGCAAAAGGCAGGCCAGGACTTTGGCTCGTTTCTATGGGGCATCGTCGGCGGCAAGCCCATCCAAAATGAAGGACCGCTTCCCGCGCAAACGCCGCTCTCCGCCGAAATGTCGAAGCAGCTCAAGCAGCGCGGCTTCAAGTTCGTCGGCCCGGTCATTGTCTACGCCTTTATGCAGGCCGCCGGAATGGTCAACGACCACAGCCCCACCTGCTTCCGCCGCTGATTCCCACTTGTCTAAGGCATAATCGAATTACGATGGCCCTTTTATGGAACCCTGAAAGCTGGTCGCAGCGGCTGGCGGAGCTTGAAGCCCAAACCGGCGACCTGAAAGAAGCGCCCCTGCGCCGCGACGTGCGTTCGCTCGGCATGCTGCTTGGCGAAGTGTTGCGCGAGCAGGCCGGCGAGGACCTGTTTGCGCATGTCGAAGCGCTGCGCCAGGGCACCATACGCCGCCGCGACGCTGAGGCCCACGGCCGCAATGAAGACGCCGCCAGTCTCGGCGCGGCCTCACTCGAGTTGGTCCACTCCATTCCCGCCGAGCGCGCCATTCTGCTCACGCGCGCGTTTGCGTTTTACTTTGAGCTCATCAATCTTGCGGAAACGAACCACCGCAAACGCCGCCGTATCGCGTTGCGCCTGAGCGGCCAGGCCGGCCGCCAGCGCGGCTCGCTTGAGGGCACGCTCTGCGAGATGCGCCGCGTGGGCATCGGCGCCAGCGAAGCTCTCGAATGGCTGCGCCGCGTGCTCATCGTTCCGGTCTTCACCGCGCACCCCACTGAGGCCGCGCGCCGCACCGTAATGTTCAAGCGCCGCCGCATCGGCGAATTCCTCGAGGCCCTCGACCGCATTCCCTATCCCGGAGCAGGACCTGGCCAGTCTTCGAGCAGCTTGTGCTGGCCGAGATTACCGGCCTGTGGCAGACCGACGAAGTTCGCTCGCGCCGGCCCACTGTTTACGACGAAATCAAGATGGGCCTCGACTACTACGACGTGTCCATCTTTGAAACCCTTCCCGGCCTCTATCGCGAAATCTCGCGGTGCGCTGCGCGCGGCCTACGATCTCGACATTGAACCGCACAAGCTGCCGTTGATGCTGCATTTCGGCTCGTGGATCGGCGGCGACCGCGACGGCAATCCTTTTGTCACGCCCGAAGTAACGCGCGACGCCATCCAACTGGCGCGCGGCCATCTGCTGCTCCACTATCAGCGACGGCTCGACGTGATTATCGATCTGCTGACCACCAGCGCGCAGCAACGCCCGGTAAGCGATGAGCTGCTTGCGCGCCTGAATGCCTACGTGGCGCAGGTGCACACTCCCGAGGCGCAGGTTTTCGGCGAGCAGTACGAGTTCGAATACTATCGCCGCTTCGCCATCTGTCTCAAGGCCCGCATCCAGCGCACGTTGAGCGAGGCCGGCAGCCAGCCGCACACGCGCGGCGCGGCTCTGCCCGTAACGCCCTTTACTTTGTCGCGCGAACACGAAAAGCTGACTCAGGCAATGCCCGCTTACTGCTCGGCGCAGGACTTTCTCGGCGATCTTGAAACCTTGCGCGCCTCGCTCGCCGACAACAACGGCATCCGCATCGCCCGCACGCTCATCGATCCACTCATTATCCAGGTGCGCACCTTCGGACTGCATTTGCACACGCTCGATGTTCGGCAGCATGCGCGCATCCACGCGGCGGCATTGCAAGAGGCGATCTCCGATACGATCGCTCCATCGTTGCCCTCCGGCTTATCCGCGCAAACCGGAAGTGTGCTCGATACCTTCCGCGTCATCGCCGAGGTCAAGAGCGGCTGCTCGCCTGAGTCGATCCGGCAGTACGTCATCAGCGGCGCATCGACGGTAGAAGACGTGCTTGCCGTGGTTCGCCTGGCGCGGCTCGGCGGTGTGCACGTCGAAGGCTCAGGAGACGATCCTGGACTTATGCCCGTTCCACTATTCGAGTCGATTGAAGATCTGCGCAACGCGCCTGGCGTTTGCCGTGAGCTCTTCGGCCGCGCCGACTACCGCAAGCTCATTTCAAGCTGGGGCGATTGGCAGGAGGTGATGCTGGGCTACTCCGACTCGAACAAGGACGGCGGCATGTTGACGTCGACCTGGGAGATCTTCCGCGCCCATCGCGATCTGCACGTCGTCGCGCGCGAGGCCGACATCAAACTGCGCCTCTTCCACGGCCGCGGCGGCACCGTGGGACGCGGCGGAGGACCAACGCATCGCGCCATTTTCGCGCAGCCCTTTGATTCCTTCGACGGCCAGCTCCGCATCACCGAGCAGGGCGAAGTGCTCAACTTCAAATACTCCGATGAGGTTCTGGCCGAGCGCAACCTCGAGCTTATGATCGCCGCCTCGCTCGACGCCCTGGCCCGCCCCAACGCGCGCGACCCCCAGGGCCACTTTACCGGCGTGCTCAAGCATGAGTGGGAATCCGCATTCAACGAGCTCTCCGATCTCTCCTACGGCTACTATCGCAAACACATTCTCGAAGACCCCGGAGTGGTTACTTACTTCGAACAGTCCACGCCGGTTGGCGAGCTTGGAGAATGCGAAAATCGGTTCGCGGCCCGCGCGCCGCAACTCCTCGACCCAAACTCGCCGATCTTCGCGCCATCCCCTGGGTTTTTGGATGGACGCAATCGCGTCTGCTTGTTCCGGCCTGGTTCGGCGTAGGCTTCGCCGTGGAGCAGTATCCTCGGCGAGATCCGCCGCGCCGTCGGCTGATAGCTCGGCCCTGCTGCGCACCATGGCCAAGGAGTTTCCGCTCTTTCATCGACCTGATTCGCAACGTTGAAATGGCTCTGGGCAAGGTCGACCTCGCCACTGCGCGGCTTTACTCGGCGCTGGTTCCCGACGCCGAGCCTCCGCGAGCGCATCTACGACATGTTCGAGGCCGAATTCCATCGCAGCGTGCGCGCCGTTCTGGCCGTTACGGGGCAGAAAGAGTTGCTGCAATCGAACCAGGTGCTTGCCCACTCAATCAAGCTGCGCAATCCCTATGTCGACCCCATGCACCTTATCCAGGTTGACATGCTGCGCCGCAAGCGCGCCGGCGAAGACACGCCTGAAGTCAACCGCGCCATCGCGGCAACGATCAGCGGAATCTCTGCCGGCCTGCGCAATACCGGCTGAGAAAAAGGGAACTTCGATGATCGTGCATCACCCAAGAGAGCGGCCGTCACCGTGGAAGATAAGGAAGCAAAGCGCCGCGCGATGGAAGTGGGCCATTCCATTTATCGCTATCGAATGGATGTGGGAGTGGGCGGCCTTTCTCTTGAGCCATTGGTCGTTTCTCGAAGTTCTGGATTATCTCGGAACGTTCTCCATCCTGGTCGCTGTCATCTTTTATTTTTCCGAATCGGGCGATCGAATCAAGCAGCGGCATTACCAGGCATGGCAGGTGATTAACACGGCGCAGGGCAAAGGGGGCAGCGGCGGAAGAATTGAAGCGCTTCAGGAGCTGAATGCGGATAAAGTGCCGCTGGTGGGGGTCGATGTCTCTTCCGCATTCCTGCAGGGTCTCGACCTGCATGGCGCCAATCTGATGCGCTCGGATTTCAGTTCGGCCGATCTTCGCAATAGCAACCTCAACTCGGTCGACCTCACGCTTTCTAATCTCAATTCGGCCAATTTTCGAAACGCACATCTGGACCATGCAAGGTTCATCCAGGCAGATCTTCACAGTGCCGACCTGACCGGCAGCAGCCTGGTTGGCGCAGATCTTTCAGGGGCCGTTCTCGATGATACCGACCTTAGCCGCGCGGACTTGAGAGACATCGCATGGCAGCAGATCAAGAGTGTAAGAGGGACCAATATCGCAGCGGTCAGAAACGCTCCTGAAGGTTTTGTCGCGTGGGCGCTGAGCAATGGAGCAGTCAACAATTCCGTTGCCGAGCAGTGACGACGGCATTGTTCCTGTGCGTTTCAGCCCGCCGGACATGCCACGCCGCTGGCGCGCCTGCGAAGGCAACCTAAGAGTCAACCGCGTCATCGCCGCAACCTTCAGCGGTATCTCCGCTGGTTTGCCTACTCCGGCGTCGCGCTGGCGTCGATTCCTTCCTGGTGGAAATCGAACTGAACCGTCCACGCTCTTGAAGCGGTACTGCTTCCGGTGTCAGCAGACACAAAGACCCACTGGCGCGCCGCATCGAGTGCCAGCCTGTTGAAATATTTGCTCCTGCCCGGCGACTCCATGGTCACGTCCGTCACGTTGCCGGCCGCGTCCACGGTCACTCGCACGCCCACGTTCACATGTCCGAGAATTGTTTGCTGCGCCGCCGGAAGCACGTCGGGCATTACCCGTTTCACCACCCCGTCGACCGGTTCCGGCTTGCCAGTCCCCGCACCGGTCTTCGGCCTCGCGGCTCCTTGCCGGTTCCGCTCTGAAGGCAATGGCTTGGTTGGTTCGGTGGCAGAGCCCGCTGCCGATTGCTGCTCTGCCGCTGTGGACCCCGACGCCGGACCTTGGCGCGAGCGCACAAAAAGCGCGGCTCCGGCCACAACCGCCACCACCACTGCTGCCGCGATAACCGCTTTCCGCCGATTCGGGTTTGCAGGCCCCGCAAATATCCTCTTCGCAACTTTATCTGCCGGTTGCGGATCCAGAATCTCCATGATTTGATCCAACGCGATTCGCCGCGCAGGATCCAGTCGCAAACACAACCGCGCAATACTTGCATACGGCTCCGGAATCCCTTCGGGCAGCACTGGATCTTCGCTGCTTTTTCGTTCCCAGTGCGCAGGTTCCCGCGTCAGCGCAGCCACCAGCGTCATCCCCATTGACCAGACGTCCGCAGCCGGCAAGACTATGCCACGCACCAACTCCGGCGCATCGTAAACGCTCAGATCATCCCGCTCCACTCCGGCTGAGGCGGCCAGGGCAATGCACTCTGCCGACAGTTTCACCTGGTCTTCAACCACCAGGATGTTCGACGGCTTGAGCCGCCCATGGACGTAACCTTGCGAATGCAGGTACATGAGTGCCTTCAGCACGGGCTTCACCATATCCCGGGTCTCGTCCTCGCTCAAAGACCGCTCTGGAAGCACCCCGGCCAAAACCTCGTCGGCAAGCTCCATTACGGCGTAAACCACCCTGTTGCCTTCAATCCCGCAACGGCCAACGTGGAAAACCTGGATCAGACTCGGATGAGAGAGACGGGCGATCGCAGTCCAGCCGGCCAGTCGTGCTTCGGCATCGCGGGCGTTGGCCGCAACCAGCTTGATGGCAGCCCTGCGCGACGGGGCGCCTTCCAACTCGGTCAGGTAGAGGGCGCTCACTCCCGTTCCGCCGAGCCTGCGCAGAAGGCGAAACCGACTGTCAACTACGCGTCCTTCAAGCTCAGCAAAAGCCGCCGCGGCGTTCATCCCGTTTACCCCTTGGCTCGTCCCGGCACGAGTCTTTGTATCACCCGAGTGGTACCTTCCGGCAACATATCCATTTTAGGCCGGTCTGGTTATCAAAATTGTAACTATGGAATCAAGCGGTATTCTATCCGCCACGTTCAGGCAGATCGAATTCGTGCGGCGCAATTGACATAGGGCCGAACGCCCGGCAAGAAGGCCCTAGCTCGATAGAGACCGCGAAACAAGTGCTGCAAACGGAATGCTCCGCAGACGCGTTGCAGCCGTGACAAGCGTCTGCCTGTCTTCAGTGTCGAGTTCCTCCAAGTCTCCACCCAGAAAATATGTGAGCGCCCTGACCGCCTCACTGGGCTGAAAAGTTGGCCCAAACAGGGCAGACGCAGCCGCCAAACCGTTTTCGAGGCCAACCTTTGCACGCAGAATTGCGGCCACATCACGGTAATCTTTCGCTTCAACTCGCTGTTGCAGCACCTTTAGCTTCGTTGCCAGCAGATCCAGCGGCGATGCAACCTCTGCGACTCCGTCCGATGTGTGATCCGGAACGCCGGCCCGCCCGAAATCTATGTTTCCGAAAAACGACAGTTTTACTGGGCTTGCGCATGTCGCGACCAGAACACTCAATGAGTCCGGTCGATCCTGGACCACTTTCGCGTCCCGCAAGAAAGCGAACCCATTTTGGAGCACCCTTCGATCCAGTTCTTTTTCAGTGAAGAAATCGAAATCGATGGAAGTGCGATGGCCGAGCCGAAGGGCGACGGCTGTACCCCCGTAAAGGACGAAGCCCAATTCGGCGGTCGGGCCAAGCTGCGGCCAAAGCTCCTGCTGTGCCGGCGGCAATGCCTCCCAATGTGGCTCGAAAACGCTCACTCGAACTTCCTCTCCGGCATTGCCGGAACCGCCTTCACGCCATACTCGGCCAGCCCCAGGCGATAGTGCCAGTAGTGCCAGGAACGAGCGTCAAACTGACCGGCTTCGGCGCTGCCGAGCACAATGCGCAGATACTCGTCGCCGGTCGCTTCGGACATTGCAGTCAAATCTTCCCATGTCCCCAGGCTCATCACCTGCGACACCACTCGCTTCGGGTAGCGCATCGCTTCGTCAGGTGTCTTCCACCAGACATATCGCCGGGCCAGCTCGCGCAGGCAGGCAAACGCCTCCGGCGATAGATCCAAACCACCCTTGAGAGCGGCCATCGGACTGTCGGTTGCGGTCATCTGCGCCTCGTCCATCGTCCTCGCTCCCTCTTTTGATTTTATCAACCTATTGAATTCATTCAATTCTTTTGCTTCGCCGCTTGCATCCGGACGCCCCTCGGGTCTAGGCTATTTGTCATGCGTCGATGTCGCTAACACCGTCGCTGGTGCAAGCTCCGATGCCGATTTGCGCCCGCTCGCGCGCGCTTTCTCCCTACCCGACAAGCTGCACCGTTACCCCTAACATCCGATTTTGAGCGTTCCGGGCGCATTGTCCCCGGCAAAGGAGATTTCGATGGCGCGCATTGCTTCGAATGTGACTGAACTTATTGGCAAGACCCCGCTTGTGAAACTCAACCGTGTAACCGCCGGACTGCAGGCAACCGTTGTGGCCAAGCTCGAGAGCCAGAACCCCGTCTCAAGCGTGAAAGACCGCATCGGCTTTGCCATGATTGACGCGGCCGAGAAGGCGGGCAAAATCACGCCCGGCAAAACCATTCTGATTGAGCCCACCAGCGGCAACACGGGCATCGCGCTGGCTTTTGTCGCCGCGGTCAAGGGCTACAAACTCATTCTTACCATGCCTGAGACCATGAGCCTCGAGCGCCGCGTTACGCTGCTCGCCTTGGCGCTGAAATTGTCCTCACCCCCGGCCCTAACGGCATGAAGGGCGCCATCGCCAAGGCCAACGAGATTCTTGAAAAGACACCGAACGGCTACATCCTGCAACAGTTCGACAACCCCGCCAATCCGGCCATCCACCTTGCCACCACCGGCCCCGAAATCTGGGAAGACACCGACGGCGAGGTCGACATCCTCATCTCCGGCGTAGGCACCGGCGGCACCATTACCGGCGTTTCCAGTTACATCAAGCCGCGAAGCCGTCATTCAAAGCCATCGCCGTAGAGCCGACTGATAGCCCAGTGCTGAGCGGCGGCAAGCCCGGCCCGCACAAGATTCAGGGCATCGGCGCGGGCTTCGTCCCCAGCGTTCTAGATACCAGGCTCGTCGACGAGGTGGTGCAGGTAACCAACGACGAGGCCGTGGCCGCGGCTCGCCGCCTGCCGCTCGAAGAAGGCCTGTTTGTCGGCATCAGCTCTGGCGCCGCGGTGGCAGCGGCGCTCAAAGTTGCTGCCCGGCCTGAGAACGCCGGCAAACTCATTGTCGTGGTTCTGCCCGATTTCGGCGAGCGTTATCTCTCCAGTGTCCTCTTCGAACCGCTCCGCCAGCAGGCCATTGCGCTACAGCCCGAGCCGATTGCGGTAACGGCGTAAAAAACAGGCACCAGGGACTAGGCAATAGGCACTAGAGGCAGCCGTGGAATCGGTGCTGGATCTCATTGCGCCAGCCGCCGCCCGGTCTTCAGTCCCTGGTGCCTGTTGCCTGGTCCCTGGTGCCCCCTCCTGGTGCCTATGTCCCTGTTTTCCCGCATTCGCGAAGACATCAACTCCGTTCTGGAGCGCGACCCCGCTGCGCGCTCCACGATCGAGGTCCTGCTCTGCTATCCCGGCCTCTGGGCGGTGTGGATTCATCGCATCTCCCACAAGCTCTGGCGCTCAAAATTCTACCTGGCCGCGCGTGTCCTCTCGCAGATCGCCCGCTGCATCACCGGCGTCGACATCCATCCCGGCGCGCTGCTCGGCCGCCGCCTCTTTATCGATCACGCTGCCGGCGTGGTGATCGGCGAAACCGCCATCGTTGGCTCCGACGTCACCATGTACCAGGGAGTCACGCTGGGCGGCACCGGCAAAGGCCACGGCAAGCGCCACCCCACGATCTGCGACGGCGTCTTTATCGGCAACAACGCCAACGTTCTGGGCAACATCACTGTCGGCGAAAACTCCCGTGTCGGCGCAGGCTCGGTCGTCCTCACCGACGTGCCGCCCAACTCCACCGTCGTCGGCGTCCCCGCGCACATCGTCTATCGCAACGGCGAACGCGTCCTCATCACCGACCCGCACGACATCAAAGACCCGCTCTCTGACGCGCTCATCGCGCTCTCCGCCCGCGTCGAGGAGCTGGAAGAGCGTCTCTGCGTGCAGGACAATCGTATCCAGGATCGCCGTGCGCAGCCTTTCGCCGGCGAAGAAGCCGAGCGCACTGCCTACCGCGAAGAACTCGACCGCCGCGCCGCTTACGTCTCCATGGGCGAAGGTATTTAAATCTTCGAATGCTGGATGCTCCACTAATCTGGTTGCCCCATCCAAGCTTTGCTTGGGTGGGAAATGAACTCGGCGACCGCGCATTCACCTGCTGACCCGCCAACTCGCTAATCACCCGCCGCCTTCATCGCCTGCCGCGCCATCTCCCGGAACGTCTCCCGCAACTCATCCGGCCCGTGCACCACAATCCGCTTTCCCATGCTCAGCAGCATGGCCGCAAACATCTCCAGCCGGTCGCGCCCGCAGCGAAACTGCGTTGCCGCCGTTCTGCTCCTCAATCGCCACCCTCCACGTCGCAAACTTCTGCGGCGCATCCTCAATCGGCATATCGATCCACACATCGATCTGGTACTCCGACTGGATGAACGGCATGTTCGTTTGCATGTATTGCCGAGCATCGAAATCCGCGGGCCGCTTAAACTTGCCGGCGGCCATCGCAAGATTCGCCACCCGATCCAGCCGGAATGTGCGCATCGCCTTCCGCGTGAGGCAGTAGCCGATCAAATACCAGCGTCCGTCGGTATGCATTACCGCGTAAGGCTCAATCTGCCGCCGGGTTCGCGCACCCTCGCCCGCCTCGTAATCGAATTGCACTCGGCGACCAGCGCGGATAGCAGACGCCGCGCGAATCAAAGACTCAATTGACGTTGTAACTACCCATGGACCCGGCTCGATGGCAACCACGTCATCTACCGTTTGAATGCTCTCTCGCAGCGCCTCGGGCAGCACGCGCCGCAGCTTGGCCAGCGCGCCTTCAGTGGCCGGCGCAAACGCCGAAAGCCCCACCTGGCGCAGCGAATGCAGCCCCAGCGACAGCGCAAATGCCTCCTCATTGGTGAGCAGCAGCGGAGGCAGCCTGTATCCCGGCTTCAATCGGTAGGCCCCGCCCACGCCACGCGACGACTCAACCGGAATGCTCAAATCCTTGAGCCGCACCATGTAGCGCTGCACCGTGCGCAGGTCCACTTCAAGCCGCTCGGCCAGCTCCGCCCCGGAAACAAAGTCGCGCGCCTGCAGCACTTCCAGCACCGTCAACACGCGCATGATCGGGTCGTACATAGCAATTCCGGTGCATCACAATTTCCATCCTGCAATTCAATTTACGACAGGTTCTGTCGGGAATTGCCGCTAACTTCATTCTTGAGCCCTGAAGGGCCACATGGAGGTTTGATATGACAACCGCAACAGCAACCGTGAGCGTGATCTCCGCCGAAGAGCTGCTCAAGTCCTGGCAGGGCCACCGCGCACTCACCCGCAGAACCATCGAAGCCTTTCCTGAAGACAAGCTCTTCCACTTTTCCGTAGGCGGCATGCGCCCCTTCGCCACGCTGGCCTCGGAGTTCATCGGCATGGCAATTCCCATCGTTGACGGCGTCGCCACCGGCAAGTGGGTGGAGTACGGCGGCGGACCCAAGCCCAGGACCAAAGCCGAGATCCTCGATATTTGGGATCGGCAGACCAGAGAACTTGACGAGAAGTTCCCGTTGATTCCACCGCATCGCTTCGCCGAAGTCGATACGGCCTTCGGCCAGTGGACGATGCCGGGAATCGCCATGATTCAATACGCCATCGACAACGAGATCCACCACCGCGGCCAGGGCTACGTTTATCTGCGCGCCCTCGGCATCGAGCCACCCCACTTCTGGGAGCGGTAACGATCGCTACTTACCTCGTCCCTTAGCGAGAGAAGATGTCAGCCCCGGGTGAAGCAAGCTCCGGCGACTTGTCGCGGGAGCTTGCGGAATCCTTGGAATGCCTACCCCCTGGCTCTTCAGCCACATAGGGGCGACGGAAAACTCCGGTTACGAAGCGACCATAGTACCCACCAACGGGTCCAAAACAATTGACTCCGCACCGCGCTCTAACGAATCAAACGTGAGTACGTCCCACACCCCCGAGGGTACTTCGATGGCAGCCGCCGAAATGAGTTTCCTGCACGGTCAACTGGAAGAGCGGAAACGCCGCATCGAGACCGTCATTGCCCAAACGCCCGACAACGAAAATCTCGAGGCCTTGTTACGCGACGTCGATTCCGCGCTGGATCGATTTGAAGCCGGCACTTACGGCATTTGCGAATCCTGCCATTGCACCGTTGAGCGCGAACGGCTGCTTGCCGATCCGCTCATTCGCTACTGCCTCGACCATCTCACCGGACACGAGCTCGCCACGCTGCAGCGCGATCTTGACCTCGCATCGGATCTGCAACGGGGCCTGTTGCCGCCCGCCGATCTCATAGTCGACGGCTGGGAAACAAGCTATCACTACGCGCCTCTTGGTCCGGTCAGCGGCGACTATTGCGACCTCTACCCATACGATGGGCAGCTTTTCTTCATGCTCGGCGATGTTTCAGGTAAAGGCGTGGCCGCGTCCATGCGGATGACGCAACTCCACGCTCTCTTCCGCAGCCTCATCGGCATGGGCCTTCCGCTCATTGAGATTGTCGGCCACATCAACCGCTTCCTCTGCGACAGTGCGATCGCGGGACAATACGCCACGCTCGTCTGCGGACGCGCAAGCTCGCGGGGCGATGTCGAACTCTTCAACGCCGGCCACTTGCCTGTTATCGCCACTCAGCAGCATGGCGTGCGGCTGCTCGAGTCAACCGCGTTTCCGCTGGGAATGTTCCGCGACACCCCGTTCACGGCCGCCCAGGTGCAATTGAGCGCGGGCGACCTGCTCTTCCTCTTTACCGACGGCCTCTCTGAAGCCGAGGGAGACGCCGGCGAATACGGCGTCGATCGCGTAACGAACCTCGTCGGCAGTCAGACCCATTGCTGCGCGGCCGATGTTATTTCCGCGTGCCTCCAAGACCTGCGCTGCTTCGCCGGCGCCAACCCCGGCATGGACGATCTGACCCTGCTCGCAATCCGCCACGCCGTGTAAATAGCTGCGCCCCGTCACACCTCATACCAAAGAAGTGGCCCGGAGAAATCTCCAGTGAGCCACGAAAACGGGTGCCTCATGCAGGCTCTGCACAAATGCGGAGGAATCCGGCCAGGGCGGATCCGGAGTTCGCCGTGGCAAACGAAGGGGAAGCCCTGGGAACGCCCCCACCCATGCGCCCGCGTCCCGTAAGGTCGCACAAATCCCACCTCATTCGTCGTCCACGACCCACGACTCACGGTCAACGAATCAGGGTTCACGCCTTTGGCAGATTATTTCCCGCCTCCTGTCATCATCGTTTTGAGGGCAATTATCTGAGGTATTTATGGAACTGAGCGCCGAAGGCATCGAACTGATCAAGAAATCGGAAGGGTTTCGCGACCACCCTTCCAATCCGTCGAAATCGCACCCAGAAAATGTTAGATGATTGGCCTGGCGGTGGCTTGAAAGTGCCGCATGTTCTCCCGTTCTTGAGTTCTGGATGGATTGTCGCCCACTCGGAAGTTTCAAGTTGGATAGCTTTTGGCCGCAGTGTTGATCAATTGGTTAGTCATTTCCGGTTTGCCGGTGATACAGGCTCAACTATCGAATCGAAACGGCTCCAGTTCGTCCTCGGTAAAATAGTGCGTTCCCAGAGAGCGCCCATCCCAATAAAACTCAATGTCATAGGCGGGTGGGTTATGGTCGTATGCGAATCGGACAACCCCCCTCCTTCTTGGCACCCTGAAGGGCAATCGCACCCCGGGGTTCACTTCGACAATATCGCCCTTCTCAAATCTGTCACTCATCGGTCTTTGGTCTTAACTACTTCGTTATTTCCGGGTTGGCGGTAATTCAGGAGTTACCCGACATTCTCCACGTCGAGGCGCAGGCCCCGGTGTTCCGCATTACATCACCTACGCGGAATTCGCACGTATGGTACCCAACCCGACAAATCGACGCACTGGACTTGTGGCGCTTCATCCACTTTAGGGATAGAGAATCCTTCGCGACGAAGCACATCCACATGCGAAAGAGACGTGCTATGCCCGCAGTAATAATCTGAGGACTGAGAAAGCCAATCAGAATATGCCCTACTAGCGGCGTCGTAGATGCCGAGCTCAAACAGCAAATCTCCACGGAATTCGCTGACTTGACCTTGCTTACAGCAGTGCGGATCAAGCATAGAGACGAATTCCAATGCCTTCCATGGACGCCCAGCTTGTTGCAATGCCTCGGCGATCCAATACCAAGCTACTGAGGCTTCCTTCGGATGTTCGAGGGAAAATTCCTCTATTATCGCGACAGACGTATTTGTGTCCTTTAGCGCACTAATTATGGCGTGTGGATCATGCCCTGCTGAGACCCTCGCCCGTGCCCGCGCCAAGTATGCACCCGCTTTGTCAAGTACGATTTCCAAATATTCCAGCGATTCTTGATTCACGCATCTCTTGCGCTGCGTGGCCGCAATTAGATCAACGGCTGCCGTCATTCGTTCGATTTCTGATCCGGAATAGCCCTGAGAGGCGTCTCCGCAACACCCAAGGAGGTTGGCAATGCGCAATTCAGAGTCGGATGTACAATCCCGTTTCACGGACCCTCGAGCACAAGGTGCTGTAGCCGACGTCATTAAAATTGAAGCCAATAGCATCGAAGCAATTCGCGACCCGCATTCAACTAAACACTTATGACTGCGCATAAATAGGCCCCATGGTTCTTATATACCCGGTCATGTCAGCGTGGCATCCAGGAAGGGTTTTAAGGTTGGATTCTGGGTTCTGGACGTGGGGTCGCCAATCCGGCAGTAACGCCTTTTAGGACTTGTGCCTCGTTAGCATGCCATCCGCGCGAACCGCCGGCCATCTCAACCGCTAAGGCAACTGGGAGGAAGGCAGGTTCTCGTGATCTCTGCCACCGCGTCGAAAAAGGGGTGCGCGAGTAGGGAATTGCGTGATCTTATCTTTCGCAAGGTAGCCGAGAACCGACCATTGCAGGGATAGGGCTGCACCGGCAGCAGGGGCTTCGATACAACGGATGTCGATCAGCCGGTGAGACGATCAGGCTCAGGCGGAGGTGATCCCACGTCGCGGACGGGGCCTTCGGCGGCCGTATCTTCGGCAGCGCATTGCGGTTCGAACATGCGGGCGACGGTGGTTTGCGACAGAAGCTTGTGGATCTCTTCGTCCCAGTGACCCACCGTCTCGCCGATTTGCTCGTGGAAAACCCCGTTCTGTTGCTCCGGAGTGCGCGGAGCAGCGTCAGAATCGGCGGCGGAATCGGTTTGAGCCGCGACTGTGTGGTTTGGGACCCTTGCGGTCTCCGGCGGGCTTTCGGAGACGATGATTGCCGTCGAGTTCTGGATTGACTCGGTTGATAGGGGCGGAGCGGGCGCGGGAGCAGAAGAGGAGTCCGGATCGATGTTAAAGTAGGAACCCTTGAGCGCGGAAGTCTCGGCGGGATCAGCTTCGATCCACTTCGGGCGGGAATCGACCAAGACCGCCGAGTCTATATTGAGCAGGCGATTCGCGGAGCGGGCGGTTGGCTGCGGCAGATCGAGCAGATCATCGGACTCAGGGTCAGAGCGAAACCGGGCAAAGGCGAGTCCCCAGTAAAGCAGGCCGCAGCAGCAGCCGGTGAGAGCTGAAGGCCACCAAACCACCGTTGCGGGGGGGCCGGCCATGCGCTCCAAATGAAGCGGATTTGCGGCGGCGCCGGAAGCGGGTGGAGATGTTGCATCGGCTGCCGGGACGGGCTGCGCTCGCGAAGCGAGAGGCACAGCCGGCTGTGATGGGGGATTGACAGAGGTAGAATTAGCGGCCTCAACGCGCTGAGTGGCCTGTTGCTGCAGTTCGATGACGCGGATGGCGCGAGTGAGCTGCTCACGTTCATAATCGAGTTGCGCTTGAGAGGTTCCGGCGGTATTGAGGCCAGCGGCGGAGGGCCAGAAAGCGGCGAGCGCGTGCTGAATGGCATCCAGGCGGGCTTGCTCGCCTAAGGCCGAATCTGAATTGGCGAACTGATTGCGCAGATCATCGAGCTCCAGCTGGGCGGCGCGGACCTGCGACTCAAGGTACTTTTGACGGTCGTGTTCGGACAGCAACGACGATTCCAGGCCGGCTTGCTTATCCGCGGCGGAAAGCTGAGCCTGCAATTTCCCCAGGGCGGCGGCCAGTGACTGTTCGGCAGCAGGGGAATTTTGAGGGGCGGGGGCTGAAGGGGGCGCAAGTTTGGGGCCGCGTTCGGGAGCAGGTTGGATGTTTGCTGCCGAAACAGGAGCGCTTGCGGCCGAAGGCGCCCATTCTGCGAGGGCTTTGGCGACCGCATTGGCGGCGACGGTGGCCTGGCCGGGATCGGGATCATGATAGCGCACCCGGAGGAGACCAGCGGAGGGCTGGGTGAGCTCGACGCGGGTGCGGAACTCGCCAATGTCCTGGATGGTGGGGGACGCAGCGAAGCTGTTCTGGCTAACGAGCCTGGCAACCACGGTGTCGCTGAGAATGGACTGGCCGAGGACTACGGCCGGATGCGGATCGCGAACGATGCCGGGATCCAACTGCCGTGCCACTGAGGAATCGAAGGAAAGCGAGGCGGCGAGGGCCAGTTGCGCCTCCCGGTAGAGAAGAAAGGCATAGAGGCCACTTGCAGTCGCCATAGCGACGGCCACAGCGAGGAGTTTATGGCCTGGCGGAACGGAAGAGCGCAAAAGGTCCTCGATCCGGATCTAAAATCCAAGGCAAGTCATCCAACGATTTGTAGCACGCTCTTGAGGGGTCGGTGTGAGCTTCGTTCAGCGGTCAACCTCAGGGCAAAATGGACGATCCTCCGATGCCTCAATGGCGAAACTGCGCGCCTCGGAGAGGATCTTCTCCTTGCTCGGAGAAGATTCCCGAATTTTCCCAATATACCGTGGCGCGCAGGCCTGTGGTATCACAGAGCTAAGTCTAGCGGAAGGGGCAGCTCAGAATGCGGGCAGCAGCGACAGAGAGGCAGACGAGGTTCGGAAGAAACAGGCTGTGGGGTCGGCAGATCAGCAGTTGCATTGAAGTTTACTAGAGCGTGTTTCATAAACCTGCTTTGTGTCAGGGCACGACTTCAGTCGTGCCGAAAATGACTCTCGGAATATGGGGTTTTAACCCCTGCGGGATGAATTTCCAGACGAGGTGGCCATTTATGAAACACGCTCTGGGAATGGTCATCCCGATCACGCGTGTTGAGTGAATTGATAAGATGTGGCGAAGAGCGGTAAAACTGCAGCGGAGAAGAGGTTGGACGAAATTCTGCGCCGGATGTTGCAGTCCAGGCCTCTTTCGCGTTCTGAGATCAGCGCGAAGATCCAGGCGCGGCGTAAGGCCGGCAGGACGGGGAAATAAGTTGGCCGTTGCGAAGATCGAGTTTAGAACCCGACCAGCGTCTCCTGACCCAATCATCGAGTATTGATTACATTGCCTTTGTGGCCCTGCCACCCCGCCCTCACCCCGCGCAAATTTCTCCGCTGCCTTTTGCAGTTTAATTCCCACTTCCTGTCATCATTGTCATAGAGACATTCATCGGAGGGACTCATGGAACTGAGCTCGGCAGGCATGGAACTGATCAAAAAATCGGAGGGCTTTCGCGACCGCGTCTATCTCGACGTCGAAGGCTACCCCACCATCGGCTACGGCCATCGCCTCATCCACCCTGAGACCTTTCCGCAATGGCATCACCGAGTCCCAGGGCACCGCAATTCTCTATAACGACGTCCGCGAATCCGAGCAGGCCGTCGCGCGCCTCGTCAAATCCCCGCTCACCCAGGGCCAGTTCGATGCGCTGGTTGATTTTGTCTTCAATCTGGGCCAGCATCGCCTGGCCGAGTCCACGCTGCTGCGCGAACTCAACTGCGGCCGCATTGCCGAAGCAGGCGAGCAGCTCCTCCGCTGGGATCACGCCGGCACCCAGGAGAACGCCGGCCTCAAAGCCCGCCGCGAAGCCGAACTACGCCTCTGGAACGCAGCGGCAGATCCATCGAAAGAACCAGATCAAGCACCCGCCGCCTGACAAAACTCTGTCTAGCATACTCGTTAAACTGCTGAACCATGATATAGATTCAATAGGTTTGACATGTCCCCTTCACAGTTCACGTTGTTCACGGTATTTCTCTGTTCCTTGTTGCCTAGTACTCCTAGTTCAACTGCTCCTTCACTTCCAACGCTTCGCCCGCCTTCAAATAACCTTTCCGCCGAAACCAGTCTTCCATCGCCGTCTGCAACCGCTCCAGCGGCACGCGATTCCCTGCTTCAATCAGCCCATCGGCAACCGGCAGCGTATCGTCAAAAACCGCATCGTTGGTAAAGTTCCGCATGGCAAAGTTGTCGATCCACGCAATCGGGCAAGCATGTCGCATTCCATCCGCATCCACTCTCTCGACCGCAATCCGCCGCACAAACATGCATCCACTCTAGCAGCGAGCAGCTTGAAGGACCCTCAGCGCTCCAGCCCTTATCATCTTTTGCTCTTATCTCTCACGGCTTCTTCGGCTCGGTCACCTTCGCATCTTTGTTCTGCTGCGTCTCAACACGGAAAACCTTGAAGTCGTAGTCCTTCTCGGTGATGTGCTGGCGAACGCCCTTCACCATCAGCACTCGCGCCAGAATCGTCGCTTCACTTCCGGTCGGCAGCCACAGTCCACCCTCCAAAGGCGCCTGGTCGAACCTGATGCTCGTTCCCTTATCCATCGTCGCCAGCAACCCGCCGCCCACGCGGAACTTGTCGTTGAAACTCACCTCAAGGTGCGCCACCTGCAGCCCGGCCTCATCAATCCACACCGTTCCCTGCAGCTTTTTTGAAGCGTCCTCAGCCAGCCCGTGCGTCTTCGCATTCTTGCGCCCGATGAAATCGAACACGATCGTCGGCCTGCCCTTATACGTCTCGCGCCGCGGATTGCGCACATCCATAATGTCCAGCAACCGGCTCACGCTGATCGTCTGGCCCTCGAGCGGCTGATCGGGCGGCGTCTTCTCGGCCTTCTCCACCAGTTTGGTCACGCGCTCAGTCTCTTTCTCCTCTTCGTGCCCGGCCAGCGGCTTACCGTTCTTCTTGACCGCGCGCCCAATCAGGTGACCGTTCACGAAAAAGTCGTCATCCTCTTCGGTCTCGGTCTTTGTTACATGGCCATTTGAGTCGATATCTTCCACCGTCTGCGCCGAGGTAAACGTGTAGTTTTCGCGCACCTTCTCAAGTTGCTTCTGGTGGTCCTCCACCTTCCGCATCAACTCGGGAATATTGGGCATCGGCGCATTCGCCGCCTGCAGCGGCCCGCACTCGCAGAGACGACAATCGCCACCGCCGCCAGGTCACCATCCAGCAAACCTCTCTCACCCGCATCCATCAATCCTTACCTAAATCAGCTGGCCCGCGCGTTCCTGCTCGTTCTATAATCACGCCGAAAGTTGCATCGCACTGACCATCCCCTACGATGCCGGCCTGCCCGCTGTTCCCTCACACTCTCGATGCAGCCTTTAGGTGTATTCTGCATCCCATGGTTCAGAGCCGCGTGCATTGAATTGCCCGCCCGCCGCTTTGTCTTCGCTGTTGGACCCTGAAGGAGAAAGAAAGATGTTAGCTCTGCTGGCTCAATGGATTCTTAGCGCTTTGCGCTCATCATTGTCTCGAAGATCGTGCCGGGTTTCCACGTTACCGGACTCTGGCCCCGCGCTCATTGCCTCGCTCGTCATCGGCCTGCTCAACGCCACGCTGGGACTTCGTCCTCAAAATCGTCACTTTCCCGCTGAGCATTCTCACCCTCGGCCTGTTCCTGCTCGTCGTCAATGCGCTGATGATTCTGCTCGCCTCAGACATTGTGGGGGGATTTATCGTGCACGGTTTCTTACCGGCGTTCTGGGGCGGCTTGGTGCTGTCTCTGCTGGGAATGCTGATTCGCGCAATCACGAGGAACTAGGGCCGGTTGAGTTCGAGTCCAAGTTCTGCCTCAATTCGCAGAGTTCGCGCTACTTTGCTGCCGGCGCAGGTTGCGTTGCGGATTGGTGCAGTTCGCCCACGGCTGCTTTCTTATGTGCTTTTCTGTGCGACGGAATCTCATCGGCAGGCTTTGCCGGCTCGCTCACCACCGGCCGATTCAGCGTCTCGGGAGTGCGCCTGGCAGCTGCATCTGAGAACCCGCCAGCCGTGCCCAACCGCGCCGGAACTGCCGGAGCCTTCCCTGACTGTAAGGGCTGCATGCGCGAGTAAACTCCCCATCCGCCGCCCGCAACAACAAACACAATGGCCGCCGCGGCCGCAGCACGAACCCACGCTGCGTCGGCGCGCAATGCCGCAGGCCATACCAGCACGCGTCCATGCCGTGACGCGGCGCGCAATGCTGCGTGTATGCGATCTTCGAGCCCCTCGGGCGCCGGCAGTCCGGCAATCAGCCGAAGCGACTCCTCGCCCGTGCTTTCCCGATCAATTCCCAAACCGGACCTATCATCCGAATTGTGCGAGTTCAGATTCATTGCCTTTCCTCCTCTGCCGCCGCACCCGTCTCTCCAATGCGGTCCGAGGGTTCTTCATTGCTGGCTTTTCCCCTCGCATGATTCAGCATCCCCGCCATCAGGTTGCGCGCGCGAAAGAGCCTCGACCTTACGCTCGACTCGGTAATATCCAGCACCGTCGCGATCTCAACGCTCGACAGTTCTTCAAACGCTGAAAGCATCAGCACCTCGCGCTCTTTCGCCGGAAGCTGCTCAACACAGGCCAGCACCTGGGCGTGATGCTGCGCCGCGCTCGCCACCTGCTCGGCTGAGAGGCCTTTCGAAGGCAGCACTCTCGCCAGTTCGGCCACATCGTCGGTTTCGGGCCGGGTCTTGACGCGCCGCTTGCGGTCAAGAACGATGTTCCACACGATCCGGATGAGCCAAACCCGATGGTCGCGCACTTCGATGAGCTGGTCACGATGGCGCAGCACGCGCAGAAAGGCTTCCTGCACGGCGTCTTCGGCGTCCGCGGCATTGCGCAGAACTGAAAACGCTACCCGGTAGAGTGCGCCGGCGTACTGATCGACCAACGCCGCGAGTGTCGCCTCTTCCGCCTGCAGGCGGATCGCATCGGCCGCGGCGGTGTCTTCAAGGTCCATCCAACCTGCGCAAATGGCCTGGCTGGTGCTCATACTGCACCAGACGCAAGCTGACGGCAAAATGCTCGGCAAGCCGGTTCCGCAGTCGCCGCATCTCGAAACGAATCAGCCAGGTGGCTCTTCCGTCATGGAAATGCCACCCCGCTCTCAACAACGACAAAGGCTACCAGTACCGCGAAACCGGTCTATTGCCCCTTGCCGTTGAGCTTCTGATCGGCGATCGACGCCGCAGCGCTCTCTTTATCAGTATCTTTGATCTTGGCCCAAATCGCCTTGGCCTGGTCATGCTTGCCCTCGGCGGCGTAGAGATCGGCAAGGTCAAGCTGGGCCGCGGCGGCAGAAACAGTTATTGAGGGCTTTGCAATCAGCTCGTTATAGAGATTGACGGCGTCGGCATCGCGGTTGGTCTGGTGGTAGAGCCCCGCGAGCGCCAGCTTTGCCAGGCTGGAAAGGTTCTTGTCCCATGCGCCGGCGGCGGCCTTCAGCTCGGTCTCGGCCTGCGAATTCTGGCCAAGATCTACAAACGTAACGCCAGCAAAATAATGCGCCTTGGAGGCTTCAGGCAGCATGCCAAAGTCGTGGGCAATGGCCACAAACTCTCGATTTGCCTCTGTGGCACGGGCTTCAGCCGTGGTATAGGTTCCGGAATCGGGCACGCCGGGCGTGAGCCAGCGGCGAATGTAAACATCGAGCGCGCCGCCCAGTGCCTGGTCGGCGGCAGAGGCCCGCATATTCCAGTAGACGAACTCCTGAAACCACAAAACCAGCGCAACCACGACGCCAATGATCTAACGGAGAACGCTGGGAGCTATGCTCTCCCAGCCAGCTGGCGCTTGTTACAGCCGCGCGGGCGAATTTGTCTTGCTTTAAGGCGTGACGAGTTTGTGTATCCACTTGTTCCCTATTGTCCTTCGCTGATTGACTTGCAGGCGGGGCCGAATCCGGCTGGACCATACTGACAGAGGTACTGCGACTGCAACCCATCCAGTTTACCAGTGGGCATCGGCGTTTAGCCAATCGGCCGCTTATCGCCGCTCACTGTGCACTGTCCACTGTTCGCTGGTAGGCTAGACACATGTACGAAGATTTTCATGTCGCCGATCGCTGGAGCGGAGAAGACATCCATTGCCGCTGGAAGGCCAACATGGTGGCCATTGCCACGCGCCACGCGGACGCGGTTGATATTCGTTTTGAAGTGAACGGCCGCCCCATGTGGATCGCGCTGCCCTCATCGCTTGGGTTGAGCAGAAGAAGCGCTCCGGCAAGGTGATTACCGACCAGCTCGCCGCGCAGATCGCAGGCCGCTACCTGAAGCAGATCATCGAAGAGGGATTCGATGCGCGCCGTGAGGTTTACACCATGACGGTCGATGAGATCCTCTTGAATCTCGACACCGTGGTTGATGAAGCCAAGGCCGTGGGCGCTATGCCAACGCTGCCGGTGCTTGCTTGATCCGCCGCTCATGATGCCTGTTGCGATCCCAGAGCGCGACCTCGGTGAAATCGCTCGCCAATTTGCAGTCGACGGCGAATATTGTAAGGCATTCCCGTATGGGCGCGGCCATATCAACGAAACATGGTGCGCCACTTTCGATCACGCAGGCAAACCGGTTCGCTGCATTCTGCAGCGCATCAACCACAATGTCTTTCGTAATCCCGCTGCGCTGATGGAGAACATCGAGCGGGTCACCCAACACCTTCGCTCGAAGTTGACCGATGACCCGGACAAAGAACGCCGAGCGCTCACCCTCATTCCCGATCGCGAAGGCCGCACGTTGTATGTGGACCGGTCCGGCGGCTATTGGCGCGCCTGGCGGTTCATTGAGGGCGCACGAACTTACGACGCAATTGAATCTGAGCAGCAGGCCTTTGAAGGCGCTCGGGCCTTTGGCCGATTCCTTGAGATGCTGGCCGATTTGCCCGCTCCGCGGCTCCATGACACCATTCCCGGCTTTCATTACACGCCGGGGCGCTTCGCGGCTCTCGAAGACGCTGTGGCGCGCGATGCCGCCGGACGCGTGCGTCGCGCCGAGCCGGAGATTGCTTTTGCGCTTGCGCGTAAATCCATTACGGGCACGCTGCTGAATGCCGGCCTGCCCGAGCGCGTTACGCACAACGACACGAAAATAAACAACGTAATGCTTGATGACCGGACCGGCGAAGCAGTGTGCGTAATCGACTTAGATACCGTGATGCCTGGCTTTGCCGCCTACGACTTTGGCGATCTGGTCCGTTCGGCTACCTGTCCAGCCCCAGAGGACGAACGCGATCTCGCGAAAGTGACGATGCACTTCCCGCTCTTTGAATCTCTTGCACGCGGCTTTCTGAGCACGGCCGGCGACTTGCTGTCCCGCGCTGAGAAAGAGTCCCTTGTCCTCGGAGGAAAACTTATCACCTTCCAGATCGGGATCCGTTTTCTTACCGATTTCCTGAACGGCGACACTTATTACAAGGTGCATCGCACGGACCACAATCTCGACCGCAGCCGCGTGCAATTCAAACTTGTTGAATCGATCGAGGCGCAGGAGAGCGCGATGGAGCGATTCATCCGCTCAATTGGTTAACGCCTATCACTCGTGCCTGAGCGCTTCCATAGGCTGGACGCCGGCGGCGCGCCGCGCAGGAATCCAGCTTGCGGCCAGCGCAACTGCGAGCAGGACCAGAACTCCGCCGATCATCGTTGCCGGATCCCATGGCTGAATCCCGTACAGCATCGACTTGACCAGCCGCGTGAGCGCCAACGCCGCACCTGTTCCGGCCACAATGCCTGCAATCGCCAGCCAGGTGCTTTCGCGCAAAATCATTCCGCGCACCTGCGCTTGCTTCGCGCCGAGCGCGAGGCGGATTCCGATCTCATTGGTGCGCTGCGCCACCGTGTACGCCATAATGCCGTAGATGCCCACGCAGGCCAGCGCCAGTGCCAACAAGCCAAAGCCCGATGTGAGCGCGGCAAAGGTCCGTTCGACCTGCAGCGTCGCATCGATCTGCTCCTTCTGCGTGCGGATGTCGATGATGGGCAGATCGCGGTCTTCCTGCTGCACCACGCGCCGCAACGCGGGCACAAGCTGATCGGGCGAGAGCCGGGTGCGAATCATGTAAGTCAAGCCGCCAACCTGAGGTTGCTGCACATAGGGCATGAAGAACTGCGGCGGCGCCGGATCGCGGAGGGTCGCATAGCGCGTATTGGCACAAACTCCCACAATCGTCACCCAGGAGTTTGCAGGGCCGCTCGATCGAAAACGCTTCCCTACCGGATTGGTATTTGGGAAGCGCTTTTTCGCAAGCGCCTGGTTGATGACAGCCACGCGCTTTGCCGTCGCGGTATCCTGCGGACCAAAACTGCGGCCACTCACCATCGGAATGCCCATCGTTTGAAAGAAAGTATTGCCGGTTATATTAAAGTCTTCTGCGCCGGCATGGTCTTTGTTGTCAGTCTGCCCCTCTGGAATAAAGTCGTCGTTCGACATGCTGTTCGCAATGTAGGCCGTCTGGCTCGGCGCTACACCCTCAACGCCGGGCAAAGCTGCGATTGCCTGTTCGAGACGCTGGTGCAGTTGCACATCTTTGCCTTTGTCGTAACGCTGCGCTGGAGGTGCGACCTCGAAGAGAACCAGGTGATCAGTGCGGAAGCCGACATCAATTGAGTCGAGTGCGAATAGCGTGCGTAGAAACAGCCCCGCGCCGATAACCAGCAGCGTCGAAAGCGCAATTTGGAAGGCGACGATGTATTTGCCGCCGAGGCCCTTGCGTCGACGGGTTGTAGTTTGCGCACTCTCTTTCAGGTTGCTGTTCACTTCGCTGCGCGCCGCCAGCCATGCCGGAGCTAAGCCGAATACGAAGCCAGTCAGCAAAGTGACCACAGTGGCGAATGCGAAGACACCCCAATCCATCGGAATCTGAATCTTGGTCTGATCCCATGCATTCGACATAAGTGTCGGAATCAAATTTCGGCCCAGGTAGCCGATTAGCAGCCCACCTGCACCGCCAATACCAGCGAGCAGAAGACTCTCAGTGAGTAGCTGGCGCAAAATGCGGACGCGGCCCGCGCCGAGAGCGAGCCGCACGCTCATTTCGCGCTGCCGCTGCGCGCTGCGCGCCAGCATGAGATTGGCAATGTTGGCGCAGGCCAGCAGCAGCACAAACCCCGTGAGCGCCATGAGGACATACACCGGCTTCTTGAAAAAGCTGGAGTCAAGGCCCAGCCCGCGGCTGCCGTCGCTCAGTTCGAGGCGCGGAATTGTATCGCCGCCTTTCACTGACATGGTTCCGCGAATGGCCGCCGCCAGTTCAACATTCAATTCCGCTTGCGCCTGCGCGTCCGTGACTCCGGGCTTGATGCGGCCGGTAACATCGACCCACCATTCGTTGGGATCGTCGAGAAATCCGCCCTTGTCTCCCTTGGGATCGATAAGCGGCTGCATGCTCAAAGGGACGAAGATATCTGGCGACGATCTGCACGTTCTTGGCCCCGGTGAAGCCGCGCGGAGCCACGCCCACGACCGTGAACAGCGACTGATTCACATTGATCGTTTGACCCAGCACTGATAGTGAACGGTTGAATCCGCGTTCCCACAGACCGTCGCTGATGACAGCAACCTGGTTCGCACTCCCTAAGCGATCATCAGAAGGTTCGAGGTTTCGTCCCAGCTGCGGCCGCGCTTCAAGAACCGCAAAATAATTGCCTGTAACCATGGCCACGTCGGCCCGGCGTGCGGTGCCGTTGACAGTGGCGTTCATGCTGTCTTCGTTGTAGCCGAGCAAACCCGACATTACCTGGTTGTGATCGCGAAGCTGTTGGTAAACCGGATAAGAGAAGATGGTGCCGATCATGCCTCCGCCGGGCGCCGGATCAAAGTCGCCCCACATATTGTGCACGGCGTTGTGGTCGTCACCCATCCATTTGAGCAAGCGCAACTGCTCAGAATGGGGAACGCCGAGCCGGTCGTAAAGAAGACTCTTGGTAAGTGAGAAAGATGGCCGTGTTTGCCCCAATGGCCAGCGCCAGTGACACAGCGGCAATTGCAGTAAAGCCAGGGCTCTTGCGCAGGATTCGCATGGCGAAGCGCAGATCGGCGGCAAGCTCGTCGCACCAGCGCAGGCCGAGCGACGCGCGCATGTCTTCTTTGGTTTTGAGCGCGGGACCGAGTGCAACGCGGGCGCGGCGAGCTGCTTCTTTGGGCGAGTGGCCGGCGCGAATGAGGTCAGCAGTGAGCCGCTCAAGGTGGTCGGCTAGCTCGGCTTCCATGTCGGCCTCGAGCCGGTTGCGGTGCAGCAAGACGCGAAGCCATGAGCCAAGCTCAGCTTTCTTTCGCAGGAAAAACGACTTGAAAGGTGTCATATCTGCTCCGGTGTGGCGCTCAGAATTCCGTTGATAATGCCCGACATGCGCTGCCACTTTTCGGTTTCTTCGCCGAGGCGCGCGCGGCCCAGTTCGGTGAGGTGGTAGTACTTGGCGCGGCGGTTATTTTCGCTCTCGCCCCACTCGCTGGCGATGGCGCCCTGGTGCTCAAGCCGGTATAGCGCCGGGTAAAGCGAGCCCTGCAGAATCACGAGTTCCTCGCCGGAGATCTGCTGAATGCGGAGCAGCACGCCGTAGCCGTGCAGCGGCCCAAGCGAAACGGCCTTGAGGATGAGCAGGTCGAGGGTTCCCTGGAGAATATCCTGCTGCTTGTCTGGAGCCATGGTTGAGTCTCCGATCGGTTGCTTCCCTAGTCAATCTAGGAGGAGGATAGAGCCGTTCTCCTAGATTGTCAAGGAGAGACTGTGGCCGAAATCAGTCCTTGCGGAATTTTGAGAGTCTGATGCCTGAGGCTGGAGCCAGAGCTCGACCGCGAATGTCATGCAACTGCACATTCACTTTGCCGGTGACTTTACTGCCCCACGGCATCATGGTCCTCAAGCCGCCGCAGTATTTGTCGCAGGTTCCAGCGCAATGCCGCCGGCGCGCACGGCAACGGTGCAGGAGAAACGTGGAAGATGCGATGATGGAGCACGAAGCGAGGAACGCGCAAAGGACTTGGAACGATGCCGGCGTTCATCCAGACTCGAATGATGCCTCGCTGAAAAAACTGCCATGGGCGCATTTTCTACTTCGCCGGATCGACGAGCGCCTGGTAGACCAGCGCGCGGCTCCTGAACTCGACGGGCGGCCACGGATACGCCTGCTGGATCATGCCGACGAAGACAACGTCATTTTGAGGATCGACCCAGAACCACGTGCCGGCGGCGCCATCCCATTGATAGGTGCCTTTGCCATCGGGCAGGTTCGCAGTTTGCGGATCAAATTCGACAGCACCGTTGAATCCGTAACCGAAGCCTGGGCGCATCATCGCATTACCGATGCCGAAGTGACCCGTCAGCAGCTCGGGGCTGAGGTGATTTGAGGTCATCAGCTTCACGGTTGCAGGTGCAAGTATTCGGTGGCCGTCAAGTTCGCCGCCGTTGGCCAGCATTTGCGCAAATCGGTAGTAATCCTCCGCAGTCGACACCATCCCGCCGCCACCCGATGCCAGGCCCGGCTGCACCGAGTAATCGCGACTGACCGGAGCGTTCGTGTAAGGCACAAGATTGCCGCCGGTGTCCTTTTTGTATTCGGTAACGAAGCGGCTGCGCTTCTCCGCGGGAACAAAGAAGCCTGCGTCTTTCATTCCGAGCGGCCGGTAGATATTGTCGCGCATGAAATCGGGCAGCGACTGGCCCGAAAGCTTCTCGACAATGTAGCCTTCGATGTCCATCGAGACACTGTACGTCCAGCCTTTGCCTGGCTGATAGAGCAGGGGCAGCGTGGCCATGCGGTCGATGAATTCCTGAAGGTTTTTGGCCTGGAGCGGCTTTGCGTCTTGATACATTTGGTCGACGGGCGTGTCGCCGAAGAAGCCATAGGTGAATCCAGCCGTGTGCGACATGAGCTCGGCCATGGTGGGCGGATGGTCGGGGTCGACCAGGATAGATTTGCCGTCGGCGTCGACACCGTTATAGACCTTGAGGTGCGCGAACTCGGGAATGTATTTGGCGATGGGGTCGCTGGGCAGCCACTTGCCCTGCTCGTACAGAATCATCATGGCTACGCCTGTTACCGGCTTGGTCATTGAGAAGTCGCGGAAGATTGTGTCCTTGGTCATCGGCGCGCCGCTGGCGATATCGCGCTGGCCGTAGCTCCAGTAATCGACGACTTTGCCGTGGCGGGCAAGGAGGGTGACCACGCCGGAGATCTGTTTATCGTCGACCGTCTGCTTCATGAAGTTGTGAAGGCGCTCGAGCCGCTCGGAAGAAAAGCCGACCGTCTCGGGCTTGACCGGAGTCATATTGATGGTGTGCGGCGCGGCGGGGTGAGATTGTTGCGCGTGAATAGCCGGCGGCAATTGACAAAGCGCAAGTGCCGGGACGATGAGTAGTGCGCGCAGATAGTAAGTTGGCAAGGGAATGCTCCTATTTTGGCTTGGAGCGATTTTAGGTGATCGGGCCGCGATTATTCACGGTGGCGGAAAGATTCACCCCGTAGATGCAGAGTTCGCCTCTGCGATGGTCGAGCCTGCCCTGCGCCATGGCGTCCTTCAACTGTTCCACGGCCTTCTTGCGCGATTTGCTATCGTCGCCGAGCACAAACTCGATGCGAATCGGTTTCTCTGGCCGGCCTTTGGCTCTGGGGCGGCGGTGAGCGGGCAGATGATGGTAGCAGTAAGCCATGTTGCGCATGGCCATTGCGTGGCAGCGACGGCCATCGGACTTGACGAAGCGGCACTCCTGGGGCCTACTTGGCCGGAATGCAACAAACATAGTTCACCTCGATACCCTCCCCCCTTCTATTCGAGGGAGAAGAATTGTGTTTTCAGCAGATTGGCACACGAATTTCTGCTCGCGTATCTGATTCCACGCGAGTTAGCGGCAAATGATAGATGCTGCGTGGTTTACGGCGAGCTAGTGCACCTACGGCGACCGGGTGTGCGGGGTGGTTTGGGAGAGCGGAAACTGATCATGAGAAGAGTATGCGCCGGAAGGGGGAAATTATATGCAAAGGCGGCGGGGTTAGCGGAGTTAGCGGTGCTAGATGGAGCGAGGGCCTGCGCAGTTGTGACACTATGTGCTATAGTTCTTAGTGTTAGAGAGCGAGATGCGAATTTTCAAGACGAAATGGTTCGCGCGGTTTGCACGGCACGAACAAATCATGGACGCTGGTTTACGCGAGGCGATTGAACGCGCCGAGCGAGGCCTGATTGACGCCGATCTCGGCGGCGGGCTGATCAAGCAGCGCGTCGCGCGGCAGGGCAAGGGACGGTCGGGCGGGTTCCGCACCATCATCGCCTACCGGACGAAGAAGCGGGCTGTCTTCCTGCTGGGGTTTGCGAAGAGCGATCGGGAAAATATCGAGCCGGACGAGCTGATCTTTCTTCGGGAGTTGGCCGGAAACTGGCTTGCGGCCAACGCGGCAAAGATTGAAGGGGAATTAGAAAACGGGAATTTGCAGGAGGTTGAAAATGGCGAAGAAACTTAGCAGAGTGTCCGAGGCTATTGTTGAGATGGCGGGCGATCAGTACCGCAGTGGGCTGATGGATAAGACCGCGTACGAAAAAATCACGGTCCGGCTGCTCGGCGCCGAGCCCGTCCCCACGGCCAAGCCAATCAGCAGCAAGCAAATCCGCGAAATGCGAGAGCGCGCTAACCTGAGCCAGGCAGCATTCGCGCGGTACCTGAACCTGACAACGGGATATATTTCGCAGTTGGAGCGCGGAACGAAGACGCCGAAGGGACCGGCGCTGGCGCTGTTGAATGTGATCAAGCGGAAGGGGTTTGCGGCGATTCTGTAAGGCCACGACGTTCCTTGTGATTTCGTTATAGACACCCTCTTCGCGGGCAGAGAAGGTAGAATACGCTCAATCTCGGCATGAGCATTTTTTCAGCCATCGCGCGTATGCTTACGCAGTCATCGGCACAGCCCTGGACTGAACAGCGGCACGCCGTGCAAGGTCACCTGCAGGGTAAGTCAAATACTCAGACGACGAATTTGGCTTCAGCTAACTCGTCCCTTCACACTCCACACGGTATTGCCGCTACTTCGGCGGAATCCCAACGCGTTTCATTAGCAATCAAACAGCGCCTCCCCGTCACGCTAATCCATGGACGAGCCGGTACGGGCAAAACCACGCTCATCCGCAGGATCGTCGAGGAAACCAATCTTAACCACGTTGTTCTCGCTTTTACAGGAGTCGCAGCCCTTAACGCCGGTGGTCAAACGATTCACTCGTTCTTTGGACTGCCGTGGGGAATCATCAACCTGAGCCAGATCACTCTGAAGGATCAACTGAGAGTCAATTGTCCGGCGTCTGGACTTCGTCGTTATCGATGAAATCTCAATGGTTCGTGCCGATCTTCTGGATTCTGTGGACTATACGCTCCGAATTCATCGAGGCCAGGATGTTCCCTTTGGTGGAGTGCCGATGTTGATCGTGGGCGATTTCCTGCAACTCCCCCCGATTGTTAAGCGCTCTGAAATTCCGATACTCCGGAGTCTTGGCTATCAATCCAATTTGCGTTCGCGGCAAAGTGCAT
>CAWILB010000057.1:0-129396 GCA_963836635.1 uncultured Acidobacteriaceae bacterium | reverse complement strand
ATTCCCACGATGGCATGGAGAATCCCTGTATCGCCGTGATCGGCGCCGGCGGGGTGGGTGGGTATTACGGCGGGCGACTGGCCCGAGCACGGGCGCGATGTGCACTTTTCTATTCGCGGGGATTTCGCGCAGGTCCAGCGGAATGGATTGAGCGTGCGAAGTTGGGAGGGGGATTTCATTTGCCGGCCCAATCCGTTCATATTTATGACGATCCGAAGAAGATGCCCAAGGCGGACCTGGTTCTGGTAACGCTCGAAGACGACCGCGAACGATCAATTCGAGCGGTTGATCCGGCCGCTGCTCAAGGAGGATTCGCTGATCCTGACGCTCCAGAACGGGCTGGGGAATGAGGAGCGGCTGGGGGAATTGTTCGGGGCTGGTCGCGTACTGGGGGGAATGGCGTTCGTCTGCATCAATCGGTTGGAAGATGGAACGATCCACCATACGAGCCATGGGTTGATCCGCATCGGCGAACCGGGCGGCGGGTCGAGCGAGCGGGTGGTGAAGTTTGCGGAGATGTTCAACGCCAGCAAGGTGCGCTGCCAGATTTTGACCGATCTTCGGTCCGGGCGATGGGAAAAACTGGTGTGGAACATTCCCTTCAACGGGCTTGGAGCGGCGCTGGATTTGACGACCGAGCAATTGCTGGCAACGGCGGAAGGTCTGAAAATGGTGCGCGAGGTGATGGGGGAGGTGATCGCGACCGCTGGGGCATCAGGTCAGCTCACCGATCTGATTGAGCAGCAGATCGAGAAGACCCGATTGATGGGAGCCTATCGGACGAGTATGCAGATCGACCGGACTGCGGGCAGGCCGCTGGAAATCGAGGCCATTATCGCCCGGCCATTGGACGAGGCCCGCAAAGCTCATATTGCTGTGCCCCGACTCGAGCAACTGCACGAGTTGCTCCGGGCGGTGAATCCCGTTGATTTCCAAAAGATTGCCTAACTTGCGGGTCTGGCATTATTTACGCGAATTTCACCAGAATTTATTTGCGTTCAAACGATCCGGCGGTATTATACGTATGGAGGGTCAAATCGAAGATTCTGATTTGATCATTATCACAAATAAAGTGGGGACTTGCGGAGAGAAGCGATATGGTGTCGCCTCGTCGATCGGCCCAGTTGGGTCTGTGCGCTGTCGGTTTAATTCTGGCGTGCAGTTTTGGAGTGCTGCTCCTTGGAGCGGTGGACGAACCGCCCCCGAGGTGGTGGCGCAGATCTGTACGCCAGCGAACTTCAAGCTGCCGGGCCTTGATCGGCCGAATGTGAGCCTCAGTTCCCTTCGAGGGAAAGCGGTGGTCATCGTCTTCACGTTGCCGGTGGTCTGGTACCCTGAGCCGTTACCAACCGCGCAGGTCGAAAAACTGGCGAGGGAATATGCGGGCGATGCGCGCGTGCAGTTCCTAGCCATCCGCTGTAGCCCAGCGTCCGCCAACCGCGGCTGCGCAGAAGTTTCCCACGTTGCTGGACCCCGACGCCGGCATCGCGCACGCCTTACGGCGTCGAACAAGGCTGTGGAACGTTCTCGATCATCAATTCCACCGGCGTGCTCCGCTATCGGGGTGATTCGACAACGATCGCGACCTGAACAAAGTGAAGCATTCCGCTTATTGTGCCGAGGTTCTTTCGATCTTCTGGATCGGCCGGACCCCATCCCTGGTGATGACCGCCACCCAGCGGGAACCTGATCCCCCCGTGAGAAAAGAATCGGGATTCACAAATCCTTTGGAAACACGCTCTTGAGATAGGCCAAGTCCTCACGGTAGCTGGGGATCAGCCCCCGTGGGGTTCGGCGCTTCGATGTGAATCCAACCGTAGTAGCCGATGTCGTCCATCGCCTTGCGGACGGCGGGGAAATCCACCTTTGCCCCGGCCGAAAAGATTGTTGTAGTCCTTGGCATGGAACTCGCAGATGAGCGGCCCGAGTTGGCGGATTTACTTGTAAATGTCGTAGCCGCGCAGATGGCAGTTGCCCAGGTCATAGTAAACCTTCACCGCCGGCGACCCGACGCGATGGACGATATCGGAGATGCGGTGGCGTCAAGCCAAGAATTCCAGGCCAAAGATCATCCCCTCCTTTCGGCCCGGATAATATTTTTTCAGCGACTCGACGACTCGAGATATCTGTGCCGGGTTTGTCGTTGATCAGATCGCCATTGTTGAAGAACGGGAGCCAGCCGATTTTCAATGTCGGCGCTTTCATCACGTCGATGCTGTCGTTGAGCCAGACTTCCGCCGCGGCTCGGACTTCAGCGGGACGTTGTTCATCTCGCCGATGCACAGCGAGGCCAGTTCCAGCGAATATTTTTTGGCAGCCTTCCAGATATCCCGCTCAATCTCCAGCTTGCGCAGGTGCATGTCATTGGCGACGGTGCCCATGCTAGTTGCGATTGTCGTCCACGCCGATCTGCTTGGCCAACCCCAGACTGGATGGATCGTTTTTCCCGAGCATCCATTCACAGACTCCGATTTTGAAGCCGCGCTCGGCGGGGGTAAGCCCCCAGCGGACACAGCGCCGTAAGGCCACGGCGGAGGCGCACGATGTTTGAGGAATCGGCGAGACGCATGGCGGACCCAAAAATTTTGTTGGCCAAATCCGGGGCGGCGCGGATACCGCTTTGCCCTGGCGTGCGGTCTCCTCCTTGACGTTGGACGTTCGCGTTCGCATTTCCCTTAATCCTTCAACCCTTCCAGCTTTCCATCCAGCTTCTTCCCGCTCTTGAGCAACTCGTCCCACGTGACTTGCCGCTTCTCGTACGCGGCCGTGCGGCCCAGGATCGTGCTCAGCGTGCTGCGAACCGAAGGCACAGCCGTCGCGTTGTCGAATCTTCCAACCGCGATCGCTTCATGAAACGCCGCGATATTCGCCGCCGCTCCGTCGTGGTACAGGTTATCCACGCGCCCGCCGGTGCCGTAGGCGTACACCGGCGCTGCGCCGGCGATCCATGTCGCGATATCCACCGCATGAATGAACTGCTCAACCATCACATCCCCGGAGAGCGCCATGTCGAACACCAGTTCCTGGCCGCTCGGCCGATCCGGGCGGCGCTCTGAACGTCCAATCGCCCACCGTGATACACCGCCTCTCCAAAAATAAGCTCACCCAGATGCCCTTGGTGAACGTGGTCGATCGCGCCTTGGAAAAATTTGTTCGTGCGGGTCTGGAAATCGACCAAAAACGCCTGGCATTTCACCATCGCCGTCTTCGCCAGATCCAACACCAGCGTGCATCCGGCACATCGACCGCGACCGGCTTGGCCAGATAGACGTGCTTTTCCCGCCTCAACCGCCGCCGCCGCCTGCTCCCGGATGAAAATAAGGCGGCGAAATCATCGCCACCGCATCCAGTTTCCCCTCCAGCAGCCGCTTGTAACATGAAAGCCCGGTGTACTGCCTGCTTGCCGGAACCTTGAACGTTTGCCCGGCCGCGTAGGCCCTCTGGAATAATGCGCGACCGCCACCACCTTATATCCCCGTTGTTTTCAAACAAATCGGCGATCCCACAGATTCCCCGCGATGCCCGGACCCGATCAAGCCGAGTTCGATCTTCGAGTTGCCCGCCGTCTGCGGCGACACACCCGCCAGAATCGTTGCCGCAGCAGCAACCCCCGTGGCCATCACGAATTGCCGCACATGGGGTCCATCGCAGTAATGGACTAGGTTGCTTGGTTAATAAGTTTTTCTCCTATCCAATCCTACCCGACAAGTTGCCACCACGTTGAGTTTGGACAAAGAAACGAGCGGAGGAAAGGGAGTGTGCATCTCCCTTCCTTTCATGCCCTTCCCCGCTCTTCACGCCGTTCGCACCATTGGAACGTCGAGGCCCCGGATTTGAGATTGCTCAACCCGCGGATTTTGTCGGCGCCGGTGGATTGCAAAGAAAACGTCTAACGTCCTTTCGCACCCTCCCCAACCGGCCACACGCGGAAAATCTTGAAATCGATAGTGTCATTTTCCAAAGAGCTTGCAAGAACCAAAAGCGAGCGTGCGTCGCATTTTCAGTATTCCCGACCGATTTCGGCGACCTGTATTGATCGACCGATTCAACCCGCGGGTCGTCCACGACGAAATAGTGATTGTCTCCCCCTTGCCCCGTCCGCGTTACAGCCCGACGGCCCCCGCCCGTGTTCATTTTCACGGTAACGGCGGGGAGGTTCGACGCGGGTCACGGTTTTTTTGCTGTCCACACTCCCATACCGCTTCACCTCGCCTTCGTAGCCGGTTTCCATCAACCGGAAGTCATCAATTACGCCACTGTCCGACTGGTGCGCCCACTTGGAATCCATTGCCTCGAAGCCAGCACCGCCGCAACATTGCCGTCATTCAATTCATTGATCATCACGGAAAAGCCTGAAAGACCCGGTCCGAGAGCCGAGGTTGTATGACATGTCAATCAATGCCATCTGTGCTTGAGCGCTCAGTTCAGCAAGAGTTCCGCTCGCAGCACGCGCTCGGGCGCTGGCCTTTGCAGTCGCGTAGTAGTCGCCCCAAAAGCTGCCATGCCTGCTGCGTTGTCAGCACAATCTCATGTTTAGGTGTGCTTGCTTGCGCGATGATCTCCGAAAACGTATAGGCCAGTTCACGCGTCGGGGCGGCATCCTCGACGTCTATTCGCCCGAAACCGACCGCCCCGTGCGCATCGAGTTCTTTGGCGACGAGATTGATACCATCCGCAAATTCGACCCCGAAACGCAGCGCTCGCAGAGCGGCCTTGATGAAACCGAATTGCTGCCGCTCACCGAAACGCCCGTTACCGAACACCTGCTGGCCGCGGTCAATGCGCGCCTGAGCCACGAGCGCATCGAAACCGAAGACGAAGGGATGGCTGCCGAGGCGGCAGCGGCCGGAGGCGTCAGCGTCTTCCCCGGCTGGGAGTTCTTTGCTACCGCTGCAGGCGCTGAAAAGTCGCTGCTGTCGCTCATTTCCCGTTCGGCGCTTTTCGTCGATGAACCGGGCATGGTGCGCAACCAGATCGACCGCTGGTGGAGCAAGGTCGAGCAGCGCCACGAGCGCTCGGGCATCGGCTCGCTCATCCGCCCTGAAGACATTTATCTCCGCCCCGAGATCCTGGCTGCGTCGCTCCAGTCGCACATGGGTCTCGACCTGGATCAGCTCGGCGCCGTCGACGTGCTCGATGAAGACGCCACTCTCGGCGAAATCGAGCTACCCACGCGGCCCACGTTTCGCTTTCATGGCTCCATCCCCGCGCTCACCGAGCAGATCAAGAACCTGATGCAGGCTGAGTCGCGCATCGTGCTTGCCGTTCCCCACCAGGGCGACGTTGAGCGGCTGGCAACCGTGATGCGCGACTACCAGATTCCCTATCGCCTCGGCAGCCGCGTCCCGCATCCCGGCGAAACCATCTTTGAGGAAGCCAGCTACATGGCGGGAGATATGCGCGTGCCGGTCATCGTGCGCTCCCCAATCGCTGCAGGCGTCAGTTTCCTCTCTGCCAACTTGATTGTCTTCGGCGCCAACGACCTGAACGACGAGGCTGATGTGGCTGCGCGCCCCGTTCCTAAAAAATCAAAGACCGCTGCATTCGTCTCCGACTTTCGCGACCTCGCAATCGGCGACTATGTAGTGCATGTTGAGCACGGCATCGCGCAGTACCAGGGCCTGAAAGAGATTGTGCAGGATGGGCTCGCGGTCGAGTTCATGATCCTGGAGTTCGCTGAAAGCGCAAGGCTTTACGTCCCGCTCACGCGTCTCGACCTTATCCAGAAATACCGCTCCACTGACTCCGGCCCCGCACCGGTGCTCAACAAACTCGGTTCCCAGCAATGGGTAAAGACCAAGGCGCGCGTACGCAAGGCCATGCAGGATATGGCCGCCGAGCTGCTCAAGCTTTACGCCGAGCGCCACACCGCCCAGGGCACGGCCTTCTCAAAAGACAGCGAATTCCAGCGCGAGTTTGAAGACTCCTTTGACTACAACGAGACCGACGATCAGGTCTCCGCCATCCGCGCCATTAAATACGATATGGAGTCGACCACGCCGATGGATCGTCTGCTCTGCGGCGACGTGGGCTACGGCAAAACCGAAGTAGCCATGCGCGCGGCCTTCAAAGCTGTGCAGGACGGCAAGCAGGTCGCGGTTCTCACGCCAACCACCATCCTCAGCTTTCAGCACTTTGAAACCTTCAAGCAGCGTTTCGCGCAATTCCCCATCAATATTGAGATGATCTCGCGCTTCCGCACGGCCAAAGAACAGAAAGACATTGTGGAGCGTGTGGAGCATGGCCGTGTCGACATCCTCATCGGCACCCATCGGCTGCTTTCAAGAGACATCAAGTTCCAGGATCTCGGCCTGCTTGTTGTCGACGAAGAGCAGCGCTTTGGCGTGCGCCACAAGGAGCGCCTCAAGCAGATGCGGAAGGAGATCGACGTGCTCGCCATGAGCGCCACTCCCATTCCGCGCACGTTGCACATGTCGCTGGTGGGCCTGCGCGATATGAGCGTCATTGAAACTCCGCCCAAAGATCGCATGGCGATTCAGACAGTCGTCGCCAAATTTGATGAAAAGATTGTGCGTTCGGCCATCGAGATGGAGCTGGAACGCGGCGGACAGGTGTATTTTGTGCACAATCGCGTCGAATCGATTTATGAAATTGCCGCGCGCATTCAGGAACTGGTGCCGGCTGCGCGCGTGGCTGTGGGCCATGGCCAGATGGGCGAAAGCGGATCTCGAAAAGGTGATGCTGGCATTTATGCACCATGAATACGACGTGCTGGTGGCCACCACGATCATTGAAAATGGACTCGACATTCCACTCGCCAACACCATCCTCATCAATCGCGCCGATCGCCACGGCCTGAGCGAGCTTTACCAGTTGCGCGGCCGCGTGGGCCGTTCCAATCGTCGCGCCTACGCGTATCTGCTCATCCCGCAGGACACCGAACTCACAGAGATTGCGCGGCGCAGGCTGGCGGCGCTCAAGGAGTTCAGCGATCTGGGCGCGGGCTTCAAAATTGCCGCGCTCGATCTTGAGTTGCGCGGTGCAGGCAACATGCTGGGCGGCGAGCAGAGCGGCCACATTGAGGCCGTTGGCTTTGAGCTTTACACAACGATGCTTGAGGCCGCAGTGAAGGAATTGAAAGGCGAGGGCGCGGAAGAGCATCCAACAACTCAGCTCAACCTCGGCATCGCTCTCCGCATCGACGAAAGCTATGTGCCTGAAGAAAACCAGCGCCTGCGCCTCTACAAGAAGATCGCCGGCGCACAATCTGCCGCGGCCATCAACGAGATTCGCGCGGAGCTGGAAGACCGCTACGGCGCGCCACCCGACGCAACGGTCTATCTGCTCGAAGCTGCAATGCTGCGCCTGGAGTGCGAGCGCATCGGCGTTGCGCAGATCGATCGCAAGCGAAGCGAGCTGCAGATCCGCTTTGTTGAGAATGCCGCCGTTGACACAAACCGGTTGATGCAACTGGTGGCCCGCAACGCCAGACGCGGCGCGCAGTTCACGCCGCAGGGCATCCTCAAGCTGCCGCTTGCCGCAACGCGTTCCGACGAAGTTCTGCTCGAAATTAACGAAATAATCGCCCGGCTCGCGCCTGATCCAGTCAGCGCATGAGCCGCCAGAAGACTAGAGCCTGTTATTAACTTCATGCGAGGAGCCTAAAGAGTTGAGCGATCATAAGGCAGGCAAAGGCGAGGAAGTGGAAGGCCCCGAGTGTGGTGGCAAGTCTTTCGTAGTCTCGGGCGAGGCGACGAAAACGCGCCGCCCAAGCGAAGCTCCTCTCCACTACCCAGCGGCGTGGCAACAGGACAAAGCCGCGTTTGGCTTGAGTATGTTTGACCACTTCCAGTTGGATGCCGTGCCCGGCAGCCGCTTCTTGCGCGGCCTCGCCTGTGTAACCTTGATCCACGTAAGCCAATTCGACATTTTCCCGCGTGATCTCTTGCACTTGCCGGGTCAGTTCGCCGACCTGGGCGCGATCCTGCTCATTGGCCGGCGTGACGTGCAGAGCCAGCAAATGGCCCAGCGTATCTACGGCCGCATGCACTTTCGATCCTTTGCGCCGCTTGGCTCCGTCATAGCCTGCTCGCGCTCCAGATTCCGGCGTCGATTGCAGGGTACGGCTGTCCAGGATCATCGCCGTCGGTTGTCCTTTGCGCCCGGAGAACTCCCGCAACAGCATTCGCAAATCCTCCACCATGATCTCGAAGCAGCGGGCCCGAATCCAGCGCTGCGTTTGCTGATAAACCACCGTCCAGGGAGGCAGATCGTTAGGCATGTAACGCCACTGACCGCCGGTGCGAACGATGTAGCGCAAAGCGTTGAACACGGCACGCAACGGGTAGCCCCGCTGCGCCGACTCCTCTTTGCACAAGGCCAGATACGGAGCCACAAACGCCCATTCCTCATCCGTAACGTCGCTGGGATAGCCCTTTCGATTCGGCTTCATGCCTTGAGCATGAACAGTTTCGACCGGAAATCCCTATCCCAATGCAAACAATGGAACAAAGTTAATAACAGGCTCTAGAGGATAGGAATGAGAAGAGCTGTTGTACTTTTTGCGATTGGAGTTTGTATGTCGGTTGCATCGGCGCAGGATAACTGGAAACAAAAGCTCGACCTGCTGACTAACCAATACTTCGATCAAATGTACTTCCACTACGCACCATCGGCCGGAACCCAGGTTGGCTTTCATCAGTATGACTCGCAACTCGAGGATTTCTCGCGCAAGAATATCGACGCGGAAATCGCCGCACTGCACGATTTCGAGCAGCGCCTTCTTGCAGTTGAACCCGATAACTCGCCTGCCGATTTTGTTGCCCGTACCGACCGCGTGCTGATGCTGAACAATATCCGCTCCCAATTGCTCACGCTTGAAGTTATCAAGCCGTGGCAGAAGAATCCCGACACCTACTCGAGCGCCTGCGCGAGTGCCGCGTTTGTTCTGATGGAGCGCAAATTTGCCCCGGCCGACGATCGCCTGCGCTCGCTCATCGCGCGCGAAAAGCTGATGCCGGCGCTGCTTGCCGCGGCCCGCGCTAATCTACAGAACCCTCCTCATATCTACACGGAGATTGCCATCGAGCAGCTGCCTGACATCGTCAGCTTCTTTCAGCACGACGTGCCGCAGGCCTTTGCCGATGCGCGGGATCCCGCGTTGAAAACCGAATTCGCAACAACCAATGCTGCTGTAGTGTCCGCGCTCACTGACTATCTCGCATGGCTTAAGAGCTACGCGCTGGCACGCTCCAATGGCGATTTCCGCATCGGCGCCGACACCTTCCGCAGGAAACTCGAGTACAACGAGATGGTCGACTTTCCGCTCGAAAAGCTGCTCCAGATCGGCTGGGCAAACATGCGTGAAAATCAGGAACATTTCAGGCAGGTGGCTGCGGAACTCGAGCCCGCCAAGGACCCGCACGCCGTTCTTGAAGAGCTTGGCGCAGACCACCCTGCTCCCGATCAGCTTATGAATGCATTTCGCGACAAGTTTGACAGCCTTGTCGGATTCATTCGCGAACATCACATCGTCACCCTCCCTTCAGACGTGAGGCCAATCTTGCAGGAGACGCCGCCTTTCATGCGAGCAACCACCACAGCAAGCATGGACACGCCCGGCCCCTATGAAACTCACTCGACCGATGCGTACTTCAATGTCACGCTGCCCGACCCGAGCTGGTCGCAGGCCGAAGTTGATGGATATATGCATGGATTCAACGTCGGGACCGTCGTATCGACAGCCGTGCATGAGGCCTATCCCGGGCACTATGTGCAGTTTCTTTGGCTGCCGCAGGCGCCCAGCAAGGTGCGCAAGCTGCTTGGTGCAAACACCGATGTTGAAGGCTGGGCTCACTACTGCGAGCAGATGATGCTTGACCAGGGCTACGGACAGCCGGGTGCTGGAGCAAAAGACGAGCGCGAAGCAAAGCTGCTGCGGCTTGGCCAACTGCAGGATGCACTGCTGCGCAACGCGCGATTCATCGTTGGCATCGAAATGCACACGGGCAAGATGTCGCTCGAAGAGGCCGAAGCTTTCTTCCAGAAGGAAGGCTATCAATCCAAGGAGAACGCCGTTGTTGAGACTAAGCGCGGCACCGAGGATCCGACGTATCTTTACTACACGCTGGGGAAACTTGAAATCATGAAGTTGCGCGAAGACGTCAAGAAAAAAGAGGGCTCTGCATTCAATCTCGAAAAGTTTCATGACGATTTTCTGCGCCAGGGCTTTCCGCCAATCAAAATTGTGCGCGAAGCCATGCTAGGCGATGACTCACCAACGCTGTAAGTCAACGGAGATGCAATGAGCACGAACGTTCGCAAAGCAGTCTTCCCCGCGGCCGGGCTGGGAACGCGGTTCTTGCCGGCCACCAAGGCCGTCCCCAAAGAAATGCTGGCGCTGGTCGACAAACCAATCATCCAGTATGGCGTTGAAGAAGCGATCGCCTCAGGCATCGAGCACATCATTGTGGTAACGGGCCGGGGCAAAGGAATCATGGAAGATCACTTTGACTTCAACCCCGAGCTCGATGCCACGCTCGAGCGCAAGGGCAAGAAAGAGTTACTCGGGATCTCGCGTCAAGCGGCAACATTGGCCCGCATTAGCTGGGTTCGCCAAAGGGAGCCGCTCGGCCTGGGACATGCGGTTCTTTGCGCAAAAGATCTGGTAGGCGACGAGCCATTCGCCGTGATTCTGCCTGACGATGTCATTGACGCCAATCCGCCGTGCCTCAAGCAAATGGTCGATGTATTTAACGAGAAGGGCGGATCGGTTCTGGCGACCATGACCGTCGACGGGCCGGGAATCAGCGCCTATGGTGTGCTGGCCGGGTCGCCCGATCCTCGACAATCCACGCCTCTACAACTGTGCCGGCATGGTGGAGAAACCGAAATTCGAAGACGCGCCATCGAGCCAGGCGATCATTGGCCGCTACATTCTTACTCCACGCATCTTTGAGTTACTCGAACATACCAAGCCGGGCGCCATCGGCGAGATACAACTTACCGATGGTATTCTTGCGCTGCTAAGTCACGAGAAAGTTTATGGCTATAACTTCGAGGGTAAGCGATTCGATGCAGGAGATAAGTTCGGTATGTTGCAGGCAACTGTGGAATTTGCTCTCAAACGGCCTGAATTTGCCGATAAGTTCCGCGAGTATCTCAAGGGGCTGGGAATTTAGCGATTCAGCAACTAGGTCTTTGACCGCATAATTTTGTCCATTCCCACCTTTCCGCGATGAAACTGCGGAAAGGATGGGGCAACCACATTGGTACAGCTTTAATCGGTCAAAGACCTGGCAAGTCAGCCAATAATGCATTGCGGGTCGAAGCGCCAACCTGTTACTCGATGACTCGCTGCAATTACGCCTTCCACTTGATATTGCAACCAATCGACGGCCGTTGATCTGCGGAAATCGCCTTGCCGGTCAGCACCGTGTCGATAGCGGCGCGCAAATCCTCGCCCGTGACCGGAAATCCGTTTCCCGGCCGGCTTGAGTCGAACTGCCCGCGATAGACGAGCTTGAAATTCTTATCGAACAGAAAGAAATCGGGCGTGCACGCCGCCGAATAGGCATGCGCCACATCCTGTGTTGCGTCATATAGATACGGGAAGTTGAATCCATGTGCCTGGGCTTGCGCCTTCAATCCCGCAGGGCTGTCAGCGGGATGCGTATTCACGTCGTTCGAACTGATGGCGACGATGCCGATCGGTTTCGATGCATAGTCTGCGCCCAGCTTGCCCAGCGAACTCTCGACATGTTTAACGAATGGGCAATGCGCGCAGATAAACATAACCAGCAGCGCATGTTTGCCCTTGAAGTCGTCGCGCCGCACCGTCTTGCCGGTAACTGAATCGGTAAGTGCAAAGTCCGGCGCAATTGTCCCGAGTTCAAGCATTTTTGATTCAGTAAGTGACATGATGATCTCCTTTAGCAAGTCAGCACGAAAAATCGCGGTGCAACATCACCATATGGCTTCCCAGGCCGGATTGGCCTCGCCAATGTGCTAACTCGCTGACCCGCTGACTCGCTAACTTGCTGCCGTTAAAACAACCCCGCCTGTCGTCCCGTATGCGCGATTCCAAAGTGCTCGTATGCGAGCCGAGTCGCCACGCGGCCGCGCGGAGTGCGGTCAAGAAAGCCGATCTGAATCAGGAACGGTTCATAAACCTCTTCGAGCGCGTCTTCTTCTTCCGCCAGCGTCGCAGCCAGTGTGCCCAGACCCACCGGTCCCCCGTCGTACTTTTGAATAATCGTCAGCATCAGGCGGCGATCGATCTCGTCGAATCCATGCGCGTCCACTTCGAGCATGGTCAGCGCGGCGTTCGCAGTCGGCCGGTCGATTTTTCCGGTGCCGCGCACCTGCGCGTAGTCACGAACCCGCCTAAGCAGCCGGTTTGCAATGCGCGGCGTCCCGCGCGAGCGCAGCGCAATCTCCGCGGCGCCGTCGGTGTCGATTGGTATCTGCATGACTTCGGCCGAGCGCTTCACGATGACGCGCAACTCTTCTTCGCTGTAAAACTCCAGCCGCAGCAGAATGCCGAAGCGCGAACGCAGCGGCGACGAAAGCAGCCCGGGCCGCGTGGTTGCGCCGACGAAAGTGAACGGCTTGATCTCCATTACGTGAGTTCGCGCTGCCGGTCCCTGGCCGATGATGATGTCGAGCTGGTAATCCTCGAGCGCGGTGTAGAGTTTTTCTTCGAGCACCGGCTGCATCCGGTGAATCTCGTCGAGAAACAGAACCTGACGCTCGCGAAGATTGGTCAGGATGGCGGTGAGGTCGCCCTGAATCTGCAGCGCGGGACCCGAAGTCTGCTGAAAGCCCACGTCAAGCTCGTTGGCGATGATCGTGGCCAGCGTAGTCTTGCCTAGTCCGGGAGGCCCGAAGAGCAGGACGTGATCGAGAGCCTCGCCCCGCGACTTTGCGGCCTCCAGGGCAATCGCCAGTTGCTCCTTGGCTTTGGACTGGCCAATGAACTCGCGCAGCCAATTCGGCCGCAGCTTGAGTTCGAATCCCTGTTCCTCGTCGGCGCGCGCTGCGTTCACCAGCCGTTCCGGGGTGTTGTCGCGAGTGATAGCCATGCTCACGAGAAGTGTAGCCGTTCCCAGGCGAAGGGGAAAGCCAGCCTGGAACGGCGGTGCAAGAACGCCCCGGCCGTGCCCAAAATCTTCTGCGAGGTTTTCTGAGTGAAGGAGGGGTTTCGGGCGGCGCGTTACACGCTGCTCACCCTGCGCAACAACACATGCAATAACACTTTTGTGAGATAGCTCAAAGTTCGATTAACCATTGACGATGGAGGGTTTATTGACTATCTTTATTCCACACGGACAATGTGGATTTGCGGGTAGGTTCGGTTCGTCGTTTGAGTGGATTATAGTCGAAGGGATAATCGCCTACGAGTGTTTGCTATGAGATATATGGCCGGCGCCGATACCGGCAAGAAATTCCGGAGGTCAACGATGTTTGATCGCGTTAAATTGGGAGCACTGCTCCTGATTGGCATTGCGCTGCCAATAGCTGGCTGTACTTCACCTCAGGTAGACTCGCTTCAAGTTACTCCAAGCTCGGTCACGATGCAGGCCTGGCGCCACAGCTCAGCTTTCAGCCACCGGCATCTACAATCACGGCTCAGGTCCTACGACAACTCAAGATCTGACTTCTCTGGTCACTTGGAGTTCATCGTCAAACAGCGTCGCGACCGTGACCTCAAGCGGGCTGGTGGCCGGCGCAGGCGCTGGAACAGCGGTCATCACTGCAACTATCAACGGGTATACCGGGGTACTTTCATCTTTCTCAACCGTTACGGTGACGAGCACGTCGACTGGAACCGCGGGAGGCGATATTGCCACGCTGAACATTATCCCGAACAATCAATCGGTTAACGGGGCAGGTGAAACGGCGACGTTCCTGGCGGTGGGCTCCACAGCCTCCGGCGCAACGGTGAATGTGACCGGGAGCGCGAACCTAGTCTGGAGTTCAAGCAGCCTCCAGATCGCGACGGTAGGCGCAACAACTGGCATTGCAACCGCAGTGGGCCAGGGCAGCGCCACAATCACCGCGGTATACACCAACGCGGACGGCACCGTAGCCACAGGTACTGCAACCTTCACAGTCACCGCCCCCGCCACCGGCACCACCAATGATTACACCTCGCTCAGCATCGTTCCCGGTTCGCAATCGCTCACAGCATCCGGACAGAAAGGCAACTTCATCGCGCTGGCTGTGAAAGGGTCGACAGGCCTGGCGGATGATGTAACCAACAGTTCCTCATTGACATGGGAATCCTCCGCGGAATCGGTCGCCACGGTCACATCGGGGCTGACAACAGGGGACGGCGTTGTGACCGGCAAGAACTCAGGCAACGCCACCATCACAGGGCTTTTGACAAACCCTGACAATTCAGTAATCAACTCCACCGCCAGCGTCTCGGTGTCGGTGACCGGACCGCCTCCTGAGCCGATCACTTCGCTTAACATCATTCCCAATTCGATCACGGTGGATGACTTTTACCTTACTGGCCAGTTCCTAGCGATTGCAACCTACTCGACCGCGCCTTATGTAAAAGATGTAACCAATGACCCAGCTACTACCTGGATCTCAACCGAGCCGGAGTTGTTCCCCGTTGACACGAATTCCGGTGGAAATGCAGGGGCCAGCGCCGGGCTTGTGACTGCCTACGCCAGCGGCGGCGCCGTGATTGTCGCGGAATCAACGAGTAAAGATAAAACGATTCAGTCGGCTACAGCAACCTTCAACTGTCCTGAGATTCTGCCTCTACCGGGCGTCACGAACCCTTCATGCTATCCAAACGAACCGCCGGCACCCACACTCCTCGCCACCTTGACCGTCTATAACGAAGGCTTGAACACCACGCAATGGCTTGTTACCGCTCCTTCGGCCACCGGCACTCCCGATGTGGTCCACTGCGGTCCGGGCTGGGTTCCAACTACTCAACAACCGGGCACTGGCTCAGTCTGCACGGCAACCTACCCCATGGATGTCACAACTCCTGCCGGTACTCCAGGAATTGTTTTGACTGCGACAGGCGGACAGTTCGGCGGTTGGTCTTACAACTGCCTTCCAAGCGACGCCCAGGGCAATCTCCTGCCCTTGCCTCCGCCTCCACCGTGGACCGCGGCCGGGCCAAACTACTGTGTGCTCCCCTTCTATGGAACTTACACTTATGTAGACCCCATTACTATGCAGACGATCACCGTCACCGTCGACGGCATCAACCAAACAGTGGGCGCGATCTTCAACTAGCGTTCGACGTCTTGTGCACCAGGCGAACCGCCCTTCGGGGCGGCTCGCTTGCGTTTGGAGCATTGGGAGGCGCAGGCGCCCAAGCGACACTGGTCAACTCTGCTGCAAAAGCGCCACGCTCAACCACTTCGCCGTCTAAACTGGTAAGGCCCACTGATCGTTATGACCCACCGGTTTGGAATCCTTCGCCGCTTCCGCTTCAATCTGCCCCAGCGCATTGCCGCCGGCCTGCTGGCGGCCTTCCTGCTGCAGGGCCTTTGGGTTACCGCCCGCCAGACGCTCACCGACCGCGACTACCAATACGCCCGCTGCGGCCGCGAAACCTGGGAGCGCCCCTCGGCGCTGGCCGGCTACTACACTACCTGCGGCAATATTCACGACGGCATCCTGGCCTATCGCGTCGCCGGGTTCCCGCTCACCCTCAACTTTATGGCCGAGCGGTTCTTTGACCTGTTTCGCAAGCCGGAAGACCGCGTGGTGCAACCGGTGGACGCCAGCGGCCGGCCTGCTGCGCCATCCGACGCAGGCGGCGAGCTGAATGCACATGGGAACTGCGCCACCAGATGACCCATATCCTGCTGCTGCTGCGTCTGCCGTTCCTGCTTGCCGGCTGCGTGCTGGGCGGATGCATCTGGTGGGTTTCGCGGCGCCTCTATGGAAACCTGGGCGGCTACACGGCGCTTGCCCTTTACTGCTTTTGCCCCGCGGTTCTGCACGCTTGCCTTTCCCCGAATCCTGAGGTTCTGGCGGCGCTGGGCGTTTACGGGGGCGTTTACACTTCGATCGGCGTAGCCCATGCCATGCAGGGTCCGCGGCGCAAATGGCGGCCGCGCATCGTCCTGCTTACCGTCATCTTCGGCGTAGCCGCAGCCGCTCACATTGCCGCTCTTCCGGTAGCGGCACTTCTCGGTCTGGCCGCAATGCTGTGGATCGCGGAAGGCCGCCGCAGCCAGGTGCTCCCCTTGATTATGGCCGCCTCTCTGGGCGCCCTCATAATTCTCTTCATCTGCTACGGCTTTTCGCCCGATGCCTTCAGCTACGTCTTCCGCTCGGCCGCCGGCTTTCTCGGGTTCTCCCGCGATCCCGCTCAGCGTTTTTTCAGTTCGCTGGCCGAGTCCGGAATTGCAATTGCAACGGCCGCTGCTTTGGCACTCTACCTTGTGCTCGGCCGCGCCCGCTACTTCGGCAACACGGCTCCGCTGTTTTGCGCCCTGGTTTGCGTCGCGCTGGTAATGACCGGCTCGCCGGGCAGCCCGTGGCTCTGGTCGCTGCCTTTCCTGTTCACTTTCATCGGAGGCGTCTTTGCCGACGCCTATGAGAGCCCGCGCGGACGCCTGGCGCTGGCCTCAGCCAGCGCAATTGTGCTACTGCAGGCGGTGCTTTGCCTGGTGAGCCTGCCGGGGCTGATTTAGCCATTCGCAAGTAGGCGTTTTTCGCGGGAAAACGGTACCGGATGGCCAACTTTAGCCACCCCGATCGCCGAATCGGTCGAGGCTCGCAAGAACCCATCCTAACTTACACGAAAATAAAGACTTATTTGGATGTTTTCACCTTGCTAAAGAGCCGCTCCGGCGCGTAAAATAGAAGTATAGTTCGCGGACCCGGCCCTGCTTCTTCCGGACTCTTTTTGTGCGCCTTCCGCGGGCCCCAAATCTATGGCAGACGATCAGAACCCCCAGCTCCCTCTCGATGGCGGCAAGCCCCCGGCAAACAGCTCGAACCTTATTCCCATCAACATCGAAGAGGAGATGAAGCGCTCGTACCTCGATTATTCGATGAGCGTCATTATTGGCCGCGCCCTGCCCGATGCGCGCGACGGCCTCAAGCCCGTCCATCGCCGTGTTCTCTACACCATGAGCGAGATGGGCCTGGAGCACAACAAAAAGTACACCAAGTGCGCCAAAGTAGTGGGCCAGGCCATGGGCGTCTACCACCCCCATGGCGACTCCGCCATCTACGACACGCTGGTGCGCATGGCGCAGCCCTTTTCGCTGCGTTACCCGCTGGTCGATGGCCAGGGCAACTTCGGCTCCGTCGATGGCGATCCGCCTGCGGCCATGCGTTACACCGAGTGCCGCATGGAGCGCATTGCCGGCGAGCTGCTTGCCGACATCGAGATGGAAACCGTGGACATGGTTCCCAACTACGACGAGTCGACATTTGAACCATCGGTGCTGCCCGCCCGCATTCCCAACCTGATCGTGAACGGTTCAAGCGGCATCGCGGTCGGCATGGCCACCAACATTCCGCCGCATAATCTCACTGAGGTGGTGAACGCCGCCATCGCGCTGATTAATAACCCCAGCGCCGGCATCGCAGAAGTGCTCAAGCACATCCACGGCCCGACTTCCCCACCGCCGGCGTACTTTACGGACGCGGCAACCTCGCCGAGACCTATCGTACGGGTCGCGGCCGCTTTATGATGCGCGCGCGCGTGGCGCAGGAGAACCTGACCAAGGAAAAGCTCGCTCTGATCGTTACCGAAATCCCCTACCAGGTGAACAAGTCCAAGCTCATCGAGCGCATCGCAGAGCTGGTCACCGAAAAAATCGTCGACGACATCAGCGACGTGCGCGACGAAAGCGACCGCGACGGCATGCGCATCGTCATCGAGCTCAAGCGCGGCGCGCAGCCTGAGATTGTGCTCAACCAGCTCTACAAGCACACGCAGATGCAGGAAAGCTTCTCCATGATCTTTCTTGCGGTGGTGAACGGCCAGCCGCGCGAATTAGGTCTGGACGCCGCGATCCGCGTCTTCATCGATCATCGCGTCGACGTGGTGCAGCGCCGCACGGTCTACCTGCTGCGCAAGGCTCGCGAACGCGAGCACGTACTTGAAGGCTACAAGATCGCCCTCGACAATCTCGATGCAGTCATCCGCATCATCCGCGGATCGCACTCGCGCGCCGATGCCCGCGAGAACCTCTACGCATGGGGCAAGGGCACTGACATTGTTGTCAACCTCGGCCGCGAACGCCTGGCGAGCGAAGAGCGCGGCCTCACGCTGCGCCAGATCGACGCCATCCTTGAATTGCAGCTCTATCGCCTCACCCAGCTCTCGGTCGACGAAATCCTCGACGAGTTGAAGAAGAGACGCGATGAGATCGCCGAGTACGAATCTATACTGGCCAGCGACACCAAGCTGCGCGGCGTCATTGTCAAAGAGCTTGAAGATGTCCGCGACAAGTACGGCGACAAGCGCCGCACCGAGATCGTGGACGAGAGCGCCGAGCTCCAGCTTGAAGACCTCATCGCCGACGAGCAGGTCGCCGTCACCGTCAGCCACCAGGGCTACCTCAAACGCACGCCCATCTCCATCTATCGCCAGCAGCGCCGTGGCGGCTCGGGCCGAATGGGCATGAAGACGCGCGAGGAGGACTTCGTCGCGCAGCTCATCGTCAACTCCACGCACGCCTATCTGCTCTGCTTTACCAACACCGGTCGCGTGTACTGGCTAAAGGTATACGAGATTCCCGACGTGGGCGCGGCGGGCAAGGGCAAGTCGATGCAAAGCCTGCTCGATCTGCAGCCCGGCGAAAACGTGCGCGCCATTCTTCCCGTGCGCGACCTGGAAGTCGAAGACAAGTACGTTTTCTTTGCCACGCGCAACGGCACCGTGAAGAAGACGCCGCTTAAAGACTTCTCCAATGTGATGGCGCGCGGCATTATTGCCATCGCCATCGACAAAGAAGACGACCTGGTCTCAGCCGACATCACCAACGGCAAGCAGACCGTGTTCCTCGCAACGCGCGACGGCATGGCCATTCGTTTTGAAGAGGAGTATGACTCCGAGCGCAGCGGCGCAGGCCTGCGCCCCATGGGCCGCAACGCAGCCGGCAACCGCGGCATCTCGCTCAAGAAGGGCGACTACGTGATCGGCGCGGCCATCACCAACTCCGACGCCATTGCGCGACAAGGAGCGCGACGAGTGCGCCGCCAAACTCGGCCTCACCGTCAAGCTCGCGGCCCTTCGCAAGGCCTATACCGACGCCGAAGCAGCACTCACCAAGGCTCGCGAGGACAATCGCAACAAACTGGTTGACGCCGCCGCGGTGAACGCGGCTGAGAAAGAAGCTCAACGACGCGTGGAAGGCCATCAAGGCCCTTGACGACAAGCTCTGCGTCACGCAGCAGCTCATCCTCACCGTCACCGAGAACGGCTTTGGCAAGCGCACCGACGTGGACGAGTACCGCCTGACCGCGCGCGGCGCGCAGGGCGTTACCAATCTCAAGGCCACAGCCAAGGTCGGCAAAACCGCGTCGATTCTTCTGGTAAACGAAACCAGCGAGCTGATGGTCATCAGCCAATTCGGCAAGATCATCCGCTGCGATACCAAGACCATTCGCGCCGCCGGCCGCGCCACGCAAGGCGTGCGCCTGCTGAGCCTGGAGCCTGAAGACAAGGTCGCCGCCGCGGTGATCATTCCGCCGGAAGAACTGAACGGCAAGGAAGAAGATGCGCAGGGGACGCTGATTCAGTAGGGCCCAGTGAGGCAGAGGAATGGACAAGACAATCCGCCGCGTGACCGATCTGGAGGAGCAACAGGCTGAAACATATCGCTATTGGCAAAGCCGACCAATTGGTGAGCGCCTGCTTGCTGTCTGCGAATTAAGCGAAGCGGCTTACGCATTCGCCAGGGATTTTAGGGGAGCGTCGACCAATGATGGCCAAAGACTTCAAGGATCTGCTTCGCTTTCTTAACGCGAATGGGGCCGATTACCTCATCATCGGTGGACACGCATTCAGTGTCTATTCCGAGCCGCGCACGACGAAAGACCTCGACTTATTCATACGTTCCGAACCACAAAACGCCAAAGCGGTGTTTCGAGCGCTGGCACAGTTTGGCGCGCCGATTCAAGGCATGACTCCTGCAGACTTTGTGGACGGAACAACATTTCAGATGGGTCAACCGCCGAATCGAATTGACGTTTTGCAGTCCATTGATGGGATCACCTTCGACGAGGCATGGGCGCATCGTGTGCAGGGCACGATCGACGGCGAGGTTTCTGCAGCGATCATCTCGAGAGAAGACCTGATCCGCAACAAGCTTGCCAGCGGTCGGGAGCAGGACTTACTTGACGTGAAGGTCCTGCGCGCCGCCGAAAAAGCCGTTCGAAGCAAAGAGTAATGACCCTATTCTCCGGTGGAAGAGATAGCTGGCTTTCTGATGGCAGTCACGATATTCTCCAGGAGATTCGATGAGAGCTACCGATCTCAATAAGAAGTGGAAAGTTGGAGCGAAGCATGCCCTCTATATCCACGACGGACACTGGTATCACTGTTTGACGAAATTCCCGGGCGCGCTCTTCGACAAGAATGGGTATATTCTGTTCGCCACCGAGGTCAATATCGGGCTTCCACACACCTAAAGATATATAACGAGACAAACCAAGTCTGGGTTAAACCGCCTGGGATTTCAGCGATTCCCGGATACGTTCGAGTTGGGAACGCGGCTGGATCAGAGACCGATAATTTCGCCGAGGAACTTTCCGACGAGGGCGAAAGGCGTTTATGGCTGCATTTTGAAAGTGAGCGGAAACCTCAGAACGCGAAGGCGAAGAAGCAGAGCGCACTGTCGCTCGTCTGTGAGATCTGTGGATTCTCGTTCTTAACCTTCTATGGCCCCGCTGCGGCGCAATATTGCGAGGTTCATCACCTCGTCCCGATAAGGAGCCTCAGACGTGCCGCGCGGGTCAAACTCAATGACCTAGCGATCGTTTGCTCAAATTGTCATCGCGTTGTCCATTTGCGCTATCCTCCGTATCAACTGGAAGAGGTGCGTAACATGATCAGCCAGGCCAGCGGCAAAGGAAACTAGATGCGCCTTCGTTCATACTCCGTCATCTTCGTGCTGACTCTCGGCGTTTCGCTTTGCAGGGCTGAGAATGACCCCTTCGACAAAGCCACCATCGCCGACCCCTCTGCCTCTTTCCTTAACGTGGAAGCCCGCCGCGCTGAACTGGCTCATGCCACCACGCCGCGCGTGTTGGAAGCCCTCACTTCGAAATCGGGCTGCGTCAGGTCAAGGCAACCCGCGCCGCCCACTGGCCGCATGATTATCCCGCACCATTACCTGAGCGGAAGCAACGGTCCTACCAATCCGCTGGAGAATGTCGCCACAACCCCATATCGCCAACTCAACGCGGCGGTGAGCAACGGCGCAAGCCGTTACGTAGCCACCGGAGACCCGGCTGAAGCCGTTTGCGTGGCCAACCTGCTGTCGCAATGGGCCGCTGGAAATGCCCTGCTCGATTACAGCTTCACTGAAAGCAGCCAGGCATGGTACCAGGTGGAGTGGACGCTCAGCTCCATCTCGCTTGCGTGGTCCGTGGTGCAGACTGACCCTGCCATTCCGGCCGCACAGCGCGCCGCAATCCTGAAGTGGATGCACAAGGTTACAGAGTACATGTTCGACCAGGATCCACATCCCGAGGACCACGCACGCGAGAACAATCACGCCTATTGGCGCGCCCTTTGCGCCACATCGGTCGGCATCCTCACCTCCGATGAGACGCTCTATCGCCGCGGCCTTGCGCAATACGCGCGCGCAATCGGGCAAATGAACCCGGACGGCTCACTCCCTCTCGAGATGGCGCGCCATGAAAACGCGCTTCACTATCAGAGCTTCGCGCTCGCGCCGCTGGCGATGATCGCCGAGCTTGCCGCGCGCCAGGGCGTCGACCTCTACAGCATGCGCGTGAACGGCCACACCATCGGCGACGCCGTTGGCTTCCTGGTGCGCGCCTCCGCCGACCTCAGCCTGATGAAGAAATATGCATCCGAGCCGCAGACCTTCTCACTCTTCTCCGGTGAAAAGCCCCCGGCCTGGTTAGAGTTCTGGGCAGCACGTCATCCCGGCAAACCATGGACCGATCTACTCACCACGCCGCTTGTCGACTCCACGATTGGCGGCAACGCAACAATCTACGCAGCCCCGGCACAAGCAAAATGACCGCGGCCGCGCGTGCTCTCCTCGGAACCGCGAAGAAAACGCAGCTCCTGCTGTCTAGTTCTCGTTGCATCTCCCGTCCCTTGAGCCTCCGCCTCACCCCTGGCCCGCTACGATAGAAACGCATGGATAATCGAAGTGAGGCAACGAGCCAGATGCCGGCAACCGGCGCCAAACCGACAGGCACGACCGACGAAGCCGGCGCCGCGCGCGCGGTCCAGCAGATGTTTGACTCCATCGCCCCGCGCTACGACCTGCTGAACCACGTGCTCTCCGCCAACGTCGACCGGCTGTGGTGGCGCCGCGCCGCGCGCCGCTTCCGCACAGTGCTGGCGCGGCCTGAAGCACAAGTCCTCGACATCTGCTGCGGCACCGGCGACATGACCATGGCGCTGCTCAAGCTACGTCCTCGTGACGCAGAGCCGATCCTCGCCGTGGATTTCTCGCGGAACATGCTCGCCCGCGGCGCGCGCAAATTCGGCGCTGGCCGCGACGGTCTTCGACCAGGCGCGCCCTTCGCCATTCCCCTCGAGGCCGACGCGCTCCATCTCCCGCTGCGCGACCAGTCGCTTGACCTCATCGTGTCTGCATTCGGCTTCCGCAACCTGGCCAACTACCAGGCCGGTCTAAGCGAGTTCTTTCGCGTCCTCAAGCCCGGCGGTCAGCTGGGCATTCTTGAATTCAGCGAGCCCGGCGGCCTCATGGGCAAAGCCTACGCCGTCTACTTTCGCCGCGTCCTGCCCGCCATCGGCAGGCTCATCTGCGGCCCAGTCTCAGGAAACACTTCCGGCCCCTATAACTACCTGCCCACTTCGGTCGGCAACTTTCCTCCGCCGCCACAGCTTCTTGCCATGATGCGCGCCACGGGTTACGCCGACGCTGCCTGGAAGCCCTACACCTTCGGCATTGCCGGGTTGTACACGGCCATACGGCCAACTGTAATCTAGGATCAGCCATGCCCACCGCCGCTTCGAGCACGACCGAAACCGGCACGCCAATTGCGCGCACGCCCGCGAGTCTAGCTGCGCTGTCGGCGCAGAAGCGTCGCGCCGCGCTCTTCAGCATGAGCGCCGCCGCCGTGATGACTCTGCTCAAGCTGGCCGCGGGCCTGCTCTCGGGCTCGCTCGGCGTTCTGTCGGACGCCGCTCACTCCGGCCTCGATCTCGCCGGCGCCGCGCTCACTTACTTCTCGGTCCACGTCAGCGACAAGCCCGCCGACGAAGACCACACCTATGGCCATGGCAAAGTCGAGAATCTCTCTTCCTTTATTGAGGCCGCGCTCATGGCCATCTCCTGCGCGTGGATCGTGTGGGAAGCAGCCCAGCGCATCTTCGTTCATGCCGTCGAGGTGCGCCACTCTCTCTGGCCTGTCGCGGTGCTCGTCACCTCTATCGCAGTGGACTACTGGCGTTCACGCGAACTGCGCAGGGTGGCCGAAAAAACCGGCTCTCCAGCCCTCGCCACTGACGCTTTCCACTTCGCCTCAGACATGTGGGCCACTCTGGCGGTGCTCGCCGGCCTCGGCATCAATTGGATTGGCGCGCAGTTTGGCATTCCTCTGGCTTCGCTATGCCGACCCCGTTGCCGCCATAGCGGTCTCCATCATGATCCTGCGCATGACGCTGCGTCTCGGCCATCAAGCAGTGGCCGTGCTGGTGGACGAAGTTCCCGGCGAAACGCGCCAGCAATTGATCCATGAGGTGGAGCGTGTGCCCGGCGTGCTGGCCGTAGAGCAGGCACGCGTTCGCCGCGCAGGCGCTATCTACTTTGCCGATCTCACGCTCGCCCTGCCGCGCCGCTTTACCTTTGAGCACACCGGCCAGGTGGTCCGGGAGGCCACGGCTGCCGCGCAGCGCGTTCTACCGCAGGCCGACGTGGTCATCCACACCGTGCCCCAAAAAACCCGCGCCGAAAGCATCTTCGACCGCGTCCGCGCCGTGGCCGCGCGCAACAACGTTTCAGTCCACGAGCTCAGCATCCAATCGCACCAGGGCCGCCTGCGAGTTGAGCTGCACGTCGAAATTGAAGAAAACATGCGCCTGCGCGATGCGCACGAATTCGTCAGCGTCCTCGAATCCGAGATTTTGCGCGAGGTGCCCGAGATCGACGCCGTGCTCACGCATATTGAAAGTGAGCCGGCAACCATCGAGGAGCCGCGCGAAACGGCTATCGAAGAAAGCCGCATTGAATCGGCGCTTGTCGCGGCTTCCCGCGCGTATCCTGAAATTGCCGACGTGCACGACATTGTGGTGACGCGCACCGGCGAACACATCGCGCTCACCTGTCATTGCTCGCTTCCCGACGAACTGCCCATGCATCGCGTGCACGAAATCATTACCGCGCTCGAAGACCGATTCAAGCTCGAGTGCCCTGAAGTGTACCGGGTCACCATCCACCCCGAGCCGCTGACGGATAATACGAGGTAAGGCAGGGCGTATACTGTCGGCAAACGCGCGAAAAGAAAGGGACAGATCATAATGCAGCCGAGGAATCGTATGGACGAGCAGGACTTCTTGAGTCGACTCTTTCTTGGGGTCGCAGTGTTCCTCATGCTGACCTCAAAATTGGGAGCAATCAGGCATGTCTTTTTCAACCCGGGGCTGGGAAGTAGAGATCCACTTAGCTACTTGCTTTTGATCGCGATTCCTTTCCCCGCGCTCATTGCGCTTGTTATTCGTCGACGAATCAGCGGCTGGACCCTAGCAGGAGATATGAGCGTTGTGGTGAGCTCGCAGATGAAAATGGCCATCGGCGTCCTTGCGTTTTTCTCTTATGTCTTCATTCCCGAAGTTGTGGAAAAACTGAATTAACTCCGGAAAAATCTTCAACTACTACGCGAACGCGGCGACGCACATAGGACCATGAACAGCCAGTCCATCAAGAACTTCTTCCAGTTCGCCTCGCTGCTCCTTTTGTTGGTGGCCGTGGGACTGATGGCCGCTATCGTCACCATGCAGCTCGCGATTCATGGAGCCGAGGTTGAGATTCCGGCGCTCAAAGGCATGACCGTTGCCGACGCGCGCAGCCAGACCGCGGGCCTCGGCCTCAATCTCGACGTCGACAATCGCTATTACTCGTCAGACGTTGCCGCTGGTCACATCCTCACGCAATCGCCCGATCCCGGGACGGTGGTGCGCCGCCAGTGGAACGTGCGCGTCGCAGAAAGCCTTGGTCCACAGAAAGTCGACGTGCCCGACGCCGTTGGCTCCGCCGAGCGAGTGGGCGATCTTGAACTGCGCCGCGCCGGACTCGAGGTCGGTGTTACCGCGCGTCTTCCTTTTGCCAGCGCGCCCGACGGAACAGTGCTGGCGCAGGATCCGCCGGCCCACGCGCAGGACATTGCACAGCCCACCGTCAACCTGCTTGTTGCCGCGCCCGGTGCCGATACTCCCGACGGTTACGTAATGCCCGACATGACCGGCTGGCGCGCCATCGGAGCACAGGCCGAACTCACCAGGGCCGGCATCAAGGCTGCTCCCCTTAACCTCGTCGACATGTATGTGCCCAATGTCGGCAAAGGAACCGCGCCTCCGATCGTTCCGATTTTGCCGGGCACCGTGATCGCTCAATCGCCGCCCGCCGGCTCACGCATCGACCAGGACACTACTGTGACACTGACCGTTGCAAGGTGAAAAACAGGAAGTAGGGCATAAACGGGAAGAATCGCGGGTCCTCCCTTTTAGCGAGTGCGCTCAATCCGCTTTCTCGAGCAAACCTACAAAGAACCCATCCGTGCCCAGCGCGCCGGGAATCAGTCGCAGCGCGCCTTTTGCCGTAACGCATTCGGGAAGCCGCTTGGCGCCTTCCTCAGTCACAATCCCCGCGCCCTGCAATGCTTCGATACATCTGACCATTGGCACCCGCCGTAATCCGCGCTCCGAATCGAGCACCGCTTCAACAACCTGCTCATTCTCCTCTGGCTCCAGCGAGCAGGTGGAGTACACAATCGAGCCACCCGGCCGCACCGCTCTCGCCGCCGCAAGCAAAATCGCTCTCTGCCGCTCCGCGTGGCGCGCCATGTCTTCAACGCGCAACCGATGGCGAATCTCAGGATTACGCCCCAGTGTGCCTGTGCCGCTGCACGGCACATCGGCCAACCCCAAATCGAACACCGCGCACTCTTCAAGCGCGGTCGCGTCAGCCAGCCTGCATTCAATGCGATTACCGAATGCGGCAACGCGCTCGCGCAGCACATCCAGTCGCTGTGGGCTCGCCTCGCATGCAATTATCTTCGCTTCAGGAATTCGCTCGGCCAGGATCATCGTCTTGCCTCCCGGCGCCGCACAGGCATCTACGATGCTTCTTACTTTTTGGACGAGACCAGTGGAAGCGGCAATCTCCGCAATCAACTGCGAGCCTTCGTCCTGAATTCGAACGCGACCCTGGCTAAAGGCCTCGGTCGCCGTCACGTCACCCGCCAGCACAATGCGCGCATTGGCCAGCAACTTGCCTGGCGCAAGCCTGATACCGGTATCGATCAACTCGCGCTCGGCATCGGAATTAACAAGCCGCACCGAAAGCTCGGGCTGCTGTTGTCCGTGGCGGCAGATTGCACGCGCGGCATCGTCGCCGTAATTCGACTTCCACCGCTGCACCAGCCACGCAGGATGCGCCAGCTCGCAGTCAGCATCTGAAGGTTCGCTCTGGCTGCCAACCTCGCGCGCGAGCTTTCGCAGCACAGCGTTCACCATTCCGGCGCCAAAGCGATGACCGGCATATTTAGCCAGCTCAACGCTCTCGCCAATCGCCGCGTGCGCAGGAATGCGATCGAGATAGAGCAGTTGAAATGCGCCCAGCCGCAGCGCAATCAGCACTTCGGCGTCGAGCTTCGAATTAGGCTTTGTGAGATGTCCCTTGACGTTCGCGTCCAGCAGGAGTTGCCAGCGCAGCACGCCCAATACCAGCGTCGTAGCGAGATTGCGGTCAGCCTGCGTAAGGGCGCTTACGGCCGGCCCGCGCAGCAGATCGTCAGCATGCGCCTTGCCACGCTCGACCGCGAGCAGGACACCGAAGGCCGCCTTGCGTGCTGCAGAGATGCTCGGCACTAGAGCTAACCCAACCGCGCTGTCGCAGCCAGCGGGTTGCCGCGCAGAAACTCCGCCGCAGACATACGCTTCTTGCCTTCGAGCTGCACTTCAACCAACTCGATCCATGTGTCCTCGGCGCATGCAGCAAACATCCGCCCGCCAGTAACGCAGATCGCTCCCGGCTGCGCATCTCCCATGGCGCTCGGCGCTTCAAGCGCCAGCGCCATGCGATGCACAATCAGCTTTTTTCCATTCAGCGCAGTAAACGCACCGGGCCATGGCTGGAATCCGCGCCAGCGGTTATAGAGCTCGTGCGCAGCGCGCGCATTCAAGTCCATGCGCCCGTCTTCGCGGTCAAGCAGCGGCGCGAAGGTTGCTAACTCGTGATTTTGCGGCCGCGGTTCAATCGTTCCGGCGGCAAGCCCAGCAAGCGTTTCAACCACCAGCGGCGCGCCCGCGCGCGCCATAGTCTCAAACAGTTCGATTGCCGTTGTGTCCGGGCCGATCTCGTGCGTCTGCTCCAGCAGAATCGGCCCGGTATCGAGCCCCTCATCGAGCAGCATCGTAGTATTGCCCGTGAAGGCGTCGCCGTTAGCGACTGCCCACTGAATCGGCGCAGCTCCGCGATACTTCGGCAGCAGCGAACCGTGCAGATTGATGCATCCGAGTTGCGGCAGCGCCAACATCCACGCAGGAATGATGCGCCCGTAAGCGACCACCACAATCGCATCCGGTCGAATCGCCTCGAGCTGTGCGCGAAACTCCGCATTCGACTTGATCTTTTCTGGCTGCGTGGCCGGAATACCCGCGGCAATCGCAGCTTGTTTTACAGGCGTAGGATGAATCTCAGCCGCGCGGCCAACCGGACGGTCAGGTTGCGAAATCGCCAGTTCAACGCAATGCCCCGCGGCAATCAGTGCTTCAAACGTGGGCACGGCGAACTGCGGCGTCCCGCAAAACACGAGCTTCAAACTTGCTGCCTCGCCTGTCATCGTCTTTCTACCAGGTTCCGTCGGCCTGCATCTTGCGAATCTTGCGCAGGTTCAGGTTGCGCTTCAACAGACTCATCCTGAAAAGGAACAGTACGCCGTCGAGATGGTCGATCTCATGCTGAAAGGCGCGCGCCAGCAGCTCGTCGCCGTCCATCTCAAACCATTTGCCCTTCTCGTCCTGCGCGCGAATGCGCACCTTGGCGGCGCGCTGCACCTTCTCGCGTATCTCAGGGAAGCTCAGGCAGCCTTCCTCCTCGTATTGCTTGCCCTCGCTCAGAATAATCTCGGGATTGACGATGGCCAGCTTATCTTTCGGCTCCTTGCCCATGCTCAGGTCAATCACTGTCACGCGCTTCGACACGCCCACCTGCGGCGCCGCAAGCCCGATACCCTGCGCTTTGTACATGGTCTCGAACATGTCGGCCACCAGCTTGCGCAGCTCGTCGTTGAACTCGGTTACCGGCTCGCCAGGCTGCGATAGCACCGGCTCCGGATATTTCACAATCTTCAGAATCATCGTTGAACTCTCGTTATGTCTTCGGCCGGCTTGCTAACTTGCCGGCTCTCTGACTCGCGTGCTTGCTAAAACCGTCTTATCTGTTCGATGTACTGGTCGAAGTTCCGTTTCATTTCAAGCACCGAATCCCCGCCAAACTTCTGCGCCGCCGCGCCGGCAAGCGTAATGGCCACCATGGCCTCGGCAGCCACGCCGCCCGCCGGCACCACGCAAATATCGCTGCGCTCGTAGCTTGCGCTGGTGGTCTCGCGAGTGTCGAATCGCACTGACTCGAGCGGCTTGCGGAGCGTCGAAATCGGCTTCAAATACCCGCGCACCACCATGTCTTCGCCGTTCGAAATTCCGCCCTCGATTCCGCCCGCGTTGTTGTGCGGGCGCGTAAACCGTGTAGGCCTTCCATGATCCTCGGCATCGTAATGGATCGGGTCATGCACCTTCGAGCCAAATGACTCGGCCGCCGTCACTCCGCGCCCAATTTCGACTGCCTTAACCGCCTGCAGGCTCATCACCGACCAGGCCAGCAATCCGTCCAGCCGCTCATCCCAGTTGGCATATGTGCCCAGGCCCGCCGGCACGTTGTGCGCCACAACCTCAAACACTCCGTTTACCGTGTCGCCGGTGCGCGCGGCCTCTTCCACTTCTTCCTTCATTCGCGCCTCGGTGGCGTCGTCCACGCAGCCCAGCACCACTTCGTCCTTCGCAGCCAACGCGGTAATCTCATCCCACTCCGCGCTGCGTTCCAGTTCCACGCGACCGACGCGAATTACATGACTCAACACTTCGATACCCGGCTCTGGACCCAGCGTGCGCAGCATCAACTTGGCCATCGCCCCCGCGGCCACGCGCGAAGTGCTCTCGCGAGCCGACGCGCGCTCCAACACGTAGCGTGCATCGGGAAAGTTGTATTTCAGCGCGCCTGCCAGGTCGGCGTGACCTGGCCGCGGCGAAGCAACCGCCTGGTGCTTGGCGGGATCGCCGGCCTCGACCGGCAGTTTCTCCTCCCAGTTCTTCCAGTCGCGATTCACAATCTCGATGGCGATCGGCGAGCCGATGGTCTTGCCGTGGCGCACGCCCGACAAAATGTGCGCCTTGTCCGTCTCAATCTTCATGCGCCCGCCGCGGCCGTAGCCCTGCTGCCGCCGCCACAGCTCGCGGTTCACAAAATCCAGATCGATGGGAACGCCGGCCGGAAGTCCTGAGATCAGGGCAATCAGTGCTTCGCCATGGGATTCGCCGGCGCTCGAGAAGCGGATCATATGTTACTGATTGTAAATGGAACCCAAAGCTGGACAGCGGCGTAATAAGGGCCAGCACGAACACCGGCCGGCAACGGCTATCGATGTGCCATCAGTTCGTCGATGCGCTTTCTGCTCTCGGCGACTCCGGCATCCACGCCCACCAACTGGTAAAGCGCTTTGGCCTCCGCCCAGGATTCAAGCGATTCCGCAAAATCTCCCATATCGCCCTGCATGAGAGCCAGGCCGCGAAGAGCATTTGCAAGTTGGAGCGGATAGTCTCCGCTTCTCCTGAAAAACTCAATCGACTCGGAATAATACGAAGCGGCCTCTGACGGTCTGCCCGTTTCGCGCAGGACATCGGCCAAATGCCGCATGTTATGCGCCGACCGCAACGGGTCGCCCAATGCATGGAACATCTCGGTCGCCCGGCGATAATGCGCCTCCGCAGACTGATCGTCGTGCAAGGCCCGCTCCACGTAAGCCAGTTCCGCGTGCAGTTCCGCCACCAGCCGCGGATCCTCTTCGCCGCCGCAGCACGTCAGCGCCTCTTTCAGCTTGTTTCGCGCCTCGTCAAGGTGGTGCTCGCGCCGCGCCACGCGACCCAAGTCCATCAGCACTTGCGGCGTCTGCTCCATATATGCCCAAAAGCCTAGCATGGCACGATGTGGTCCGGCACTCAAAAAAGCGCTGTTCGATCACCGGTTTCCGCAGCCGAACCGATTAATCCCCCGCCGGTGTATTCTGCATTCGAGATGGCGCCGCTTTTGCCTTCCGGTAAACATCGACCACCGACCTCAGAGAGCTGGCCACTACCATGCCCTATTTCCTCTTCAAATCCGAGCCCGATGTCTACAGCTTCGATGACTTTTCGCGCGACAAAGAAACCGTGTGGGACGGCGTCACCAACCCCACCGCCGTCAAGCACCTGCGCGAGATGAAAGCCGGAACCAAGTGGATCTTCTACCATACCGGCGACGAGCGCGCCGCGGTTGGCACCGGCACGGTGACGAGCGTCGACCCCACCGATCCCAAGGTTCCCATCGTGCGCGTAAAGGCGGGCAAGCGGCTCAAGTCTCCCAAAACCCTCGACGCCATCAAGGTCACAAAGCTCTTCGCTGATTCTCCGCTCATCAAAATCGGCCGGCTCTCCGTCGCCCCCCTCACCGACGCGCAGTGGGAGTGGTTCCTGAAGTAGCCGCTCCGACAGGACTGGGTTGCGCGACCGAACGAAGGCTTGCTCACGCCCCAAACTGCCTCAAATGATGGTCGGTGTGCAGGTAGCCCCAGCGCATCCACTGCCACTCGGTCATCTCCAGAAACATGGGATGCGGTTTGAACTCAAACTCCCTCGGTTGCCGCGAAGACCGCTCTACCAGCCCCAGCAGCTCTTGCCGGTCTGTTTCGAATTCGCGGGGCGGAGTTCCGCTCAACTCCTGGTCAATCTCCGGCCTTGTAGGAACCCCATGGGGCCACAGCGTCGGCAGGTATAGCGCGCGCCATCTGATCAAGCCTCGCCAGCGAAAGCCGGGATCGGTCGCGACCGCCTTTTCACCCATCACGTAAAGGAATGCGTCGTTCAGATGGCAAACCATCTGCCGCACATTCATCTTGCCCCGGCGCCGTTCAAGATCCGGCCGCAACCGAGCAATGCGCTCCACAATCTCCTGCTTGTCAACCGGCCGGTCAATGCAATTCAAGGTTCTCCCGGCTATGTTCCCTGTTCCTTGTTCCCTTGTTCGCAACTCCCTATTCCCTGCCTTTGAGCCATCCCTTCGTATTCAGCAACTGGCGATTATCCAGCGCCCACACTCTGCCGGTCAGCTCGTCGGCGCTTTTGCCCTCGCGCGCGCACTTTTCAAACTCGCTCTTCATGGCCTGCATCTTGGCGTCCAGATCGTCAACAAAGTTCAGCGCCAGCGCTTCGGGAATCATGGGCAGCTTCGGCGATCCAAACTCAAGCTTACCGTGGTGCGAAAGAATCATGTGCACCACCAGCGCGCGCAGCCGCTCAGGGAAACCGGGCAGTCCGGCGATGGTCTTCTCCACCAGGTCTACGCCCATCTGGATATGACCAAGCAGAGTGCCCTCCACGCTGTAGTCGAACCCGACCTCCCAGGTGAGTTCGCGGATCTTTCCAATGTCGTGCAGAATCACCCCGGTCAGCAGCAGATCGCGGTCCAGCATGGGATAATGCGAGGCCACTCGCTCGGCCAGCCCCAGCAGGCTGATCACGTGTTCCAACAGCCCGCCCAGCCACGCATGATGAAGCTGACGCGCGGCCGGCGCCTCGCGATAGGCCTGGGCAACTGCGGGGTCGGCCGCGATCGCCTTCAGCAGCCGCTTGAGATCGGGATTGGCGAATCCATCGATGGTCGCCTCAAGCTGGCTCCACATCTGGCCCACGTCGTAACTGGTCGCCGGCATCAGGTCGGTCTTGTCCACCTCGAGCGGCGCAGCCAGCCTTAGCTGATCGATCTTCACCTGGTTGCGATCGTCAAAGCGCGACGCGGTGCCGCGCACCTTTACCGTGTCGCCCTGGCTGAAATCCTTCGCGATGCGCGGGTCTGCAAGGTCCCACACGCGCCCTTCAATCTGCCCGGTCTTGTCACCCAGGATCAGGTTCAGATATGGCTTGTTGGACTTGGTGGAGCGTTGCTGCTTCGACAGCACCAGGAAAAAACTGTCGAAGCTTCTGCCTTCGTCAAATGCAGCCAGATCGGCAATGTAGATGTCTTTCATTCTGCCGAGAAGATTAACGCAACTGGCTGAGGTTACCAAAGACAGCGCGGGCCCGGAAGATCAATTCCGGACCTGAATCGTTGCCAAACGTTGATGCCACTTCGCCTTTTTGGCGCTATTGCTGGCTCTGGGGCTGAGTTTGCGGTGCCGGTGCAACGGGCTCGTTGGCAGGCGCGGGCGCGCCCGGCACGGGCGGCACAGGTGTCGGCTGCGGTGGAGGAGTGGTGTTCTCCCCCTTCTTTTTCTCAGACATGCGGGTCTTCTCGCTGGTTGTTGTGGCCGTCTTCTTTTTCTTCTTGCCCGTCGGTGTCGTGTTCCCACCCAGGCCCAGCGGAGCCGACTGTGTCTCCTGGTCGGCCACCTCAGCCGCGTTCGGTGGCGGAGGCGCCATTGAATCGGTCTGCCCCGCAACGTGTTTTTTCTTCTTGCCCTGTTCCGCACGGGCCCGATCGCTGAAGCGCCCTTTCACCTTCGCGGGCGCTTGTTCCAATGGATTCGCCGGCTGGTCGGTATTCTCCGCGGTTTGCGGCAGCGCTCCTGCATCTTCGGTCGATGACCCATTCGCCGCCGTCGGCAGCGTCTCACGCGGAGCCTGGCCGAACCGGATCTTCTCTCGCTTGCCTGGCTTCTCGGTGCTGGCCTCTTGATTCTTCTGATGCTTTTGCGTCTTACCGGTCGCATTCGCGGTCGCAGCCGGTGTCGGCTGAGCCGCAGTATCGGTAGTGGTGGTTGGCTCTTGCGAGGCGGGAGCGGCAGGCTCAGGAGGCGCCGCTAGCTGGCCACCCTTTTGCCTGAAAGTATGCGTGCTCTCGCGGAAACGCGTCCTCACAACCTTGGCCTTCTTCTTGGGCGCAGGCGGCACGTACGCGCTGAAGCTGATGGTGGGGTGAATCTCAGACTCGGTGGCAGCTGAATCCTCGTAGCCCGGCTTGATGAAGATCGCCGCCTCGTCGCGCATCTTGGTCAGATAGGCGCGAATTGCGGGCTCCATCCGGCTCATGTAGAGACCCTCTTCCACCTGTTCCTGCACGTCCTTGTAAGGTGCGGGACCGCCCGGCGTGTGCTGGATGACCTTGAGAATGATGTAGCCCTGGCGCGTAAGAATCGGCTCGGTGTACTCGCCGGCCTTCAGCGGAAAGGTCTTGTCCTCGAGCGCGCTGCCGAGCTGACCGGCTTTGTACTGGCCAAGGTCGCCGCCCGAGCTTGCCGTCGGCCCGTCGCTGAAGCTGCGCGCCAGTTGGCTGAAGTCGCCGCCCGAGTGCAGACGCGCCTCGATATCGTCAGCCTTGGCCTTGGCCGCCTGCACCTTGGCCGGATCGTTCGAGTCGGCCGCGATCAGAATCTCGCTGAGCCGCTCGCTCTCGGGCTGGGTAAAATCCTGCTTGTGCGCTTCGTAATAGCGCTGAGCCTCACCGGGAGTGAAGTTGATGCGCGCGCCCACTTCCTGGCGCATCACTTCCTGGGTGATGATCTGGTTGCGAATGTTCTGCTTGAAGTCCTCGAACGATACGCCCTGTTGCCTTGGCCGCGTTCTGAAGTGCCTCGATCGAATCCAGGTTGTACTGTTTGCGGATCTCGTCCAGCCGCTTCACTAGCTCGGTATCGCCGGTAATTCCCAGTTCCTTGCCCTTCGAGAGCCAAAGCTGCTGGTCGATCAAGGTTGCGCAGCAGGTCATTGTGAGCTTCCGATATCTGCTGCATCGTTTCGCCGTGCTGCCGCATTTCCTGGTCCATTTCGCCCAAGGCGCGGTCGTAGTCACTCTGCGTGATGATCTGGTCGTTGACACGGGCAACAATGTCTTCCACCACCGTGCCGCCATAAGGACTTGCCGGTGCGTTCTGCTGTGCCTGGCCCGGGAGCCAACCCGTGAGCAGCACCGTGCCGAACACGAACGCCGCAGGAGTGCGAAGAAATCTGAAGGTCATATTTTGGGCGACTCAACAGGCAGCACAAATAAACCGCCTGTTGCATAGACGCCATTGTAATTGCCGGGGCAGCACAAAGCGCGATTCAAATCCCCTTTCTGGTCAGTGTGCCCTTTCCACCCCATTCGGCTACCCGAATTCCGATCCGCTGCGTCAAACAAGCCGGTGCTATACTTTAGCTGTCGACGGCCTTGCGCGGTTCCCTTAGGTGGTCCTCGAAATCTCTGTTACCTTGCCGAGTCGCGGGCAAGGTTAATTTTTTCTCCGGCCAGCGAGTTGTTCCGCAACGGCCAGGCGAATTGCCAGAGAGACCAGCAAGCGGCGCCAGTTGGCGTCTGCCGTCCGGAGGTTTGATTGCTTATGAGTCCTCGCGCGCGTCGCGCTCTCTTCACCGTCGTACTCTTTTTCGCAGTCTGTGCGGTTGTGGGCACACTTCTGCAGCGCCGTGTAGGCGCGCAGTCGGCCCAGGACGAGAGCCAGCTTCGCGACAGTCTGAAGACCTTTACCAACGTCTACGCGCTGGTGGAGCAGAACTACGCCGAGCCTATTAACGGCGACCGCGCCGATGCGGTCATCTACGACGGCGCCATCCCCGGCATGTTACAGACGCTCGACCCCCACTCGCACTTTTACGATCCCAAGGCTTATGCCAAGTTGCGCGAAGATCAGCGCGGTCACTACTACGGTGTCGGCATGGTTATCCAGCAACAGCGCGACGAGCAGGGTCACGACCACGTAATTGTCATCACACCCTACGAAGACACGCCCTCTTACCGGGCAGGCATTCACCCAGGCGACACGATTGCCGCCGTTGACGGCAAGAGTACCGATGGCTGGTCGAGCGACCAGGTAGCCAAGGCGCTCAAGGGACCCAAGGGCACCCACGTGCAGGTCACAACGGTACGTTACGGCCAGGCCAAGCCGCTGGTTTTCGATCTAGTGCGCGACGAGATTCCGCACCCCTCGGTCGACCTCAGTATGAGATCCGCCCCGGTGTCGGCTACATCCATCTCACCCAATTCCAGGAGACCACCGGACAGGAGATGGAAGACGCCGTCAATGGATTCGGCAACCTGAAGGGTCTTGTGCTCGACCTGCGTGGCAACCCTGGCGGCCTGCTGAGCCAGGCGGTGGACGTCTGCGACCACCTGCTGGCCAAGGGACAGACCATTGTTTCGCAGCGCGGCCGCGCCTATCCTGATCAGAACTACACGGCGACCCACGGCAACGGCGGCAAGGCATTCCCCATCGTTGTGCTGGTGAACCGCGACACCGCTTCGGCCGCAGAAATCGTCTCAGGCGCGCTGCAGGATCACGACCGCGCCCTGATTGTTGGTGAAACCACCTTCGGCAAGGGCCTGGTTCAAACCGTCTACAACCTGAGCGAGAGCAGCGGCCTGGCGTTAACCACGTATCACTACTACACGCCCTCGGGCCGGCTCATTCAGCGCAACTACGCGGGCCTCTCGCTCTACGACTACTACAACCACGCTGGCGCGCTGCCTGCTGACTCCAGTAACCGCGAAGTCAAACTCACCGATTCGGGCCGCACCGTCTACGGCGGCGGCGGCATCACTCCCGACGAGAAAATCGAGAGCACTCAGCTTAATCGCTTCCAGGAAGAGTTGCTGATCAAGAACATTCTCGCTCCCAGCGCAGGGTCGGGCAAATTCGGGCCGGTCTATGCGGCCACTCACACCGTCGACAAGAACTTCCAGGTCGATGATGCCGTGATGGCCGAATTCAAGAAGTTCCTCACCAGCGAAGGTGTGGAGTGGACCGACAACGACATTAACGGCGTGCAGGACTGGCTCAAGACCCGCATCAAGCAGGACATTGAGACTATCCAGTTCGGACAGCTCCAGGGCCTGCGTGTTGTTGCTGACTGGGATCCGATGATTCAGAAGGCCATTACCTACCTGCCCGAAGCACAGGCCCTCGAAGTCACCGCTCACAAGGTCGAGACCGAGAAGGCCGAGGCGCGGATGAACTCAAACCCCGGCACCGCCTCCACAACGCCTCAATAGACTCCAACAACCTCAGAAACATCAACGGCCATTCCGCTCGGGATGGCCGTTTTGCTTGCCGCTTCACTTCTTCACTGTCTCACTGCTTCACTGTTCAACTGTTTCACTGCCCCACACTCGGCAGTCCCGCCAGCGCCATCGCAATCTCCTCGGCCGGATATTCGTAGTTCTCGAGCTTCCCTGCCTGGTACGCGATATACGACTGCATGTCGAAATGCCCATGCCCGCTCAGGTTGAAGAGAATCGTGCGCCGGGTGCCTTCCTGCTTCGCTATCATCGCCTGGCGAATCGTCTCAGCTATCGCGTGGTTCGACTCCGGCGCCGGCACAATCCCTTCGGCCCGCGCAAACTGCACTCCCGCGGCAAATGCATCCAGTTGCTGCACGCTCGCCGCGTCAGCCAATCCCAGGTTGACCACATGCGAAACCAGCGGCGCCATACCGTGATAGCGGAGTCCTCCTGCATGAATCCCAGGCGGCACAAACGTCGAACCCAGCGTGTGCATCTTCACCAGCGGCGTCAGGTGCACTGTGTCGCCAAAGTCATATGTGAACTTGCCCTTCGTCATGCTCGGGCAGGCCGCCGGCTCAACCGCAATCACATGCGCCTGGCTCAGGCCTTTCAACTTGAGCCCGATGAACGGCATTGCCAGGCCGGCAAAATTTGAGCCGCCACCCGCGCAGCCGATAATCACGTCGGGATCTTCGCCGGCCAGCGCCATTTGCTCAATCGCCTCCTGCCCAATCACGGTCTGGTGCAGCAGCACGTGATTCAGCACGCTGCCCAGCGCGTACTTGGTGTGCGGATCCTTCGCAGCCACCTCGACAGCCTCTGAGATCGCAATGCCCAATGACCCGTTCGAATCCGGATGCTCGGCAAGAATGGCGCGGCCCGATTCGGTCTCATTGCTCGGGCTCGCTGTCACGTTTGCGCCGAACACTTCCATCAGCGCGCGGCGGTACGGCTTCTGGTCGTAGCTCACGCGCACCATGTACACCTTGCACTCGAGCCCGAAGAAGCTGCACGCCATTGAGAGCGCCGATCCCCACTGCCCCGCGCCCGTCTCTGTCGAGAGCCGCCTGGTGCCGTCCTGCTTGTTGTAATAGGTCTGTGCCACAGCCGTGTTCAGCTTGTGCGAGCCGGCCGGGCTCTGCCCCTCGTATTTGTAGAAGATGTGCGCCGGCGTATCCAGCGCCTTCTCAAGACGCCGCGCGCGCACCAGCGGCGAAGGCCGCCACTGCGCGTAAATCTGCCTTACCTCTTCGGGAATCTCGATCTCCGGCTCCGCGCTCACCTCCTGCATGATCAGGCTCATCGGAAAAAGCGGCGCAAGATCGTCAGGCCCCAGCGGCTTCAGCGTCCCCGGATGCAGTGGCGGCGCGAGCGGCTCTGGCAGTTCAGGCAAAATGTTGTACCACGTGCGTGGAATGTGGCTTTGCGGCAGGATGTACTGGGTCGTCTCCATGGCGGAATTGTACAGGGCGTGCAATACGGCGCGCCTGTGCGTATCGCCACACGGCTCACGGTGGGAAGTCGAATCAGAATTCAGGCTGCAAACGATTTTGCTCTCGGTTCCGCGTCTCTCGCGTACTCACCTAATTGCCAATCGCCGGCGGAGCTGGTACGCGCGGCGTGCCGCCTCCACCTATGCTTGTGGCTGAGTTGTTGGTCACAATCTGCAGCGACTGAAAAATGCTCGTTATGTCTTGCATGAACGGAGTGTTTGAACCTTGCGCCGGACTGAACGCAAAACCATAAAGGCTAGCGAATTCGTCTGCGACCCGCCCGTTGGGGCCTTGCTCTGTGCACAGCGCCCAGTCGTTCCAGGCTGTGTCGTCCACAACGTACGCGCCGTAGTCCTTGAATGCCTGGGCGAGGATTTTCCCCGGCGCTGTGGCGAGCGCACTCACGTCAAAGCCTGACGGCAGCGCCAACAGGGAGCCTGGGCCGAGGTTCGGGTTGGTTCCCTTGTAACTGGTTTGGGCGTAGTCGTCGACGACAGTGGCCGGCCAGTGAGGAGTGCAGCAGAAATAGTATTGCGACGCCCAGAGTTCCATCTTCATGGCGTGATGAATCTTGCCCGACGTGAATTCTCCATAGCGAATAGTGCCGCCAACCGATGACAGGCCACTGCCCCCGTGCGCGCCGTAGGGTCCATCACCATAAATGCTGGTTGAGGCTTCAACCACCAGGGTGGTCGCGGGCCCGCCCGCCGTGCACAGGGTGAAGGGCTGATTCTGGTTCAGGGTTTGACCATCGGGCATCAGGATGGCAGCAGAATTGTTCTGGCCGCTGCTGGGGAGGGTGTAAGTGGCAGGAACAGGAACACTCGCGAGCAGGCTCCCTTGTGGCGAGCAGCGATCTCCTCCGTTCCAGGCGACGGGACTGAAGTAAACCTGTGTCATGGGCGCGGTTGGAACCATGACGATCACGTCTTCGTCTGGCCCGAAATTAGTTGGATAACCGCCGCCATTGTTTGCAGTAATGGCGGCTGGTTGAAAAAAGGCCCCGCCCCCGATCGCCGTGTTCCAGATTGAAGCCGAGTCAAATGGCCATTCTGTTTTATCCCGCAGGCCGTTCGACAGCAGGCCCCAGCCCACAGGTGTGGGTGCCGGCGGGGTCGAAGCAACTCCACCCGAACACGAAACCATCGCAACGGGTAAAGCAAGTAAGAGAGCCAGCCCCGTCGTGCCAACGCTCAATCTGAAAGCATCTGTCATAGACCTCTTCCTTACTGAAATGTGCATGACACGTTGCAATGCGTTGGCTCGCTTACGGCTCATCGTTGTAGATATGCACCTCAACTTTGCCGCCCTCGGCCAGCTTGGCGCGGAACATCCCCGGCGTATTGAAGCTCCACACCATTTGCCCATCGGGAGCAACCGCAATCACGCCGCCGTCTCCGTGAATCGGCTTCAGCCGCTTCTGAATCACCTCGTCCGCCGCCTGCTGCAGTCCCATGCCTTTGTATTGAACCAGCGCGCACACCTCGCGTGCCACCGTGTAGCGGATAAAGAACTCACCCACGCCTGTGCCTGAAACCGCGCACGACTGGTTCGAAGCATAAGTACCAGCGCCGATGATCGGTGAGTCGCCTACACGCCCCGGCGCCTTGCCCTGCAGCCCTCCCGTCGACGTGCCCGCCGCAATATTCCCCTGCCGGTCCAGCGCAACCACGCCCACCGTGCCGTAGCGATGCGTATCGGCCGACTCCTCAACCTGCGCCACTGGAATCATAGGGCCTTCCGCCGGCGCCCCTTCAGGCCGCTGCGGAATCGGCTTGCCGTCCTTTGTAAGCTGCTTCACCAGCGACTGCCAGCGGCTCTCCGTGAAGAAATAGCTCGGCGGCTCCTGCTCCATCCCCGCCTGCACGGAATAGGCATCGGCGCCCGGCCCAACCATCAACACATAGGGAGTCTTCTCCATCACCGAGCGCGCCAGGCTGATGGGGTAACGCGTGTGCGTCACGCTGGCGACCGCGCCGGCATGCATCGTGGCTCCATCCATGATGGCTGCGTCCAGCTCAGTCTTGCCGGCCGAAGTAAACACCGCGCCGCGTGCTGAATTAAAGTGCGGATCGTCCTCAAGCACTTTGATCGCCGCTTCCACCGCATCCAGCGACGAGCCTCCGCGGTCCAGCACCGCCGCACCTGCTTCAATCACCCTGGTCAGCGAAGCACGATAGGCCGCATCGCCCTTCTCGCCCAGCGTGGCGCGATCGATGTCGCCCGCGCCGCCATGCACCACAATCGCCCAGTGGCGCGGCTGCTGCGCGCCTGCGGCTGCTGCCATCATCATTCCTCCCAGAACCAGTTTGCCCATCACCTTCATCGCCAGTTGCCTCCCGTCATTGATGGTCCGAACACAAACTCACCTGTCGATCCGCCCCTAACTTCGCATAGCCAACATGCTACAGCTTTGCCGCATCTTCTGAAGGCATTTTGCGCGCCGGGCCGCGATAAGATAATGCCTGATTGTCGAGAAAGAGGCACCGGGGAGTGAAACTTAACATCGTCACGCTGATTGTGGTAGTCGTCGCGCTGTTTCTCTTCGCCACCCATGCCATGAATCTTCCCTGGACGCCTCCGCGCATCGCCGGCGTCGCTATCGCGCTTCCGGCCTTCGTCCTGTTCTCCATCGCGCGCGTACAACTCGGCCGTTCCTTCAGTCTCGAAGCCAAGGCCACGGATCTCGTCACCACGGGAATCTATTCGCGCATCCGCAACCCTATCTACGTTTTTGGCGCGCTCATGATCCTGGGCATCATCATCTGGACCGGACAGCTTTGGCTGCTCCTCGTCTATGTCATCCTGATTCCCTTGCAGGTCATGCGAGCCCGCAAAGAATCCGCCATCCTTGCCGCACGATTCGGCGACGCCTACCTGGAGTACAAGAAGAAGACCTGGTTCTGAGTCACTCAGGAAGCTCCTCCTATCTCCGGTCCCCGATCTCTTTTGAGCAATAATCGAAACATGCGCATTGCGTGGCTGCGAAGACGCGTCAAAATCAGTTGCGAAAGGGAAAAATATGTCGGAGCAATCAGAGAGACTAGCTGACGATCCATTCGGTGGACGGGAACCAACCAGCCACGAACAGATGACAGGAAAGCCCTGGGACGCGTCATACCAACACGGCCCTGCGCCGTGGGATATCGGTCAGCCGCAACCAGCAATAAAGCGCCTGGCGTCCGCTGGCGGTTTCACCGGAGCGGTGCTCGATGCGGGCTGCGGAACCGGAGAGAACTCTCTTCTCGTCGCCTCGCTGGGGTTGACGGTTGTGGGAGTTGACGTGGCTGAGACGGCACTGACTATGGCTCGAGAGAAGGCCAGCCGCCGCGGCATCGAGATTGAGTTCGCTTCCGTCGACGCCTTCCACCTGGATCGCTTGGCCCGCTTCTTTGACACTGTGCTCGACTGCGGATTGTTCCACACCTTCAACGCTGGCGAACGGCCAGGATACGTGGCAAGTCTCGCGTCAGCGACCGTGCCCAATGCAACCCTGTATGTGTTGTGCTTCAGTGACGAAGGTCCCGATACCGGCCCGCACCCCGTCAGCCAGAATGAGTTGAGAGCGGCGTTCAGTCCCCATAATGGATGGAATATCACCGACCTCTCACCGGATAAGATTCATACGAGATTCCACGTCAACGGCGCGCCGGCATGGTTCGCGACCATCAAACGCACCTAGAATCTGGGATTGGTCGGCCCGGAGAGCGACCGCCCGCCGCCGTTCATGCCCCGTTTTTTTCTTTATCCCACCGTTATTGGCTTTCATTTACGATCGCAACTAATGACTCCCTGCCTGCGCTCGCTCACGCTGCTGCTTTTTGTGTCTCTGGGAGCCACCGTCGCGGCCAGACCGCGGCCCGTCCAAGTGAAGGTGGTGGTCGTCACCATGTTTGAAGTGGGCAACGACACGGGCGACCAGCCGGGAGAGTTGCAGTACTGGGTAGAGCGCGATCATCTCGACCGCGTCTACTCGGTGCCCGCCGCATACCACGCCGTTCGCATGAACGATCGCGGCGAAATGGCGGTCCTAACCGGCCAGGGAACCGCGCACGCTGCATCCACCATCATGGCCGTAGGGCTTGATCCACGCTTCGACTTCAGCCACGCCTATTGGATCGTGGCCGGAATCGCCGGAGGCTCTCCCGACCGCATCTCGCTCGGCTCCGCCGCCTGGGCCCGCTATGTTGTCGACGGCGACCTCGCCTATGAAATTGACGCCCGCGAGATTCCCTCCAACTGGTCAACCGGCTACATCCCCCTGCGCAAGACGCAGCCCTTCGAAGCGCCCGCCGATCCTCTCCCCGGCCAGGTCTACGCACTCAACGCGCCGCTCGCGCAGTGGGCCTTCAACCTCACGCGGAACATCGACCTCGGCGACTCCGACAAACTCAAACAGATTCGCAGTAACTTCGACGGTGCATTCGCACAACGTCCGCCCGTCGTCACGCTGGGCGATGAGCTCTCGTCTTCAACCTACTGGCACGGACAGCTCTTCGACGCGTGGGCCGCGCAATGGGTTCCCTACTTCACCGGCGGCGAGGGAATCTTCGCCACCACAGCGATGGAAGACACCGGAACGCTGCAATCGCTCGAGTCCCTGGCCAACGCCGGCCGCATCGACTTCAATCGCGTTCTGGTTCTGCGCACCGTGAGCAACTTCGACCGCCAGCCCCGCGGCATGAGCGCAGCTGAAAGCCTCGGCAGGCAGCGCATCGGCGCCTACGCGGCCTATCTGCCCTCGCTCGAGGCTGCTTACAAAGTGGGCCACACCGTCGTGAATGAACTCCTCAACCACTGGCCTCAGTACGAGCATTCCATCCCCGCCGCCTCTGCGCCCACACCTTGATCTCTGTCGCTCTGTCCGACTGCTTCACTCTTTCACTCCTTTACTTTTCACCTATTTCTGTTCACTGTCCACTGATCCCCGATCCCTGAAATCGGTTCTGCCCTTGGCGGCAATGGCCCCGGCAGGTGAGAATGCTTGCGATCACCAAATCAGTCTTTTCCCCGCGGCCGCCGAATTCTATTCGAGCAGCCGCAACGCGAGAGGAAGCACCAATGCATTCTGTGTGGATTGGCGAGTTCATGGGCACATTGGTGCTCATTCTGCTTGGTAACGGCGTCAACGCCGGCGTGATGCTGCGCAAGACCTATGCATCCGACGCGGGCTGGTTCGTTATCACCACCGGCTGGGCCCTCGCGGTTCTCTGCGGAGTGCTCGTCGCTCAGGCCTTCGGCAGCGCCGGCGCCAATATCAACCCCGCCATCACCCTCGCCGTCGCAATCTCAACGGGAAACTTCGCTCCAGTCCTCAGCATGTGGTCGGCGCAGTTGCTTGGAGCCATTTGCGGCGCGGCCCTCATGGCTCTCCATTACGCGCCTCACTGGCGGCTCACTCCCGATCCCGCGGCCAAGCTGGGCGTCTTTGCAACCAACGCCGCAGTCCGCAGCCCGCTCGCCAACATCGTCAGCGAGATGATTGGCACCGCAGTTCTCGTTCTCGTAGCCGGCGCCATCTTCTCTAAAGGCGTCTCACTGACCGGCCCCGCAGGCGGCGTGGGGCCGTGGCTTGTCGGAAGCCTGGTATGGGGTATCGGGCTTTCACTCGGCGGCACCACGGGCTACGCCATTAATCCCGCGCGCGACCTGGGACCGCGCATCGCGCACTGGCTCTTGCCTATTCCCGGCAAAGGCAGTTCCAACTGGAGCTATGCGCCCATCCCCATCATTGGCGATCTAATTGGTGGCGCTCTTGCAGGACTGCTCGTTCGTTGCGCACATTTCTAATATTCAACTAACCAACGGAGCGCTCAGCAGTCGATCGTGGACGCGGCGAGTCTGTTGGCTTGCTGACCTGCTGACTCGCTCATTTCATTCCAGCCTCGACGCCACCACCGCCAGCGCCGCTATCGCCGCAGTCTCCGCGCGAAGTATCCGCGGTCCCAGCGAAACGGCCCGCCATCCGTTCGCATCGAACAGCGCTTCTTCGTTTGGAGCCCATCCGCCCTCGGGTCCAATAGCAATCTCAAGCGAGGGCATCTCATTGCCGGCCGCTTCAATGGCTTCATCCAGCGCATTGCGCAGCGTGGTCGTCCTCTCCTGTTCAGCCAGCACAATGCGAACCGCACTCGACTCCGCGCTTACCCGCACCGCCAGTTCAACGGGATCGTAAATGATCGGCACATCGGAGCGGCGCGCCTGCTTTGCAGACTCGTGCACAATGCGCCGCCACCGCTCCGCGCGCTTCGCTGCAGCCTGCGCCAGGTGTTTCTCGGTCCTGCGTGCAATCACTGGCGCTATGCCCGCTACTCCAAGCTCGGTCGCCTTCTCAATGGCCCATTCCATGTGGTCAAACTTGTAGACCGCGGCCACGAGCGTAACAGGCAGCGAGGGATCGGCTGCGACTTCGGCAAGCAGCGTAAAGCGCACCTCGCTCTCGTCGCCGGCCAGCGTTATCTCCGCCACTTCAGCATGGAAGACATGGCCGCCTGCGATCACCTCGGTCTGCATGCCTGCCTGCGCGCGCAATACGCGGGCCATATGCTCGGCCTGCACTCCCACCATGGTCGCGGTGGCTTCGTCCCAATGCTCGGCAATCCAGCGTCGCCGTGTCATTCCTATGTTTCCTCACCCTCATGAGAGTTTATATCTTCGCGCATAAACACTGAGGGGGACGCTTTGTGCGTCCCCCTCAGTGTTGCCTTTTTGGTTGGTAGTTCCGCTACTACTTCTTCTTCGCGGCCTTCTTTGCCGCCTTCTTCGCGGGTGCTTTCTTGGCTGCCTTCTTGGCTGCTTTCTTAGTTGCCATTTGCCTATTCTCCCTTTTCGATGGGTTGCATCGATTCTGCAATGAATACATTGCAGTTGAAGAATGTATAGAATCGCGCGGCATCGATGTCAAGAAAAAAACGACTTATGAGTGGAAAAATCGTCAACAATTTTTTCCGGGCCATCATGCCGTTCCATTCCGATTCGCTCGTCCACCGCATTCTTCAACTCTGCAATCTCGGTTTTTGTTCGATCAGGTGGCGTGCTCTTTTGCTCATTCATTCGGTGATCCATCGTCGCTATGCCTTGCAAGATCGTCGAGATGCTGCCTTCAATTGCAGACATCGATATGCGTGAAACCAGCATGAACACTGCTCTTTTGCGCGTTCTCTCTCGATCGTACTGTAACCCGTCAGCACTCGATCACATTCAGCGCGAGCCCCGCCAGGCTGGTCTCTTTGTATCGCGACTGCATATCGAGGCCGGTCAGATACATGGTTCGGATGACCTGGTCGAGCGACACCTTGTGCCCTTCGCTCTCGTTCATCGCGATTCGCGTTGCATGGACGGCTTTGGCAGCGCCCATCGCGTTGCGCTCAATGCAGGGGATCTGCACCAGGCCGCCGATGGGGTCGCACGTCATGCCCAGGTTGTGCTCCATCCCGATCTCAGCCGCATGCTCAACCTGCCCATTCGTTCCACCCAATGCGGCAGCAAGCCCGCCCGCTGCCATGCTGCATGCAACACCCACCTCGCCCTGGCAGCCAACCTCGGCTCCGCTGATCGACGCATTCTCCTTGTAGAGAATCCCGATCGCCGCCGACGCGAGAAAGAAGCGAAGAATGCCCGCGCGGTCAGCGCCTTCAATGAATCTCTCGTAGTACTGCGCAACCGCCGGAACCACCCCGGCCGCTCCATTGGTCGGCGCAGTCACCACGCGCCCCCCGGCTGCGTTCTCTTCGTTCACTGCCATCGCATACACCGTCAGCCAATCGAGCGGCGCCAGCGGATCGCCCTTTAAGCCCGATGCCTCTTTCTCGCGCAGCCGCTCGGCAAGCCGGTGCGCCCTGCGCCGCACGTTCAACCCGCCCGGCAATATGCCTTCCGTTGCAATGCCGCGCTCAATGCAGCTCTTCATCGTCGCCCAGATGCGATCGATGCCCGCGCTTATTTGTTCGGCCGGCACACTGCCATCTTTACCGCCCGCACACGCGCGCTCATTTGCCATCATCAGCTCGGCAATTGTCAACTCGTTCGCTTCGGCCGTCGCCAGCAGTTCAGCCGCGCTATGGAACGGATACGGAACCTGAATCTCGCCCCTGTCCCCGGCCTGCTTGTCCGCCCCATTCTCCACAATGAACCCGCCGCCCACTGAGAAGAAGGTTCGCTGGTCCACCTCCGCGCCCGCGTTATCGAACGCCGTAAGCCTGAGTCCATTCGGATGCTGCGTCGTTGCGCCCGGCGGAAACATCGTGTCGCGGTGAAAGATCAGATCGCTTGCTTCGTCGAAGCCAAGCTCCTGTTTTCCTGCCAATCGCATTCTGCGCTCTTGCCTCACCGCCGCAACTGTTCTCTCAATCGCATCGGGATCGATCGACGCCGGCTCATTGCCGGCCAGTCCAAGCAGCACCGCGCGATCGGTCGCGTGGCCGAGACCGGTGAGCGCAAGCGACCCGTAGAGATCCGCCTGCACCCGCGAAACCCGCTCCAGCACTCCGCGCGTCTCAAGCTCCTGCGCAAATCGGCAAGCCGCGCGCATCGGGCCCATGGTATGCGAGCTCGATGGGCCAACTCCGATTTTGTAGAGGTCGAAAAATCCAGTCGGCAAAGTTTTACACCTGCACTGCATTCGATGCGTTGACTCCGAGCGTCACCGCAATCTGGTTTACCAACTCGTCGCCAATTACGAAACCCAGAAGGATGAATTCCCTCGTCTTACCGTCCACCGGTTTCACGTTGTTTCGGCCGGAATGAGGAATTCCGCCCATCCCCCACTTTGCCGTTCGTTATATTCCACCGATACAATCGCCGATCGCTCGATAAAAAAACCCTCCGCGTATTCGCGGTAGCTTTTCAATCGCATGCCGGTCGCGTATGAACTCATCCTCCTTCAACATCTCCTGGTAGGGCTCGCAGAAAGTCCGGACGGCATTCATCACAATCCCCGCCGCCTTCCATCCATACAATCCCTCCGGCGCAATGAACACAACAAACGTGCGCTTCAGCATCAGCCAGTTATACTCCATGGCCACAAAACCCGATAGCTCCGGCTTGCTCAGGTCTGAAGGTAGCGGTTCCTCATCCAGGACATCCAGCACCGGTTGAAATCGAGCAGCGGAAATCCAGCCCCAGATGAAGTAAATGCAAAACCAAGTTATTGATAAGACCAGCGAGAATTTGAGCGCGAGCGACCAATTGAATCGGAGTTTCTCGCCAAAGAGAAGGTGGACGAGGGGCCGGATGAAAGATCCGGCCATCGTCACTGTGAATACAGTCATCGCAATGCGGGCCGAGCTCCGGGCACACTGGACAATTCTTGAGCGATCCACCATCGAATTGATTTAAGCGCACGCATCGGGCCTTGTCCAATTCGAATTGCGCAGCGACACCCGTCACAGCCGGTTCCAATGCCAATAGTGTTACACTCCGGGCATCCTTTCAGAACCATGCTCTTCAAGGCTCTCAGTGCGGCGGTCTACGGCATCGATGCCAATCTCATCGACGTCGAAGTTGATTACAGCGGGGTCGTCTCCGATCAAGACCACTTTCACACTGTGGGTCTTCCCGACGCCGCCGTGCGCGAAAGCCGCGACCGTGTTCGCGCCGCCATCAAAAACTCGGGCTACCTGATTCCGCCCACCTTCATCACCATCAATCTCGCCCCCGCCGATATCAAAAAGGAAGGCTCGGGCTTCGACCTCCCTATCGCTATCGGAATCCTCGGCGCTTACGGCGCATTGCGCATCACCGACCTCGCCAACTTTCTCTTCGTCGGCGAACTGGGACTCGACGGCGGCCTGCGTCCCATCCCCGGCGTTTTGCCCGTGGCCGTTATGGCGCGCGAGAAAAACATCGCCAACCTGGTGCTTCCCGCGGCCAACGCCAATGAAGCCGCGGTCGTTGAGGGCGTGAATGTCTATCCCGTCTCCTCGCTCCTCGACGTGCTCGACCTGCTCAACACCGCAGTCGTAGGCCACGTTCAACGCGAACCCTTCCGCGTCTCCACTGAAAAACTTCTCGGCGAGCTCGAGCATTTCAACGTCGACTTCTGCGACGTGCGCGGCCAGCAGACCTCCAAGCGCGCGCTTGAAGTTGCCGCCGCCGGCAGCCACAACATCCTCATGATCGGTCCGCCCGGCTCCGGCAAAACCATGCTGGCCAAGCGCCTGCCTTCAATCCTCGCGCCGCTCACATTCGACGAAGCTCTTGAAACCACCAAGATTCACTCGGTCGCAGGCGTGCTCGATTCGGGCGCGGGCCTGGTGACGCAGCGCCCATTCCGCTCGCCGCATCACACCATCTCTGACGCGGGCCTCATCGGCGGCGGCATCGTGCCGCGCCCCGGCGAGGTCTCGCTCGCGCACAACGGCCTGCTATTTCTCGACGAGTTGCCTGAGTTCCCGCGCAACGTGCTCGAAGTAATGCGCCAGCCGCTCGAAGACCACACAGTCACCATCGCGCGCGCCTCCATGACCCTGAGCTTCCCGGCTCGTTTTATGCTGGCCGCGGCAATGAATCCCTGCCCCTGCGGCTACTTCAACGACAAGTCCCGCGAATGCACATGCACGCCGCCCATGATTCAGCGCTATGTGGCCAAGATCTCCGGCCCGCTGCTCGACCGCATCGACATCCATATCGAAGTGCCGGCTGTTCAATACAGGGAGCTGCGCGGCGGCGCCGCAGCCGAGGGCTCGGCCCAGATTCGCGACCGCGTAATAGCCGCACGTCAGATCCAGCAAGAGCGCTTCTTGAAAACCAAGGAAAGGATTTACTCCAACGCGCAAATGACAACCCGCCAGGTTCGAACCCATTGCGAACTCAGCGCCGACGCCGAACGCCTGCTGGAGCGAGCTATGCAACAGCAGGGACTGACCGCCCGCGCCCACGATCGCATCCTGAAAGTGGCACGGACCATCGCTGACCTCGAGGGTGCCGACCATCTAGCCGTGCCTCACCTGGCGGAGGCCATCCAATATAGAACGCTGGATCGGAGCTACTGGAGTTGAAGACACCGGGGCCCCTGGCAAGTGATTTGTACTTGCTGGGGTTGGGTTCCGCGCCCTCAACCTCAGCTACTCAGCCTGAGCTACCCTCCCGCCTGTGGATTTCTTTGTACCCTGCCCCAAGTTTCGCGTTCGGGAAAGACCTCCCAAACCATCATCGCGTTGGCCCAATTGATTCCGCTTTCAGCCTCTCGTCTCGCCGTCGACAGGCGACTCGTCGATTTTCACGGGATTTGAGCCCGTTTCGCCCTTCCAAATCTCAATTGACTTTATTTATTTTCAATTATTTGCAAATACTCCCGGGAACTTTTCCACAATTGGCGCCTTTGCCCTCAAAATCGCCGAGAAAAATGTTGACCCCCGCCTCCTCTCGTTATAAAGTCAATTCAGCCATCCAAAGAGGGCAGGCTGTGCTTGTGCGATTTTGCGCGCCCCTCAGCCAATTCCTGCATCCAATTTGAGCGAGGGCTCAGAAGTCGATGTCCCGGTGCGTTTACGCCGCCGGATCAAGGAATCTCGGGCGCATACAATTCCCACATTGGAAAACAACTTGTCTTCAATGCGGATGGTCTGGTTTCAAAAAGTGCGATTTCGTAACAAGTTTTTGAACTACGATCGCTCCAACTGCGTCTAAAGATTGGCAGCTTTTCATTTTCTTGGGGACCAAGGTTCGGTTTTTGGTTCCTGGCTGCACCGGCGGCGCCAAGTAGTACCGTCCGGGCAGGCTCTTTTGATAAGGAGAATTGGCATATGCGTTCTGATTTAGTATTTGGGGCACTCTCTCATGTGTCCAACCGGTACCAGCTCTGCCAGCTGGCGAGCAAGGCTACTCGTAAGCTTCATAAGCCCAATACCCGGCTGCAGGACACCACGAACGAAGTCCTCGGCCGCTTTCACGTCCACAATCCGGGGTCAATGATGCCCCAGGCAGCTCAGATTTCACAGCCGGTGGAAAGGCGTCGCGCAGCATAGCGACGTCTCTCTGCCCCACTGATCGGTTCAAAGGCCCTCGATTCATTGCTTTCCGTTGACGATCGTTTTTCTTCCCTGGCGTCTCGCTACTCCAAACGAACCCGGGTCACTCTTGGTTGCCGGTCTCGGCACTTTGCCTGACTAGTTGCCCGCCTTTATCTCTGGAGCAGTTTCTCCCTTCCGTAATCCCTCACTCACATCCCGCCCTGTTGCAGGTGAATTGAACAATGACCATCGCAGAACTAAAAGAAAAAAACATCACAGAACTTAGCCGCATTGCGCGGACCCTTGAAATTCCCGGAACCAGCGGCCTTCGTAAGCAGGACTTGATCTTCAAGATCCTGCAGGCGCAGAGCGAAAAAGAAGGCCACATCTTTGCCGAAGGCGTGCTCGAGATTTTGCCCGACGGCTACGGCTTTCTTCGCTCGCCCGACTACAACTATCTGCCCGGCCCTGACGACATCTACGTCTCACCTTCGCAGATCCGCAAGTTCGACCTCAAGACCGGCGACTCCATCAGCGGCAACGTGCGCCCGCCGCACGAGGGCGAAAAGTATTTCGCGCTGGTCAAGATCGAGGCCATCAACTTCGAATCGCCCGAAGAGACGCGCAACAAGATCCTCTTCGACAACCTGACGCCGCTCTACCCGCAGGAGCGCATCAAGATGGAGACCGTGCGCGAAGCCGTCAGCGGCCGCGTCATGGATCTGCTTACGCCCGTCGGCAAGGGCCAGCGCGGCCTTATCGTCGCTCCGCCCCGTACCGGCAAAACCATGCTGCTGCAGTCCATCGCCAACTCCGTTACTTCAAACCACCCTGAAGTCGTGCTTATCGTTTTGCTGATCGACGAGCGCCCCGAAGAAGTCACCGACATGCAGCGCTCGGTGAAGGGCGAAGTTATTTCGTCCACCTTCGACGAGCCCGCCGCCCGCCACGTACAAGTGGCCGAAATGGTGATCGAGAAGGCCAAGCGCCTGGTCGAGCACAAGCGCGACGTTGTCATCCTGCTCGACTCCATCACCCGCCTCGCGCGCGCCTACAACACCATCGTTCCGCCCTCGGGCAAAGTGCTCTCAGGCGGCGTCGACTCCAACGCCCTGCAGCGGCCCAAGCGCTTCTTCGGCGCGGCCCGCAACATTGAAGAAGGCGGCTCGCTCACCATCATCGCCACCGCCCTGGTCGATACCGGCTCGCGCATGGACGAAGTCATCTTCGAAGAGTTCAAGGGCACCGGCAACATGGAAATCATCCTCGACCGCAAGCTCGTCGACAAGCGCGTCTTCCCGGCCATCGACATCCAGCGCTCCGGCACGCGTAAAGAAGAGCTACTCATCCCCAAAGAAGATCTGCAGCGCATCTTCGTGCTGCGCCGCGTGCTCAATCCGCTCTCGCCGGTTGAAGCCATGGAGCTGCTTATCACGCGCCTCGAAAAAACCCGCAATAACGATGAGTTCCTACCGAACATGAACCAGCTGTAATTCGAAGACGTTTAATCTCTGGGGTCTAGGTGGTCTAGCAATTCCAGAGAAACAAAGGCCGGGTTGATCCCGGCCTTTGTTTTGCTTTCGATCTTCGATGCAGCTCAGGTGAGCCGAGCAAAGCGTCGCGACGACTCCGGAAAATCCATCCCCGTTGCGAACCAGGAGCCCAGCCCGCACCCGAGCGCGAGCACCATCGTGCTCAGTCTCACTGGGCTGAACGGTCCAGACGGCCGGCTCTGTATGCACGTCAGCACCGCACCGGTTGCGCATGTAATGAGTGCTATCCATTGGTAGAATCGCAGGCCGAACACGATCTTGGTTTGTGGCTCGCCGCGATATGCCTCTTCAACAAATCTGCCCATGCTTGTCAGCAATAAATAGACTCCGCAAAGCAGGCTGCACGAACAATGCAATTGATGCATCCGCAAAAGCGCGAGACCCACAACAACGTTGCACATTATCGAGTAGACCGGAGTCGCGTGAATCGGAACATTTACCAGATGGGCCAATCGGTAGACACGAGTCCGCGGATGGCGATAACAGATTCCTTGAACGCTCTCTGTCGCGTGGCCATGGCAGCAGCCCTGCACCAGGCAGCGCAGACGGCCCAATGCTTGAATCCACGGCGCCGCGATTGTCACGGCCGCAAGTACAGTCCAGAGCGAAACCCCTTGAAACGGCGCGATAAGCGCGCCGAATACCGCGCCAATCATTCCGCCATAAAACCCCATGGGCCGCAACAATGCCGGCGAGCCTTCGACCCACTGTGCCCAAAGCGCCGCTCCTACGGTTGAAAAGACAAAGATCCCGGCGGTAATCGCGACGTGTCCCGGTCCGAGTAGTGAATCGATGATCCACGTACCTGCAAACGCTCCCAGGCCGGCGTAAGCTCCGTGGTTAATGATGCGCAGGGGCCCGATCCGCCACTCACCCCAGGAATTGGCCAGCATCTCGGCACATAACAGAATCGCGCGCCAGACCGCGTCCAGCCGCGCGACCGCCGCATACACCAGCGCTCCCGCGACGATGTCCAGAATCGAGTGCATGCCGGTTGCCACGCAACTCACACCCACGAGCACAGCCCACAGCGTCCACAAGACACGGCGAAGGCGGCCACCCTCCCCGTAAGCCGATGCCGCAATCAGTGCCCAAACGATATGAAACGAAGGGAAAGCGGCGAGGCCGGAAATCGGCGTCCGCTCGAACTGCATGAGAGGAGCGAAGATTGTCGCCGCATGATAAGGGCGTGGAGGCACAAATGCCGGGAGCAGCAGGTAGAGTGGAAAAATCAGAGCCATCGCGCGCAATCCCATCCGCGCGAAATGGCGCAGAGCCACCGAAGACGGGATCGCCAGCGGAGCCAGGATCACCACCACATAGGTGCTGAAATAGAACGCCTCCATCCAATCCAGGATCGGTAGCTGGAACTCAAACGGAAGATAGGTGCTGAATGAGTCGGGAGCCCTGCCCATCGCCCCAATCGCTTCATATATGGCCAGCCACGGAAGCAGGATCACCGGATAAACGCGCAACCGCTCAAGAAGGCTCCCGTAGCCCGGGTTTGCACTCGGCAGCCAATGAGAAATTGCCGGCGCGCCGAAACGGCGGCGCAGGTCCGGTAACTCGAACCCAAGCACCAGCGCGGCGCAGGCGAGTGCGACCATCGGCGTGATGAGCCACAAACCGCTTGCTGAACCGAAAGTGAGTGACGCCCCAATGCAGAGCAGGACGAAGCCTGAATAAATGGGATGCGGCACCACTGCATACACTCCGCCCGTGACAAATCGGGGAGGAGGAAATGCATTCATCGGCAATCCCCCACCCATCCGCCAAAGCGCAAGTATCCCGCCGAGCAAAATCGCCAGCCCTACGATCCCGAACGCCACCCCGCCCTTTGTTGACTGCGCTGCCGGCAACGCAATCATCGCGGCTGTACTGTGCGCCCAAATGACGAGGAGCGCAGGAGCCAGCGCCACAAAGAAGACGCCGTACAACAGCTTGGGAACAAATCGTTTTATAGGTCCCAATTCACCACCTCATGAATGACCCAGCCGTTGCTGACTTCATCACCGCATTCCAGCACACCCCAGCTTCTCCATTTGCGTTCCTCAATGGAGGCCAGCGAGCGCGGCAATAGGCGCTTGATTCGCGGCGCAAACTGCAGAAAGGTAGCGCCTAGCTTGCCCGCACGAAGAGGCAGGCTTTCGCTCATCTTCAACGACACGCCTTCAGCGAGAATCACTTCTTCGCTCACTTTGCGCAACGCGCGCCGCCGCCCATCCAGCACGGCGAAGCTAGTGTTGTGTGATCCCTGCCAGTCGATCCACACCAGCGAGTGGCGATCCGAAACAAAACGTCCCCAGCGCAGTTGTTTCATCGGCAAGCGCCACGGCGCCAACGTCGTGGTCAGCCGCTCTGCATAGCCCTGGCCTTCGATCGTTGTGTCGCCAACCCGCAAACGAACAGTCGATTCCGGCTGCAGGCAGTTCCAATCAACCAAACCCTCTTCGCATTGGTAAACCGTCGTGCGGAAAGACTTACCCCGGCCACTCCACGAGCCTTCCACGCCCATCGTGCGCAGACTCACTTCGATGCGCTGCGCATCGCCGCCGACCCGTGCCCGCGCCATCGACACACGCGAGCGGACACCCGCTTCACTCGCAGTCAGCAGGCTACTGCAGTTGAGAGAGATTCCCCGCCAGCCAATCTCCGCGCTATAAAAGATCGCCGCATCCCCCGTCGCAGTCACGCAGTCCAGATACCACTTGGTCAGCGTGAAGGGAGAATCTGCCATCGCCATCCCTCCTCGGTGCGGCTCGGCCACCGATGATGGTTCCATTGCCTGGAACACGAATCACGGCCTCATTGCGGGTGAATAGCGATTATACGGCTCGGCCCGATAGAACCTCAGTGCGACGCCTGCCGGAAACTTGATCTCGCGCCATCGCAGCTGGCCGTTTGTCGCCAGCATCCGCCGTGTCTCCTCACTGCTCCGGGCTGGGGTGTGCGATTGCGCCTTCTGGCGTTACGCTATTCGGCGTAATTCTCCCGATGGCTTCGCCTGATCCTTCATAGGTGCGCTGTTTCCTGACCTGATCAGAAGTAAAGCAATGTAGGCGAAGCTACCGTCGATTTGCGCCGCCCAACTGTCCGTTTCCGGACAAGCCGCGTCATTTGCGGACAAAGCGCATTTCTCTCCGCTCGCTAACCTCCCTGTTTTCAAAGATGCCTTGCGGTCTCCAATTTGCTGGAACCATCAGCACAAGACTCGCGTACCAAAATGCAGAGCCGCACCAGCAAGTAATCACAGCAAGAAAGGCAACACATGTTCACCGACGTGAAGTACGCTCTCCGCCAATTGCGCAAATCGCCTGGCTTCGCCCTCACGGCGATGATCACTCTTGCTCTCGGAATCGGCGCCAATGCCGTCGTCTTCAGCGTTTTGAATGCGCTTATCCTGCGGCCGGTCAAAGTGCCCAAAGCTGAAAACCTCTATATGGTGCAACGGGGCCATTACCCGTCGCAGTCGTACCTCGACTACATCGATCTGCGCGACCGCAACCGCAGTTTCGACTCCCTCATGGTGGCCTCGATCATGGGACCGTTAGGCGTGAACGAGGGGCGCAGCTCATCGACAGTGTGGCCCTATATGGTATCGGGCAATTACTTCGACGGACTCGGGATCCAGCCCTCCCTTGGCCGTTTCTTTCACGCGTCCGACGAAAAGGGAAAGAACAGTGCCCCCTATATTGTGTTGACCGATGACTACTGGCGCAGCCACTACAACGCCGATCGCGGCGTCATCGGCCGCGTAGTCGAGCTCAACAGGCATCCTTTCACTATCATCGGCGTGGCGCCGCGCGGCTTCCGCGGCACTGAGATCTTCTTCGCGCCCGCGATCTTCGTTCCTATTCTCGAAGAACCCATTCTGCAGGGCAGTGACAACCTTCAATACCGAGGAGATCACTCGCCTTGGATCGTGGGCCGCCTCAGGCCGGGCGTTACTCCTGCTCAGGCCACCGCAGATCTCAACGGCATCGGCGTCGTGGTTGTCCAAGACTTATCCGGGCGACGACGAAGGAGTCACATTCACCCTTGCTCGCCCAGGCCTTATTGGCGATATGCTCGGCGGTCCCGCGCGCGCTTTCATGACCGGCCTCATGCTGCTTGCCGGCCTCATTCTGCTGGCCGCCTGCGCCAATCTCGGCAGCCTGTTCGCAGCCCGCGCAGCCGATCGCGCAAAGGAAGTCGCTCTCCGCCTCGCGCTCGGATCGCGCCGCGCGCTCATCCTGCGTCAACTACTCACTGAAGCAGTGCTGGTCTCAATCGCCGGAGGCGCAATCGGCGTTGCTGGAGCTGTCGGCATTCTGCACTTGCTCAGCGCCTGGCAGCCCATCCCCTCCGTCCCCATCAATGTCCCCGTCAATCCCGACCTGCGCACCTACCTCGTAGCGCTCGCAATGGCGCTCGCCAGCGGGCTGCTCTTTGGCATGGTGCCTGTTCGCCAGGTGCTGCGCGCCGATCCCTGGCAGACCATCCGCACCGGCATGAGCGACTCGACGATGCGCCGCTTCACCATGCGCGATCTGCTCCTTATCGCGCAAATCGCCATCTGCGCCGTGCTCATCACCTCTTCGCTTGTTGCGGTGCGCGGACTGGCGCGCTCGCTCCACAGCAACTTCGGATTCCACCCGCAGAACGCCATCATTGTCGATACCGATCTGCAGATGGCCGGCTATTCCGGCGACAGCGACTCTCAAATGCAGCGCCGCATGCTCGATGCAATCCGCGCCATTCCAGGCGTATCCGCCACGGGCTACACCAGCCAGATTCCGCTCGGCCTCGGCGGCGGCGACTCCGTATGTCTACAGCGACGCCACCACCGACTATCGCCCCACCAACTACGCTGCCGATGCAATGAATTACAACATCTCGCCGGGCTACCTTGCTGCAGCTCAAACCCGCCTGATTGCCGGCCGGGATCTCGTCCTACGACGACAAGAAGGGCGCGCCCATCGCCGCCCTCGTCAACCGAACATTCGCCATCAAGGTCTTCGGCTCCGTCCATAACGCCATTGGCGGCCACTTCAAATTCTGGAGCGGCAACCGCGCTGAAGTCGTCGGCGTCGTCGAAGACGGAAAATACCGCACCCTCACTGAAGACCAGATGCCGGCCATGTTCTTCTCCTTCCAGCAACATCCCGAAAGCGGCACCTGGCTGGTGGTGCGCTCCCACCGCGATCCGGCTGAGATGACGGCGGCCATCGTGCGCACTCTGCACGGCCTCGATTCCTCAATCCCTCTCCACACCAGCACCTGGATCCAGGAGATGGATACCGCCTTGTTCGCCGCGCGCGTCGCTTCCGTAGCGCTCGGCGCGCTGGGTCTGCTCGGCGCAATGCTCGCCATCACCGGCGTCTTCGGCATGGCCTCCTACGTGGTCAGCAAACGTCTGCGCGAGCTCGGCATTCGCATAGCGCTCGGTGCTGGCAGGCGCGAGGTTTTACGCGCCTCTCTCGGCCGTGCCTTCCGCCTGCTTACTGTCGGATCTGTCGCAGGCATCGTGTTTGGATTATTCCTCACAAAGCTACTTGCCTATATCGTTTATCAGGCCTCACCCAAGGATCCCTTTGTCCTTGGCGGCGTCACTCTCACCATGCTCGTGCTCGGCCTGGTCGCATCCTGGATTCCCGCACGCCGCGCTCTCTCCGTCGACCCGCTGATCCTGCTGCGCGAGCAATAGAGTTGCGGCGCGCAATCGTCTCTCTCAAGATCCTGTGCCCCACCTATTTCGTCCACTGCGGCGAACCGCGGCGACCGAAATGGGTGGAAGACCCTGGGCGCCGATTGACCTTCGGCCTCTGAGGGCCGGAAAAACCGTCCTAGCCAAAATGATTTTCAAGAAAGTGGAGACTGCAAGGCAACCATTTCTGGCCGATATCTATCTCATGGCGGCAGGGGAATCCACACAGTAGCCTCGGACCGCCTCTTGCGCCTTGTGACAATGTGCCTTCGGTCACTGGCAAACGAGGATCATCCATGATTTCCTGGCTGCGCCGGTTCCCGCCCGTGTTCTTAGTGTGCCCGGTCGTCCGCCTTGAGTACCTGGAGCAGATTCGCGAAGATGAGGCCGCTCCTAAGCATCGCTCGGTTGTTTTTGTTTGGTAGCCTGGTGGCCTCTGTTGCGGTCGCTCAGCAGTTTGTGAAGAGCAATGAGCTTCCCCAGGCAATTCAGATCCTGGACAACGCCCCGTCGAAGAACCAACTGCCGTGCTACATTGAGCTCTCCCCGAATTTGCGGCTCGACCTCCTGTTCCGTTATACAGCCGGATTCCTGATCGAGTGCCGCCTTGGAGAGAAGCTTCACCCCGGTACAAATCTTTTTGCACTTGTAAGGGTCACTCCCAAGTCCGGCCAGCCTACGATCATGATCGAGCAATTCGACCTGCCGCCGGCTCGGCCGCGAGACACGGCTGGCCTCTTCGCCTCGCCCTCCCAGTTGCAGGCCACAATGAGCGGAGGGTTTGTCATGGGGCCTGGACAGTATTCGGTAGAGGTCGTTCTCGCCGACCAGCAAGGCCAAACATGCCGCAAGCAGAAGAAGCTGAAGCCCCCCGAAGACAGAGGAGCAAGGATTGTACCCTTCGCACTTCAACCTGGCGCGGTTGCGCCTCTCATGACTATGCGATGGAATGGCGCGCTCGCGCCCAATGGGCCGCGCCTTACGGTGTTTTTGAACGCATATGGTCCAAACGGCAGCACCTACCTCCGCGCCTTGGATCGCGCTTTCGTCACGCAATCGCTTGTCACGTTGCTCAACCAGATCCCCTGCAAGTCAATAAAGCTCGTTGCCTTCGAACTTGACCGGCAGCAGGAGGTTTTTAGACAGGATCATTTCGATGCCGGCGGCTTCGTGCAGCTTCAAAAGTCGTTGGCGCGGATCAATTATGACTCGATATCGTATCAGGCGCTTGGGAAGGACACCTGGAGAAGATTCCTGGTCAACCTGGTGCAGAACGAGTCGGCGTCGGACCAGCCTCCGAATGACATCATCTTTCTCGGCGCCTGGGGAAGTCATGAATGGGAAAAGTTGCCCTTGGAGGCGGCCTCGAAGATCGAATTGGCAAACGCTCATGTCTTCTATTTCGAATTGTTTCCTCTTGTCGGCGGCGCCCCGGACGGAGTGGAGCGATTGACAAAGGATTTGCACGGGTCCGTTTTTGCCATCCGCTCGCCAGAGACGCTTGCGCAGGCGATAAAGAAAACGTTGGCCCTGACGACTGCACCCTCGAATCAGTAAATCACACCGTCGGCAGAATCCACCAAGTTTGCCCCCATCATCCTTCGAATGCGATCCTCAACTCATGCACTTCAAAATGATTCTTGCCTCTGCAACCCTCGTCCTCATCAGCTCTCTTCCCACGATCGCGCAGGACAGGGGATTGTGGATGGCTGCAAGTTCGACCGCTAAATCCATCACCGGCGATATCACCATCGCCGACACCCGCGTCACCGTCGACTTCTTCAACTTTCCCCTGGGCCAGATCCGCGCCCTCAAGCCCACAGAGGCCGGCGCGCTTTTCGATGCTGACGTCGATGCCCCCGGAAGAGGATTCCTCTACCGTTTAAATATCGCTGCCCGCCAGCGTTTCATGCACAAAAACACCCTCTGCGGCAGCGACGACGTTCAATGGATGGCGACCTGGGTTCAGGGCCGCTCCCTGAGTGTCGCCTTCTTCTCCGGCGCAAACCCTCCCGTCTTCACCATGGACGCGCTTTCAAACACCACCGACCGCTGCGGCAGTTTCGCCTACGCCCGTTGAACGGCGACGCCCTTCCCCGAATCCGCGAGCCTTGGTAAGATAGAAGAATCCTTGTGGGGCTGTAGCTCAGCTGGGAGAGCGCCTCGTTCGCAACGAGGAGGCCAGCGGTTCGATCCCGCTCAGCTCCACCAATTCAGCGCACATCTTTGGTCTGGCGGTCCATCGCTGCGCTCAGGATTTTGCCTGCGGGCTCAGACGCCCGCAATGCGGCTCAAGTTCGATCCCGCTCAGCTCCACCAAATCCCCTTCATTCCTCGATCCGCAAATCATCTCCCGCACCTTCGGAGCGCCAGCCATATTCCGTGCAGCACAACGGTATACTTGCGTTGACCAAGCAAGTTGATCCCGAGTCGAACGTGACTTCCAGCCCGATTACCGAGCCCGTACAGCTCCAATCAACCCTGCGGCCCCTCTGCGTCGATCTTGACGGAACCCTGGTCAAGTCCGACACGCTCATCGACTCGCTGCTCGTGCTCGCCCGCACGCGTCCCGGTCTTGTGCCCGTGCTCTTTGCCCGCGTCCTGCGCGGCAAAGCCGCATTCAAAGCCTTCGTCACCGATAATGTTGCGCTCGACGTGCAATACCTGCCTTACAACCGCAAGCTACTGCAGTATTTGCGCGAGCAGCGGCGCGAAGGCCGGCCCATCTATCTCGCCACCGGCGCCGATGTGCGTCTCGCGCGCCGCGTGGCTGCGCACCTGGGCATCTTCACAGATGTTCTCGGCAGCGACGGAGTGACCAACCTCACAGGCAACAAGAAACTCGCCGGCTTGCGCAGCCGCCTGGGCACAACCGAATTCGACTACATCGGCAACGACACTCCCGATCTGCCGTTGCTTGCCGGCGCAACTCTGCCCATGGTGGCCAACCCCAGCCGCCGCCTCCGCTCCCGGATGCGCGCGCGCCACATTACTCCTGCCCGCGAGCTTTGAAGAACGCAACACCATTTCCGGCTCGGTTCTCAAAGCGCTGCGCCCACACCAGTGGGCAAAGAATCTGCTCGTCTTTCTTCCGTTGCTGCTGGCGCACATCGTCACTGCCCCGCGGCTGATTGCGGCTTTCATCGCCTTCGCCTGCTTCTGCCTCGCCGCATCGGCCGCTTACATCGTCAACGACCTGCTCGATATCGAAGCCGACCGCCGCCATCCGCAAAAACGCCATCGGCCCTTTGCCTCCGGCAATCTGAACGCCTTGACTGGTTTCGCCATCGCACTGGCGTTTCTCGCACTCGCTCTGGCCGGCACCCGCCTCCTGCCCGCTGTGTTCTTTGCGTGGCTTCTCCTTTATCTCGCCACCACGTTAGCTTACTCGGCCCTTCTCAAGCGCTTCGCTCTGGTCGATGTGGTCGTGCTCTCAGGCCTCTACACGCTGCGCCTGCTGGCCGGCGCCAGCCGCCACCGACTGCCACATTTCCCCCTGGCTCGCCGGCTTCTCCGTCTTCCTTTTCTTCTCTCTCGCCATCGTCAAGCGCTTTGCCGAGCTCGAAAACCTGAGCGCCCGCGGCGCACCTCCGCGCAACGGCCGCGGCTACCTGGTCGCCGACCTCAACCAGTTGCGCAGCTTCGGCACAGCCAGCGCCTTCGCGGCGGTGGTGGTCTTTGCCAACTACATCAGCAGCAGCGAGACTGCCCGGCTCTATCACCACGCTGAGCGCCTCTGGATCATCATGCCGCTCATGATCCTCTGGCTCTGCCGCGTCTGGCTGCTCGCCTCGCGCGGCCTGCTCAACGAAGACCCCCTCGTCTTCGCGCTCACTGACAAACAGAGCCTGATCATTGGCGCGGCCGTCATCGCCGTGGTTATGCTGGCAATTTGAAACGCACTCGCAATCTTGCCATCAAAGTGCTATCATTGATATCAGTGCGAGAGGAGCGCTATTCTATGCCTGCTGTTACCGTTCGCAATCTTCCTGAATCGACGCATCGTGCGCTCAAACTCCGGGCTGCGAAGAACGGCCGAAGCACCGAGGCGGAAATCAGACTTATCCTGGAGGAATCTGTTTCGCCAAAACCGCGTCTTAAAATCGGCTCGGAATTGGCTGCCTTTGGTCGCCGCTATGGCGGCATCGAACTCAATTACAAGCGCGATCCCAGACCAATCGAACCGGCGAAATTTGAATGATCGTCCTCGACACGAATGTCATCTCGGAGCCTTTGAAGCCTTTAGCTGACCAGACCGTGATTCAATGGCTCGACATGCAGGATCCGGAAACTCTGTACCTCGCCGCTAATGTCTTATCGGAAGTGCTGACAGGAATCGCGCTTCTTCCTGCGGGCAAGCGGAAAAAGGGTATGGAACTCGCCATGCGTGCGTTGCAAATGAGACTATTTGCAGATCGTTTTCTTCCCTTCGACCGGGAAGCAGCCACGGCCTTTGCTCTTCTTGGAAGTCGCGCCGCCGCAAAGGGCTATTCCATTTCGGTCCCCGACTGTCAGATCGCCGCCATTGCCGCCGTGCATGGATTCTCCGTGGCCACGCGAGATATCGCACCGTTTCTTGCTGTCGGCATTCCGGTTGTCAATCCATGGGAGAGTTGAAGAATCGCAGGCCGCATATTGCCTTCGCTTGACGGATAGGAGGTTAGCATGAACAGACTCACGAATCTCAACCGAATCCTGCCACTATTGAAAGCTGACAGCCGAAAACCCGCACAGCGCTTCAATTGAACAGATCCTTTACCCGCTCCAGCAGCCGGGCGACGTCGGCCGGTTGTCCATGTTCATCGTCTCGCCGAGTTTCGCCATCAGCTCGCGCTGCGCCTTGGTCAGCTTGCGGGGCGTTTGCACCACACCTTTACGACCAGGTCGCCCTGGCCTCTCGCGTTCAGATGCGGAACGCCGCGGCCGCGGGATGCGCAGTTCCTGTGCCGCTCTGTGTGCCCTCGGGAATCTTCACCTCGACCGGGCCGTCGATTCCCGGAATCTCAAACTCCGCGCCCAGCGCAGCCTGCGAAAAGCTGATTGGAATCACGCAGTGCAGATCGTATCCCTGGCGCTCAAAGAACTCGTGGCTGCGAATCGAAAGCACCACATACAGGTCGCCCTTCGGCCCGACTTGCGGCCCGCATCGCCCTCGCCGCTGTAACGGATGCGCGTGCCCTCTTCAACGCCCTTCGGCACCTTCACGTGCAGTTTTGCTTCGGTAGCCGCGCGGCCTTCGCCCCGGCAGGTCGGGCATGGGTCGCTGATGGTCTGGCCGCTGCCACCGCAAACGTTGCAGGTGCGCGCCACCGAGAAAAATCCCTGCTGGTAGCGCAATTGCCCGCGCCCTTGGCAATGGGCGCATACGCTGGGTCCGCGGCCTGACGTGCTTCCGCTCCCTTTGCATGTTCCGCACGTCTCCAGCCGCCGGATCCTGATCTCTTTTTCGATGCCGAATACTGCATCTTCAAACTCGATGGTCAGGTCGAAGCGCAGATCGTCGCCGCGCTGCTGGCGCGACGTGCGTTGCGAGCCGCCCACACTGAACATCTCGCCGAAAAGATCGCCGAAGATGTCGCCGATGTCCACGCCGCCCGCGAACGGGCCAGCGCCAAAGCCCGATCCGCCCAATCCCGCGTGCCCATAGCGGTCGTAGGCCGCGCGCTTGTCGGGGTCGCCCAGCACCTGGTACGCCTCGCTCGCCTCCTTGAACTTCTCTTCGGCCGCGTGATCTCCCGGATTCCGGTCAGGGTGATGCTTCAGCGCCTGCTTGCGATAGGCACTCTTCAACTCCTGCTCGCTGGCGTCGCGCGCAACTCCCAGAACCTCGTAATATTCGGGTTTGCTCACTCTTGTATTAGAACTCATTTCGTTTTGGCTTAGCTCTCAGCTCCATTGAATGTCTACGCTCTTTGTTCAGCTCTTACGAATCCGGCAAGCGAACCGGCTAGTCCCCCAGTGCCTAGTCCCCAGTGCCAATTGACTGGTCGCTACTGCCTGCTTCACTCACTCACTTGTTTTGCATTGTGCGCCACGCGCACCAGTGAAGGCCGCAGCAGCCGTTCGCGCATCTTGTAGCCGCGCCGCACCTCCTCGGCCACATGCTGATCGGGGATGTCGTCGCGCTCCACAGCTCCAAGCGCCTCGTGCACGCGCGGATCGAAGACCTCGCCTAATGCCGGCACAGCCACCACCTGCATCTGGCGCAGATACCTCTTCCATCTGCTTCACGATCAGCTCCACGCCGGAGCGCAGTTGCTCGGCCGAGCCGGTCGACTTGAGCGCAAGCTGAAAGTTGTCCAGAACCGGCAAGAACTGCTCCACCACGCTGGCTGCCGCGTAATCGCGGAACTCCGCGCGCTCCTTCTCGCCGCGCTTGCGCGCGTTTTCAAACTCGGCCTGCAGGCGGGCCACACGATCAAGCAACTGGTCGCGCTCGGCCTTCACCTTGTCCAGTTCCGAGGGTTCGGCAGCCGCAACTTCCGCAACCACCGGCTCAACGGCTTCAACTACCTCTCCTGCCACAGCATCCTGGCCCTGTTCGCCCCGGTCAATTTCAAGTGGTTCCAACACCTTCAACTCCGTCTCCTGTTTTGTCATTCTTTCTGGCTTTCTCCTCCACATCAATCCTGCCTCAATTCACCGTGCGGGCCGCAGCTTGCGTCTCGCTTATTGGATTCCCCTCGGATTCCGCGCGACTCTAAAGACACCTCACGCCAGGCAGCGGCCGCAGCCCACTCCCGCAGTTCAGTTCTTATCGGTGGGCGCTTCCAGAATCCGCTCAGAAAGCCGGGCAATATAACTAACCGCCTGAATCATCTCCTGGTATTGGATGCGCGTGGGCGCAATCACCGCTACGGTCCCCAGGCTCTTGCCGCCCAGCCGCGCCGGCGCGCCAATCAGCACCAGGTCCTGCATGGCCGGAGAAGCCTTGTCGAGCCCCACCACCACCCTGACTTCCTGTTGGCGTCCGTCCACATACGCGTTCAGCAACTCAACCAGCTGCTCCTTCGCCTCGAGAGCCAGCAGCATCTGGTGAAGCCGCTCGCGGTCCCGTTCCACCGTAATCAGATTCGCGATCCCGTCCACAAATATGGCCTGCGCGGAGTCTTCCACCGCCAGTGCGCCTTTGCTGCAAAGCTCCTCAACTGACACAAGCAACTGCCGGTAAGCCTCGCGCTCCACATCGGAGCGCCGCAACACCTCGGCCCGGATGCGGTCGATCAGCCAGCCGCGAAAGTTCTCGTTCAGGTAGCGCGCCGCCGTCTCCAGCTCAAGATGCGTCAGCTCGTGGTCTAGCACCAGCACCCGATCCTGCACCGCCCCCGCGTGCGTCACCAGCACGGCCAGAACCCGGCCCGTAGCCAGCCGCGAAAAATGGATGTGCTCCAACACCTGTCCCTCGGTGGAGCTGGCCAGCGCCACGCCCAGACCGCTCGAAAGCAGCGCCAGCACGTGCGAGGTGCGTTCCAGATACTCGTGCGAACTCGCCACTCCCGTAAAACTCTCTTCAATCTGACCGCGGGTTGCTTCGCTCATTTGCGGCCCCTCGCCTCCAGCGCCACTTCCGACCCCGCGAGTCAGGACGGTCATCCTTCCAGCCTGCGCCAGTTGTTCAACATAAAACCGGAAACCCGCCGCCGTGGGAATGCGCCCCGACGACGTGTGCGGCTGCTCCAGCAGCCCCATTTCGCCAAGCGATGCCATTACATTGCGCAAAGTGGCAGAACTCAGCCCCTCGCGGTCTGCAAAAGAACGGGCCAACGCCTGCGACGCCACCGGTTCACCAGTGGTAATGTATGCATCGATAATGGCGTTCAGCACCAGCCGCTCGCGCGGACTCAGGCGTACGTCAGGCATCTTTGCTTTCCGATCGCGTTCCGCTTGGGGCCTCCCAGGCTCCTGCCATCCTCGTCCGCGGACCGTCCATCCATCTTAAACCCTTTAAATTGATGTTTTTAATGGAAAAATGGATGGATCTCTCCTGTTTAATTCTAGAAATGCCCGATTGCCAATGTCAAGGAGCGGAAACCTGCTGCGGCTGGCCGTAGTATCCCATGCTCGTGTGTGCCGTCAGCCCCGGCTGGTTCATCTTCAACTTCAGCTCGTGGAACTCGTTGGGGCCATCCGGCTTCGGCGGCTCAAATATGATCTCGTAGTACGTCCCGGCATCCTGCACTATCGTCCCAATGGCCGCCGCGACATCGTTGCTGGGGGGAATCACGCGCCCACCGCTCTGTATTGCCATCACCTTCAATGCCAGATTCGGCGGCATTGCCTGGGTCGGCTTCTTCACTCCCTTCAGATACGACTCATATGAATACGTGCCCTCTCCCGGCATTCCCTGCGCAACGCTCGAGAGCTCGATTTGCCCCTCGCGCAGCATCGTATTCAATGCCACTACACTATCGAAGAACTGTTTCTGCCCCTTGAATGAAAAATCGATCCCCGGGGAATCCAGCATCGGCCATCCCGGACCCGCCCAGATCACCAGCTTCCGCCCCGGCTGATCTTTTATGCTTTCCACCAGCGTCGCCATCATCTTGACACAAAATTCGAATCGCTCAATTGCCCCCCAGGTCCCCGCGGCGATGCCGATGGTTCGCAAACTCCCCGTCGTCTCGTCTAGATGCTTGGCCAGTTCGTTGCCGTCAGAGCCCGCGCCGCTCTGCATCTGCATGCCAGTATTGGTGAGGAATGCCAATGAAACCGGGTAAGCCAGATGTCCCCCATTTTGCCGCAAAAACGCCCCAACCTGCTCCCGCGTATACGACACGCTCTCGAACGGCATGTTCACCGTGTCGAAAACGATGATCATCGCCGCCGGAGGCTCGGCCGCCGGAGCAGCCCCTCCGAAAGCCCGGAACGACTGGATCTGAGTTGATCGGCCGTTATCGAACAATTGGAAGTCGCCTTCTCCCAACCCAGGAACCACCTTCCCGGACTTGTCGGTTACAACCACGTCAAGGCGCATACTGCCTTCGGCCGCAGATGTTGCCGGTGCCGGCAGGCGCTCGGCAAGCGCCGGACTCTCTTGCGGCAACGCCGAGGCCGAGGCCGGTGCCTGGGCCGAGCTGACAAAAGACGATCCGCAAAGAAAAGGCAGTATTAGCAGCGAAAACCGCCGCATCATGCACCTCCGCTCGGGAACGGATTGGCATTTAGAGAAACAATCATACTCCGGCCCAGAATGCCTCGCACACGAAAAGGGCGAGCGAGGAGACCGCAGACGTGCCTGTCCACACCGAAGTAACCATTTGAGCGCCTGCGACGCCAACCACTGCGCATCTTAATCCAAAGTAGTGCTATTGTTAACGCGGCTGCTCTTGTTCACCGGCCGCATGAGTCGAGAGAAAAAGAAACCGTACAGGTTCTTTAACCAGATATTGCGTTCGATCGAATTCAACGGAGGGCCCTATGACTTCTTTTTTCGGAGGCAAGTCACTTCTTCGTCTGGCAACGGCCTTGACCCTGATCGCGATCATGCCCGTCTGCCTGGCCGAGTCTGGTGCCGGTATTGGTGCATCCACCAATCCTGACAAACACACCCGCAAGATTCACCGCGAGCTCTCTCGGTTTCAGGCGGGCAGCTACATCCACCTCGACTTCCGTGATGGCTCCGAACGAACCGCATTGCTCGATTCGCTCGACGAATCCTCGTTCACCGTCACCAACGCCGAAAACAACGCCCGCGAGACCCATGCCTATGCCGACATCCAACGCGTAACCCGCGAGAAGAACTACATCGGAGAAGGCTCTGAGGGCCACGTGCGCCACATCAGGCTCTGGGTCCCCATAACGATAGGAGTGCTGGCCGCCGGCGCAGCCGTCACCGCCGTTGAAGTGCGCTGACATAAGCCAATAGCCAGTAGCCAAGAGCCAATAGTTTGCAAGCTCTCATCCTGAGGTACTGGCTATTGGCTACTGGCTATTGGCTGCTCCCAGCGCACTCCTCATAGTCTTTCGGTAGTCCTCCAGCACCGCGCGTCCCTGCTCAGTCAAACTGCAAATCGTCAGCGGATACTTGCCCCGAAACGTCTTCTCAATGGCCACGTACCCCGCCTCTTCCAATTTCGAAAGATGCACCGAGAGGTTTCCCTTGGTAAGCCCCGTGGTGGTGTGCAGGTACTGAAAGTCAGCCTCCTTCACGGCAGCCAGCAGCGCCACAATCATCAGCCGCGCCGGCTCGTGAATCACGCGATCAATCTCCGCCAGTCGTTGAATCTTCGCGCTCATATCAGTCCCCGGCCTCTCGCGTCTTCCTCAAAAAACCGAGCAGCACAACCGTTCCGGAAATCACGGTAATCGCACCACCGACCCCATAAAGAATCGTCCAACCCACACTGAAGCCGACATCGTAAATCCCAAGTAGAATCCCGGTGACAGCAACCACTGCGCCGATGAAAATAAACCGCAACTCCCGCCCGCCAACCGGAAGCAGCACGCCGCAAAAAACTCCCGCTCCAGCAACAATCCATCGGCTCGAAAGCGGCGCGAGATTCCGAATTGCCATTACAACAGCAATCACCGCGGCAATCGCGATGAAGGCGGCAATCGAGGCCATCCGCACTCGCCCTTTTACAGTGGGCGGCTTGACCTCAACGTAGCCGGTCCTCTCTACGAGATACCGGTTGCGCGCCCATTTCACAGCATGCGGCAACAGGTAACTAAGCGGCCAAATCAGAACAATGACAACCGGCAGTGCCCGAAAGACCGGCCACTCCCTCTCCAGCAAATGCTGCGCGGCAAAAACCGCCGAAAGAAACAAGAAATATAGTCCAATTGCAATCTCGGGCAGTCCATCGCTGGTTCCACGCCTGCTGCATCAGCCGCCCCGCCAGCCGGTCAGGATCTTCCATCGCCGGACTTCCATCCATCGGCTGCATATTCGAATCCGTCATCGCCCATCTCCTTGCAGACTAGTCTGTACTACAAACTAGTCTGCAAACATACTGCGCCCACTCCGCCAGCCTGTCAAGCATAGTTCGCAAGTTCCCTTGTTCCCTCGTCCCTAATGCCTAGCCCCCAGTGCCTAGTCCCTGCCTCATCCCCCTGTTAGCCTGAAATCATGTTCCATCCCACTGAAGACATTCGCATTCAATGGACCAAGGTCGTCCTTCCGCCGGTCTTTCTCGAAGAAGAACACCCGGTCACCGAAGCCGCCTCGGCACACCATCTTCGACACCCGCCGCGAGATCGTCGACATCCTCAACGGCCGCGACTCACGCCTGCTGGTCCTCGTCGGCCCCTGCTCCATTCACGACGCCAACGCCGCGCGCGAATACGCCGCCCTGCTCAAAGACGCCATCGCCGAGTTCTCCGCCGACCTGCGCATCGTGATGCGCGTCTATTTTGAGAAGCCCCGCACCACCATCGGCTGGAAGGGCCTCATCAACGACCCTCATCTCGATCAGTCCTACAAAATCAACGACGGCCTGCGCCTGGCCCGCAACCTGCTCCTCGACCTGGCCGAGATGGGCGTGCCCACCGGCACCGAGTTCCTCGACATGATCTCGCCGCAGTACATCGCCGGCCTCGTCAGCTGGGGAGCCATCGGCGCGCGCACCACTGAGAGCCAGGTCCACCGCCAGCTCGTCTCCGGCGTCTCCTGTCCCGTGGGCTTCAAAAACGCAACCTCCGGCGACGTGCAGGTAGCCATTGACGCCGTGCTGTCGGCCGCCTACTCGCACACCTTTCTCGGCCACACCAAGCATGGCCAGTCGGCCATCTTCGTCACCACCGGCAACCCTGACAGCCACATCATCCTGCGCGGCGGCCGCAAGATGGTCAACTACACCGCCGACTGCGTTGCCGACACCGCCGCCCGGATGGAAAAGGCCGGCCTCCAGCCCCGCATCATGATCGACTTCAGCCACGCCAACTCCAACAAGGACTACCGCCGCCAGGCCCTCGTCTGCCACGACGTAGCCGGCCAGATCGCCGCAGGCGACAAGCGCATCATGGGCGTAATGATCGAGAGCAACCTCGTCGCCGGCGCGCAGAAGCTCGTCCCCGGCCAGCCGCTCGTCTACGGCCAAAGCATCACCGACGCCTGCATCGACTGGGACGAAACCCATGAGTTGTTAAAGGAATTGGCTGAGGCCGTGCGTGAGAGGCGCGAGAACTAGATAAAAGAAACTACTTTTGAAATCAATTCACGTGGAACTCCAGCTCTCCGCGGTACGGCATGGGCCTGCCGTCAATATAAATCGGCTTGAAGCTCCAGTGCTTCATTGCCTCGACAACGGGCAATGTCAATCCGCCAGGACCATCGCCGGCAATCCACTCGATAACATACCCGTCGGCGTCCACTGCAACCCAAATCTTCTTGACCGAGCCCGGTGGCACCGTCCCTGGCGGAACCGCGAGATCGGCGGTGCTCGTCGCCAGCGTCCGCACTTCCGCATCGGTCAACACTTCTTTCGGGCCGTACTCGCGCGTATTCAAGTCGAAGGTCAAGACCCCTTCCACTTGCGTCGGAATTCCACCCTTGACCAGCGGCTTGAACTTCCAGCGCATGATCTGCCGAATCGCCGAATCGTTGGAACGCTCATTGTCGGTACGCAACGGTTCAACCTCGCGAATCTTGCCGCTCGTATCGAGCGAGATGTAGAAACTGGCCTTGCCTGTGGTTGCGCCGTCCAGGACCTGCGGCCAGATGATCTCCGGCTTCTCTGTCGCCAAGTCCATCAGTTCTGCCTGATCGAGCGTCTCCACGCGAAGTCGCCGGGAGGGATCAGTCGGCTGGTATCGGGTAGGAGGCGGGATCACTCCCGCCGTCCTCCCACACCACAGGACGTGCCGTTCGGCATCCGGCGGTTCATGAAGCAGATGTAAGACGTTGCTGAGCTTCCAGCAACGAAACCAACCCCATACGGTCGAACCAGGACTTTGGATAGGCGGCATTCATGTGCGACGCGCCGCCGTTCCACCACGGGCCGCGCCCGTTGGTAGCTGAGCGCCACGCCCGCACCTCGTCTATCCCCGCCCGCATCAGGTTCTTTGCCCGCGCATAGACGCGCTTCCACTGCCGCCACAGAACGCTTCGCAGCTTGCGCCTGATCCAGCCATCGAGGTCCTCCAGCACACCTTTGACTTCGGTGAGCCGGAAGTACGCGATCCAACCCCGCAGTATGGGATTGAGCCGCTCGATGGCTCGTTGCAGGCTTTGGCCACGAGCCTTCCGCAACGTCTCGCGGATTTTCTCCGCCAGACGCTTGCGGCTTGCTTCGGCGATCTTCAGCTTCGGTTTCCTGTGCCACGTCATGCTGTAGCCAAGGAACTTTCGCACCCACGGGCGAGCCACCGCGCTCTTGGACGCATTGACTTTCAACTTCAGTCGCTGCTCAAGAAACACCGTGACCGCTTGCATCACCCGCTCCCCTGCCCGCCTGCTGCCGACGTAGATGTTGCAGTCGTCCGCATAGCGGCAGAAGCTAAGCCCGCGCCGTTCCAGTTCACGGTCCAGATCGTCCAGCAGGATATTCGATAGCAGGGGAGACAGCGGTCCGCCTTGCGGTGTGCCTTCCGTGCGCGTACTCGTTATCCCACCTTCCATCAGTCCCGCCTCCAGGTAGCGCCGGATCAGCTTCAACACCCGTTCGTCCCCGACCTTGCGCGCCACACGCGCCATCAGCACGTCGTGGTTCACACGATCAAAGAACTTTTCCAAATCGAGATCGACGACCCACCGCTTCCCTGCCGCAACGTAGCCACGCGCCGCTTGAACGGCTTGATGGGCGCTGCGTCCGGGACGGAAGCCATAACTCGACACGGAAAACTCCGGATCGAACAGCGGTTGCAAAACCTGATTGAGTGACTGTTGAATCAGACGGTCCAACACCGTCGGAATGCCCAGTGTGCGAACCCCGCCTTGCGGCTTGGGGATCTCCACCTTGCGCACCGCCTCCGGTTGATACACACCCGTCAACAGGTCCTGTCGCACCCGTACCCAGTGCCGTTGAAGCCATGGCTTGAACTCCGAGACCGAAAGTCCATCGACTCCCGGCGCTCCTTCGTTCTGCACCACGCGCTCGTAGGCCCGGAACAGGTTGCTGCGTTCCACCACGGCTTCCATCAGCCGTGATGCCTCCGGTTTCGGCATCCCAACAGCCGCCGTGCCCGACTCAGCACCAAGACCGGCCCCGGACAGGTTCCGCCCATCCGCCTCCGATCTGGCCGCACTCGCGTGCGCTTCTGCTTCTTCGTCCTGCATCGAGGTCTGCTCTCCTACTCCCGTACTTCACGTTTGGCCCTTCATCCCGCTCACGCGGAACTACTATGGCCGCTGCTGACTTCTGGCGATTCATCCCAACGCCTCACGACGCCGGTAGCCCAGAGGCAAACCGCCAGACCTCCCCGGGTATTACGCACTCACCTTCATGCTTATGCCTGTCGGATCTACGTCATGGCGTTCCGTGCAAGAATCGGGCTTTGCAGAGATTGGCCTGCTCACCCCGCCGTGCCGCCTCTATCCGCTCGCTGTTCGTCAGGCCAGCGCTTTGCCTGCGGCTTCCTCCAGATTCCGCCTCGCGACGGACACCCTTGCCGTTCAGCTAACACTTCCCCTTGCCGGGTGTGTAGGGGACTTCCACCCCCAAGTGAGTGCGCCATGCCGGGCGCACCAACAGCAAACAGTTCATCCGTCGGATGCCTGAGGTCTTCAAGCTCGGTTACGCGGGCCGTCATAAAGTCGCCGACCGAGACCAGGTAAACCAAACGCCGCGCAATACGCTTGCCGTGGAACGGGTGGTAATCGCTGAACTCGATTGAGTGACCGGCGCCGCCGACAAACTCGTCCAAACCCCACGGATTGCCCATACACATCCGGTGACTCGCGTCGAAGCATGTTACCCCCGACTCGCTTGAGAGGCCGTTCGCTTTGGTGCGGACCTGATCAGCCGACCCGAGTTTCGCAAGGATCGGCGCCGGATCGACCATCGCTGTCGAGATGCTCCAAAGGTCAAGCGGAAAATAATTCGTGGAGTCCTGCTCGGACACTTTGTCGCCATTCACAATCAACGTTTGCGAGAACTCACCAGAGCTTATCGCGCGCCGCCAGTGCATCGCATCCAGCCAGAACATCTCCACCGTAGCCTTCGGGATCTGATCCTGGTCCTCGGTGATTTCGGCTTTCAAGTGAAACGGCGTGCTCCCCAGCGAGATGAGTGTTCCCTGAACCACTTTCACGACCTGAGCAGGCTCGGAACCAAGTTGCTGCGCCATTGCATAAACTCCGAACCCGGCCACAACCAAGCTAATCAAGCCGATCCCAGAGCGCATTTCTTAGCCCCCTGCAAAATCACCGCCAGTATACTTCGTCCCTACGCCACCCGCTTAAAGAGTTCGATCTTCGGCCGGCGCTTGCGGCTCGCCCGCCAGAGATCATACTGCGTTTGCAGGTCGATCCAGAGCGTCGGGCTCGTCCCCAAAGCATCGGAGAGGCGCAACGACATGTCGGCCGAGATGCCCGCCTTTCCATTCAGGATGCGCGACAGAGTGACGCGCGAGATGTGCAATTTGGCCGCCGCCTCAGAGACTTGCATTTCTCCAAGCCACTCGCGCAGCACGCGCCCCGGATGCGCCGGATTGTACAATTGCCGCATGTTTGCACCTCCTAGTGGTAGTCCTGATAATCGACCAGAATCACGTCTTCGCCTTCGAATCGAAAGGTGAGCCTCCAGTTGCCGTTCACCATAACCGACCAATGTCCCTTCAAGTCTCCTCGCAATGAATGCAACTTCCAACCCGGAGCAGCCATATCCGCGGGCACCCTCGCCTTGTTTAAAGTGGTGAGTTGCAGATTCAACTTGAGAGCGTGGTCGGGCTGGATTCCCGCCTTGCTTCCGGTGAAAAAGAACTTCTCTAAGCTCGCGTGCCGGAAGCTCTTGATCATGCGAGTAGTGTAACGCTACACGATACTCAATGCAAAGAGAAGGTCGAACCGCAGGTACACCCCCTTCACGCCCTCCCCAACACCACCGTGTGCGGGCTCATCGGAATCGGATTCTCGCTGATCTCCTTGAATCCTGCATCCGAATACATCGCCTCCAACTCCGCAAAGGTATACGCGTCTCCATCCGCTGTGGTCGTCAGCATCGTCATGGCGAATGCCGCAGCCATCGGTGGCGAAACCCGGTCGGGATTCGGCACAAACTCGAGCGTCGCCGCGCATCCGCCCGGCTTCAAAGCGGCGCGAACCTTCTTCAGCAGATCGACATTCGTCGGCTTGTCGAAGTGGTGCAGAAAATTGGTCAGCAGCACCACGTCGTACGGCCCGCCGAAATCCACCTCAAACGCGCTGCCCGGCAGCATGTCGTACCGGTCCCGCACCCCCGCCTTCTCGGCGTTCTTAAGCGCCACGCGCAGCACCGGCGCCCAGTCGAGTCCCGTCACGTGCGCATTGGGATTCTGCTTCGCAATCTCGATCCCGAACAGCCCATGCCCCGCGGCAATATCCAGCACCCGCATCGGCTCATTGCTTCCCTTCAGCACCATTGCGCCCAGCGGCCCGGCCATCGGCCCCATCATCGGCGCCATATTCTCAGCAAACGTCACCCAGATGGGATTCTCCGGCTCAACCGTGCCGGAGCCGGGAAGGTAAGTGCGGCCCGCGCGAACAATCTCGGCCAAATGCCCATCGGCCTGCATGATGGCCGACTCGCTCAGGAAATGCGCCACTGATGCCATGCACGCGGGCGAGGCGGGATCAAGAAACGCGGCGCTCGAAGGCGTGTGCTTGTAATGCCCATCCTGCTTGGCTAGAACTCCGTTGATCACAAGAAAATCGCACAGGATCCTGATGCCGCGCTCCGATGCCGAACAATGACGCGCGATTGAAGCCACATCGCCGGGCCCCTGCCCCACCGCTCGAAACACATCGAGTTGGATAGCCGCTTTCAGCGCGGCGGTGCGCTGATGCGCCTGAACCATGTCGAAAACGATGCTTGGATTAAGCGGAGCTTCGGCGAGATCCTCTTGCGGCATAGTCGTCCTCCTGGTTTACCCTGCGGGATGTTTGGATATTGGGGGAGCCGCGTCCGGGCTTACCGAGTCTATCAAAGCCGCCGGCAAGACGCGCAAACATCCTTGCGCCTGGGAGGAGCTTTGGCCTCAGCGCTTATCTTTGATAAAGTAGGGAAGCGGCCATTCGGCCGCTTCCCTATAGTGTGTGGCGCTATCGTCTAGGGGTTAGGACGTGAGATTCGACCGTCGTCACCCCATGTAACCCATCTAAAATCAGATAATTAACTCAAAATAATGCGCTTATACTGTGAATCCCCATGCGACCAAATACTGCCCAAAATGCACCAAAATTGCTGCTTTTAGGCACTTTTTGCGGGCTGTGCTAGTAAATAGTGCTAGGAAATTCAGCCCGAAATCGTATCAGCGAACCCTTAAGATTTTCGAGTGCTAGTGCTAGGAAGCGCTGTTTCATTTCGAGCGTCAGTCTTGAGTAAAGAAAATACCCTGTACCACAAAAAAGTTGTAGTATTGTGTTATGGCTCAGTCCCACAGAGAAGCGTCGCGGCAGCTCTTTGATATAGCCGAGCAACAGCAAGGCTTCTTCACGACGAAGCAGGCCAAGGCGGCCGGATTCGCCGAAAATACGCATCCCTACCACGTGCAGGCCGGGAACTGGATACGGGAACACCGCGGCATCTACCGCCTGGCGCTGTTCCCGGCGCCGGATCGGCCCGATCTTGTGCTCTGGTCGCTCTGGTCCCGGAACCGGAAGGAAGAGGTCGAGGGAGTTTACAGTCATCAGACAGCGCTAAGCCTCTATGAGCTGTCTGACCTGAACCCGGCCAAGCTACATATGACCGTTCCGACGAGCTTCCGACGTAACAGCGAAATCCCTGGCATCGTCGTGCTTCATTATCGCGACCTGCTCAAGAGCGAAATACAGGCCGGACCTGGCTACAAATACACTACGGCCGCTGCGAACGATTCTTGATCTGATAGAGGCCGGTACGGTCGAGCGGACGTTTATACGTCAGGCGCTGCGGCAGGCTGTTGACCGCGGGCTGATCACGCGCCAGCAACTTCGGCACGCAGCAACTGAGCGAGACCGCACGCAAGATGATCGAAGATGCACTACGGCGGGCCGCATAATGGCGATTCCGAGAACATATGCAACGGCGGGAGCCTTCCGCAGAGCCCTGGAAGAACGTCTGAAGAGCATGTCCCAGACCGAACAGATCGATATCAATCGCCTCAGACGTCAGGTATCCTTTGATCGTTTGCTGGCGAGGCTATTCCGGGAAGACCCGGCGCCTTGGGTGTTGAAGGGCGGTTATGCACTGGAACTCCGCTTCAAGTCCGCTCGATCCACAATTGATATCGACCTGACCTTGCAGCGGGTCGTGGGGACAGTGGAAGGTAGCGATCCAGTCCGAGCAATACGAGAGATGTTGCAGGCGATGGCCGATGTCTCATTCGATGATTGGTTCGAGTACACGATTGGACCACCCGTTATGGATATAACTGCGGCCCCTTACGGCGGCGCTCGCTATTCGGTCGAGACACGTATGGATGGAAGGATCTTCGCTCGGTTTCATCTCGACGCAGGCGTTGGTGATGTGGTGATACAGCCTCTCGAAACCGCCGAGTGCCATGACTGGCTCGGGTTTGCAGGAATCGAGAAGCCACGTGTACGGATGATCTCTCGGGAACAGCAATTCGCCGAGAAGATTCACGCTTACACGCTTCCGCGAAGCTCACCGAATAGTCGGGTGAAGGATCTGGTGGATCTGGCTCTTCTGATCGCAGACAACCAACTTGACCGGCGGAGGGTAATCAACGCATTGCATCTGACCTTTGATCGAAGGGGGACTCACGCTTTGCCAACAAGCTTGAGCGTACCGCCGCCGGAATGGCAAACGCCCTTCCGGGCGCTCGCTGAAGAATGTGGGCTGCAGACGGACATCGCTGCGGTCTTCGACAACGTGCGCGAGTTCCTCGAAAACGTTCTGGTAGGCGGCATGGAGCAGTGATCGGAGATGGCCAGCAGAAGTTCAGAATCGGTTTCATTCGAGCAGCGTGACGAGGAGAACCAGCGGCTGCGGGAAGAGAATGCGAGGCTGCGCCGTGTTCTGGCCGCTCACGGCATCCCTGTTCCACAGTTCGTACCAGACGATGCACGTCCGGTTCAAACGATTACGCCCGCGGCAGTGGAAAACAAGGAGGAACGCGCTCGCAAACGGATCGCGCTCTTCCGGAGCCTGTTTCGCGGGAGAGAAGATGTCTATGCGCGGCGATGGGAGAATTCCGACGGCCGGTCTGGATACTCACCAGCGGCGCTGAAGGATTGGAAAGCCATCAACTCAAGCAGGCCGGAGGATCGGAAGAAGGTCGATCGGAATACACGGAAATTCCTCCCGTTGAGCGACGTGGTTATCGAGAATCATCTTCTCGGAAAAGAGACTATTGGCATTTACCCTCTACTCCCGGACGAGACCTGTTGGTTTCTCGCCGTGGATTTCGATAAGAAAACATGGACCGACGACTCCCGCGCGTTTCTCGATACATGCCAGGAGTTGAACGTGCCAGCGGCCCTGGAACGCTCGCGCTCTGGAAATGGTGGCCATGTTTGGATCTTCTTTGAACATGCAATTCCGGCAAATACCGCACGCAAACTTGGATGCGCGGTTCTCACGCGGACTATGGAACGCCGGCATCAACTAGGCCTCGATTCCTATGACCGCTTCTTCCCGAACCAGGACACGATGCCCAAAGGCGGGTTCGGAAACCTGATTGCGCTTCCCTTGCAGTTTGCACCGCGCAAGTCGGACAACAGTGTCTTCATCGATGCCAGCCTCCGTCCGTATCCGGATCAGTGGGGGTTTCTTTCTACGATTCGACGGATGTCTACCACAGCCGCGGAAGAAGTCATCGCCGATGCCCAACGCAATGGCGATCTGATCGGGGTTCGCATCAGTATTGCCGATGACGAAGATGCACAAGATCCCTGGACATTGCCACCTTCACGAAGGCGGATGGAGCGGCCGATTGAGGGACCACTCCCTGAAACGGTGCAGATCGTCCGCGCGAATCTTCTTTACGTGGAAAAGCAGGGCCTGCCACCGGCCATGTTGAATCGTCTGCTCAGGCTGGCGGCATTCCAGAACCCGGAGTTTTACAAGTCGCAGGCGATGCGGCTTCCGACATATGCCAAACCGCGCGTGATCGCGTGCGGCCAGGATTTTCCCCAGCACATTGCCGTACCGCGCGGGTGTCTGACGGAGGTAATGGCCCTTTTGCAGGCGCACAAGATCCGGCCCGAAGTTCGGGACGAACGGTTTGCAGGCACACCTATCACAGTGGATTTCGATGGTCAGCTTCGGCCCGTCCAAGAGGAGGCTGTCGCAGGGATCAGCGTCCACGACGAGGGAATTCTCTGCGCCCCGACGGCGTTTGGGAAAACGGCCGTGGCGGCATGGCTGATCGCAAAGCGCAAGGTCAATACTTTGATTCTGGTTCATCGGCAACAACTACTCGATCAATGGCAGGAACGGCTGGCGATGTTCCTGAATATGCCCGCAGTCTCGATTGGGCATATCGGCGGCGGAAAGATGCACCGGACAGGGCGCATCGATGTCGCGGTCATTCAGAGCCTCTATCAGAAAGAAGCCGTAAAGGACTTTGTTGCTGAATACGGCCAAGTCATCGTCGATGAATGCCACCACATATCTGCGTTTACGTTTGAGCAGGTGATGAAGCAGGTGAAAGCGAAATATGTCGTTGGTCTGACCGCTACGCCGACGAGAAAAGATGGACACCATCCAATTATCTATATGCAGTGTGGCCCTGTCCGGTTCAGCATGAGCGCCAAGGCAATGGCGGAAATGAACCCTTTCGAACATAGGGTGGTTCCCCGTCACACGGATTTCCGGATGCCGCCCGATCTCACCGAAGTGACGATTCAGGATGTCTACGGTGCGCTGTCGAATGATGCGTCACGCAATGCAATGATCGCCGACGACATCGTACGTGCCATCGAGTCAGGACGTTCGCCTCTGCTCCTGACTGGCAGGACGGAGCATCTACAGTATTTCGCAACAAGACTCAGTGGCGCCGCCCAACACGTTTTTGTTTTGAAGGGCGGCATGGGCAAGAAGCAGCGCCGGCTGACCGCAGAGGCTATGGCGGCTGTGCCAGACGACGAATCGCGTGTGATTCTGGCGACAGGAAGCTATATCGGCGAAGGATTCGACGATGCGCGCCTGGATACGTTGTTTCTCGCCATGCCTATCTCCTGGAAGGGGACACTGCAGCAATATGCTGGCCGCCTCCATCGTCTCCACGACAACAAGCGCGTCGTACAAGTCTATGATTACATCGACAACGGGGTCCTGATGCTGGCAAGAATGTACGAGCGCAGATTAAGGGGCTACAGCGCAATCGGGTACGCAATCGACCAGGCGACTGACCGGCTGTCTTTTCTTTAAGTCTCACACCCGTAACCAAACCGTTTCCCAGTCCATCCCAGTCCCCGCTCACTTCGTCTGATTGGAACCTTCTACCCGGGCATGAACTTGACCACTGGTTGCACGGTCGACGAACTTTTTCTTCGGTTGATGCCGGTCAACTCTGGTTCTCTGGAGTGGCAGGTGCGCTCACGGATTTTCCGAACAATGTTCAGCAGAGCCGAAAACGCGCTGGTGAGCCGCTCCGGGGTCACTGAATCAGGCAGAGGGATGGTCAATGCCGGGCGGTTCGTCCGGGCGTCGCGTGTGAATAGCATGGGCAAGACTTGAGCCGCGCGCGGTTCGGGAGCGGTTGTAGAGCGCCCAGTAGTGCTGCCTTCCAGGCTTCCCGCAGTGCCGCCCGCGGTGATTGATTCGATCAGTCGCAGTCCAGCCTCGAAGAACGAGGCCGCGGCAAACTCGACGCCGTTGCTGCCAGGAATTGCCGAAGGGGAAGGACGAGTACCGGCAGGCACTGGTACCGTTTCACCCGCTAAATCGGTCGGCTGCATCTGAACATCCTGCTGCGGCTGCGTAAGAGGAACCGGCTCGGCGGGAGCGTGATCAATCACCGGTTTGGGCCGGCCCGGCTGTTCGGCGAAGATCTCCTTCACCGCCTGTAGCATTGTCTTGCGGCCCAGCTTGGCAAAGCTGACCTCGTCCGTGGGTGAATCGAAGACTCCGGCAAACAACGATTTCTTCAAGGCCAGCGTCTCCCACACGCGCTCTTCGATGCTCTTCTCCGTGAGCATGTGAATTACGTGTACGGGACGCGACTGGCCCAGCCGGTGTACGCGCCCGATGCGCTGCTCCAGCCGGGCCGGGTTCCACGGAGGCTCGAAGTTCACCACCACCGAGGCCGCTTGCAGATTGAGGCCCACGCCTCCCGCATCGGTCGAGAGAAAGACCTTGCAGGCCGGATCGTTGCGAAACTTCTCGATCAATGCGCCGCGCTTGCGCGAGGGAACGCCACCATGGAGAGACACGAATCCGATGCCCAGCTTGCGCAACTCCTCGCCCGCCAGATGCGTCATTCGCTCATACTCGCTGAACACCACCACTTTGCGCTCCTCGCCCGACGACGAAGTCGGTCATGATCTCGCGAAACTCCTGGAGCTTGGGCGAATGATGGGTCTGCTTGTCGAAGAGGAATGTCGAGTTGCACAACATGCGCATGTTTTGGATGTAGCAGAGAATGCGCTTTTGATCGATCTCGGAGAGCCAGCCCTGGCGTTCCCATTTGCGCATGAGCGCCGCCAGCATATCGCTCTGCTCGTAGTAAGGTTCTGCCTGCTGGCTGGTCAACGGCACGCGGAAGACCTTGTCGGTTCGCTCGGGCAGATCCTTCAGCACCTCGGGGCGCGTGCGCCGCAGCAGGATCGGGGCCAACTGCTCGTGAATCTGATCCAGGCCGCGATAGCCGGTCAGATGGCCCTTGTCATCCAGCACGCGGTGTTCGTCTACGAAGCGGAAAGCCGGCCCCAGCCTGCGGCCATCGACGAACTCCACAACGGAAAATAGCTCCTCCAGTTTGTTTTCGAGCGGCGTGCCGGTAAGCACCAGCGCGTAGCGGCTCTTCAATTGTTTGATCGTGCGCGCTGTCGCCGTGGTCCAGTTGCGGATTCGTTGCGCCTCGTCGAGAATGATCAGGTCCGGACGCAGTTCCTGCATGTATCGGATGTCTTTGAGAACCAGCTCGTAGTTAGTGAGGGTGAAAAACTCCGGGGAGGCATACATCGCGCGTCGCTGCGGCAACAGACCTTCGACGATCTTCACCGAGCGATCGGTGAACTTTTCGATCTCCGTCTTCCACTGGTATTTGACCGAGGCCGGCGCAATCACCAGCACTCTCTCGATGCCTCGCCGTTGACGCAAGAAGTTCGGCCGTGGCCAATGCTTGAATTGTTTTGCCAAGCCCCATGTCGTCTGCCAGAACCGCGCGCCCGCGGCAAGCCGCGAACATAGCGCCGCGGGTCTGATAGGGCAGAAGCTTCGTTTTTAGAATGCCGGCGGTGGGATCTTGCCCGCGCTTCAATTTCGCGAGCAGCTTGCGCTCCAGTTCCAGACCTTCGGCCAACTCGTTTTCCCGGTCGATGTAATCCAGGACGTCGCTATAGATAACCGCCTGACCATCTGCGATGCGCAGCGCCTCGAGCACTTCGGCGAATCGCCGGTAACGATCGCGGCGCAGAAAACCGCTGGCGTCGAAGTATTCTGCGCGCAAGCGACAAGAGCGCAGGCGAAGGTGAAGCAGGCATGCGCAGCCGCACCTCGATGGTGTTCCCATATTGAAGAGAAATGGATGCGCGCGTTCGCTTGAACTTCCCAGTCTCCAGCGTCTTCTGATGGCGCTTCCGCAGTTGCAGAAGCATCGCCTCAACGTGCTTGCAGGTTCCCAGCGTATTGATCGCGAAATCCGGGCAGGAGCAATAATTCTCAAAGAGTCCCAGGCCGCGAATGGCCACTTTATAGGTCCGCCCGCTAGCCGACTTGACACTGTAATCTCCATAAGGCCCGGTTTCGGGCCGTCTCAAAATCTTCAGCGGAGCCGTCGCGGCCCTCTGCCGCCGCTCGGCGATCTGCTGTTCAATCAGCATAGGAGTGATCCCTCTTCAAGAGCGTATAACATGGCGGGCTTCATGCCTCAGAGTACAGAGCGGCCCTCACGTCGCCACGCCGCCAAAATCTCGTCGATCTTATCGCCGACTTGCTCACGGGCTGCAGCACGATCCATTCCTTGTGTCAGCAATTTGTCGTATTCGGTATGTTGATGCCGAACGGCTGCGATGACCGCCGCAGTCAAAGCGCGATCCTCCAGATTCCTGCCCGCCTCCGTCCGCCCAACGCGCCCACTACCTCTGGCGGCGGTATGTTCGGCAATTGCAGCGCGTTCATGTTGTCGGGCAGCCGGGGAACAGAACCCCGATCTGTTTCACCATGCGAGCCACCAGCTTGCGGTCTTCTTCCCGCCGTCGCACGGCCTCACGCGCGCGTCCAGCCGCCCTTTCATCCGCATCTTCCGCGCATTCCTGCTCGGCTTTTTCCAGAGCCGATGTCTCAACGAGAACACCCTGTCTCTCGTAGCGTTTTCGAGCCCGGCTAAAGCGGACCACCACTGCGCTTCGCGCGCTATGCTTTGTTGCTCGCCGCGTCAAAGCCACGTTGCCGGCGGCAAGAAACTCGAGGTCGCCTAAACCCGCGCATGCCAGGCACAACGGCTGCTCAGCTTCCATCAAAAGAAACGATCCCTGGTCCATCTCAGCGCCGCACTCCGAGCACTGCGCGTTGCGCAGGGTCAGAAATACGACTGGTTGTGGAGCACGATTCAGCTTTTCCTGCAGCTTCTCCTGCTTGCGCTCAGAGAGCGCGGGCGATATGTAGTGCGTTGAGTAGTTCTTCTCGATCGCCGGCTCTCCGCTCTTGCTGAATTGCAAGGGGATGGTCCCGGACCGCGCTCTGCGCACGTAGCCAGTTTCACTTGGCTTCAGGCCCTTTTCCCGCGCCCAGCGTCGGAATATTTCCATGGACGAAGAAATCTTGTGGAGATTTCCTTGAATGACTTGCTCCAGGTAATCCACCTGTCCTTTGCGCCAGGAGTCTACGTGCATGGGCAGCAAGAGCCCCATTCCGCACAACACATCAATGGCGCTGACGTGCTGCTGGCGCGACAACGCGGCTTCCGCAGCCCGTGCGACCCGCTCTTCCAACGTGAGTTTACGACCCGATTGCGACATAGCAACAATAGTCTCTTCGATGGCGGACCCGATCCGCAATTATCGGCAACGCTGCGGCCCTCAAATCACTGATCGCGGCTCCGCGGAATCCTGGCGTCACCGGTTTTCGCTTGAAAGAATCCCCCCACACTTCCCACAACAGCGGGAATATTCCGTATAAGGGTTAGAACCTTACCAACTCCCCGAAGCCTAAAACCTGGTTTAAGAATTGCCATTTTCACTCGGTTCGGCGATACTAAACTTGGCCCGAAAGGGAAGGTAATTGCGTCCGCTGCCATTCCAAGTGACTGAAGATATGTCACTTGTATTAAAACGTTGACCAACGCCTTTAGAACAGGCTGAAGTCTCACGTTTTGCATCGAACCGGGCGGAAAGTGGGCTTACTAGCAGCTTTCCTAGCAGTAATTCCACCATCGTTTTTCGGTAAACTATTGAATTTAAAGGCGCTATCGTCTAGGGGTTAGGACGTGAGATTCTCAATCTTAAAACCCGGGTTCGATTCCCGGTAGCGCTACCAGTCAATTGACGCTAAAGCCCGCTAAATCAGCGGGCTTTGCTATGTCCCCTCAGAGCGCGGCCCGGCGTCCGGAGACCAGGTTGATGACTAGAACGATCAACGCTACGACCAGTAAAATGTGAATCAGGCTACCGGCGATGTGCAAGCTGAAGCCCAAAAGCCACAAAACCAGAAGGATTACAAAAACTGTCCAAAGCATATACACATCCTTTCGCGCGTTGCGAGCACCTGAGACATGAGATGCGGCTCAGGCGCTCACAGTAGGTTGACAGGAACAATTATTTAGTTTGCGGCGATCGACTGAGCCTTTGCTTGCCTGACGGCATCGATGAACGAGTCTGCAGCAGCGGGTGTCGCCACTTCGCCGCGCAAAACGCGGTGTGAGGAGACGTCGAGCCCGTAGAAGGTATCCATGGAACTGTTGTCGCGGCGAACATCGGCCCCGGTCAAGGTGAGTCCAGCAAAGGCGCCTTTAGCGCGCGAGTAAGTCAGGATCTCGGTATTCAGTTTCCAGTCAGTATCGGCAGTGGCATGCCGCCCTACCGGTCCGGCTGCCGCCGAGGCATCCGCTCCAAGCTGAAACTTGGCATTTTCAAGTCGCAGCATTCCTTTGTCGCCCTGGAAGATCATGACCAGATCCACGCCTTCGACGCCGATCTGCAATCCCCAGCTTCCACCTGTAATAGCGAAGAATGCCGGCGCGCTCCATCCGTTTTCGGTGCGACAGGTGGCAACGCCCTTGCCGTTCTCCCCGCCAAAAACTAAGCCACCCTTGATCATGTGGGGAACGACGGCGATGCACCGCGCATGTTCCAGCACTTCTTCGGGTATGCCTCTATCCGGCGCGGCCATGATCTGGTGCAGCACCAACGCTGCATTATCCAGCCGGTTCTGCACTTCTTCGCGAGTCTCCGCCGTGGCGGCCGCGGCCGCACCCAGGCTGACTAATGCCACTAACGTTACGAGTTTCTTCATGTATTCCACCTTTTTCTACCTATGCGCAGTGTCTCTTGCCATCCGCGCACTGAGGCGCACCAGGTACTTGTCACATTAGAGAGATTGCGTTGCGTGGTCTGAGCAATCGGGCTCTATCCATGTAAGGCGGCCCTCTCGATTAATGCCGGGGAAGTGAACTGCTTCACGCATCGGTGACGTTCCGGTGCGCTTTGGCGTGAATTCGAGAGAATCGGGCGATGCTTGGGAAGCGACATAAACAGTTTGAGTTCAGCCATTTATGACGGAATTCCCGGGCGCGAAAAGTACGCGAGTTTAGCATAAAAAGATGGCGATTTGCGCCATAAGTCCTTTAGAACGCGTTTTCGTGCGAAACAAATGTAACAGCCTTTTTGTTACATTATGCGAGCGAACATAATTTAGTTGCCTATAGTTAGCATCGATAACACCCTATTTACTCTTGAGCCACCCCGGGGGTAGGGGGGTATCTACTCGTTATCAGGAACATGGAGAAGTAACCGATGTGCCGGGATGGATGGTCATGCATATCCAGTGTGCAGGAAAGAGTGGAGATTGGATGCATGATTCAATTCTGCGCGCGGCCCACGTAATTAAGTGCAAAAGGCAGGCGGCAAATCTGTGGCTTTGGCCTTGAGGGCTTGTGTGGAGGCGAGATGTGACGCGGTGTTATAGGTCCGGCCTATCTGTTTCCGGCCCTTTCGTCTGTCGGTGCCCCAACACCGTCCATCCCAGCACGAACCGGCACATGTAGAGATTGCTGTGCGGCGGGCTGATCGGGGAACCCTGGGGAATCCCTCGACCTCGGTCCCGATTGCGCGTACTCCAATGTCTACCCGCGTTCGTCCGTCACCTCGACCGGCGCTGTCAGCCACATCTTGTATGGCAACATTGTGCAGGCCCTTGAGTTCACAACGTCTAAATGATTCACATATTCGCCAACAGGCCCTCCTATGCGAGACTGCGCGGCGTGACCGCCAAACTTGTATGCCAGGTTGCTAATCTATACAATCCAAATCCGAGGTTGGCAGCACTCTTCCGAAGCGATTGAACAGAGGATGAGCCACGGCCTGAGAATTGCCCCATTTGCAGGCTCGGAAGGAATAATAATGCATCGGCAATTCAGGCTTGGAGGATTCGGCCCGCTTCTGGCGGTCGCCGCGGCAATACTCATTGCCAATTCCTGCGTCGCTCAGGATCAGGATCTCTCGGCCAGCTACACCTGGGCGCCGGTACAGATTGGCGCCGGCGGATGGATTCGGGGCATGGCAATCAGCCCTTCCGGCCCAACCCGCATGTATGCGCGCGGCGACGTTGAAAACCTTTACCGCTGGAACAACGCGGCACAAACCTGGGTGCCGACAAAGCTGGCAAGCGCCTTTCCATCGAGCATAACCGCTGCGCCCGCAAACGCTGGCGCCGGCGCCATTGCAATCGACGCCACAAATCCAGACCATATTCTCGTCGCGTATCAGTTCAACGAATCGTCGGACCTTTCGACAACAAATCCGAGCATAAATCTCAATGTCTACGCAAGCTGGGACGGAGGCGTAACCTTCAAGGCCGGCAATCTCTCCTTGAGTGGGAACCTGTCATCCCAGACCAGCGGCGAGCGCCTGGCATTCGATCCCAACAACGGCAACGTGGCTTTCTTTGGCAGCCCCGGCGCGCAGGGCGCAAGCGACGGTTTGTATCGAACCATGGACGGCGGGCTGACCTGGACCGAGATGACAGGCGGAGGCTACCTCGCCAACACATCTACCGTTCGCTATGAGTCGCAACTCCCGCGTTTCGACGGAAACAACGGCACGGTGCAAGTAAGTGGCCAGGCCGTGAGCGGCACGATTTATGTCACTTACATAAAGCACGATGAAACGAATAACGATGCAGTAAGTGGTGGCGGCGTGGTCATGAGCTCCAATGGCGGCCAGACTTGGACGGATGTGACCGACCCAGCCGCGAATAATATCTGCGGCAGCGGTCAGCCCCAGTCGCAGTTATGCTGGGCGACAGTTGATTCCGCGGGTGACTTATGGGTGACCGATGGAAACTCGAGCAACAACATCTTCAAACTAAGCCGCGCTGGTGCCTGGACCACCGTTGCCACACCGAACGGCGGCACCGGCGGCATCGCGATCGATCCCAAGAATCCGAATCGCATCTTTATTGATGCAGGCGACATGTTGCAGCGATCGCTGGACGGCGGGAAAACCTGGATCGATGCTCGGCAATCACTATAACTGGGCGACTAATCAGCCCATCCTATGGCTTAATCCCTCATCGTTCAGGCCCCAGGGATATTACGTATCTGAGAGCGGTTTGTATTTCGACTCACTCGGAAACCTGTGGCAACCGTGCGGCAATAACGGGATCATCACAACTACGCCCAATGACGCTACGGACACGTCGACGAATCCGCCGACATGGACAACCATGGCAGACGGCATTGAAGAAATGGAAACCTCGGCCGCGGCCATTCCACCCGGCGGAATTCCGGTGCTTGGGGCTGCTGACGAATCAGAATTCACCATTCCCGATCCCGACACGTACTCAGCGGAGCACTACCCCATCAGCACCTGGGCCAATGGCGGCTACGGGCTGGGCATGTCGCAGGACATCGCGTACGCGCCTAACGCGCCGACTTTTGTTGTGGCGCCCGACGTCAACGATGAAACGAGCCAGGGAACTCAATCGCAGTTTCAATATGCGAGTTACAGCAGCGATGGCGGCAACACCTGGACTGAGTTTCCGTCAATCGTGAGCGGCACGCATCCCTGCATTCTCTATGGCGGAGAGGTTGCGGTGTCGGCGCGTCCCTCGGGCCAGCAAAACGAACCGCCCGGCGCGGACAATATTGTGTGGTTCCCGACTAACTCCGGCGACACGAATGCCCAATTCGGTCAGGTACCGGCGCCATTCTATTCCAAAGACGGCGGCGCCACCTGGACCCAGACAGCCTCCTTCAACAAAGTCTCAGGCGCAACTACATTCACCGAGTGTCCGTCGAATACGAGCTACACTTTCTTGCCGGTTCAAATGGGCGACTGGATTTATGTTCTCGCGCAGCATCAACTCGTCGCCGACCCGATCACGCCGGGGACTTTCTATCTGAAGACGACGTTCGGTAACACGACGAGCGACGGCGGATTCTGGAAAAGTACCGACGGAGGAGTTATCTGGGCTGAGACGGCAGGAACAACCGAAGTTCCTAACTATACTCATTGGGGTCGAATGGCGGCGAATCCAAATACATCGGGCGATCTCTGGCTCGCGGATGGCTGGCAAGGGGCTCATAGTCACGGGCTTTATCACACCACGGACGCGGGCAACTCATTTAAGCAGAGCGCAGCTTTTACTTATGCCTGGCAGCTTGCGCTTGGAAAAGCAGCCTCCGGGCAAAGCTATCCGGCAATCTACGTGTACGGCTTACTGGCAGGCGATCCCAAATGGGGCATCTTCCAATCGATCGATGGAGGGATTACTTTCAACCGGATTTCCTATTACCCATACGGAATCTTCGACATTCCATACGATATGGCTGCGAGCTGGGATGTCTTTGGCACAGTATATGTAGGGTTTAGCGGAAATAGCTTCTATTATGTTCAATACAACGCCAACGATCCGCAGGCATCGGCGCCCACCTTCTCACCGGCCGCCGGAAGTTATCAATCAGCCCAGGCAGTTACCATCACCGATACAACTCCGAATACCTCCATCTATTACACGACCGATGGAAGCGCGCCCTCGACGAACTCGTTTCTGTATGGCGGCGCAATTACAGTGGTACCTGGTTCGGAGACCATCAATGCCCTCGCGGTTGCGAGCGGATACTCACCCAGTAGTGTAAGCTCGGCAACCTATACAGTTGCCGTGACACAACCTCAAGCCGCGACTCCGACGTTCAATCCCATTGGCGGCACGTTTACATCGGCGCAATCGGTAACTGTCGGCGACACGACACCGAATGCGGTGATTTACTACACGACCGACGGTAGCACGCCCACTACCAATTCGACGCAATACTCCGGCGCGATTACGGTTTCGGCGACTGAAACCATCAAGGCCATCGCCACCGCCGCGGGCTACTCCACCAGCAACATTGGCTCCGCGACTTACAACATCAACCTTCCCGCACCAAGCTTCAGCCTGGGTATTTCTCCCACGGCGCTCTCCATACAATCGGGGGGCAGCGGAAGCGCGACCGTGACAGTGACGCCGGCAAACGGATTCAACTCTGCCGTCACTTTCGCATGTTCAGGACTACCATCAGTCGCTACCTGCAGTTTTAATCCTTCCTCTGTCACACCTTCGGGGAGTGCTTCGTCGACGAAGCTAACCGTTTCAAGCACTACGTCCGCCGACGCCACGCAACCGAAAACCCTGCCATTTCTTCATGGCACTGCTCTGGCCGCGGCGTTGCTTTTGCTATTCGTGAGGAAGCGAAGCGTGATTGCAGTCATGTTTGCCTTCGTCGCGATTGCTGCAGGCCTGACGCCGACATCTGGTTGCGGCGGATCGCAGCCAAGCCAGCAGCAGACCCAACCGATTACAGCGACAGTCACGGTAACAGCAACCTCAGGAGCCCTGCAACAAACCGGCACATTTACGCTGACGATCCATTAGCTCTTGCGGCAGAGTTTCTGCGTATGAACACAGAGAGTGCAGAAGTTGACAGTAGATTGCCGCAGACAACAGGGTCGAGTGTTCGCTGAAACAATGAGGGGTCTTTGCAATTCATAAGTTCCACACAAAATGGGGATGCAATCATGAATTTCAAAAGAGTGGCTCGGATTTCCGCAATTCTTGCGGCTTCTGCAGCGGTTCAACTGGCGCTGGCGCAAGCGGCGAAGAGCCCCTACGATGCTGTCGACACGCTCATTGGCACTGCGGGCGGCGGGAACACGTTTCCGGGAGCGACGCTTCCTTTCGGCATGATTCAATGGAGCCCCGACACAAACACAAATGCATGGTATGAGTATGGACAGAGTGCGCAGCCCGGCGTCGCAGCCGCGAATTCAATCCTCGGATTCAGCTTGACGCATATCAGCGGAGCGGGCTGTGAACTCTACGGCGACTTCGCCGTGCTTCCAGTGGCCGGCGAACTTACCGCGAGCCCGGGAACGGACATTACGCAGTATGCAGCGCAATTCGACCACGCGCAGGAAGAAACCCATCCCGGCTACTACGCCGTCACGCTGGCGAATGGCGTTCGCGTTGAAATCACCGTGACGGATCGCGCAGGCATTGCGCGGTTCACGTTCCCGCAGGGAATGCCGGCACGGCTGCTAATCAATGCCGGATCAAGCGCCGGAACATTCGGCGGGCGGGGCCAGCAGCGTGCCGCAGGCGAAGATGAGAATGGAATCTCGCTGAGCGGACAAGACAGCTACGAAGCGTATTCACATGCAGGCCATTTTTGCGGGACGAATTCGCACTACACAATCTTCGGCGCAGGAAAATTCAACAAGCCATTCAAGAAGGCGGTGTTTTGGCAGGATGCCACGATCGGCGGCGATGGCAAAAATGCCAAGGGCAGCCACACAGGGGCATGGCTAGATTTTGGCGATGAGCGCGTAATCGAGCTCAAGGTTGCGGTTTCGTTCGTAGATGCCGACGGCGCGCGTAAGAACATGACGCACGATATCGCGGGTTGGGACTTTGATGCCGTGCGCGCCAAGGTCCGTCAAACATGGTCGAATCTGCTCGAGCGATTCACGGTGGTTGGAGGAACCGAAGCACAGCGGACGAAGTATTACACCGGTGTCTATCACTCATTTCTTTCGCCTACAACGTTCAGCGATGCGGACGGCCGCTACATGGGCTTCGACAAGAAAGTGCACGCCGTCGCTGGTGGCCAAAAAGCACAATATGCGAACTTCTCCGATTGGGACATCTATCGAAACACCGTACAGATGCAGGCATTGTTTGAGCCTCAGCGCCAGAGCGATATGCTGCAGTCGCTGGTGAACGATGCGGTGCAGGGCGGACAGCTTCCGCGCTGGGAGGCAGCCAACGACGTGACGTACGTGATGGGCGGCGACTCTCCAGTGCCGGTGATTGCGTCGGCGTACGCGTTTGGCGCACGTAGCTTTGACGCTCAAACCGCTCTGAAGTACATGGTGCGCGCGGCAACCGAGACCACCGACAACAAAGAGCGGCCGTTCATCGAAGACTATTTGAAGCTTGGCTACGTGCCTGCCGAGAAGGACGATATCTCAGCTTCTCGCACGCTGGAGTACGGCTGCGATGATTTTGCCGCCGCGCAATTTGCGCGCGCGTTGGGAGACAACGATGCGGCCGACCGATTCCTGAAAATGTCACAGGGCTGGAAGAACCTGGTCGACCCAGATACAAAATGGATTCGCCCACGGTTGAGCGATGGAAGCTGGCTTACAGGATTCGATGCGGAGAAGTCGCTGCCTCGCCGCCATTACAATCCCGATGCGATGGACCAGCAGGGCTTTGAAGAAGGAAACACATGGCAGTACACTTTTATGATTCCGTTCGATTACCCAGCCTTGTTTGCTGCCGTCGGGGGCGAGGATGCGGTAATTCCTCGGCTCGACAAGTTCTTTCTCAAGTTGCGTTGCTGGGCCGAACCATGCTTCAACATTGAAAATGAACCGGACTTTGTTGTGCCGTATGCCTACGTCTTTGCTGGTCAGCCGTGGAAGACTCAGGAAGTTGTAACGCGAATTGGCGAAGCGACCTTCAAAGCCGCTCCCGACGGAATCCCTGGAAACGACGACCTCGGCGCTACTTCAGGCGTTTATGTCTGGAACGCGCTCGGCATGTATCCCGCGATACCGGGCGTTGCCGGCGTGGTGTTGGGCACGCCGATGTTCGACCGAGCCACGCTGAAACTCGCAGGCGGTAGAACCCTGATAATCGAGCGCAAGGGCGAAGGCATTTATGTGCGCGATGTGACGCTGAACGGCGTGCGATATGCGAAGTACTGGATCCCTGTGGCCAAGCTTCATGTCGGCGAAAACCGGCTGGTGTTTAAAACACAGGCCCAACCGGACACGCAGCGCGGAACGAGTGAAGCAGACAGGCCTCCGTTATTTCGGTGAAACGGGCAGTTGAGCCTACGCGCAATCGCGCGAGTTTAGCGTGCGGCTGCGGGCGTTGGCGTAATGCTTGTCGTCGCCACGTTCCATCCTGCGATATTTACGACCGGTGAATCCGGCGCGTCTTCGGGCAGCATTGCCGTAAGAGTCTCCGATTCGCCGGGCGCAACTTCGATCCAATTGTCAGACCATAAGACCGGCGCTATCAGATCGCCGGAAGATGTCCTGACCGCCGCGCTCACCTGGAATGCCAGGTTTTCAGACAAGTTCGCAAGGTGGACGGTGATCTTGCGTCCTTCCGTCGTTTTCTCAATCTCGGCGTTCGTTGTAACCGTAGCTTGTGGCAGCGTTGTGAGCGCCGACAGATCTTCGTATCGCGCAGCAGGCGTGTGCGTGTAGTCCGTCTGCTCCCAATTGAATGTCGTCAACGTTCCCGGCACCCAATAGAAGTTCCTGCTTAGCAGACGGCCCGTCGCATCCTTGAGTGTCAGGTCGATGAAGAAAACTCGCTCAGCACTTGCGTAAAGGCTATCCGGGATCACGAAAACCCGCTGTGAACTGTCGGCCTGCGCGGTAATCGTGCCCTCGCTGCGGTAAAGTTCCTTCCATGCCAGGTCGTGCACCACAACGGTCGCGTTCAGCCGCTGGGCCGGGTTGTAGGTGCTGTTCACAACTACGATCGATCGGTCGTCGTAGGAGTACTGGATGTGAAACGGTTCGCATGCCTTTTTGGCCCCGAAGTATCCTCCTCCGGCGTCAAGGTAGTAATCGTAAAGGTGCCAGATCATCGACGGCCACGCGTTGTTCAGCATCCATTGAATGACACCGGTGGACGAATACTTATTCTTTGCGTAGGCCTCAAACATGGCGCGCTCTGAGTCGTATTCCATGGTCTGCGCCATGCGCTCAAAATCAGCGGCCGAATTCGGCTTGGCATAGATCGCCTCCATGGCCCCATTGAATACTTTCAGATTGGTGAATTCGCCGCCGCCGTTGTGGTAACTCCAGTTTGCGGTCGGCGGCCACGCCTCAGGATCAGGCAGGAACTTGCGCCGGCTTGCCAGCGAGGAAATTGCAGGCCCTGGGCTGGTTTCAGTATTAAAGCCCACCGCGCCGCCGTATCTCGTTGCGACGTACCAGTAACTTGGCTCAACGTAGTCATACGGCCCGGTCATCTTCACTCCGCTTTCGCCGGTCACCGTGGTAGGTGTCGCCGAGGCCGATGACAAGATCGGATTCGGCCAGTGTGTTTCATCTTCAACCTGCAGATAGGCCTTCTCAACATTCGCAATCGGCGGATTGTCGCTTCCGTTCAACCAGACCAGCAGGCTGGCGTGCTGCCTCAGCCGCAGCATCTGCGAGCGCAGCGATGCTTTCGCAATTTCCAAGTCATCCGGTGTCCAGTCCCGCCAATGTTCCCAATGGTCGCAGCAGCACCAGCCGGCCAACACCAGAACGCCCTGCTCGTCGGCAAGGTGGAAGAACTCCTCGGTATCGAGCTTGCCTTCCAAGCGAATCGTGTTCAGTCCCAGGTCGCGTACCAGTTTGAATTGGTCGCGCAGTTTTCTATCGTCCGATCGAACCAGCATGTCCTGCGACCAGCCGCCGCCGCGGATCAGGATCCGCTTGCCATTCACGCGAAACAGGCGGCTGCCGTTCGCCGTCTGCTCTGAAGTGATCTCTCTTATCCCGAAGTCCACACTGCGCGCATCTGAAACAAGGCCGTCAATGATGAAGCTTATTTTGAGCTGCTCCAGGTGCGGTTCTCCCATCTGCCATGGCCACCATACCTTGGGATCGTGAACCCGCAGTTGCGCGAATTGCTCCGGCGCGAAGACCACGGTGCGGCTTTCATTTGCCTCCAGTTCGACGGGCTGCTCAAACTTCGCTCCCGCTGCCGAGCCTGATACCACGCCTTTCACGGCGTGATCGCTCGCGTTTTGCAACTCCGCATACACCGTCAAATCGGCCACCGCAAGCGAGTCATCTTCAAAGTGCGTTACTGCCATCGGGGATCGCACCGTTACCGTGCCGGTGGCCTCAAGGTCCACGGCACCCCACAAACCCATATCCTTGTCCGGCGGCGTAGGGTTCCAATCCACCCAATTGATGCCTAGATCCTTCTCAGTGGGCGCAAACGTCTCCACAGCCAACACGTTATCTTCGCCTGGATTCACAGACTGCGTGACATCGAAGTCATAGGTGCGATAAGCTCCGGCTACTTTGGTTTTGTCCGCGATCTCGTGGCCGTTCAGCCAGATTTCAGCGCGATAGTTGATGCCGCCGAAGTGCAGCCAGTATCTTCCATCCGCCCCTGCAGCCGCCTGCGCATTGAACTCCGTGCGGTACCACCAGCCGCATCGATAAGGACTGTCGCTCGGCATGGGCAAATTCGAAAAGAGCTGTCCGATTGGATATGTGGTTCCCGGAATCTGACGGAGGTTCATGCCGAAGTAGGGATCGGGGAAGACGCCCGATGCAACCTGCGCGGCAAGAACGGTGCTTGGAACCTTCGTTGACAGCCAGCCATCAACCGGAAATCCAAGCGCGGAGATATTCTCTCCGCCGCCCTCGATCTTGCATGCCGACTGCAGACGCCATCCGTCGTGCAAATGCGTCACGGTTGCGGCGTTGGCGCTTGCCGTAAAAGCCAGAAAGGCGAGAATTCCAACAACTGATTTAGTCTTCATGCATTTGGCGCTCCGCCGCCTAAGATGTAAATCGCAATTTGCAAATCCATTGATTCAATCGTTTAAATCTCAAGAGGAGTTCGTCTTCATTCCCGTCCCGTCAAGTACCGGCCGCGTTCAGCTCTCGAACCTTGTGTGATCTCGGCAGCGGCTTCGCCGACGAATTGCGCACTACAAGTTCCGGCTGCGCCTTATACAGATGCGGACCATCTTTCACTCCTCGCCCTCGGCCCTCGATCGCCTGCATCACCCACTCGGCGGCGCGCATCCCCATTTCTTTCATCGGCTGTCGCACGGTTGTGATCCCCGGCGTTGCCACTTCCGCAAGTAGTATGTCGTCAAACCCCACCACCGAGCAGTCCTGCGGCACGCGCACACCTGCATTCATAAGCCCACGAATCACACCCAGTGCAGTGACATCGTCAAACGCAAGCACGGCGGTAAACGGCCGCCCCGACGCCAGCATCTCATTTGCCATCCGTTCTCCGCCTTCAAAGCCCGAAGCGGGACCAACCAGTCCCGGCAATTGAAAAACCAGCTTCGGATCCAACTTGATGCCCTTCTCTTCCGCGCCGCGTTTTACGCCCGCCCAGCGCGGATCGCTATCGAACATTTCGCCCGGTCCGCGAATCACGGCGATTTTCCGATGCCCCAATTCCGCCAGGTGGCGCATCGCCAGCGCTCCTCCCGCTTCATTGTCAATGAACACTGAGTTGATTCCGCGCTCGGTCAAATCCCGGCCTATGATCACGATCGGCACATGGTTCTTCTTCAAATCGGCCAACAGATTGGTCTCTTCAAAAACCCAGCTTGCAAGGACGATCAGACTTTCGGCGCGGCGTTCGAGAATCATCTTCATGTAACTGTCGAATAGCGGGCGCTGGGACTGCGCGTCGATCAGTAGCGGCAGATAACGCGCAGAGGATAGCCCGGCCTGGATGCCTCGCACTACTGGAATGCAAAACGGATCGGAGAGATCGAAGACCAGCACGCCAACGGTCTGGCTTCGGCGGCTCCGCAACGAGCGGGCAAAAGCATCGGGATGATAGCCCAGCTTGCCGGCCATTGCACGAATCCGTTCTCGTGTTCCGGCGGCCACATTATGCGAAAGCGGCGCCTCACTCAACACGATTGACACGGTCGAAACGGAAAGCCCGCAGGCGCGGGCTACGTCGAGCAGTGTCACATGTCCTGACTTTCTTTGAGCCACTTCTCTGCCTCCAGGCCGGACCTCCGCGGAACTGGGCTACCCTGCACAGCCAGTTTCCGGGGGCATTTTTCGCTTGACAGCCGACCAGGTTCACCCTACTATAACAAAACTATTCAAACGTTTGAATACTAATGTTTGAACAAAAGGAATGGCCATGACCCACAGAATTCCAAGCGCATCCCCGGCGCTCCGGCGCCTCCTTACAGCTCTTCTCCTTGTCTGTGCGGGCTCAGCCGCATTCTCCCAGGCAGGCAGGGGCGGCATCAGCGGCCTGGTCACCGATCAGGATGGCGCCATCGTTCCCGGCGCCACAGTTACGGCACTGAATCCGGCGAACGGGACCAGGCTGTCTACCGTTTCGTCCGCCGCCGGCCTATATAACTTCGTCTCACTCTCGCCGGGCAACTACCAGCTCACCATTGCTGAAAAAGGATTCGAGAGCGCCCAGCTTACGAACATCACAGTCAGCGTCGACGAGGTTGCTACGGTCAACGCCACGCTCAAGGTGGGCAGCACCAATGAAGTGGTCACGGTGAATGAGGCCACCTCGCTGGTCGATACCAGCAATTCGACTGTCGGGCAGCTCATCTCTGCCGAAACCATCGACCGCGTACCTTTGCTCACCCGCAATGTCTTTGACCTGGTTCAGTTGAGCCCGGGCGTAACGCCTGCCAATGGAACGCCAAACTCGTCCAGCTCCCAGACCATCGCGAGCATCTCGAGCGGCCGGCCGGGTATCGACGTTTCCTCGTACACCATCAACGGTGCGATTATCGGTTCCGTCTATTACATGGTCGACGGCAGCCCCATCGGCCTGGCTGAAAACAACGCAGGAACGATCCTTCCGGCCATGGAGATTCCCGAAGACGGGGTCGACGAGACGCGCGTCGAGACGCAGAACACGCCGGCTTCGTACCAGAGCGGCGGAGCGGGCGTCATTAGTCTGGTCACCAAGTCGGGCTCCAACCAGCTTCATGGCGATGTCTTCGGAGTTTTCCGGCCGGATGTGCTCGCTGCCAACGAATACTTCAACAAACAGAGCCAGATCGCCGGAGGAACTTCCAACACGCCTCCCTCGTTCCACCGCTACCAGGAGGGCGCGGCGATCGGCGGCCCGATACGCCACGACAAGCTGTTCTACTTTGCAGACTACGAGGCTACGCAGCAGCAGCTGTACGACGGGTCAAACGTCTTTACGGTGCCCACCACAGCCGAGCGGAACGGCGATTTCTCCGCCGACAGCTTCACCATCTACGATCCTACGCAGGCCGACAATCCGGATGGAACCCGTCAGGCGTTCGCCGGCAACAAGATTACAAATCCCAATCCAACTGCCCTCAAGTTCCTGTCGGAGTTTCCCAAGTGCAACTATCCCGACCCGACCTCGTGCGACCAGAGTTCCGACGATGTCAGCAACAATTTTTTCAAGCCCGGCACCGATCCTACGACCGCGCAGCGCTTCGACATTCGCATGGACTGGGACAAGAGCGAGAGGCAGCGCATATTCGGCCGCTTCTCCTTCGACCGGCTCTACACCTCGCTGGTGAACGCATACGGCAGTATGTGGGACCTCTACTACGCACAGAACGTGACCAACGGGCGCAACGTGCTTCTTGCCGACGATCTGACGCTCAATCCGACAACGGTTCTGCAACTTCGGTACTCATTTACGCGCCACTATGAGAACCAGGGCGGCGATCCGTCACAGGTCGGCTACGACATCACGCAACTGGGTTTCCCCTCCTCGCTTGCCGCCGAGGAGGTCTATAAGACACTGCCGTATGTGCAATTTGCGGATACGTGGAACTTCAGCGGCGTCGGGGGCACTGCGAACTGGAACACGTTTCAATATTCCAGCGAAAACAGCGACGCGAACGCAGCCCTCACCAAAACAGTGGGCAAGCACGAGCTTTCAGCGGGCTTTGAATACTTGAAACGATTCCTGAATGTTGGCCAGCCGCCCGCTCCTTCAGGCAACTACATCTTCGACATGACTGCCACAACCCAGTCGGTTTTGAACCCGTCGGGCGGCAGCGATTTTGCCTCTGCCCTGGTTGGGTTGGGATCGACGCCGGGCAATGAGAGCTACAACTTCACCAAGGACATCTTCGCCGCCGAAGCCAACCCCTACTACGCCGCGTTTATCGAGGATACGTACCGTCCCAGCACAACACTCACCATCACTGCCGGGTTGAGGTGGGACATCTTCGGCGGGCGCACCGAGCGGCACAACCGGCTGGAATACTTCAATCCGGCAATATCGAGCATGTCTGGCGGCGTCTCGTATACCGGAGAGGAAGCCTTCGTCGGCGGCGGCGACCGCTCACCCTTCACGGCGAATCTCGACAACTTCGGTCCTCGCCTCGGTCTTGCGTGGCAGGCTACGCCTCATCTCGTCGTTCGGGGCGGCGGCGGCTTTTACTACGGCCCCAGCCCCCAGATGGTCAGCAACCCCGCGCTCGACAGCGACGGCTATTCCTCGGTCACCAACTGGGATGCTAGCTGCCTCAACGCCGACGGCAACTCGGTTCTGAACGGAAGCTCGGCCTGCGTCGGAGCGGACCCAGGAAATCCCGCTCCCAGCTTTACCGGCGACTACTCACTCAGCAATCCATTTCCCAACGGCGTAGTGCCGTTGAGCGGCAACGTGCCGGCCGCGCTGCTGGGGACGACGCTGAACACCATGCTGCATTCGCAGCGCACTCCCACCACTTACAACTTCAACTTCGGCCTCGAATACGAGCTGCCCGGCCAGGTAGTAATCAGCGCAGGATACGTGGGCAGCCGCGGGCTGTTCCTGCCGCTTGGCTCGCTCGATGTGAACGAGCTCGATCTGGCCACCATCGGCACTTATGGCGCTTCGCTATGTGTGGACCCGTCGAACTCGAATTGCGCCATGGTGCCCAACCAATGGGCTGCAATCCAGCCTCCGACCAATGCGAACTATGGCGCCTCGACCGTGCCCCAGTGGGTGGCTTTGCAAAAGTATCCGCAGTACGGCAGCGGCAACTACGGTGCGGGAAACGGCGTAAACGTGTACGGCTATCCGGGCGGCGATTCGGATTACAGCTCGATGCAGCTCAAGGTTCAGAAACGCCTTGTCCACCACTTCACCGCGCTGGCCAGCTTTACCTGGGCCAAGCTCATTACGGACGACGGCAACCCGCCGCTGGGATTCGTCGGCGCCCACGCCGGCGCGCCGCAGGATACGATGAACCTGCGCTTCGAACATTCTGTGAGTCCGCAGGATGTGAAGTACCAGTTCACCGGTGAGACCTCATACGACCTGCCCATTGGAGCGGGTCGCGCGGTGGACTTGCATGCCGTAGGAAACGCAGTGCTGGGCGGCTGGACAACCAACCTCATCGCCTACTTGAGCACGGGAATTCCGATCGCCTCGCCAGTGGTGGGAGCCGACGTTTCCTACCTCAATCAGAGGCCGGATCTTACCTGCGATCCCTCCAAAGGCGCACCGCACAACATCGCCACCTGGTTCAAATACAACTGCTTTGCCATTCCGGCGAGCCACTTACGTTGCAGGTTCTGCGCCCGCTTATCTCGATCACGTCCGCACCATGGGCGCGCAGGACTTCGATCTCTCGCTCTACAAGAACTTCACTCTTGGCGGCGAAAGAAACCTGCGCATCGAGATCGCGTCATATAACATCGCCAACAAGGCCCAACTCGGAATGCCGAGCGTGCCGAGCATTACCGGAGTGCAAACCGATCCGATCCGTAGCGGCGAACTTTGGCCAGATCACTGCAACGGTCAATTCGCCTCGCCAATTCCAGTTCGGTTCTCGTTTCACTTTCTGAGTCCTTTTGGAGCCGGTTTTTCGTTATTCATCGAGAGTCGCGGACCGGCGCCAACCGAGAAATACAATCCCGGCAGCAAGGATACGAATGTCCCTGGATCAGGAAAGAGCGGCCCAACCGCCCGTCGGCCTCCGGCGCTCGCTTCGCTTCTGGGATCTCATTCTTTACGGCATCATTCTCATCCAGCCCACGGCGCCCATGCCGAGCTACGGCGTCATCGCGAAGGATGCGCACGGGCACGTAGTTACGGCCATCCTGCTCGCCATGGTCGCAATGCTCTTCACTTCAATCAGCTATGGCCGCATGGCGCGCGTCTATCCGCATGGCGGTTCGGCGTTTCTCTATGTCGGCAAGCAAATCCATCCCAGCCTCGGCTATCTTACCGGCTGGTGCCTGGTGATGGACTACGTTATTAACCCGCTCATCTGCACTATCTGGTGCAGCCGCGCGGCACTCAATTTTGTCCCTGGGATTCCTTACATCGTCTACGTCGTTGCCTTCGCGGCCCTCTTTACCGCGCTCAACTGTAACGGCGTTGAAACCTCGGCAAAAATTAATGCCGCCATGGCTGCGGCTCTCGGCGTCGTTATTCTGCTGGTGATAGGCGCGGCACTTCGTTACGTCTTCGGCCTGCATTCATACCCCACGGGGTTCTTCACGCTGCCCTTCTACGACCGCAGCACATTTACTTCATCGGGCCTCCTGCGCGGAACTTCCATCGCCGTGCTTACCTATATCGGCTTCGACGGCATCTCGACTCTTACCGATGAAGCCACGAACCCGAAGCGCGACGTTCCGCGCGCCATCGTCGGTACATGCATCGTTACTGGAATATTAGCGAGTGTTGAGGTCTATCTCGCCCAGCTGGCCTGGCCGCATGGTAGTGGGTTTCCCGACATTGACACTGCTTACGTCTTCATCTCCGGCCGCATCGGCGGCCCCGTGCTCTTCGCCATTGTCAACGGCGCCCTGTTGCTGGCAACCATCGGCTCCGGAATGGCCTCGCAACTCGGCGCCGCGCGGCTCATGCTTGCCATGGGGCAAGACGGCGCGCTGCCCCCGCGTTTCTTCGGCGTCGTGCATCCAAAGAACCGGATTCCTCGCAACAATGTTCTGCTGATCGGCGGCATTTGCCTCGTGGGAGCGCTGTGCATGAGCTACGAGCTCGGCACCGAGCTGCTCAACTACGGCGCGCTGTTGGCGTTCATGGGCGTGAATGTAGCCGCGATGCTGCAAGCCTGGCAGGAGGGCAAATCGCGCCTCTGGTACGCGCAGCTTTTTGCGCTGTGCGGCTTTGTGACCTGCGCTCTGCTCTGGTGGAACCTCGGCCCACTCGCCAAGGTCGTCGGCACAATCTGGGCGCTCTTCGGCGTGGCGCTTTGGGTCATCCGCAGACGTCAAACACACCTGCCTGACAACGGCGCCTAACGCCTTCCGCGAGAGCCTTATTCACTGTGAGATTCAGCGATAAAACTGCCGCTTCCGGCTCCCATCGATAATTCGCTATTGAAAAAACTTCCAGATTCTTTGAAAACGTAACTGATGAGTTGTACGATTCTGTGGTGCACCCATACCCCGTCTTAGAAGAGCTGAAGGCGATCGCGCGTTTGCGGCTTGTTGATGGGGATTGCCGGGTGCAATTCATCGGAGTCATGCAATGAAAACTTCGTCCGGCACAACAGCAGTCTTCCTTCGCAATTCCGCATTCCAGGCAACCACAATCGTTTCCGCGGCGGTCCTGGCATTCGCGCTTGCTGTCCAGGCACAAACCAAAGTGCCCGTCGTTACGGGCGACGCACGAGTCGACCAATTACTGAGTCGAATGACGCTCGATGAGAAGATCCAGCTCCTGCACGGAACCGGCGAAGATGCGCTTACCGGCCCAGGCCAGGCCGGCTACCTCCAAGGCATTCCACATCTCGGAATTCCGTCCCTACGCCTTGCCGACGGACCTCCAGGCGTACTCACACGGATTCCCGCTGAAGCGCCGACCTCAACCATGGGCCTGGCCGCGACGTTCAGCTTGATTGATGCGCGGGCCAACGGCAGAGTGGTTGCCGACGAGGCGCGCGATCGCGGCATCGATGTCGTGCTGCAACCATTCATCAACATGGATCGCGATTTTCGCTGGGGCCGAGGCTACAACACCTATGGCGAAGACCCATTGCTCACCGGCGCAATCGGCGCACAATTCATCACCGGCGTGCAGAAGCAAGGCGTCATGTCGCAGGCCAAGCACTATGTTGCATACGATACGGACGGACCTTTTGTAGTCGCCGATCTTCAGGCGCTGCACGAAATTTACGTGGCGCCCTTTGCCGATGCGGTCAAGGCCGGCGTCTCGTCAATCATGTGTTCGTATAACAAGATCGATGAGGAATATGCGTGCGGCAACAACGATACGCTCAACGGCATTCTCAAGGGCGAGTTGGGATTCAAGGGCTTCGTGACCTCCGATTGGGGCGCTACGCACGGCACAGACTTTATCAACTACGGTCTCGACCTGGAGATGCCCGGCCCGCTGCCGGTTCCGTGGACCACTCCGTCATTCTTCGTCACTAATCCGCCGCGCCAGTGGGACGCCGACGGTGCGAACGACGGACCCGCACTGACGGCAGTCGGCTTGCCCGAAGAGCCCAAGTCTGGTCCGTGGCAACACGTCGATGAGCCCAAGGTCACAACCGATTTGAAACATCTGATTGAGCAGGGTGTGGTTTCGCAGAGCACGATCGATCATGCGGTTGGCCGCGTGCTATATGAGATGGACAAGTTCGGACTGCTCGACGGCAAGAAGCCCGGCAAAACCACGCCCGCCGAACTGGCAGCAGATCAGGCAGCCATTCGCAGAACCGCGACCGATGCGGCAGTCCTGCTCAAGAACCACGATTCCATCCTGCCGCTGAAACCTGGCTCGCTCGGCAATGTCGCATTGATCGGACCCGGAGCCGGCCAGCTGATAGCGGTTGGCCTCACCGGCGAAAAGGCAGTCGGCCTGCCGCAGCGTGAGGTCAGCCCGCTTGCAGCGCTCCGGCAACTCGCCGGCGCCGGCGCGCACCTTACCTATGCCGCTGCGAACGACATGGATGGAACGCCCGTGCCTGCGCAGTACTTTTCGCACTTTGGCCAGCCGGGGCTCGAGCGCCGCGCATTCAGGGAGTTCATGGTTCACATTGATCCGTCCATCGACTTCACCAACCAAGCGCATACAACTCTGCCCGCGCGCGAAAGTATTGTGTGGACCGGAACTCTAACCGTCCCCGAGACCGGCGATTACCGGCTGCATCTTCAACTGCTCGGCTGCAACGGTAAGCTCAAGATCGACGACCAGGTTGTGGCTTCAGTCAATTACAACTGGATTCACGGAGAAATCACGCAGGCCGGACAGGACAATATCTTTCCCACTACCGACGGTCTCGACAACCTTCGCGCACAAATGCACCTCGCAGCCGGCCCGCATCGTTTTCGTCTGGAGATCGGTCCGGACAGTTCCAATAACCCCGAACAGGTCCGGTTCAACTGGGTCACGCCGCAACAGCAGCAACAAAACTACCAGGCCGCGATCGAAACGGCACGTAAGGCAAAGGTTGCAATCGTGTTTGCATGGAGCCGCCTGCGTCCCGACTTCCAGCTGCCCGGCGATCAAGACAAGCTGATCTCCGACATCGCTGCCGTCAACCCGAACACCATTGTTGTGCTCAACGTAAGCCAGCCGGTCGCCATGCCCTGGCTCGACAAGGTGAAAGCCGTGCTGCAGATGTGGTGGCCCGGCGACGAGGGTGGATGGGCCACCGCCGATCTGCTGCTTGGCCGCGCCAACCCTGCGGGCCGCCTGCCGTTCACCTGGCCGAAGCAAGCACGGGACATGCCCGCTGCCGATCCCGCATACCCCGAGCGCGGCGACGAGGGAATCAAGCACACAACGACTTACTCTGAAGGGATCTTCGTCGGCTATCGCTGGTTCGACAAGCAAGGCATCGATCCTCTGTATCCATTCGGATACGGGCTCTCGTACACTCACTTCACTTACTCCGGCCTTAAGGTTCAACTTTCGAAAGACGGCGGCGCCGACGTGAGTTTCGCTGTAAAGAGCTCCGGTGCAATCGCGGGCGACGAAGTGCCGCAAGTCTACCTCAGCGGGCCTGCAGATCCGCCTTCCGATGCTCAGTTTGCAGTCCGTGCGCTGGCTGGATTCTCGCGCATCCATCTCGCTCCCGGAGCCTCACAGACCATCAGCATTCATCTCGACCGGCACAGATTTCAGTACTGGTCGGTTAAAGACAATTCTTGGCAGGACGCGCTTGGGGTCCGTACCGTTTCTATCGGCGCGTCAGAGCGCGATTTGCGGCTGAACGCGCAGTTCTCTCTGCCAAAATGAGTGATCGATGAAATCCACCAATATTGATGTCATCCTAAGCGAAGTCCGCCGGAGCGGACGGAGTCGAAGGACCTGCGGTTGCTTCTCGGCCTCTGCTTCTTTCAGGTGTGCCGCTCGTTGAATTGAGGTTTATCATGCGTTCTACTTTGTTTCTTGCATCGATCGCTTTGGCCTTCGCCTCATGTCTTGCCGCAAACACGCAACAGGGTGTCCCGCAAAAATCAGCCCCGATCGCGCGGGCTGCTCCATCGGCCCAGAACATGCCTCCGGCCGACAATCCCGTCGCCGATCCGAAAGCTGTTGTCACCTTCGACCACGCGCGCTTCACCGTCCTCACGCCGCAGCTCATTCGCATGGAGTGGTCGGCTGACGGCAAGTTCGAAGATCACGCTTCATTCGTGTTTCTGAATCGCCGATTGCCGGTGCCGAAGTTCGAAGTCAACCGGTCTGTAAGCGGCAGCGCCGTAACCATCGATACCTATCTGCAGTCGCCTCTCAGAGACGCGCTCACCCTTTCCTATGTACCCACGGGGGATGGCAATTTCACCGCCGAAAATCTCTCCATCGCCCTCACCGTCGATGGCAAGAAAGTAGTCTGGCATCCCGGCGATACCGATCCCAACAACCTCGAAGGCACCACACGTACCCTCGACGGCGCGCGCGGCGACAAGACCGAAGAACCCATCGGGCAGGGCCTTGTATCGCGCTCGGGTTGGGCGTTGGTCGATGACTCAACGCGCCCGCTCTTCGACTCCAGTGACTTTCGTTTTCTCGAGGGCGAAAAGAGCCCGTGGCCATGGGTCATGGAGCGTCCCGAGAACGAGAAGTCCGGCTCCTATGTCGATTGGTACTTCTTCGGCTACGGTCACGACTACAAAGCGGCACTCGGCGACTACGTTCGCGTGGCCGGCCGCATTCCACTGCCTCCGCGCTTTGCCTTCGGAGCGTGGTGGTCGCGCTACTGGTCTTACAGCGATCAGGAACTGGACGAACTGATCAAGGGCTTTCGTGAGAACGACACGCCGCTCGATGTGCTGGTGATCGACATGGACTGGCACATGAGCCACAACCAGCTAGTAGCGATGGGCGACCACGATCAATCGGGCGAGGATATTGGCTGGACCGGCTACACATGGAACAAGATGCTCTTTCCCGATCCCGATCTTTTCTTGAAAAAAATTCACGAAGAAGGCCTGAAGGCCACGCTCAATCTGCACCCGGCCGCGGGCATTGAGCCGTGGGAGGCAGCGTATCCCGAAATGGCGCGCGCTATGGGCGTTGACCCGGCCACCAAGAAATACATACCCTTTGATCCCGTCGATAAGCGTTGGGCGACCAACTACCTCAATCTGGTTCTGCATCCGCTTGAAAAGCAGGGTATCGATTTCTGGTGGCTTGACTGGCAGCAGTGGCCCAACACCAAACTGCCGGGCGTGAACAATACCTGGTGGCTTAACTATGTCCACTTCACCGATCAGCAGCGCGAAGGCAAGCGGCCGCTCCTGTTCCATCGCTGGGGCGGTCTCGGCAATCACCGCTATCAGATCGGCTTCTCGGGCGACACCGTCTCGGTGTGGGATTCGCTCGCCTTCCAGCCCTGGTTCACCGCAACTGCGGCCAACGTGGGCTACGCATACTGGAGCCACGACATCGGCGGCCACATGCCAGGCAATGTCGATCCCGAAATATTTACGCGCTGGGTGCAATTCGGCGCGTTCAGCCCGATTCTTCGCACCCACACCACCAAGAATCCTGACTCGGAGCGCCGCATCTGGGCCTATCCCGAGCCGTATTCGGCTGTCCTTCGCTCCGCATTTCAACTGCGCTACGCGTTGCAACCCTACATCTACACTGAGGCACGCCGCACATACGACGCCGGCGTAGCATTCTTCCGGCCACTCTACTACGACTGGCCCGAAGAAGATGCAGCATACACCAGCAAGGGCGAGTACACCTTTGGCAGTCAGATGATCGCGGCGCCTGTGGTTGGCCCCGTGGACATAGTCAGCGGCCTCGCCAGCGAGCAGGTCTGGATCCCCGAAGGCGAATGGATCGAGTGGCCCACCGGCAAACACTTCACCGGACCCGCCACCGTCGATCGCGGTTTCTCCATCGATCAGATTCCGGTTTATGTGCGCGCTGGCGCAATCGTGCCCATGCAGCCGCCAATGCTTTACACAGGCCAAAAACCTGTTGACCCGCTCATCGTGAATGTGTGGCCGCTCGCACCGGGCACAAACTCTACTTACTCTGTCTACGAAGATTCCGGTGCCTCGGTCGAGTATCAGCGCGGTGTTTTCACGCGATTGCCCATCAAGGCGACGCAGACCGGTGACACACTGAACGTTGAGATCGGCCCGGTTGAAGGCAATTTCCCGGGAATGCTCAAGAATCGCGGTTACGAATTGCGCCTGCCCGCCGACTGGCCGCCGTCTTCAGTCACTGTTAACGGCAAGCCTGTTCCGCAGGGTGGCATTGGCAAGCAGGGCTGGACATTTGTTGGAAACACGCTCACGACGGTCATTCCAACTGCAGCATTCAGCACTGCGTCGCGCATCGAAGTCGAAGTTCGTCGCGCCCCCGGACTCACGGCGCGCCGTTCAGAGCTCGATGGCTTTGCCGGCGCAATGACGCGACTGCGCGCTGCCTACGATGCTCTGCAAAATACCTCGCCAATCTCCATGCCGCCCGATCCGCTTGTTTATGCAATGCAAACGGGCGACCGACTAAGCTACCATCCCGAAAGCGCCACCGAAGAGATTGCGCATTTCCATGCGGTCTTGCCCGAGGCGCAGGCTGCTGTCCATGCCATTGGATCGACCTTCCAGCACAGGGTCGACGACTATGTCCACCGCCAAGCAGGTGACGGCGCGCGGCCAGCAGATTTGGCCGCGAGCGCACAAAAGCGCATCGACCTGATGAAGCGCGCGATGATCACCGTTGACGAAGCTGCCAAATAACTCCGCTCCATCGCCCGCAACTACGTTTTGTTGTTAAGGAGATTTTTGGCTGGGAGGGCAAAAACCGAACGCGCTTGATTGGTCGTTCGGCGCAGGCAATACATCAGGAGCCAAGGCGGGACGTTTGGACCCACGGCGCTTCGGTGTTGCGCCGCTGTCCGAGCCAGTCTGATGAGTGTTTCTCGATCGCAATTCGCACCAACTGGCTGCGGGTACGAACTCCCGCCTTTTGGAAGAGTTCCTGAATCACCGCTTTTACTGAAGTCTCAGACGACTTGAGATTAAAAGCAATCTCCTTGTTTGTTAAACCGTCGAGTATGCCTCGCATCACTTCGCTTTGCCGCTGGGTGAGGGGGCGCGCGGGCTCAGATCCACTGGGTGCACCGTACCGCGATTCGATGAGAGCTTTTGCTGCGCCGTCGCTCAGCCATGGTTTACCGTCGGCAACAGAACGAATCGCAGCGATCAGTTGATTCAGGCTACTGTGCTTGAGCAGTATTCCCATTACCCCATCGTCAAGCACGCGAAAGGCTTCCTCGCTGGGCATTCCCGCTGTGACAATCAGAACCGCGGCATGCACCTTCCTTTTCTTGATCTCCGCAAGCAACGATGTCCCCAGCTCGTTGCCGAGATCGTAATCGAGCAGAATCACATCCACTTCGACCGATGAGAATACCGCCGTCGCTTCAGCCAGGCTCGTGCATTCGCCAACCACGTTGAAGCCAGGCTCCGACTGCAACATCCTTCCCACGCTCTCCCTGAAGAGGCTGTGGTCGTCGACGATCAGGATGCGAATTGCCATTTTCTATTCCAAGAAAGCTCAAGCAGCGCTGTTCGACCTTCCGGTAGACCATAATACCAGTTGAACAAATTCCTCAGGATCGAGAATGAACCACGCCGTTAGCGCCCTCCGCGTACCCAACTTAGCCAGATGAGGGCACATCCACTTTTCAGATGAAAAGGTAATGTCGCGCAATTCGTCTCTCGCGTGGAGAAAGCGCCAGGTGGATCGATTGACTGAGGGGTGACCTGAACCGCCAGCGCCTCGGGGCGCATGCTGTCGGTTGGCGTTTCCGCCGCCAGTAGCTCAAATCTCGTCCTCTGCGCCTTCTTGAGCAGCTTGCGAACCTATACCAAAATGTGGATTATTTCCATTTTCTCCGGTTTCATGGAGTGTTGTAATGGTTTTTCGGTACCACCATGCAGCAGCAACGCCGCCAAGAATGGCTGACGCCGCTGCCACAGCTCCCACTTTCAAGAATCGACCCCATGTCTTACCACTGCGGGTATCGTTCTCTGAAATATCTGATTTTGAATCGTTTGTCATATTCTGATTAGGCATCGCAACGAACACTTGAGTCATTCTCTGGTGTCTGGACTCGATCTTAAGTCCCGCGAAGACTTGCGCTTTAGATGCGCGCAGCCTGAAAACGACTGCATTTGAGACGCAAGAATAAATTCTGAATTCTGTACTTGCTTTCTTCTGAATCTATGCTATCGTGTATATATTCCGGTTGTGGAGGTGGTGTTATCTAGCCTCCAGTCCGGAAGTAAGTTGCGTCACTGGCCTCCCGGCACGGACAATATACCGTTCGTGCCGTTTTTTTTTCTGAAAACAGCCAGATCGCTCCCCTACCCCACTCTCGCTCTGCCAATTTATGGTTCTTTGCTCGTGAGCCCCATTGATCCCTCTCTGGGATTTGTGAACAACGTCGTTTAGAATGGCATTTTGAGAGGCGCAATGAGAAATCATTACCACGCCCGCTGGTGGCTCGGCCTGGCCATCCCAGTTCTGACTGCAGCCAGCTACGCCCAATGGTCCAATCCGGCCGACGACGTGCCCGCGTATCATCCGTCCGCTCCGCTCCAGGTATCCGCTTTGCCACCCATCCTTTCGGGCAAGCAGCTCACCGGGCCCCAGTTCCAATATCCCTGGCAGAAGCACGTTTACGAGAAGGTCGCGAGGGTGAGTAGCGTGATTTACCAGCTTCCTTGCAACTGCCGCTGCGACCGCGCGCTGGGCCACACCAGCCTGCGCAGCTGTTTCGAGGGTTTACATGGAACTGAGTGCGCAACCTGCGCCAGAGAGGGATTCTATGCCTATGAGCAGACGAAACGCGGCAAGACTCCGGCCGAGATCCGTGCGGGTATTGCTCGCCACGACTATGAAGCGATCAACCTGAGCCAGGAATAGGCTGATCGCTGTTGAGTTCCAACCCTCGTTCCCGTCGGTTATCAGGGACATTATGTATCAGGCCAGGCCGTTCGCGCGAGCCGCCAGATCGAAGTCCTTTTCCGTCAACCCTCCGGCATCGTGGGTGATCAAGGCCAGGCGCACCCGGCTGTAGCGGATATCGATGTCCGGATGGTGCCCTGCTGATTCCGCCGCCTCACCAACGCGGTTGACGAATGCGAGCGCCTCTCGAAAGTCCTTAAAGGCGAAGGACTTCGCCAGCTCGCCGGCCTCAATCTTCCATCCGGGCAGTCCGCTCGCCCGCTGTTGTGCGTCTTCAAGTGAAATTGGCGTCATGGATTCCGCTCCTCAAGTGGATTAAACGGGATTGGATGCAAAGCGGAAAAAAAAGGATTAGAAACCTGGATCGGGCGTCTGGGACATTTCGAAGGTGGAGAATCGCTTGTTTTGTCCGCTGATCTCAGACCGCAGCTCCTGCCACAGCTCGTTGGGAATCTTCAAGAACATTTCAACCACTGCGGGGTCGAACTGCGTGGCCGAGCAGCGCAGAATTTCTTCGCGCGCGGCGTCAAAGCTGCGCGCTTTGCGGTATGGACGGTCGCTGGTGATTGCATCCAAAGTGTCGGACACGGCAAAGATTCGCGCGCCAATCGGTATCTCGTGGCCGCTGATGCCGCTTGGGTAGCCGCTTCCATCAAAGTGCTCCTGGTGGCAATAAACGATCTCAGCCGCGCCCGCCAGGAACGGGATCTTGCGCAGCATGTGATAGCCCCGTGTACAGTGCTCGCGCATCACTGTCTGTTCGTCAGTCGTCAGTTTGCCGGGCTTGCGCAGAATCTCATCGGGAATCGCCATTTTGCCCACGTCGTGCAGGAATGCGCCGCGCGCAATCACCTTAATGTCGGCCGGCGGCAATCCCATCGCCCGCGCCAGGGCGATTGTGTAAGCAGTCACCCGTTTCGAGTGACCTTCGGTCTCTGAGTCCTTCAGGTCCAAAGCATCACCGAGAGCCTCAAGCGTCACGTCGTAAGAGTGCTCCAGGTCTTCCATCGCGTGCCGCAGCATCTCAGTGCGCGCCCGCACCATCTGCTCCAGACTCTGCTGGTAGTTGTGCGACTCATCGAGAACCTGCTTATGGTCCAGGGCCCTTTGCACCGTGCTCATCAGGTGCTCGCGCTCAAACGGTTTGAGCAGATAGTCGTACGCCCCCCGCCTCATCGAGTCAATCGCCACGCTGATATCGTGAATGGCGGTTACCATCACGATAGGAAGATTAGGCATATGTTCGTGAACGCGCTCAAGCAACGCGATGCCATTCACGTCCTGCATCACAATGTCGGTGAGAATCAGATCAAATGAATTCATTTGAAGCATTTCGAGTGCTTCGCGGCCGTTGGTGGCCTGCTGCACTTCGTAACCATACCGCTCGAGCGTAGTGCCAATCATCGACCGGACATGGTCTTCGTCGTCGACCACGAGTATGCGCGCAGTCCTGCGCAGGGCGCTGCCGCCGCGCACCTCACCGTCCGCTCCAGTTGATCCTGGGCGATTTGGTGTCCCCGGTCCTGCCAGGTCTAACGCCAAGCAGTTTCCCCCCTTACCTGGGCCGCTCTCGATTGAAAACGTGTTCTCCTGTTTTCAGGCAGTTCCACAAAGACCATACCTAAATCGTGATCTACTGAATCCCCCGGCAGATCTTCATGGGGTGTCACCCGCCACCATGCGCCTTAGTTCCAGCCTAAGTTCCGGCTAAAGCACGTTAACAAGTAAATCGAAAAAATACACCCTTTCAAGATGGACAACGGATTCTCTTGAATCGAACATCCCAAACTATTAGAAATGAATCCGGACCGTAAGGAAACCCTACACCGTGCTCCGGCGCCGGAGCAACAGCTTTCGTCGAACTCCGAACAATAGATGACCATGGAATGTGTTCGGATGTTCAAAATTGTCGAATCGGAATCATCTTTGGGAATCTCCAGTGCACGTATTCTACGAAATATTCTCCGCTTGATTCACTCCACCGAAAAAACTCTCTGCTGCAACTTTCGCGTCAATTAAGCGGAATTGAGAGTTGTCCCGGAACGGCAAGATTCGAATTCGATCAATTGAGAACAACATTTAAACCATCCGCCTACCATCCTCCCGTTTACTACTTATGCACGTCTTTCGATTCCTGCCTGGCGCGCCGCGCCGCAGCCCAGTGCTCCTTTGTTATCTGGCGGCTCCGCGCGACTGCCAGCGCATCGGCAGGCACGTCCTTGGTAATGCAGGACCCTGCTCCAATATAAGCTCCGTCGCCCACACTCACCGGCGCCACCAGGGTTGAATCGCTGCCAACGAATGCGTTACTGCCAATATGCGTGCGGTGTTTCTTCACTCCATCATAGTTGCAGGTAATGGTTCCGGCGCCGATGTTCGTTCCCTCGCCTATCTCCGCATCGCCGAGATAGGTAAGATGGTTTGCCTTTGCGCCCCTGCCCAGCCGGACCTTCTTGGTCTCGACAAAGTTGCCCACGTGCGCGTTTACACCGATTTCGCTCCCCGGGCGGAGGTGGGCAAATGGCCCGATACGGGCACCGTTCTCAATCGTGCTCCCGCTCAACACACATCCCTGCAGCACCAGGACTTCATCGCCCAGGGTACAGTTCTCAATCACGGTGTACGAACGGATGGTTGAATCGGCGCCGATCCGAGTCTTGCCTAGCAACTGCACAAAGGGCTCAATCACAGTGTCCGGCGCAATCTCCACTTCCGCATCGATCACGCACGTATCCGGCCTGAAGACTGTTACCCCCGAATCCATCAGCCGGCGCGCGGTCGCAGCGCGCAAAGTGGCGTCCAGCGTTACCAGCTCGGCAATCGTGTTTGCGCCCAGCAGTTCCGCATATTCCTCGCTCTTGAATGCCACTACCCGCTCTCCCGCGGCCCCCAGCAGCCGCGCCATATCGGTCAGGTAGTACTCGCCGTGCGGATTGTCGGTGGTGAGTTTTCCGAGCTGCCCCAGCAGCGGTGCCGTCCGAAACGCATACATGCCCATGTTGATCTCGCGCAGCGCCAGCTGTTCCGGCCTCAGGCTCTTCTGCTCGACGATTGCGGCGACTTCAACCGAATTCGGCGCCTGCCGAACCACGCGGCCGTAATTCATGGGATCGGGTAGGTCTGCGGTCAACAGCGTCATGGCTGCGCCTTGTTCCTGGTGGAAGCTCCATAAGGCTTCGATCGTCTCGGGCCGGATAAGCGGCACGTCGCCTGACAGCGCCAGGAAGTTTTCGTAACCCGCAATCGACTTTGCCGCGCATTGAATCGCGTGGCCGGTGCCGCGTTGTTCCGTCTGCTCCACGAAACGCACGCCGGTCTGCTCCACGGCGGCACGAACGCTGGCTGCCTGGTGGCCGATAACGATATAGATGTCTTCGGGCGCCACAACCTTGACGGCCGCCGCGATCACATGCAGCAGCAGCGGTTTGCCGCCGATCTCGTGTAGCACCTTGGGCCGCTTCGACTTGAGGCGGGTGCCTTTGCCGGCCGCCATAATCACGATAGCCGGCGTAGCTTTCATACTTTGCATCCTGCTTTCCATTCTTTACTCTTGCTGCCTACTCTTGCTTGCCTGGGCTCGCCTGATCCGCCCGGCTGCATCGGCAGCCGCGGGATTTTGATGTCGATTGGTTTGACTGCGCCCATGTCGAGCGTAACCAGCCCCGGTTTGATGTCCGAGTCGTTGCCCACCACGAGCACCGCAAGCTTCTCGGGATGAATATACCTCTTTGCCGCCGCCGTGACGTCGGCGATGGTCACCTTTTCGATAGCCGCCTTGTAGCTCTCGAGATAATCCGCGGGGTAGCCGTAGAACTCCAGCTTTTCGCGCTCCTCCAGCACCTTGTCTTTGGTGTCGTACTCGAAGATGAACGAATTCAGGATGCCATCCTTGGCGCGGTCCAGCTCCTCCTGGGTGAACGGCTTGGTATTGAGTCCGGCGATCACAACCATTGCTGCTTTTGTTGCGTCAACGGTCGATACGCTCTTGGTCATCACTTCGACGGTGAATCCGCCCACGTGGTCGTAAGGCATTGAAACGCCGCCGCCGACCGCATAGGCCAGGCCGAGCTTGGTGCGAACGGTCTGGAAGAGGCGACTGCCGAATCCTCCACCTAGAATCTCGTCGAGAATCGTGATGGTCGGCGCGTCGGGATTGCTGCGTTCGGTTCCCAAGCCGACGATCTGGACGTTCGACTGGTCAACGTCGGGCTTGTTGATGAAGTAGACGCCGGGCGTAGGACCGGGAGTAACGTCGTGGCGCGGCGGGGCAGGCGTAACGGGAGGCAGCGATTCGAAGGCCTGGCGCACCATGGCCTCCATCGTCGCCGGGTCAAATCTCCGGCTGATGCCCATGATCAGCTTTCCCTTGAGCGACTGGTCGTGCCATGCCTGGAGGTCGGCAATGAGTGACAGCGCCGATGGTCGCCAGCTCCGGCTGGCGCGTGTAGGGACTGTCTGCGTCCGTAGATCAGCTTTGCGGCTCTCGCGCCGGCGATGCCACCCTCGTCGTCGTTGCGGCGGACGATGCCGGTAGCTTCCTGCTGCTTGGCTAGCCCCAGTTTCTCTTCGCTGAATTTGGGATGGAAGAGCAAGTCCATGGCGAGAGAGAAAACCTGGTCGGCGTCACCCTTCAGCGAGTCCCATTCGAGAGCGGTCGAGTCGTCATCGCCGCCAGTCTCAATGTGGGCGGCGCGCGCCTCGAGGAAATCGTCCATGGCGTCGCCGTCCATTTTGTCGCTGCCGCTGGTGCGCCACGCTTCGCCATAGAGGTCGATGAGGCCGGCTTTCCTCTGGTCCAAATCGCGCGAACCGCCGGGAATGAGCACCGAGCCGGAGATAAATGGCAGTTCGTGATCTTCCTGAAGAAAGATCGACGATGCCGTTCTTTAGCTCGATGCGCTTGGGCTGCTGCGGATGAAACGCGTGGAGCGGCGGAATCGGAATCTTTTCCCACGGCTTGGATTGCTGGGCGGCGAGAAGAGGCGCCGCAAGGACAGGCGCAAGGAGAGCACCCAGAATGGCGGCTTGGGGTACTAAAGACCTGATCCTTGATCCTTGATCCCTATTCCCAATCGTCCTCATTGCCCACCTCCGTTTACCGGGGCTTCGGCTGCGGGGGGCGCGTCAGTATCGATCTCGGCACTGGTGCGGTTCGAGGCTACAAAAACTTTGTTCGCTACGCGGCGAATGTCGGCCTTGGTGACCGCGTCCACTTCTTTAAGCTGGAGGAAGAGTTGGCGCCAGTCGCCGTATCGCGTCTGGTACTCGGCCAGCGACCCGGCGAGTCCTTCATTGTCGGCCAGGCCGCGCAGCAGATCGGCGCGTGCCCGGGTCTTGTACATCTTTAACTCGGCATCGGTAACGTCGGTGGTTTTCAGCTTCTCGATCTCTTTGTGAAATGCTTCGCGCATCTCGGCCGGCGTGTGGCCGGGAACAGGGACTGCATAAAACGCAAACAGGCTGGGGTATTTTTCCCCTGGATATCCCGAAAACCCCTGCGCCTCAGCCGCGATCTGCTGCTGCTCAACCAGGCTGCGGTACAGGCGCGAGACGCGGCCATTCGAAAGGATGTCGCTGATGGCGTCGTAGACCGCGTCGTCGGGGTCGCGATAGCTGCGGCCGGTGGTAGCCCTCGATATAGAAGGGCTGCGTCTGCTCATGGACGACGACGGATTTTTCGGCGGTCTGTTGTGGCTCGACCGTGGTCAGGTCTTCCGGCTTGGGTCCGCCGGGCACGCGGCCGAAGTACTTCTCAAGCATCTGCATCGCGGTTTTCGCGTCCATATCGCCAACGATCGAGACCACAATGTCGGACGCCCACGTAATACTTGCGGTGGAAGGCCATGGCCTCAGTCGCGTTAATCTGGCTCACTTCGCTCGGCCAACCAATGTCGGGCCGGCGATAGGGATGCGTCTCGTAGGCGGTCGCTACAAACTGCTCGACGAGGCGGCCGAGAGGGTCGGAGTCAATGCGCATGCGGCGCTCTTCCATCACCACGTCGCGCTCTTTGTAGAACTGGCGGGGAACCACGTCGGCAAGGCGGCTGCTCTCAAGCCAGGCCCAAAGCTCGAGCCGATTCTCGGGCATCGACCAGAAATATCTCGTGTCGTCGAGGCCGGTTTCAGCGTTGAGGCCGTGAGCGCCGTTCTCCTCCGCAACTTCAGTGAACTGGTTGGGGATCACGAATTTGTCCGCATCGGCCTGGGCCTTGAGAAAGGCCTTGTGCAGCGCCTCGAGTTTTTTCGGATCGCGGCCACGGGCTTCAGATACTCGGCCTCGTAAGCGTTGTTGGCCTGCTTCAACCTTGGCGAGAGCAATTTTCTCAGCCGGGTAGTTGGTGGTGCCGATCTGGGTGGTGCCCTTGAAGGCCAGATGCTCAAACATGTGGGCCAAGCCGCTTTCGCCCGAGGGGTCGTCCACGTCGCCGGCGTCAACAATGTGGTGTAGCTGAAGACGGGAGCCTCAGGCCGGTTGCAAATGATGATGGTGAGGCCGTTGGGCAGCACCTTGGTGGTGATGCGCTGCTCGAAGCTCTTCAGGTCCTGGGCGCGGGCAGACGGGGAGCGCAATAAGCGACAGAATGGCAACCAGAAGTACAAGGCCTGGCTGGGTTTTTCCGGGGAAATGCATGATACCTCCAGGCCGCGGAAGTGGGACGAGCCGCCGTGGCGCACATTCCCAAGCTAGTTGCCGGGACCAAGCGGGGTCAAACCGGGAAGCAGGGACTAGGGAGTAGAAATGAGGCTGACTTGCGGAAGGATAGTCCGGCCCAATCATTATCGACCTTCCCGATCGTGCGAGTCGCACGTTACGGCGTGGTTGGCCAAACCTATGGTAGACTTCCGTTATCCCCCTTTGATATCGGCACGCTAGCCGTGCAGTCTCGCGAGGCCAATAAGTTGCGCGCATTACATGCGCGAGAATGCCGCTCGTTGAATCTGCGCCTGGGCCGCTCTATAGGGGAAAGAACATGGACGCGCCTTATGAGTTTACCTGCATCTTTGCATCGTTTCGCTTGTTCAACTGTCACTCTCGCCGCCTGAATCCTCTCAATTCAATCGCTACCGTGTTCGCCCTGGCGCTCCTTGTGCCCGGGACATTTGCAGCCGGGCAATCGAAAACTGCGACAGCTACTACTCTTACGTTGACGTCCGACGGAGAAGTTGTCAGCTCGGTGGCATCTGGCAGTGTTGTCACGCTCACAGCGGCAGTGATTTCCGGATCAACGAATATTACCGCCGGCGAGCTGAACTTTTGCGATGCAAACGCAAAATACTGCACCGATATTCATCTGCTTGGAACATCGCAGATGACCAGTGCGGGTACCGCATCGCTCAAGTTCCGCCCAGGCATCGGCAGCCATAGCTATAAGGCCGTTTTCCTGGCGACGAACAACTTTGCCGCCAGTTCATCGGGTATTTCACCGCTTTCGGTAACAGGTTTATATCCGACTTTCGCCACGATTCAGCAATCGGGAAACCCAGGCAACTACTCACTCACCGCGAACGTACAGGGAGTTGCCCCCTCAACGTCATTGCCCGCCCCGGCCGGTAACGTTTCATTTATTGACACCACCAATGCAAGCACGGTTCTAGCTACGGCTCCGGTTGGATCGGGAACTACGAGCATCATGTTTCTGAACTCCAGCAATCCGGCTACGGTCCCGGAGCCAAACGTGGTGGCCGCGGCGGATTTTAATGACGACGGCATACAGGATCTAGCTGTTTCGGCAAGCAATACAGGGGAAACAGCTCTGACGATCCTGCTGGGAAATGGAGACGGAACCTTCACAGCCGCGGCCACCAACCCAACAGTAGGACATTACCCTGACTCAATTGCAGTCGGTGACTTTAATGGCGACGGGACGCCGGACCTGGCGGTATCAAGTGTCGATGACGATATTGTCACTATTCTGCTGGGAAACGGCGATGGCACCTTCACGGCCGGTCCAACGCTGAACACCGTAAGCACTCCTCAGTCGGTGGCGGTAGGTGATTTTAATGGCGACGGCATCGCCGACCTCGCAGTTGTCAACGCGACGTCGGTGCTCATTTTCCTTGGTAACGGGGATGGCACGTTCACTCTCGCACCATCAAGCACTGACTTGGGTGCGTCGGCCATCACGGTCGCGGTTGGCGATTTCAATGGCGACGGCATTGAAGATCTTGCCGTGACAAACGGAACGACTACCGGGCTGGTCACCATCCTGCTGGGAAATGGCGATGGCACCTTCAGGGCAGGCACCGGGCCGTTGGCCGCCGGAGCTTCTGCGGTCGGGATCACAGTCGCCGATTTGAACAACGATGGAATTCCTGACCTGGCCGTAACCGATTATGAGCACTCCGGGGTCAACGTCTTCCTGGGAAAAGGCGACGGCACGTTTCAGCCGGCCGTCTTCTACTCCGCGCCTTACTTGAACGCACGCTCGGTGGTGGCGGCAGATTTCAATGGTGATGGTGTCCCCGATCTGGCAGTTGGCCATTTCTGGTTTTACGGTCCGTCTATCCTGCTCGGCAACGGCGATGGCACCTTCCAGACCGCCATTGAACCGGAAGCGAACACTCCGCTGGCATCCGGATACATTGCCGCTGCGGATTTGAATGGGGATGGCATTCCCGACATGGTCGTGCCGAACCAGGATGTGAGTGGCACCGCTGTTATAGAGCTTGTGCAGCCGTCCCAGACGGTAACGGCCAGCACGAACAATATTTCACCCATCGGGCCGGGGCCGCATCTGATCGTGGCGCAATATGCGGGTGACAGCGATTACGGCGCGAGCATATCCGGGGCGACGTCGCTGACTTCCATTGCGGCCACGCCATCGATCACCTGGCCCGCGCCTGCGGCGATCACCTACGGCACCGCGCTCAGCTCAACACAACTCGATGCCACGGCGTCTGTGCCGGGAACTTTCGTGTATTTACCCGCGGCCGGAACCGTGCTTGGAGCTGGCCCGCAAACACTCTCCGTCGCCTTCACGCCGATCGATACGACCGATTACGCGAGCGCTACCGCAACCGTTGCGCTGACCGTGGATCCGGCTATTCTGACGGTGACGGCGAACAATGCCGGCCGGCCCTACGATACTGAGCAGACGACGGCGCAGGATGGTTCTCAGAGTGTTCTGGGCCCGTTCAATTACGACGACTTCAACTACCCCGATGGAACGCTCCTGAATGGTCAAGTGATGCCGACCGGACCGACCTGGAGAATTGCGGGAGGAGGGAACGTGACTGTCCGGGGGAACGTGCTGACCGACCCGAATGACTTGGTGTCTTACTCCTCTTACCTGAATCAGACGTCGACAGGCGACTACAACTGCAGCAGCGGGGACATGGCAGGCTGCGCCACAACCGGCGCGGCAACGTTTGTGGTCGCGCCTCCTCCGCCCGGTGCGTATCCGTATGACTGCGAGATAACTTCCGCGACACTTATCGCCCAGAACAGCGACCTGGTGGTAGATGGAGCACTTCACACGATTATCAGCCCGTGCGGATGGCAGTTCTCAATTCGCGTAGGGGGGCCGATGCACACCATCGATGCCGGAGGCTTTCCGGCGGGCCTCATGCAGTTGAACGGCTCGGCGACCTATCAAATCGGCTACCAGATTTCAGTGCCGAACCAATCCGTCATCCTCAATCTGCCCGACGGCGAGATTCGCTACTATCAGGGGAACAACTCCTCTGCGCCAGCCTGCGTGATTGGCTCGAGGGCCCAGCCCTGGGGCTGTTACAACTCCGCCCTTGCCAGCTACCTTTGCCCGACTTGCGCCGTTCACCCCTCGGCGTGGACTCTGGAGGAGTGGCCGAAACCGGGATCGGCAATCGTCGAGTGGAAGTCAATCGCATCTGGCGGCTCAGCGAATCCAACCCTCACCTACAGCATCGCCGGCTTTGTCAACGGCGACACCGAGAGCGTTGTGAGCGGCTCCGCTTCGCTTGCCACAACGGCCACCACGTCATCCACCGTTGGCTCCTTTCCAATTACCGTCGCGCAGGGCACATTGTCCGCTTCCAACTACACCTTCAACTTTGTAAATGGGACACTGGCCATTTACCAGGCCACGCCGACCATCAACTGGGCTGCGCCGGCGGCGATCACCTACGGAACGGCGCTGAGCGCAACGCAGCTCGACGCCAGCTCTACGGTGGCCGGGACATTCGCTTATACGCCCGCTACAGGCACGGTGCCGACTGGCGGATCGAACACGCTCCTGGTCACCTTGACTCCCACCGACGCTGCCGACTACGCCGCCGCCAGTGAGACGGTATCTCTGACAGTTAGCCAGGCATCGCAGACCATAACCTTCGCGGCCCTCCCGGCTGTAACCTACGGCGTGGCGCCGATTACCGTGGGCGCGTCCGCGAGTTCCGGGTTACCGGTCAGCTTTGCTTCGACTACTGCATCGGTCTGCACCGTCTCTGGAAGCACGGTCACGCTGGTTGTTGCCGGAACCTGCACGGTCAGGGCGACTCAGAACGGCAACATCGACTATTCGGCAGCCCCGGCTGTTACACAGAGCATTGCAGTCAACAAAGCAACTCAAGCCATCACCTTCCCCGCGATCCCGGCTACGCCTCTGCTGACCGGATCGGTAAGCTTGAACGCCAACGCATCTTCAGGCCTGCCAGTTGGCTTTGCATCAACCACCTCCTCGGTCTGCACCGTTACAGGAAGCACGGCCACCTTGATTGCAACCGGAACCTGCACGATCAAGGCGACTCAGGTCGGAAACGGCGGCTTCCTGGCGGCTGCCCAAGTGGAGCAATCCTTCGCGGTCAATCAGAATTCGCAGAGCATCACCTTTGCGGCGATCGCGGCGCAGACGGTGGGCACATCGCTGAAACTCTCGGCGACGGCCACATCCGGCCTACAGGTCAGCTTCACCTCGACCACCGCCGGCATTTGCGTGATCTCCCACACCACGGCCATGTTTATCGCCTCGGGCAGATGCATCATCGATGCCAACCAGACGGGCAACAGCGATTATTCGGCAGCAACGCAGATTCAGCAGAGTTTCACCGTCAACGGTGAAGCGCAGACCATCACCTTCGCTAACCCCGGAACGCAGACGGTGGGCACGCCGCTGGCGCTTTCGGCGACGGCCACATCGGATCTGCCGGTCAGCTTCATTCCGACGACGACCGGCATCTGCACGGTCTCTCGCAATACGGCCAGGTTTATTGTCGCCGGCACCTGCACCATCGACGCGAACCAGGCGGGCAACAGCGCTTATGCAGCGGCCGCGATGGTGCCGCAAAGCTTCAGCGTCAACCCGGAGCCGACCTTTACAGGCAGTGGTGGCGGCGGCACAATCAGCATCTCGCCCGGCGCGACAACTGGGAATACGGTAGCAATCTCCGTAACACCGTCGAATGGGTTTACGGGAGCTGTTAACTTGAGTTGCTCGATCAGCCCCATTTCGGCGAGTGATCCACCAACGTGCAACTTCGCGCCATCTTTGGTGACGATCACCGGAAACACGGCGCAATCTTCGACATTGACGATTAACACCACCGCAGCGACGAATTCTGCCAGCCAGACGAAACAAGTCTTCTGGCCGACATCTGGCGGTGCGGCACTCGCGTTGATTTTGCTCCTCGGTGTTCCTCGGCGACGGCGTAACTGGATATCGATGTTGGGACTGCTCGTCTTGATTGTCTCCTTCGGCGCGGTGGGCTGCGGTGGTGGTGGTGGTAGCAGCAGCGGAGGTGGAAATAACGGCACTACACCGGGGACCTACACGGTTACCGTAACCGGCTCATCGGGTTCCCAGGCCGTCACATTGGGCACAGTCACGCTAACCGTACAGTAGCCGACACCGGTGCGGTGAAAAGACACGGAGTAGGACCAAGGGATTAGGGAATAGAGATGCGGCCGGACTTGCAGATTGCATGTTGGAACACGCGGTCGTGTTGTTGAAACGGTTAATTCCAGAAGGCAGGTGATACATCCGGAACCGAATTTTCGACCCGGTAAGTCGATTGGCGATGACACACTTATCGCGGCGATACGGTGCCCAAACATCCGCGAAGCCGATATAAGACAAGGAATGCGCTCGCGGCCGATTCCCGCCTGTCCTCCGCCGTGCGCAGGTCCCGTTCTCACATTCCTTATTCCGCCCGCAATGCGTCCACCGGATTCACCATTACTGTCCGTCTGGACGGAATGTAGCTGGCCAGTAAGGCTGCCGCGCACAAAGCAATGCTCGCCAGCACATACGTAGTGGGATCCACCGGACTGACATGGAAAAGCAATGACTTCAGCAACCGGGTTGCCCCTAAAGCCATGAGCAACCCGCATCCAATGCCGCACCCGGCTAAAACCAGACCCTGCCGAACGAACATCGTGGTGATGCTGTTACGTGGCGCTCCGAGCGCTATGCGAATGCCAATTTCGCGTGTGCGCTGCGATGCTGAATAGGCAATCACGCCATAAAGCCCAACAATTCCGAGCAGCAGGGCGATGGCGGCCGCAATCCCCAGCATTACGAGGGTAAACGACGTTCGCGAAATAGACTTCTGGTAGTAGTAGTCCTGGGTGTGGATGTCCGTGAGAGGAAGGTTGGCGTCTACCGACCAGACCGCCTGGCGCACATCCTTCATCAGGCTTTCGGAACCCGATCGCGGAGTGCGAATAGTAAATACGACGAAACGCCTGATGGTAAACATTCCGCCCTCAAAGTGAGACAGTAACGTCGGCCAGTAGGCGATAGTTGGCGCATCCTTACCCATGCCATCGTCATGCACATCGCCGATGACTCCGACGATTTCCCGCCAGTCATCCTTGGAGCTCACGCGGATATGTTTGCCGAGCGCATTCATTGGGCTACCCCAGTATTCGCGCGCAAAATTCTCGCTGACCATACCTACGGGCAGCTTCTGGAAGACCTCGTCCCATGTGAAGTCTCGTCCTGCAACCAGGGGAATGCCAACAGTCTTTAGAAAGCCCGGAGCGCCGAAGACGAATTCGCGCAGCGGCGGCATTGCGCCGCCCGCATAGCTTCGGTCCTGCGCAAACACCGGGTCATGCCACCCGTTTCCATCCATGGGCACTGAACCAGCGAAGCTCACGGATTCCACTCCCGGAATCGCGGCGATCTTTTGTGCGATGGCCTGCTGCATGCGCAGAACATCGTCGTCTTTGGGAACGTCGGCTCCAGGAATACCCAGCCGCACGGTCTGGATCTTCGCAGAGGTGTCATATCCGGCATCGACACGGATCAACGCACGAAAGGTCCGGATCATGAGCCCGGAACAGATCAGCAGCACGAACGCAAGGCTTACCTGGATCACCACCAGCGTGTTGCGCGTGCGGTGGCGTTCACGACCCTGGCTGGTCGTTCGGCTCTCGCGCAGACCCGTTCCCACTTGCGTGCCGGCATATCTTAGTGCGGGAATAGAACCGAAGAGCAGACTGCATAGCAGCGCCACTCCCAGAGTGAAAACCAGCACGTTCAGGTCGATGCCGATGTCGTGCAGGCGTGGCAGACCGGCAGGACCAAGCGCGACAAGCAAACGCAGCGCTCCCCAGGCGAGCACGAGCCCCAGCGCACTGCCCATCACACCTAAAACGGCGCTCTCCAGCAGGAACTGCTTGGCGATCCGCCATGGACTTGCTCCGAGGGCCGCGCATATCGCCAGTTCATGGTGGCGTCCTTCGGCACGCACTAGAAGCAGGTTCGCGACGTTGGCGCAGGCAATCAGCAACACCACCCCGATGCTGCCCATCAGCACCCAAAGGAGTTTGCCCACATCGCCGATCACATCCTGGCTAAGTGGCCGAACTTTGGGTTCCAGCCGGGCATTCTTCAAAAGGTCGATGCTGAATCCCGGTGGCGCGGGAAAACTGTTGAGCACGATGGGCCACATCCGCGCCACATCGGCGTTCGCTGCCTGCATCGTGACTCCAGGCCGCAATCGGGCAACGCCCTCATAGCTGAACTGGCCGAGCGTAATCTTGTTTCGATCCAGACGAAGCGGCAAAAACAGTGCGGGCTGCTCCCAATCGAGGAAGCGAAATTCCTTCGGCATCACTCCAATGACTTCGCGCGCTTTGCCGTCCACCTGGATGGTTTGTCCCACGATGGTCTTATTCGAGCCGAAGCGGCTCCGCCAATAGTCATAGCTGAGCATCGCCGTATCAGGTCCGGCAGGGCTGTCATCGACTCGGTTAAACCAGCGTCCCAGTACAGGAGTGAGTCCGAGAATCGGAAGGACGCCATCGGTCACATCGAGGGCCTGCACCTGCTCGGGGTTTCCCTTTCCCGTAACGCTCACCGAGTCCCCCTGATAGATGCCTACATCGTCAAACACACGGTTCTGCTCGCGATAGATGAAATAGTTTGACGGCGCCATATTCACTTCATCGAGATTGAGTCCTGGCGCCGTGTGCCAAACTCCCACCAAAGATTCCGGATGCGGGTAGGGCAAAGGTTTCAGCAGGACGCCCTCCACAACGCTGAATACGGCAATGTTCGCCCCTACACCCGCTGCCAGCGTAATCAGCGTGATCACTGTGAAGACGGGTGCTCGCCAGAGCCTGCGCACAATTTGTCTGAGCTGGCTAAGAAAGGAACTCACGATTGATCCTCCTGGGGCGTGGAGATGAAAGCAGGCGAGATAAGCCTTTCAGCGTTTACGCATTGCTTTACGAATCGGTTCCTCGAAGGAGCGCGTTTTTTATGCGTTTGCGCAGGAAGAAGGCAATTCTTTCAATTTGAGAATAAATGTCTTACAAGACAATCCGCAGAAAAGCTAAATTTGGGATGCGAAAAACTTAATACAACGCCAAGCCTGTTGAGAAGATCTCGAAACGCGGGGGTCGAATCTGCATCGGCGCAAACAGACCAAAGCACACTTCGAGCCAGATCGCAGTCATCCAGGTCTTCGACCGCATGATTTTGTCCATCCCCACCCTTTCCGCGATGTAACTGCGGAAAAGATGGGGCAACCACATTGGTATAAATTCAAGCGGTCAAGGACCTGGAAGTCACTGTTGTACGGTTGCACAATCGGAAGTCACATTACAGCGAATCCTCTCAAGATGGCAGGAGCCGGGCACATACCGCGAACTCCGATCCCTTCCCACGGCCGATCAAAGAGGGCACTATTCAGGCGAAGCGCCTGGGACCGTCACCTTCGCGCGAGTTCTTGAGTCTGGTGGCACGGGAAGAACCGCGGCAGCCAGTCAAATTTCCCGCGCCGCGCGACCTGGTGCGTGGGCGACGCGGCCGGCGCGGCTTGCGCAGTGCCTGCGCGCAATTGCGCCAGGACTTCTTTCACCTGGGCGCGCAATGCCTCGGCCTCAAAGGTGCAGGAGCGGAGATAAGCGGAGATGGTCATGCCGGCCTCTGCGGCACGCTCTTTGAGCTGTGCGCATTCTGCCTGGCTCATGCGAATAGTGATGCTGGCCGATTTGGGTTGGCCGGCGCCGGTGGCCGCCTGTTGCGTTTCAGCACCCGGACAGGTTTGTGAATTATCAATTGGCCCGATCGGCATTGACCGTTGAGACGCGCCGGCCAAAGCCTCGGGCGCGGTTGGCTCGCATGGGGGCTTGTAGCGCGAATGCGCCTTGAGCGCGCTTTCATAGCTGAGCGTGGCCACGTCGTCGGCGAGGGCGTCATCGTTCCAAATTGATGCCGCAGGCGCCGTTGAAGCGGCCGGCGGTGGTGCGGCAAGCGCGGAGAGAAAGCCGGCGAAGGTCGCGGAATCCGACACGGAAACGGAAGACGCTGCTGGCTCCGACAGGCTCTGCATGGCTAGGAGAATAGCTGGCCGGCAGCGGGACCTGAGGGAATTCCGCGCAGAGCGCAGGGCGAGAAATCCAATTCGGAACTATGGAACGATATCTCCCGAATCGAAACCGAGATTAAGCAGACAGGTGCTTCTCTCTCGTACTCGGGTTTAATTGGCTGCGCCAGGCAGGATTCGCCCCGGCAGGCGCAGCATCTCGGTGATGGCTTCGACGCTGACTGGCCGCGAGAAGAGAAAGCCCTGCCCATAGCGGCAGCCGAGATTGCGAAGCAGATTGTGCTGCTCGCGGGTCTCGACGCCTTCGGCCACAACGTCCATGCCGAGGGCGCGAGCCAGCTCGATAATGGTTCGCACGATGTGCAGGGCCTGGTCGCCCTGGGTCATGCGGGTGACAAATGAGCGGTCGATTTTGAGCACGTCAAATGGAAACGAGTGCAAATGATCAAGCGAACTGTAGCCGGTGCCGAAATCGTCCATGAGCAGCGAGACGCCCAGCCGGCGCAGGTCGCCAAGTACATCGAATGCGGCCTGGGTATTCGACATCAGGCTCGACTCGGTCATCTCCAGGCCGAGTTGGCGGCTGGCCACGCCGTAACGCACCAGCAGCGCCTCAACGTGGTCGGCCAGGCCGTCGCGCGAGAACTGCCGGGCCGACAAGTTAACGCAGACGCGAAGCGCGCTGTGGCTGGGGTCTTCGCGCGTCCATTCCCTTATCTGGCTGCAAACCTCAGATAGCCCCCAGTCACCGATGGGCAAGATGAGGCCGGACTCTTCGGCGGCGGGAATGAAATCCATGGGTGGAACCAGGCCGCGCTCGGGATGGCGCCAGCGAATAAGCGCTTCGAGGCCGACGATGCGGTGGGTCGCCAGCTCGACCTCAGGCTGGTAATAGAGCACGAATTCACGCCTCTCGAGAGCGGCGCGCAGGTCGAGGCGGCGGGGCCAGATGGCGGCAGCGCTTTCCGTCCGGCGGGTTGACCGCGCTGCGCGCGTGCGGCCATTCTTGCGAAACCGGCGCAGTTCCACCTGGTCTGAAGCAAGTTCGGCCAGGTTTTCGAGCATGTGCAACTCGTCGCGAGCCATCGAACGGCGCGGATGGCAATTGAGGACCGACAAAACGCCCAGGACATGGCCCCCAGCGGAACGAATCGGAACGCTGGCGAAGGAGCGCAGATCGAGCCGCCGAAGCGGGAGCCGCTCTTCGCGGAAGCGCGGATTCTCATCGATGTCGGGAATGATGACCGGACCGTTCTCGGCCAGCACCAGATCAAAGATGGAGTTATGGCGGGGCAACTCGCGCACCGGTTCGCCCCAGTACGACTTGATCCAGAACCGGCTTTCGTCGGCGAAGCCCAACAGCACGCAATCGGCCTTGAAGTAGTCCGCGCACAGGCGGGTAATCGCATCGAAGCCGGGCTCGGGTTCCGAGTCGAGAATCTCCGCTGCGGCGAGCGCGGCTAGACGTTCATCCTCTCGCCCGCATACGGAGTTACCGCTCACCAGTTGTGCCTGCGCCATGTTTGTCTGCTCCAGTCCGCCTCAAATCCCGATCCTTAAAGCGGTTCCAGCTATTCGGGCATCGGTGGCCTGTTTGATTCTTCAGCTCTTCAAATGAAATCTCTACCGAGATGCGCCGCCGGCTCCGAAGCTGTCTGCAGCTAAAGCGTCGCAACTGGCGAGGCGAAAGAACGAAACCCGTATTCTTAGGTCCCGCACTATGGTTATCGGAGCAGTAAATGGATCGAGCAGGTTACGCACGGCCATCGACCCAGGTACCTTTACCTGTGTGCAGAATTAGTTACTTGTGTGCGGGGATTGTCCTGTTTCAGTCCACAAAAACGCTAATTCCATGGAGAAATCGTCGATTTCCTGGTCCACGCTCACGCCGGCCGAGTGGCCGCCCCCGCGTCCGTAGTGGAGCAGAACGGGACGCCCGCTCTTTGACTCCGCCTGCAGCAGCGCTGTCATCTTGCGGGCGTGGAGCGGGTCGACGCGCGTATCGCTGTCGCCGGTAAAGAACATTACCGCCGGGTACGCCGCGCTCTCTTTCACATTCTGATAAGGCGAGTATTTGAGCAGGTAGTCGAACTGCTTCTGGTTCTCGGCGGTCCCATACTCGGTGGTCCAGTAATAGCCCACTTTGAACTTCTGATAGCGCAGCATGTCGAGCAGCGGATAGCCGCACCAGATGGCCGAAAACAATTCTGGGTGCTGCACGATTGAAGCGCCCATCAGCAGTCCGCCATTGGAACGGCCGCGAATGGCAAAGTGATCGGGCGCGGTGTATTTGTTGGCGATCAGGTATTGAGACGCGGCAAACCAGTCGTCGAAGACGTTCTGCTTTTTCTCAAACATGGCTTGTTCGTGCCACCTTTCGCCATATTCGCCGCCGCCGCGCAGGTTGGGCAAAGCGAACCAGCCGCCCTGCTCGAGCCACCACGCATATTCCGGATTCCAGTCAGGCATCTCGCTAAGGTTGAAGCCGCCATAACCGGTCATCAACAGCCGCACTGAGCCATCCTGTTTCAGGCCTTTATTACCACCGACATTTGCAGCTCCAAAGTTGATATCCGGCTTGAATTTGAGTGCAAACAAGGTGGGTCGACGAAAATTGCAAAAAAGGAACAACAGCAAGACGACGACGGCGTTAGAAATCGAAACGGTATTTGATTTGCCTGTCGTCCGGTGTATATGCGAATGATTTAGATACGAGCGATTCGTAAGGAGTACAAGATATTCACATGGGGCTCGTGCATCGCCGATCCGTGCATCGAATTCGATCAACTGCAACTGCCGTCACAACTCGTCGACAATCTCGCTGAATTCGAGATGCGAAAGCCGACGGCCGTACAGATGCAAACGATACCGCTCATGTTGCAGGTATAATACGGTGCATTAGTTCTGGAATAGTTGTAATCGACACTCATTATAGCGACGCGAACTACTCGTCAGTGCACCGACGGGCTCGGGCAAAACGTTGGCATTTGTACTGCGATAATCGTCGACATCATCAAACAAAAGGATAAATCATCAACATCGTCGATACTCGCCGTCGTACTCGAGCCGACGCACGAGCTCGCGAAACAGGTTTTATTCGTCACAAATTGCACAACTATTCCTGTTTGCAGACATATGTGCAATTTTTGAAATTTATCCAAAATCTACCGATCGCATGCACACTGATGGGTCGCGCACACGACAATGAATCGGACACGATCGCCGAATGTGGTTCGTTTCCTTATTGAGTATGGATGGCTCATTTCTTTTTCCAGACATTCTTGTAACAACTCCAAATCGGTAGTATTTTCGCTGAAAAATGATCATCTATCGTTTCGTCGCGTTCGCTGGTTGATTGTCGACGAAAGCAATCAACTGTGCGACGACCGAAGGATCGGATCGTAGTTTTCGTGATCAGGTAATGACTATTCTTTTAATGGTATCTATTTATTCAGCTCGCCTATCTGTCTCGCGCATGCACCAGTAAATATGTGCATCATGCCTTCTTCTCGGCAACATTTTCCTATGACGTCGAAGAGTAGTGGAAACACTCGGACAATATTAGCGGTTGTATGCATCGGACCAAGGTTGATAATGTTTGGCTGCTTGTTTATCTATATATTTATAGAAACACGGCTGTCGACAGTGTCGATCAGCAGTTGATATTTGCGGGCACCGAGCAAGGCAAACTCATTGCGTTGCGTCAACTATTTCGTACCGGATTTAATCCGCCCGCTCTCCATATTCGTTCAGAGTAAGGAGCGCGCACGTCAGTTGACAAAGAACTATCGCAAATGTCGATCGCCGTCGATTCGATGCACAGTGGACGATCGCAATTGAGGTCGACATTTTACTTGCAGTTATTCGACCTGCCATCCCCCTTTTTTCAGCGCGATCGAGCAATGCGACGTTTTCGTTCGGGCAAATGTTGGGTGCTGATCTGTACGGAGGTGCTCGGTCGCGGTATCGACATCAGCAACGTTAACTTGGTCATCAACTTTGATATGCCAACGTCGGCGATCAGCTATATTCATCGGATCGGTTCGTGTCGTCATCATACTCGAAATACTATTATTGCAGGTCGTACGGGTCGCGCAGGACGCAATGGTCGAGCGATCACCTCACCGAACAGGACATACCATTGATAAGTAGGATGGCCAGGCTGATATCCGAACAGGCCGGCTGTAATGTGCCCGAATATACACTCAAGATGAAAAATCCATGAAGGTGAGTGTATGATTTTATTCAATCGTCGTCAATTGCAATGTGGAAATCTGAAAAAGGAGCTGTTACGATCGGCGCCGAAACGCAAAGATCTATCGACGACAATGCAACATCGGCGGAAAAGACGACCAAAAGTCGATGCAACAATTCAGACTTGATAAATGAAACGATGTTGATTAGAAACTGACCAATTATTATTAGCAGAACAAATGTAGTCTTTATCGAAAAAAGAACTGATCGATTAATCGACACGAGTAAGGAGACGATCATCGGCGAGAATGTAAGAATATACTCTTCATTACCATCGCGAGTCATTCGACACAGATCGACATCGTAGTCATCGGTCTGAAATGGTGAATCGATATGTCCAACTGATAGGATACCTCGCGATTGTAGTTGATAAAGAGTGCAGCGAGATTGCAGACACGGCGGAATTTAGACACGAATAGTGAGTCGATCATTGAACAGCGTCTGGAATGTGAATGACAGTGATGGAAACGTTAGTTACCCGCGCGGTGCGATCGCATTCGAGTTGATGATCGACGAAACGTGCGGAGATTGCCAATGTTGGCAAACGACAAAAGCGTCGATCGATCGGCAACAAACGATCAGATGCGATATCAATCTCGACACTACCGTAGTCGACGAGTAGCACATTGTATCGATTCACCATCGATGCCCGTCGAATAATGTGCGCTCGATAGTATCGTTTTCTCGACAGTGATAGATGCATAGACGATCGATCGACGCCGTAAATGCGACAGTCGAATGTTTACGATAGAACGATCTGAACGTTGAGGAAATGAAAAACTATTCTCACATTACCGCAGTTCTCTGTGCATATCGAAAAGCGTTGAAACATCATCGTCGAGTATGAGCGAGAATTGCGATGTGAATTAAAATGATGCAATTTCACCTGCGAATAAAATGAGAGACCAGAAGTTTTTGCGCTTATCTATCAAACCATCATTTGAAAGGGTGTCCGAGTGTTTGCCAGACACTGGCAAACGGTGATCTCCAATCAACATTGATCATA
>CAWILB010000056.1:0-171387 GCA_963836635.1 uncultured Acidobacteriaceae bacterium | reverse complement strand
GGCTGCGTGCTTGGCCGCAAAGGCCAGGCGCTGGCCATCGGCAATCTCGAACGCTTCATCGCCGACTTTGAGCTTGAGAGCGGCCAGCTTGGTCTTCCGCCCATCGCTGCGTCGACCGGCAAGAGCATCGCCATCGTCGGCAGCGGTCCCGCGGGTCTCTCCGCAGCGGGTGACCTCATCCAAAAGGGCCATCACGTCCGCGTCTTTGAGGCGCTGCACGAGTTGGGCGGCGTACTCGTCTATGGCATTCCCGAATTTCGCCTGCCCAAGCGCATCGTTCGGCAGGAAGTGAACAACCTGCGTGCGCTCGGCGTCGAGTTTGAAACCAACGTCGTTGTCGGCAAGAGCGTAACGCTTGATGAATTGATGCGCGTGGAGGGTTACGACGCAATTTTCATAGCAACAGGCGCGGGCTTGCCGCAGTTCCTCGGAATTCCTGGCGAGCACTTCAACGGCGTCTACTCCGCCAACGAATTTCTCACGCGTACCAATCTGATGCGAGCCTACGACCCGGATTACGATGAGCCCATCTACGATTGCCGTGATCGCAACGTGATCGTTGTGGGCGGCGGCAACACCGCCATGGATGCGGTGCGCACCGCCCGCCGCCTTGGCTCGCGCACGGCCACGCTCGTCTATCGCCGGACAGAGTTGGAAATGCCGGCCCGCCGCGAAGAGGTACATCATGCGCGGCAGGAAGGCATCGAGTTTCGCATGCTCACCAATCCGATCGAATTCATTGCCGACCAGAATGGCTGGCTCACTGGAGCGCGCTGCCGGCAGATGGAGCTTGGCGAACCCGGCTCCGATGGACGCCGACGGCCAGTGCCGATTCCCGGATCGGAATTCGTGCTGCCCGCCAACGTCGCCATCATTGGCGTCGGCACTACGGCCAACCCGCTTATCCAAAGCACCACGCCCGACCTGAAAACCAACGCCCGCAACTACATCGTCGCCGACCCCGAAACCATGCGCACCAGCAAGCGCGGCGTCTTTGCCGGCGGCGACATTGTCACCGGCTCGGCAACCGTGATTCTCGCCATGGGAGCGGGCCGCAAAGCCGCCAGGTCGATCCACCAGTATCTGGAAACCGGCGTCTGGAGCCAACCAGCCTTCGCTGGCGCTGATGCCTTGTCTGCTCGATAAAGCATTAACAACTCCCAGTTATCCTTCGACTGCGCTTGTTCTTCAACAAACTTCGGATTCACCTCACTAAGGTCGGATCGCGCTACGGCAAAAGGAGAACTGCCCTAAGAATCTCTGTCTAGCTTTACGCCCCGTGCCATATCATTCCGCCATGCCAATTCCCCGCCGCACCTTCCTCAAGTCTGCCGCGTCTGCATTCCCGGCCGCTGCTCTCCACAATCTCCTCGCCCAGTCCACCCCTGCTTCGGCGCCCGATCTCCATCCAGTCGCCGCCGGAAAAGATCGTTTCGGTCCTCCGCGCACACTCGGCTTCAGTTCGCTTACCTTCAAGGTCGCCACCTCCGACACTGCCGGCAACCTCTTCGTCATCGAGCACAAAGGACTCCAGCCAGGCGCAGGCCCCGCTCTCCATCTCCATTACTCGCAAGAGGAGTGGTTCTACGTCATGGAAGGTGAAGTCGCTTTTCAGGTCGGCGGTCAGCGCCTCAGCCTGCGCGCAGGCGAGTCGGTCCTCGCGCCGCGCCGCGTCGCACATACCTTTTCTGCGCTGGGCTCGCCGGCGCACCTGCTCATCGCTTTCACGCCCGCCTGCAAAATGGAACAATACTTTATCGACGGCGCCGCCAATCCATCTCTCGCAGCCAAAGAGGAATTCATGAACCGCTACGAAATGAAATGGATCGGCCCGTCCCCCTTCTGGAAAAGCTGATCCATCCATCGCCAAACAGGAGTTTGTAAAACCACACGAGTTTTCTCGTGTCGATAAAGCCCGCAAAATGAGTTGGGCTTCAGTTAAAGCGATCAGTACTTCGATGCTTCTTAATCTGGATTCCACGGATTTTCCGAGCGCACCGCTCATTTCGCTTGACTTCTATCCCCGCAACAGGCGAGCGTCTTTAAAAGACTTCCCCAGTCTCCGATCGACAACACCAGGAGAAATGAATGGCGACTTCACCGACTATTCAGACGTCGAGAATGACGTTGCATGTGCGCGGCACTTGGAGCTCGCGCGATGATCGCAAGGCTTCGGCCGTGTGGCTTGGCATCCTGTGGGTAGGAATGATTGCCGGATTCGGAGTCGATTTTCCCGGCTATCTGCATCGAAAACCTCCGGCGCCAACCATCGTTCATGTGCATGCGGCGGTCTTTACGGTGTGGATGCTGCTACTCACCGCGCAGGTGCTGCTGGTGCTGCGTGATCGAGTGGCGCTGCATCGCAAGCTCGGCGTTTTTTTGGTGGGATGGGCGTGCCTGATGGCGGTGATGGGGCCGGCGGCGTTCATCGCCATCGTGGCGCAAGACGCCAAGCTGCACGGGCCGTTCCCCTATCCGTTTATTTCAGTGCATGTGGCGGATATTGGCGGCTTTCTGGTTCTGCTGGCCTGCGGAATTGCTCTAAGGAAGAATCCGGCTGCGCACAAGAGAATGATGATCCTGTCCACCGTTGCACTTGCCGACCCAGGGTTCGCGCGATTTTCGGGGCATTTTTTGCCTGATGCGACCTCGGTGTTTCCGTGGTTCATCGAAGTGTTCTACGGCAACGTGTTGATTATCGTCCTTATGCTGGCCTGGGACTGGTGGCGCGGCCGTCTCATCCGCTCCCATGTCATCGGTTCTGTATCGCTGGTAGCGGCTTTGTATATCGCCTCTCTCATGTACTTCTGGCCGCCATGGAAGGCTCTGACGATGCAATGGGTCGCAGTGTGGGCGAAACATTTCGGCTAACTTCTCCACCCAAACTATGGCGTTTCAACAGATGGTTTGAGTCTTGTGTTATTGCTGGGCCACGCTCACTTGATTTCGACCAGCATTCTTCGCAGCATAGAGCGCGCGGTCCGCGTCGCCAACAAGAGCTTCCGGCGTGAAGCAACCGTTCGCGGTGGCCGTGGCAACTCCCACTGAGACGGTTAAGAAACGGGGCGGTCGGGGATGCGGGATGCGGAAGGCCGAGAGCGGCCACCGCGAGCCGAACCAACTCGGCAAAATAGTTGCATGTGTAGCGTCGGTATCCGCCAGGATGATGGCGAATTCCTCACCGCCGTAGCGTGCTGCGAGTGTCCAGTCCGGCGCTTGCAGCGGCGCTTAAGTTCGCATGCCAGCAAAATCAAGTACTCATCGCCTTTCTGGTGACCCTCTGAATCATTCAGGGCTTTGAAATTGTCGACGTCGATCATGAGCAGCGACAAATGAGAATTAGTTCTCCTGACGCGAGAACACTCCCTCTCGAGTGTCTGGTCAAAAACCCGCCGGTTGGCCAACCCGGTGAGAGGATCGGTATATCGACAGCTTCTTTAGTTCCTCGTTGGCGAGGCTTAGATCGGCGGTCTTCTCCGCAACCAGCTTGGACCAACTCCTGTTCTCTTTTCTGCGCGCCAAGGAAGCGCAACCGCAAAATTGCGCCGGTCGCCGATAACGGGATCAATACGCAAATGGCGATGAACCACCAGGATGCGAACCACGGAGTCAGAATACGGAATGAGATATCCGGCACTACTTCCGCTCCATTCGCCATCGTTTTCCCTTGCCTGGACCTCCAAACGGTAGGGGCCAGGGGCAAGGCCGGCGAACTGTAATTCCCGCTGATCGGTTTCCGTCCATCCTTGTTCCGGCAACTCCCAACCTGTACCGGAAGACGACTTCGTTCTGGCGAGACGCATTGAGCGCGGAATACCTTGCTATAAGTGGGTTCGATCGGCTGCCGAAACTGGGGTTGGCCATCCCTGAGACATCGTTCTGCCCAACGGAGAGTCTGGTAAATACAACCGCTATGGGGACCTTGGGTTCCTCACGCGGGAGGGGCTTAAAACGTGAAAGCCCGCCGCTTGTCCCGATCCAGACAGCACCGTCTGGCCCTGCAGCAAAGCCGTTCAGGTTGCAGTCGTCCCAGGCCAGGCCGTCGTTCATGTCGTAGTGTGTCCAATGGGCGCCATCCCACATGTCTACACCGTGCTGGGTCCCAACCCATAATCGTCCTCCGGCGTCGAAGTCGAGGAAGTAGATCAGTCCGTCACTGCCTGGTCTCTGAACGCTCTTATCAATTTCCATCCCGCCAGATTTCAGGCGGACTGCGGTCAATGCCGCCGCCGAATCGGTATCCCACCCAAACCACGCGGTTTGGTCCTGCGCCCAGTGAAACCACTTCTTGATTGCTCAAGCCTGATTCTTGTGTAAAGATCCTCCATTTGCCGTCTTTCAATGCGAAAAGTCCGCCGGCTCCTCCCGCCCATACCGTGCCATCCGAGCCCTGTATCACGGTCCAGAATCGGGTGGACGGCAGTTCGGCGATGCGCGAGAATGCCCGGTAAGGAGCGTGGGCGACGAACAGCCCTACTTCGCTGGTTACCCAAAGGTTCTGTTCGCTGTCGACGCACAGAGTGTAGGCGGCCTTTCCTGTAAGACCTTGCTCCTCTCCAAACCACTCTATCTTTTGTGTGCGGGGATCAAACCGCGCCACCCCGCGAGTTTCAGTCCCTAGCCAAAGATCCCCGCCAGGCATTGCGTGCACGCTGTGTACAGGGAAATTATCCATTCCGGCAACCGGCTTGAACGATATGTCAAGTTGCTTTCGCTCTCCGCGAAACAATCCTCCTTCAGTTGCCACCCAGATCGAACCATCGTCCCGGGGAACGATTTCGTAGACAAGATCATTTGTAAGCCCGCTCTTGCTGGAGTAGCTTTCCCATTCCCGGTACCCTCGCCACTGCACAAGTCCGCGGCCTGCCAAGCCGATCCAAAGCGAGTGTTGCCGATCCTCGAAGACGGAATAGACGGTTCCGCGGAGTCCATCAGAACGGTCGACCTTTCGCCATTCGTTGCGGTCCCCAATCAACAGCCCGTCAGGAGACGTAAGAAGAATCCGACCCACCTTATCGACCGCGGGAATTCCAACCACATTTTCAATTGAAACGGGCGTGTGTGGCCTTGAGAATCCGGGCTTTCCGGCGGGCCATATAAAGACGCCGGCATTCCTTACTCGCACCCAAAGATTTCCATCATGGTCCTTCAGGATTATTTGAATCTCCGCGTCGGGGAGCCCGCTTTCTCGTGAATAGACCCGAGTGCCGCGGGCATCCATCCGGCAGAGTTCGTGTCCGCACCCGTACCACAAAGCGTCGCCATCCACCAGGATCGCAAAGGCCCCAGGCGCGGATGTTCCCTGGGGCTGGGGAATCGTGCGCATCGCAAATTGAGTCTGTCCAGGTTGCGAGGACAGTTCTACAAGCCCGGAATCGGTGCCAAGATAGGTGTGCCCTTTTCCATCCGACTGGATGCCCTGAGCCCACGCTACGGTATTGAAAAAGGTGGGAAGCTTTTCAAAGCGATTGCCCGACATGCGATAAAGTCCGATAGTTCCCCCAACAAGAAGAGAGCCATCGGGAGCTTCACCAAATGCCACGCCGGAGCTCGATGGAATTCCCTGCGCTTTTCCGAATGGCTCAAAGCGCTCGCCGTCAAATCGAAAGATGCCGTTTTCGGTGCTGACCCAGAGGAAGCCGATGTGGTCCTGATAGATTCTGCGGACGGCGAGGTTCTTCAAACCTTCAGAACTTCCGAAGTCGCGTAAGCTGGGTTCCTGAGCGAAGAGTACCTCACCTGCCAGCGCCAGCAGGGCAAGCGTGAGCGGAATGACTCGTCGCCTCACACTGGAAGTATCGCCGATTTCGACGATCCCGATAGGCGGGAGTTTGTTTCTTTTTGGTGCCGAGGGGGTTGATTTGTCCGGTTAACCAACGCGTTACGCTGGTTGCCGCATCGCCAATCGCAGCTTTAATTCTCTCCCGACCACGCCTTCAGCGGGTCTGGCTCGCGAGGCCCGTCAAAAGTCTATGTGCGTCCGCACCGTAGTCACATACACCGGCCCTCGAGTCGCTGTTGTAGCCGGGATGCGCGATATATGCGTTCCGCCCAAGCGTGCCGAACAGCCCGCGCCAGATGTGCGCGTTGTAATACCACTCCGTAATATCCTCGCGCGCGTAAGTCAGCCCGCCATCGCCCAAGCAGAAACCCCAGACCGCCGTAGTGCAGATAATCCTGGTGGTCGCGCTTGATTGCGTTTGAAACAAACGCCACGCCCACCTTGTCATTCGCCCTGTGCCAGTCGTGCCCCGCGTAATCGCCGCCAAACTCCACAGTCTGGCCCACCTCGGTGTACGCAAACGACTCGTGCTGATCCTCGTCCCAGCCGAAGCGGCCAAATACCCGCAGACTGTCGAGTCACTTCCTGCTCGGTGTTCAGCCCGAATCCGTATTTCACGGCGCCGAATTTCTCCGTCGCCGTAATCTCCGGTGTCGTCGTTGTCCCATTCAGGATACTCGTTGATCGACTCGCGATAATCGCCCATGTGCGCGTGATTTACATAGCTCAGCACGCGGACCGCGCCCACGCGTTTTTTCTTCTGCCACGGCGAAAGCAGACCCTTCCGCAACTCCAACTCCCAGTTCTGCCCGTTGGCGCGGCTGAATGGCCCAGTCGAGGTCAATACCGTTCGCGATCACCGGCATGGCGAAGATGCCGTAGCGCGCAGACCACACCCGGTCGTCGTACTCCAGAATCCCGCCCACCGTGTAGCCGCGCGTATCGGCGGCATAGTCCCACGCGCCGTTGTTGTCGATCGTCCAGTTGACGAACTGAAGATGGCTGTCCGATCCCACCGAGTTCATGTCGAAGGTATCCGGCACGCTCATTTTTCCAATCCGAATCTCGAACCGCCGCACCGGAACCTTGGTCGCGAGAGCAAACTGGCTTCCGATCCTGGTCGGTCATCTCGCTGGTCAGGCCAATGATCTGGTGAATCTCGCCGCGCGAAAGATACGGCACCGTGCTCAGCGTTCGGGTTGCGCACCACGTCGATATTGGTCTCGCCGGCCAGCCCCAGCGCCTGCGAAATGCCGCGTCCGCCGGCGTTTTCAAGGTCGACAATCAGATCGGTATTGAAGCGCGTGTTGGGCTTGAGCTGATAACCCAGATACAGCGTCGCCACCTCCGACGCCTTGGTTTCAAAATCATCGATCAGGCTGTTCGGGCCTTCATAGGGCGAGCGGAAATGCCCATGCATCTGGCAGATGCTGTTCGCCTGCCCCGATACCCAATAGCGTGCATTCTCGGAGTGCGGCGCCATGGTGAGCATTGGCGCAGACTCCGGATCTGCGGGCTTCGAGCCGGGATCTGTCGCCGTATCCGTAGCCGGGGCGCTGTCATGCGCAACCTGCATCGGTAGCTCCATCGCAACTTGCCGCTTGACTTCCGGCACCGAGCCGGACAACCCATGCGGGGTTGATTCAATCTGCGGCCGGGGAGCCTGCGGAATATTGTCAGGTTGCTGCGCACCAAGCCTCGTCGCACCACAGACGGCAAGAACCGGGGCAAGCGTCAGGCTGATCAGTTTGGCGGCGCGGGTGGGCATACAATGAAGGCGAGGATTCTATACCCCCACCGGGTAGATACTATACCCCCACTGGGTATTGTCAAGCAGGAGAATGCCGAAATGACCCACATGGATCGCGAGAAACTTAAACTGCTCCAGCGGCTCCGCAAAGTCCGCGGACAACTCGATGCCGTGGAACGCTCTCTTAACGCCGACGAGGACTGTGGTGGCCAGCTGATGTTGCTTGCAGCAGTACGCGGTGGCGTCAACGGCCTTATGGGCGAAGTCCTCGAGACGCATATCCGCTTCCATCTGGCCGACGGCGCCAAAGAGCAGATTGCGCCCGAACTTGCCGAAGATCTGATTGACCTGGTGCATGCCTACCTGAAGTAAACTCTCGCCGTTCGAGGCATTTACGTCGCATCGGCTGAGTTTCCTTGCTTCCCGGCTGGCAGGGAAACTTCTGCCCATCGTATCTGCCCGCTGCGCCATATATTGTTAAGCTTTTGTTGATTCCCCGCTGGCTTTCAACCCTATAGGCGCCACGCCCGCAATGTTCATCCGTCACATCGACTCATTCTTCAATCTGCCTATAATCTCCTCCGGCCAATAGCGAATCGTCGCTTTTGGCGAACTTGAAGCCGCGGCTTTCGTCCGGCGCCTTCCCAACGGAAGCGCCTTATTTTGCGGCATTTGGGCTCGCCTGACCTGCGAAGAGTCGCCGGATTCACCGGTCTGCGCGTTTCAAGTCTGTCTTGCGCATGCCGGCGGTCCTGCCCATTCGGAGCGTGAAACATGACAACCCATGCGGTTGAATACGAATTGAAGCTGGCGCGGCGCATGTCGCGGCTGGGCACTGAAACAGCATTCGAAGTCCTCTCAAGAGCCAAGGCTCTCGAGCGCCAGGGCAAGAGCATCATCCATCTTGAAATTGGCGAGCCCGACTTCGCCACCCCGCCGAATATTGTCGATGCCGCGGTTGAGGCTCTGCGCGGCGGCTGGACGCACTATGGCCCTTCCGCCGGCCTGCCCGAATTGCGCGAAGCCATCGCCCGTGAGGTGAGCTGCTCGCGCCGCGTGCAGGTCTCTCCCGACGAGGTCGTCGTGGTTCCCGGCGGCAAGCCCATCATGTTCTACGTCATGCTTGCGCTCATCGACGAAGGCGACGAGGTGATCTATCCCAACCCGGGGTTCCCCATCTACGAGTCGATGATCAATTACGCCGGAGGCACGGCCGTTCCCATTCCGCTGCGCGAAGAGCGCGAGTTCAATATGGATATCGACGAACTCGCCCGCCTCATTACGCCCCGCACCCGTCTCATTATTCTCAATTCGCCGCAGAATCCCACGGGCGGCGTGCTCGACCGCGCCGACATTGAGGCCGCGGCTCGCGTCATCGGCGACCGCGACATCTTCATCCTCTCCGACGAAATCTACAGCCGCCTGCAATTCGAGGGCAAGCCATTCTCGATCATGAGCCTGCCCGGCATGAAGGAACGCACCATCCTGCTCGACGGCTTCTCGAAAACTTACGCCATGACCGGCTGGCGCATCGGTTACGGGGTTATGCGCGCCGATCTCGCCGCGCAAATCACGCGCCTGATGACCAACTCGAATTCCTGCACCGCCAGCTTTACGCAGCGCGCCGCGCTCGAGGCAATCACCGGCGACCAAAGTGCCGTAAGTATGATGCGCGCCGAATTCGAACGCCGCAGCCGCGCCTTCGTTGATGGCCTCAACCGCATCCGCGGCTTCCGCGCGCTCATGCCCAAAGGCGCATTCTATGTCTTCGCCAATATTGAAGAGACGGGCTGGGGTTCGAAGGCCATCGCCGACTCTCTACTCGATGAAGCGGGTGTCGCCGGTCTGGCTGGCACATCTTTCGGCTGTTACGGCGAAGGCTTCATCCGCTTCAGCGTCGCCAATTCGATGGAGAACCTGATGGAAGCCCTGCGCCGCATTGAACTGTGGGCCAACAAAAATTTGTAGCCATGTACCGCCGGTCTCCCGACCGGCTGTAGTGCGGGCGTCCTCGCCCGCACATCGGGCATCGCTTGAAGATTCGCCAACGCGTGAAGGAGAACACCATGCCGCTCAAAGACACAACAACCGGGAACATCCGGCGCGAATATTCCATCGCAGAACTCGAAGACGCGGCGCGGCTCATGCGCGGCTACAACCTGGTTGCACTGTGCGCAGCCGGGTCGGGTCACGCCGGCGGCACGCTCTCCATTATGGATATCGCCGCGGCTCTCTACCTAAACGCCGCCAATCACGATCCCGCCAATCCCAACTGGCCCGATCGCGATCGCATTGTTTGGTCAGCCGGCCACAAGGCTCCCGCGCTTTACGCGTCCCTCGGCGCTGCAGGCTTCTGCTCGCTCGACGATACCGTCACGCTGCGCAAGCTTGGCTCGCCGTTCCAGGGGCATCCTCACTGGCTCAAACTGCCGGGAGTTGAAATCTCGACCGGCTCGCTCGGCCAGGGCCTCAGCATCGCGGTCGGCATGGCGCTGGCTGCGCGCATCGACGGCAGGAGCCACAAAGTCTTTTGCCTCATGGGCGACGGCGAGCAGCAGGAAGGCCAGGTGTGGGAGGCCGCGATGGAGGCCGGCCATTTTTCCCTCGAGAACATTGTCGCCATCATAGACAGCAATCGCCTTCAGATCGACGGCTGGGTCAAAGATGTAATGCAGGTTGAGCCGCTCGCCGAAAAGTACGCGAGCTTCGGCTGGCGCGTGCTCACGGTCGACGGCCACAACATGAGCGAGATTGTGGCTGCTCTCGATAATGCCTGCACCACTTCAGGCAAGCCGACCGTAATCCTCGCGCAGACGATCAAGGGCAAAGGCGTGAGCTTTATGGAGAATGTGGTCGGCTGGCATGGCAAGACTCCCAACCGCGCCGAACTCGATGCGGCGCTTGCAGAGCTGGGCCTCACCAATCACATCCCGGTCGAGAAGCTACTCGCAAAAGCGCGCGACTTCCAGGTCGAAGCCACGCAAAAGCTCGAAGCAAAACTGCCGCACTTCTCGCGCAATTACTGGTGGAACGCGCGCGAAGCTGCCGAGCCCGAGGCCATGCGCGTGGCGATGGAACCCACACGCAAAGGCTTTGGCCAGGCGTTCGCAGATTGCGGCGGCGATGAGCGCGTCGTCTGCATCGGTCTCGACATCTCCGGCTCCATCACCATCTCAGACTTTTATGCCGGGCACCCGGAGCGCGGGCAGCGCTGGATCAGCATGGGCATTGCAGAACAGTCGGCAACCGCTGCTGCTGCGGGCTTGGCGCGCGAGGGCAAACTACCCGTGCTTGGCTCCTACGCCACATTCTCCGCGGCGCGCAATCTTGACCAGGTGCGCGTCTCCATCTGTTACTCGCGCCTCAACGTAATGATTGCGGGAGCGCACGCCGGCGTCTCGGTCGGTCCCGATGGCGCCACGCACCAGGCGCTCGAAGACCTCTTCGCCATGATGGGCCTGCCCAACATGGTTGTGCTTGCGCCCTGCGACTCAATTGAGACGCGCAAAGCCACCGAGAGCTTGCTTCTGTGGCACGTAGGTCCCAAGTACATCCGCTTTGCGCGCGAAGCCACGCCCATCGTGACGGATGAGTTGACGCCGTTTGTCTTCGGCCAGGCCAACGTCATTCGCCTGCGCCGTGAGGGCGCAAGCTTTGCGAGCGCCTTCGAAACTCGCCTCGCCTCAAAGTATGCCGACGAGTGCGAGGACCTGAGCATCATCGCCTGCGGACCGATGGTTCCCGAAGCAATGCGCGCTGCGTGGATTCTGAAACGCGAGTTCGGCTACGAGACGCGCGTCATCAACATGCACACGCTCAAGCCCATCGATGAACATGCGATCATTCGCGCCGCGCGCGAAACCGGTGTAATTGTCACGGCAGAGGAACACCAGATCGGCGCGCTCTCAGGCCGCGTGAGCTCGGTGATTACTGCAAACCACGACCTGTACGGACTGCCTGTGATTACCGGAGCCATCGGCGTGAACGATCGCTTCGGTGACTCGGGCGCTCCGTGGGAACTGGTGAAGGAACTCGGCGTAAGCGCCGAACACATCGCCGCCCGCGCCATGGAACTGATGGCCGTAAAGAAGCACGCCGCTCATCCGGTTGCGATGGTGTAGGGTCGGCGACGAGTTAGCGAGTTACCTCATTGACGCGCAACTTACTCTAAAAGCGAGGCAGCTCCCATCTCGCGCCGACTTGCAGGAGCGGTGGCCTACTTTTGCGCCAGCGGTGCAGCGCCGGCCGGTTGGTAGCCGGCATATTCGCCAACAAATAGCGTATTGCAGGATTTGGTAAAGACTTCGGAGCTCGCGTATCTCTCGTTGCCCGGCTGAGTAAAGGCTCTGGCGTTGACTGTGACAACGCTTACGACGGTCCTGACCGGCAGGACAAGTGTGCTCACGCCTACCATTTACGGGAGCGTAGTCGATGCGGCGGTCCTCCTGGCGAATGTCTCCCGACGGCTTGAAGTCGGCCTGGGTCACCAGCCTGACGATGACTCCTGTCCTGGGATCGACAAAGATCTCGCCATGATAAGGGACGGTAGCCTGGCTGTGATCCCAGGTGGATGTATCCAATCTTGAGTTGTGTGCGGAGAGAGCTGAAGTCTGCATCTGTTGCACGCCGTCCGAGCTTTCATGCCTGAAGCAGCAATAATCAACCGCGTAGTGGGTCTCCTTCTTGCTCACAGTGAAACTGTAAACGGCAGTTTCGACGCCGTCGGCCTTCTCCCAGCGAAGCCAGGTGATTTTGCCCGTGGATTGAGCTCCTTTAATGACATTGGCCAGGTTAGGTTCCTGCCCCAGCATCGCAATCTGGCCATTCTCGCCCCAATGCGTCTTGTCCTCCGGCAGAAGATCGCGCTCGGCTCCATTCTCAAGATCGACCGGGATTTCAGTGGATTTGACGAAACGAATCACCTGTCCCAGGTTCCTGTTGTCAAGGTCGAACAGTGTCTTCATTGACGTTGCGTGGAGGGCCCCGCTGTCAATTTTTGGCCATTCCTCTTCGAAGCGGGCTGTGGTTTTGGTGGCGCTCACGTGCGGCAATTGGGCGTAAGTCATGGTTGCGTAACCAATGGCCTTGTCCAGAATGGCTTGCTGAGCGGCCGCATCGGGCGCGGGTGTCGAGGGCAGATCTGAGGCAGGAGGCGGCAGCAGTGCGCTGTGTACCTCAAGGACATACATCTGCACCGAGGTCTGCGGCCCGGGAACAAAATTTGCCACGTCGTCCATGGTGGAGCGGGTAAGTTCCTCGGTGAGTTCCACCTGCATCAGTTCCGAAGCCGCTTCCACGTCGGTCTTATTGGCTTGCTGCAAACTGACGAGCAAATCCTTGAGTTGTTGTACGGTGATCTTTTTGGCAGCCCACGCGGGATTTACCGCCATGAGCAAAAGCAGAGCCCATCCCAGCCGTTTCATTCACTCACACTTTCAGAGATTAATAGCGCACCGATTATAAAACAGGTTTGCGGGTGTATGCGCCAGGTTTACGCCCGGCCGGCGAACTGGTTTATGAAGATTCCCAATGGCGAGGGTGACCTGGATTCAGGCCAGTGCGACCTCAATCTCGCGGTTTGTCAGAAGCGTAACTATTTTGTCCTTCATATATTTCAGGGTCACGCGATGATGTTCGCTGTCATAGGAGCCTATGCAATCGGTTGCCACGACGACGGGCCAATCTCGCTGGTATGCATCGATGGCAGTGGTGCGAATGCAGGCGTGGGTATTGATCCCGGCGAGCACAATCGTATCCGGTTGCATTCGACGCAGAATCTCATCGAGATCGGTGCCGAAAAAAGCACTGTATCTCTTCTTGACAATCATGGCGTCGGACGGGTCGACCGTAAGCCGCGAATCAAGTTGCGCCCCTGCTGTTCCCTTTATCGTGACGTAAATGGCTTTGGCCTTCATCTCTGGGAACGCGTCGCCCAGGTCAGGCTCAAATTCCTGCCTGATCCAAATGACCGGACGAGACGCACTGCGCATGATCCGAACCAGCTCATTGATTGCGCAAACCAGTTGGGTTCTGCGTGGAGCATCCCATTTTTCGAGATAGTCATTCAACATGTCGATGACGATCAAAACGGGTTTCTGCATGTCGGAACATTATCAGATTGCTGGTGAGTAAGCGGAATTCAAGAGCAGATAGTCAGTTCTTCCCGGCGCCCGATTGGCAATCTGCCGCCCTCACGCTCGGCCGGCAAACTCGCGCGTCTCGGTGTTCACCTTCACCTTGTCGCCTTCCTTTACGAAGAACGGCACCTTGATCTCGAGGCCAGTCTCAAGCTTTGCCGGCTTAAGCACGTTGCCGGCCGCCGTATCGCCACGTGTGGCCGGCTCAGTGTATTTGACCTCAAGCTCAACCTGCTGGGGCATCGTAATGCTGATGGGGTTGCCGTTGAACTTTTCCACCTGGATGATGGCGCCCTCGACAAGGTAGTCGAGCGCGTCGCCGAGCTTGTCGGCCGAGAGCTGAACGGTGTCGAAGGTGGTCTGGTCGAGGAAGTACGATCCGTCACCGTCGGAGTAGAGATAGGAGGCCTCGGCGGTATCGAGGTCCGGCTCCTTGAACTTCTCCTGGGCTTTGAAGGTCTTGTCGAAGACCGCGCGCGTGAGCAGATTGCGCATCTTGAGCCGGACAAGGGTCTGGCCGCCGCGGGCCGTCGGGGTTGAAACTTCAACGTCGATGCAGTAGTAGGGAGTGCCTTCGAGCTCAAAGTACATCTTGCGCTTAACGTCGATGGCATCGATCAATGCAGGCATGAATAAAGGATAGCAAGGCAGCAGGCCGGGGAGCCGTCGATGCCTGGGCCCGCGTGGCTTTTCACTCCAGGTGATTTGGATCACAGACGAAACCCCGACCTATTTTGTCCTATATTGACAGGCTCACTCTTCGCTCGCACCCTGCTCCCAGGGTCCGATGCGGAAAGCGACACCGAATGGAGGCAGTAAGTTGAAAGGCCGAATTCTTATCGCACTTTTTCTGTTTTATTCCGCGCTGCCGCACATTTTGGCGCAAGCACCCGTAACTTTCACCATCAGCGGTACGGTTCACGACGCAACCGGGTCGGTGATTCCCGGCGCCAAGGTCACGGTTGGCCTGGCAACCGCTGCTCCGACGGCCGCGCCAGCCGCCTCAGCACTCATAGCACCCGCCTCTGCCAGCCAGTCCAGCGAGACCGACGCTCAGGGCAACTTCGCGGTGTCGGTTCCCTCGCCCGGCGTCTACTCCGTCAGTGTGATTGCGATTGGATTCGCTCCTTACACTGACCAGATCTCCGTCACTGCCGATTCGACCGCCGCGCCATTGAACGTCGCGCTCGCCATCAGCGCCGCGGCTGAGACGGTGGAGGTGACGGCGAACCAGCTTACCGCCGAGACCACCAGCACCCAGCTCGGCGAGACCCTCGAGACCAAGAAGATTGAGAGCGTACCCCTGAACGGCCGCAACTTTACCGATTTGATGGCCGTTCAGCCGGGCATTGTGCCGGCCAACACCTCGCAACCTGGCGCGGTCATCATGACCGGCGTGGCAACGACTCCGCCCTCGGGCAACGCCAACCCCGGCAACCTTTCGATCAGCGGCCAGCGCGAGGCTTCAAACGGATTCCGCGTAAACGGCGCAGACGTTGAGGAAGATGTGAACATGGGCACGTCGATTGTGCCGAATCTCGACTCCATCGACAGCTTCCGCGTACTGACCTCGAACTTCGACGCAGAGTATGGCAACTCCTCGGGCGGGCAGGTTCTTGTTACCACCAAGAGAGGCGAGGCCAAGCTGCACGGCAGCGTTTTTGAGTTCCTGCGCAACACGGATCTCGACGCGCGCAATTACTTTTCGTCGGACCGCGCAGCCTATCGCCAGAATCAGTACGGTGCCGCCGTGGGCGGTCCCACTCGCTGGACGAACGTGAACTGGTTTGCCGATTACCAAGGAACGCGGCTGACCGAGGGAATCGACACCGGCGAGATTGCCGTTCCCTCGCCGGCCGAGCGCAGCGGAGACTTCAGTCAGGTTCCACTTACCGGCAGCGTGAACGGCGACTACTGGGCAGCGCAGTTAAGCAACAGGCTGGGCCGCACCGTTACCGCCGGAGAGCCTTATACGCAGGTCTTCCCAACAGGACAGATTCCGCAATCGATCTGGTCGGCCCCTGCGCAGTACCTGCTCGCGTTCCATTCCCAAAGCCCAACGCCGGCAACGCGGTGTATTTGAAACGGCGAGCGCGGCCCAGACTCTCGACAGACAACAAGGGCGGCATGCGCGCCGACTGGACACTTGGCAAAGGCACGCTTTCGGCCTACTACTTTCTCGATCAATACTCGCTCGACAACCCTTACCCTACCGGCACCGGCGGCGCCAGCGTTCCGGGCTTCGACGCCACCTCGAGCGGCCGCGCGCAGCTGTTCAACCTTGAGCACACTGTCACCATTGGCAACAACGCGCTCAACGACGCGCACCTGAGCTACATGCGCAACGCCAATGCACGTGGGCCAGCCGCGCGGGGGCGTAGGGCCATCGCTCACCGATCAGGGATTTACCAACATCGTCGCTCTGAAGCCCTCGACCGAAGGAATTGCGAATGTGGCCTTCAACGACTTCACCATGGGCGTTGACACCACCGCGCTGGTGCAGGCTGAAAACATCTACGAAGCCAGCGACACTTACTCGCGCATCATGGGCAAGCACGGGCTCAAGTTTGGCGGCGAAGTTCACGCAAACCAGATCAACACGCACCCCGACGTGGTTTTCAACGGCAGCTTCGGATTCAGCGGCTCTGAAACCGGCGTAGACTTTGCCGACTTCCTGCTCGGCGTTACCTCGAGCTACACGCAAGGCCAGGCCGGCAGCTTTTACAACCGCAACATTTATATGGCGGCCTTCGCGCAGGATAGCTGGAAACTTTCGACCCAACCTGACGCTTAATTACGGTGTTCGCTGGGATAGAATCCGCCCCTGGCTGGAGAAGTACAACCAGTTGCAGACGCTGGTTGAAGGCGAGCAGTCGGTGGTGTATCCCGATGCGCCGCTGGGGCTGGTATTCCCCGGCGATCCCGGTGTGCCGAGTTCGCTTGGCGCCGCCGCGAAACAACATTTCGCCGCGCGTGGGCATTGCGTATAGCCCGTCGAAACCCTGCGGACGGTGGCCTTGGGCGCCTCATCGGCCCGGCTGGATCGACCAGCATTCGCGCAGGTTACGGCATGTACTACACGGCGTATGAGGGACTCTCAGCCGGCATCATGAGCGCGAATCCGCCGTATGGCTACACGTACACCAGCGCGGCGCCGCCGCTGTTTGCGAATCCATTCACGGTTGCAGCAACGGGCGCCAACGCAGGCCAGCGATTCCCGCTTGCAGCATGTCGCTTATGGCGCCAGCGCTTCGCATCCCAATGCCAATGTGAACTGGACGCAGTTCGAACCGCTGGTCGGCATTCCGGCTGTTTCGCCCAGCGACGTTACTCCTTACGCGCAACACTGGATGGCGAGCGTCGAGCGCAACTTTGGCTCGGGAACGCTCGCGACCATCAGCTATGTGGGAACCTCGTCGCATCATCTGCTGGTGCTTGAAGAAGCGAACCCAGCCAATCCCGCGCTGTGCCTTAGCCTGGGCTCGGCTTGCGGACCTTTCAACGAGCAGGCCGCGCGCACCACGTTTGGGCCGCAGTTCGGCAGCGTGGAGTTACAGCGCACCATCGCCAACGCCAACTACAACGCGCTTGAGGCCACGCTCAACCATCGCATCCACGGGCTTGAGATGCTGGCCAGCTATACGTATTCGAAGTCAATTGACCAATCGGCGGGATTGCCTGAGCCGGTGAATCCCGTAAACCCTTCGCTGAGCCGCGGCCTCTCGTCGTTCGACCTGCGCCACAACTTTGTTGCCAGCTTCGATTACACAGTGCCGAGCTTCGAAGACCGCGGGCTGGCAGCGCGCAGCTTTTACTGGTTGGGACGTTGCGGGAATCACGAGGTTCACCACGGGGCTGCCGATGTCGCTCGTGAACAACAACGACACGTCGCTCCTGGGAACGATTCCGAACGGGATTAATAACAACGGCGTCGACACGCCTGGAGTGGAATGGCGGGGCGTCGCATATCAACACAAATCCTCGCAGTCGAGCGGCAGTGTTCGATGCGTCGGCGTTTGCGCTGCCTGCGTTGGGAACCATGGGGAACGCGAGACGGAGATTCTTTTCCGGACCGGGTATGGAGAATCTGGATGCCACGGTTTCGCGCGAGTTCCATTTAAGCGAAGATCGGGAATTCGAGTTGCGTGCCGAGGGATTCAACGTCTTCAACCACGCGCAGTTCTTTGGCGCGGCCTCGGTTGAGGGCAATATATCGAGCGGGACGTTTGGCCAGGCGGTAAGCGCGATGTCGCCGCGGCTGATGCAGGTGGCGGCGAAGTTTCGTTTCTAAGAACAGCGGGTCAGCGAGTCAGCGAGTCAGCAAGCCAGCGGGCTTCCCTGCCTCGTATTCCTGCTCAAGATCTTCAAGGCAAGCCTGAACATCCGGGGACGACACGTCCTTATGCAGTTTTAGCAGCCACGCGCAATCGGAGCCGAATCCGAAGCATTTTGCCTGGATGAGTAAGTGCCGCTGCTGCTCATTCAAATTCATCTCCCCGTACCCATGCCAAATGCTATTCAGATCCAGCTCACAACGTTCCGCCGGGCCAACAACGACGGTTGGAAACTCCCGAACAACTTTTCTTACGAACTTCTGCGCATCAGGATGGCAACGCCTCCATGCAATGACGAGACGTCCATCCTCATTCGTTACGCGCACGAGGTAGTTTGAACGGGGCTCTCCACAGCACCCCAAAGTCTCGCAGTATCCGGGAAACGAAGGATTGTTAGTGGGAACGCTCCCCGCGACCGCAGACTCTATCACCAGGCATTCAGCGAATTTGGGCTTGGGGCCGTACAAATACGCTTCGACAGTGCGGATCGAAATCGAGGCGATCTCTGAAGTTTCGAACACGACGACATCTGGTTCATCGACTCCACTTGCGACCTTCTCACGCGTCATATAGAGCCGAACGTAGGCCCGGCCCGCACAAACCGCCATGACCCAGTTGCGAGGGGAAAATTTTGTTAACCAAAGCACATACGCATTCCAGGTAAGGAAAAAGAACGTGCCGAGCCAAGCCGCCGAACGCACCGAAACAAGGATGCTCATGACGATGAAGAGCAACAGGATTATCAGGTCGAAAGGGAGTGCGTAAGCAAATGCGGGCCAATGCCGGCTAGCCCGGACGCTTGCCAAAGCGATGCTGCGAGCTACTTCCGGGGTATCAGATCGAACGAACTCCATTATCTTTCTTGAGCCCCATTGCTAATTGCCGGGTATGGTCCAAGAGACTGCAGGTGGTCTTATACGACATGCCGCGGAACACGTGCGCAGGTTTCATGCCTCCATTAGGGCGACCTAATCATACACCCGTCGTCGGAGCGACCCCCTATCGACCCACCCTATGAAATTTCGCACCGCTCTCGGTTTGCGCACCTCGCCAAAGCGATTTATGGTTATCTGGCTTGGTAATCCAGTGAGGAAATCGCTATGCAAACCAGATATTTTGCCGCTGCCTCCGCCGCTCTACTGATCTCGGCCGTTGCCTTCAACGCTGCCGCGCAATCCGCGCCCCCGCGCCCCAAGATCACGGGCATCTCGCATCTCGCCGTTTACACCTCTGACGCCGCCGCGACTGAGCACTACTATGTGGCCATTCTGGGCGCGGCTAAGATGGCCGATCCCGAGAATCCCGCGGGCGTGAAGTACGCCTTCAGCGCGACGCAATATATTGAGGTGCTGCCGCTGCCGGCGAACGCCGGCGTAAACCGGCTGGACCACGTCGGGTTGAACACCGACAGCGCCGAGGGCATGCGCAAATACCTCGCGGCCAAGGGCTGGACGGTTCCGGCGCACGTTGAGCGCGGCGCCGACGGCAGCCGCTGGTTTGCGGTCGCCGACCCGGAGAACAACAAGGTCGAATTTGTGCAGCCGCCCGCACATCCCGCGCCGGTAAACGCGCCCAACGCCGTCGGCCACCACATTATTCACGCCGGCATGCTGGTGCACAGCCGCGAGGCCGAAGACAAGTTTTACCGCGGCCTGCTGGGGTTCCGACCTTACTGGTGGGGAGGGATGCAAATGGGGAAAGTGGACTGGGTGAGCCAGCAGGTTCCAGACGGACATGACTGGATCGAATACATGCTTACCAGCGGCCCCTCGGGCACGGGCATTCCGGCAAACATTTCGCAGCAGTCGCTGGGGGTGCTGGACCACTTTTCGATCGGCGAAGTGAGCGTGCCGGACGCGTACAAGGTACTCCAGGCCGGCAACCGGCTCGACTGCAAACATGACCAGGGACCGAAGATCGGGCGCGATGGCAAGTACCAGTTCAATCTGTACGATCCGGATGGGATTCGGGCGGAGCTCATGAACTTCCACGCGACGGACAAACCGTGCTGCTCTGAGTTCACGGCGGACGATCCGGCGGAATAGCGGGTCGGCGGAGGTTTCCCCGGTCTCAGAAGCGAGACCGGGCACCCGGAGTTTTGTGCGAGTTCAACCAGGGCCTGAAGGCCCCTGCTCCTTCCGACATTGGGTTCCATTTGGCCCGGAACTCAGCTTGGGATATACTAGTTGAGGCCTGAAGAGGCAGGGATTTCCCTGTCCAGAGCCTGAGGCGGGCAGCCTGTCCGCCCAAAACAAGCAGAAAACGAGAAGAAAATGCCGAAGTTGAAGACACATACGGGCGCGGCCAAGCGCTTCAGCAAGACTGGCACCGGCAAAATCAAGAGGGGCCAGACGAAGACGCGGCACATCCTTACTTCGAAATCGCCAAAATCGAAGCGCAAGCTGGGCCGGACCCTGCTGGTTTCAGATGGCGACTACAAAAAGGTAGCGCGCATGATTCCCTACGCCTGAGCTACTGTGTGGGGCGGCTCTTTGGATGAGAGTCGTACAAGGGCGGCAGGGCCTGAAAAATGGCCCCCGCCGGTTGCAGACAGCGTTCGCACCGGTAAGAGATCGGGCTTGAATGAGCGAGTGAAGAGGTTCCGGCCGTGGAAATCGGCCTCCTGCCTCCAGCCGCGTAACTAAAGGAACTCAAAGGAGAAAAATATATGCCCCGCGTAAAACGGAGCCACAAACGCAGCGACCGGCGCAAAAAGATACTTGAGCGCGCCAGTGGATATTTCCTAACAAAATCAAAGCTCTACCAGGCGGCTCAGGAAGCCGTAGAGCGCGGCCTGAAGTTCGGCTACCGCGGCCGCCGCGAGAAGAAGCGCCAGTTCCGCTCGCTGTGGATTGTGCGTATTGCCGCCGCAGCCAAGCTGAACGGCACCAGCTACTCGCAGTTCATTAACGGCCTGAAGAAGGCCGGCGTGGAGCTCGACCGCAAGATTCTGGCCGACATTGCCGTGAAGGATGCGGCGGGTTTCACCGCACTGGCGGATAAGGCCAAGTCTGCGTTGACAGCCAAGGCAGCGTAGGAGATAGCGAGTTAGCCGCGCTTTGCGCGTGTTAGCAAGTTGGCATGCGCTGGCGCGCTCGTTGGCGGGTTGGGGTTCGAGGTATCTCGCCCAGGCAAGTTGGCAACACGACTGGCGGAAAAATGGCTCGGGGTTCCGATGGGAACCTCGGGCCGTTGTGTGTTTGGGCGAAGTTCTATTCACTGAGGAATCCTCGCACTGCTTTCTGCCACAACTCCGGCTGGTCGACAAAGTTCATGTGGGCGCTGTTGGGCAGGATGACGAGCTCCTAGCCGGCGATATTCTCGTGCATCTCGATCTACTGTGCGAGACATAAGCAACCCTCCCGCTGAATGCTTTATCCTGCTGTTTACGCATATGAGTGAAGGAATACTCGATCTGCCGGCATACGACGATGCCGCTTTAGACAAGGCGTTTGCCGCGCTTGAGGCGCAGGCGCGCGAAGCCGCTGCCGGGCTGGCCGGCGAGGCTGCCGTTGAGGCCTTTCGCCTGGAGTGGCTGGGCCGCAAACAGGGCCGCTTGAATGAGGTTTCGGGGCGTTGGTTGAAGGCCGCTCCGGCTGAGGCCAAGAAGGCGCTGGGCGTGCGCTTCAATGCGCTCAAGGCGGTTGTGGAGCAGTTGCTGGATTCGGCACTGACGGCGGGCCCGGTCGATTCATGGCGGGGGCCGCGCTGAAGGCCGAGGCCATCGACATTACGCTGCCGGGCACGCAAGCGGCTTACCGGCGCGGAGCACCCGATTACGCGCACGCTGAATGAGATTGTGAGCGTGTTTGCGGCGCTGGGCTACTCGGTCGGCGTGGGGCCCGAAGTCGAAACCGATTTCTACAACTTCGAGAGCATGAATTTTCCGCCGGGGCATCCGGCGCGCGACACGCAGGACACGCTGGTGGTGGCGAACCAGGAGCGGCGGCCGCTGCGCGACCGGCTGCTGCTGCGCACGCACACCTCGCCGGTGCAGATGCGGACCATGGAACAGCAGGCGCCGCCGGTGCGGATCGTGATTCCCGGCAAGGTGCACCGCAACGACGCGGCTGACGCGACGCACTCGCCGATTTTCCACCAGGTGGAGGGGCTGTGCGTGGACACGAATATCACCTTCAGCGATTTGAAGGGCACGCTTGACCATGCCATGAAGGCGCTGTTTGGCTCGGCGGTCAAGACGCGGTTCTTTCCGTCGTTCTTCCCGTTCACCGAACCCAGCGCCGATGTGCAGATCAGCTGCATTTTCTGCGGAGGCAAGGGATGCAGGAAGTGCAAGCAATCTGGCTGGATTGAGTTGCTGGGTTGCGGCATGGTTGACCCCGCGGTGTTTGCCTTCGCTGCTGAAAAGCAGCCGGCCTACGATCCGAAGAAGATTTCAGGTTTCGCATTCGGAATGGGCGTGGAGCGGATCGCGATGATGAAGTACGGGATCAGCGAGATCGGCAGCTTTTATGCGGGAGATATGCGGTTTTTGAGTCAATTTGTTTGATGGCGGGTTAGCGAAAGCGAGCGGCTATGCCACGCTGGATTCCAAGGGTTTTCCTGTGCCTGTTTCTCTTTAACACTTCCGTTTGGGCAGTGGGCCGGATCGTCGCCGGCGCGGAATACGTGTTTGCAAAGGGAGGTTCGAATGGACCTTTGGCTTTTTCTTCAGGGTCATCCTTTTGAGCGTGCATTAGCAGTCGGACTGCTGGCTGGGATGGCGCCATTGCAAATATGGCTTTCGGCATCCGGGTTAATGAACAGAAAGATTCGGCTTTATCTGTTGCGGCTCAAGCTGGACCGGCTCAAGCCATGGATCGCAGTGTTTTACAGCCCGATTCTGTTGCTCGCTCTCGTGCACTGGACAGTTCAATGGTTTGAGAATCGTAGTCGCTTTGCGAGCGTTCTTCTCACAGATTCGCCTTATCCATTCTCTGACTTTTTCAGAGGATTCCTAACCACCGATTGTTCGCGCGGCGGGAGCTGGGCTGCGATGTTCTGGGGTGACAACTATGGCCTTGGGTGCATGATTCATGTGCAATTGATCACGGCCTGGCTGCTCGCAGCAGGTTACTCGCTCGCGCCATTCGTGCGAAAGCGGGTCATGGATTTGTCTGGAGACAAGAAACTGGAACCTCTGGATAGCGAGCCGGCAAGGAACATCGAAGAAAGTACAATGGCAGAGAAGACTGATACAAAATGAAAGTACTCACCAAATGGCTCCGATCTTATCTTCCCGCTCTGCCCGTCGACGACGCGCAGCTCGCCGAAGACCTGACCTTGCGCGGGATTGCTGTTGAAGGGATCTACTCCCTGGGCGAAGGCAACGGCTCGCTCTACGAGATGGACATTACCACCAACCGGGTGGACGCGATGAATCACTACGGCATAGCGCGCGAAGTGGCGACGATTTATGGGCTGGCTCTGCCGGCGCTTGAATTTGCGTTGCCTGCGGCAAGGCCCGCGGCTCAACCGTTTTCAGTGAAGATTGATGCCGCGGATGCATGCGGACGCTTTACCGCGCGAGTGCTGCGCGATGTAACGATTTGCGAGTCGCGCGACTGGTTTGCGGGCGGCGAGGTGAAGACCTACTTCGGCCTGCTCGATCAGAAGATGATTTCGAACGCCGTGGATGCAAGCAACTTTGCGTGGCTTGCCATGGGCCAGCCGACACATACGTTCGATCTGGACAAGATTGAGGGCGGAATCGTGGTGCGGCGAGCGCTTAAGGGCGAGAAACTCAAGACGCTCGACGGCGTGGAGCGGGTTCTCGATGCCGACGATCTTGTAGTCGCCGATCACAAAAAGGCGCTGGGGCTGGCCGGGGTGATGGGCGGCTGGGACACGATGATTACGGCCGAGACCAGGAACGTGCTGGTTGAGGCGGCGTGGTTCGATCCCATGGCGGTGCGGCGCACGGCACGGCGCCATGGGCTGCACACCGACGCGAGCCACAGGTTTGAGCGCGGCGCGGACTTTAACGCGGGGCCGGTCGCCTCCGCACTGGTGAGCGCGATTCTGCTCGCCAATATAGATGGAGGGGGCGGGTGGATTGAGGGCGAACTGGTTGACGTGCGCGTAGACGAGATTGAGGCGCGGACGGCGAGGAGAAAGCCGGTGACGCTCCAACTCAGCGAGGTGCATCGGCTTCTTGGCGCAACTCTGGACAAGGATGGCATCGGGGCAGAGACTGTCGAAGCTGTCTTGAAGGGGCTGGGTTGCGGGCTTGCCGAGGAGTTAGGCGACTTAAGGGAGGGCGGCATTTCGTGGAGTGTTAGGCTGCCAAGCTGGCGGCTCGATCTGGAGCGTGAGATCGATCTGATTGAAGAGGTGGCGCGCGTCTACGGGTACAACCGCTTCGCCAACACGCTGCCAGCCTTTGGCGAAGGCGTGAAGGCGCTGCCGTGGGCTGAAAAAGAAGCTGCCGTTCGCGGCACGCATGCGCTCGGCGGGATTCAATGAAGCGATCGGCAGCACCTTCTGCTCGGCGGCTGAGGCCGCTCTGACGGCGCCGCAGCCGGGGATGGTTGTGGCGCTCGGCAATCCGTTGAGCGAAGAGGCAGGCGTGCTGCGGCCGTCGCTTGTTCCCGGCATGCTGGCGATGATCGCCGGCAACCTGAATCGCGACGTGAGCGACGTGCGGCTTTTTGAGCTGGGTACCGTCTTCAGCGGGACGACGGAGAAGAGTGGACGAGAGGCCGTCGCTGGCATTTGGCGCCGCGGGCAGTTTGCCGCAGGAGTCGGCGCTGCATCCCACCGCGCGCCATCGACTTCCACGATATCAAGGGCGTCGTTGAGCAGATTGCTGTCGCGGTTTCGAGATGACGTCTACCTACTTCGATCGCTTCCCAGCCGAGGCCGGAATCACTCCGGAATGGCTGCACCCCTATCGCGCGGCGCGCGTGGTTGCCGAGGGCACGACGGTTGGCTGGTTCGGCCAGCTGCATCCGCGCGAATCTGCCGCGCGCAAGCTGAAAGATGCGGTGCTGGTGGGCGAAATCTATCTTGACCGGCTCTACAAGCTCCCGGTTCGCAAGCCGGCGGCTCGCGATATTTCGCGGTTCCAGCCGGTGCGGCGCGATTTTTCACTGATTCTGGACGAGAGCGTTGCTTGGGAAAAGATTGACGGCGCGCTCGGTAAGTTGCAGATTCCGGAACTGGTCGACTGGCGGGCGCGCGAGGTATTTCACGATGCGCGGCTGGGCAAGGGCGAGTATTCGCTGCTGCTGGGCACGACCTTCCAGGCGCCGGACCGCACACTGCGCGAAGAAGAGCTGCAGAGCTTCCAGGCGCAGGTGGTTGAGGCTGTTGGCAAGGCTGGCGCACGCCTGAGGGGCTGAAAAATTCTTCGACAGTCATCCGGGCTATACTCGAACGGGCAAAGGTGAAGATTTGCGGAGGGTGAGATGACTTCGGACTCATTATGGACATCGGAGACGGACACCGGGCTTGAACGCCAAGCGGAGCAGAAAGTAATGGAAGAGCACGAATCCGAAATTGCGCAGGAATCGCATTTTGAAGAGCAGGAGGACGCCGCGCCTTCAATTGCGCTGGCGGTGAGCGCCGACGACTTTTCGGCTCTCGAAGAGCGCGTGCTGCGCGCAGTGGCGATGCTGAAGCACGAGCGCCATGCGCGCGCCGCCGCCGAGGTGCGCATCGCGGAAGCCGAAGAGCTTGCTGCGCATGCCCAGGAGAAACTGAGCCAGATTCAAGCCCAGATTCACGAGCAGACGCCTCAGATTGAGCAATTGCAGAGCGAGATCTCTCAATTGCGGTCCGAGCGGGACGCGGTGCGGCACCGGGTCGAGCGGCTGCTTGAGCAACTTGACTCGCTGGAGATTTGATGGCTGTCGACCCTACAAGCAGGACAACGGGATTTGTGACCGTTGAGATTTACGACCAGCTCTATCACCTGGCCGGCAACAACGCTGCGCATATTCAGGAGCTCGCCCGGCAGGTGGATGCAAAGATGCGCGCCGTCGCGGCCCAGGGGCGAACCGCGGACTCGCTGCGCGTCGCTGTGCTGGCCGCGCTGAACCTTGCCGATGAGCTCTCCCAGGCGCGCTCGGCCGATCCTACCAAGGGACATGCGCGCGCCTCCAGCCTTGCCGGACTGCTGGACGAAGTGCTGGAAGACGAGCGGAAGACCTCGTCGTAAATAGGGCACTCTCCGGACCCGATTGGATCATTTCGCGGCAGTTCAAAAATCGCCTCGGGTGTAAGATTCCACTGTTTGGAAATATGCAGCCGAGGCGATTGGAATGCCGGCGAAATCAAGCGCGATCGGGTTCAGACAAACTTTGCTCAAGTGTTTATGTCTGGCTTGCGCTGCAAGTTTGCAGGCTGCGGCCTTTGCACAAGCAAATTCAGGCGAACCCACCAATCCAAAAGCGACAAAGACCTTCGCCGAGGCGGTTGAGTGGGAACACCGTGGCAGCTTGGAGGCAGCGCTCGACAGTTATCGCAAGGCAAACAAGCAGGACGGAGGGCATTGCTCAACGTGCCTCGACCGCGCCTACAAGCTGGCTCTTGAGATCGGCGACTATAAGGCCGCCGAAGCTGTGGTTACCGACCAAATGCTGATCGCCGGGGCTGACGCCGACCGCGCCGACCTGCATTTTCGCCTGGCCCTTGCCCTGCAACGCCAGGGAGTGAAAGAGAAGAAGGACACTTACTTCACCGACAGCCTCGACGAATTCAAGACGGCGCTCGCTCTCGATCCCCATTACGCTCGCGTGCACTATTCCATGGGCATTTCGCTTGCCTGGCTTCATCGCGACGAGGACGCGCGCAATGAATTCATTTCTTTTCTGAGGCAGAACCGGGACGACCCTTCGCTGAACGAGCGCGCGCAACGATATGCCGACCGCATTGAGCTTGCGCGTTCGCGCATGGCGCCGCCATTCTCAGCAACCACGATCGATGGACAGCGAATCTCTCTCGACGGCTTCGCCGGTAAAGTGGTGCTGATCGATTTCTGGGCCACATGGTGCCCGCCGTGCGTCGCGGCGTTGCCGCACATCCAGGAGATTGCGCGGCGCTTCGAGGGACAGCCGCTGGTGGTCATCAGCGTGAGCTTCGACAACGACGACGCCAAGTGGCGGGCCTTTGTTGCGAAAAATCATATGACGTGGGTGCAGATTCGCGATGGCCGGTTCACAGGACCTTTGGGACACGTATTCGACATACGCGCCATTCCTGCAACCCTCAGCATTGATGCCGACGGAGTGCTTGAAGATCAGCATGAGGGGGACGCGGCGATCGATGGAAAATTGAAGAAGCTGGTGGAGGGCGCCGCCGAACTCGCCAACCGCAAGCCTGCGCCGGTTGCGGCGTCCGCCGCCGCGACGAACGGCAATGTGGAATAAGCGTTAACGAAGATCGCACTCGGCGCGACGGAGTTCCGAAACCCGATCTGCCGGGCCGTATCGCGCGCAATCACGCCAATAGGCCGCTCAAAATTTGATTTGACGGTCGAATGACGCCCGTGGTATCCATCGAACACCGTTACCGGCCTCACATCGCCTCGGCGGGCTCGCAGCGCGTCTTCCCATCGGCCCCTTATGTGCTGCAGCGCGATCCCGGCAGGAGATTAAAGAGCAATTCCGTGGACTAGCAATCGCGCTTCCTCCGAGGCCGAGACAATCACTGTGTACCCGCGCCTCGCTGACGCGGCTAGACCCATCGCGGAACGATCCTGTTCCGTGCGGGCAATGGAAAAGGAAAAGAGGAACCTGTGAAAAATACGACCCTGAGATTCAGCCTGTTTTCGCTCGCAGCCTGTGCGTCCCTTTTCGCGCAGGGGCCCACGTTGTCTCCCATCACCAATGCAAATGGCCCCCATCGCGGCAGCGGAAAAATCATCAATCCCACGTCCGGTCTCCTGCGTCCAAAGGATCTCGGCGTTCGGGCGCGCACCCACTACAAGATCTTCATCCCCAACGCCCCGACTGAGGCAGAAGTTAAGGAAGCCAAGGCCCATCCCAACTCCCAGCCGGTGGCGGGTTACAACGCGGAAACGCCCCAATCCCTCGCTTGTCTCTACGGTCTGACAGTCTGGACAGCGGGCTGCAATCCGGCGACGCTCGCCAATGTCGCGCATGCAACAGCTGGGTCCCGCTCCATCGCCATTGTGGATGCCTTCGACGACCCCAACGCGCAGACCGACCTCGCGGCATACTCCACCAAGTTCGGACTGGCGGCCATCACCTCCACCAACTTCACCAAGGTGTATGCTTCCGGCACTGACCCCGGCCCCGATCCGAATTGCGCCGGCATGAACGGTTGGAACTGCTGGGCGTCGGAGACAGCGCTGGATATTGAGATGGCCCATGCCATGGCTCCAGTTGCGCATATCTACCTGGTGGAGGCCAACTCGGATAGTTATAGCGATCTTTTCGCTGCGGTTACCAAGGCCATTTCGCTGATCACCACCACGCCAAACACCGGCGGTGAAGTGTCAATGAGTTGGGGCGGCGGCGAATTCTCCAGCGAGACCAGTTATGATTCGACCTTCACCGGCACCTCCGTCGTGTTCTTTGCCTCCACGGGCGACCAGGAAGGCACTGAGTATCCTTCTGTCTCTCCGAATGTCGTGGCCGTAGGTGGAACCACTCTGTCGCGCGGAGCAACCGGGAACATCGAGGCGGAGATCGCCTGGGAAGATGGCGGCGGCGGCTACAGCCTGTACGAGCCCGAGCCCTCCTACCAGGACATCATCTTTGGCACTGGAACGGGCTACGTGCGCGGGGTTCCAGACGTGGCTCTTGAAGGAAATCCGAGGACCGGAGTATGGGTCTATGACAGCTACGAAACCACGAATCTTCTCGGAACCGCGAACTGGCTCATCTTCGGCGGCACCAGCGTCGCGTCGCCATTGATGGCAGGCGCTGTGAATCACGCCAACCACTTCGCCGCTAACACCGCCGCCGAGCAGAAGCTGATCTACGCCAACGATCAATTGAGTCCCAACTTCAGAGATATTGACTACGGCTCATGCGGCTACTACGAGGGCTGGTTTGCAAAGCCAGGCTGGGACCCCTGCACCGGCCTCGGGGCTCCTTACGGAACTCCCGGCAAATAACTGTTTCCTGATCCACCGAAACCAAAGACCCTTTTTGACTCCGCAATCAAGGAGCAGAAAGGGTCTTTGCCAATGCGGGAAAGAACGGCAAACCTGTTCCCAAAAAGTCCTATCACATTCCGCGTCGTAATTACAAGACTTGCAATTCAGAACCAAGACCCATACTATCCGCAATAGAAACCGGCCTGCAAAGCAGGTGGGTGATACAAGCTGGTTGAACCTACATTCATTGAACAGGGGTTCGACTCGACAATCGGTTCTGTGTGCCGTGTCCGCCAGTCCGGAATGCCTAATGAACCGCGGAGAACTCCACCGTCTTAGGACGGGTTCACCAGCCCATCACTCACGGCCCAGCGGGTCGGCTTTCTATTTTGCACGAAGATGAGGCGCCAAGCCTCTTCATGACGCGGTGAGCCGCGTGTGCAGACATGTGAAGGACCGGCACTCGATGCCGTATCCTTGCCTCACGTGCATCCCGTCCTCTTCCACATCGGATCTCTCATTATTCCTTCGTACGGCGCGATGGCCGCGGTCGGCGTGGTTGCGGCGCTGTTCCTGGCGCAGCGCACCGCGCGCGCGGCCGGAGTTGATGCGGCCAAGCTGTGGAACCTGTGCGTGATTTCGCTTTGCGCGGCACTTGCGGCCGAGCGACTTTTGCTGGTCGCGGCGAACTGGACCGAGGTGCGGCTTCATCCCCATTGGGTGCTGGCGCTGGCCATGGTGCATCCTCCGATGGTTGCGGCGATAGGCATGCTGGCCGGTGGCGGCGCCGCTGCCTTGTATGTGCTGACAAGAAAACTGCCCGCCTTGGCAGCGGCGGACGCGCTCGCGGCTCCGCTTGCGCTGAGCCTCGCATGCGAACAGATTGGCGCACTGATGGCTGGCGCTGGCTACGGCACCGACGCCACGGCTCCCTGGGCTGTGACGTATACCAGCCCGCTCGCCGCGCAGTGGAGCGGGACTCCGCTCGGCGTGCCTCTTCATCCTGTGCAGGCTTACGCAGCTCTCGCATTCCTCACCCTCGCCGTATTGCTGCTGGTGTGTCTCCCTGCGCGGCGGCGCGAGGGCGACATTGCCGGCATCTGCCTGATGGGCCTGGGCGCCGCAATCTACTTCACAGAGCTTTGGCGCGACCCGGAGGGCCGCGGCGCGATCTTCGGAGGCGCACTCGACGGGCCGCAGATTGCCGCGGTGGCGATGGTGATTGGCGGGGCGTGGATTTTGAAAGAGCGGCAAAGCAGCGAGTCAGCGAGTCTACGGGTCGGCAAGCCGGCGAGTCAGCAAGTCGGCGAGTCGGCACTTGAAGTCGTGGCCGGGACCATCTCTACTCCGGGAGCTGCGCATGAGTGAAACGCGGACCTTCGAAGTGCCGGTTGAAGCGCGCGGGCAGCGGCTCGATCACTTTCTCACTACGCAGCTCGATGGGGTGAGCCGGTCGCGTGTGCAATTGCTTATCGAGCAGGGCGACGTACTGGTGAACGGCGCGGCGGCCAAGGCCTCAGGCAAGCTGCGCGGCGGCGAACGGATTGAGGTGGTTGGCGAGCCGCATCCCGCGCCGCTCAAGGCGGAGCCCGAAGCGATTCCTCTCGACGTGGTCTACGAAGACGCGGATCTGGCAGTAATCAACAAGCCCGCGGGAATGATGGTGCACGCAGGCTCGGGCCGCAACGACGACGCGCGCAGCCGCGGGACGCTGGTAAATGCCCTGCTGTACCGGTTCAATAAGCTTTCTGCGACAGGCGGCGAGCTGCGCCCTGGAATTGTGCATCGGCTCGACAAAGAGACGAGCGGCCTGATCGTTGTGGCGAAGAACGACCGCGCGCACGCGGCGCTGGGCGAGTTGTTCTCATCGCGGCGCATCAAGAAAACCTATATTGCATTGGTCGAGGGCAAGGTGGCGCGGGACAAGGGAACCATTACCGCCGCGGTCAGCCGCGACCGCATTCGCCGCACTCGCATGACTACGCGCGCCTAACGAAAACGCCCGGTCGGCAGTCTCTCACTATGAGGTAGTTCGGAGGCTCGAGACGCGCTTTGGCCCGTTCACGCTAATTCGCGTAGGCATCGAGACCGGGCGCACCCACCAGATTCGCGTGCACATGGCGTCAATCGGCCACCCGGTGGTGGGCGACACGCTCTATGGCGCCGCCGGGCAGATAGTAGAAAGAACTCAGGCGCAATCAGGAAAGGCTTCGGGGCGTCGCGGCGTCGAGGGCGAAAAACTCAAACTGGGGCGCAATTTCCTGCATGCTGCGCGGCTGGAGTTCGCGCATCCGCTCACCGGCAAACCGATGGAAATGGAAGCACCGTTGCCGCAGGAGTTGGAGGCGTTTCTGAGGCGGCTTGAGAGCCCGGCAAAACATGGAGCGGGAAGTTGAAGTTACCGCCCGCGAAACGCCCGGTTGCGATTGTTAAAATAAGGAAGCTATGAACCGAAAAGTCCTGTGCCTGGCTCTGGCGGCGATTTTTGTGTCCGCCGCGCCTTCTCAACAACCTTCTGCGCCTGCTCAAACAACGCCAGTCTCTCCGGCTTCCGCCCCCGCGCAAGCGCCCACAGCGCAGCAGACACCCGCTGCGCCGGCCCAGCCCGCACAGCAGGGCAGCAATGCGGCCGGAGGCGAAGCACAGCCCCCGCATCAAAGTCACTGTCAACGAAGTTCCGCCTGATCTTCACCGTCACCGACAGTCACGGGCATTACATTCCCAACCTGAAGCAAAGCGACTTTGCCCTGCTCGACAACCAACGCGCCCCGCAAAGCGTTAACTCTTTTCACCAGCAGATCAACCTGCCGCTGCGCGTGGGTCTTCTTATCGACACTTCGACCTCGATTCACTCGCGCTTCCAGTTTGAGCAGCAGTCGGCCACCGAGTTTCTGCTTGAGGTGCTGAAGGCCAAGGGCGACCGCGCCTTTGTGATGGGCTTTGACGTGACCCCCGACGTGACCCAGGACTGGACCAACGACCTGGATGCGCCTGGAATCGGGCGTGAACAAGCTCAGATCGGGCGGCGGCACGGCGCTGTTCGACGCAGTTTACACGGCCTGCCGCGACAAACTGCTGACCGAGCGCGGCCCCGAGCCGGTGCGAAAGGCGATGATTCTGACCTCAGACGGCGACGACAACCAAAGCCGCGTGTACCTGAATGAAGCCATCAAGGAGTGCCAGCGCGCCGATACCATCATCTATTCCATCAGCACAAACTGGACCCCAAGCCGTGGCTCGGGCGACAAGGTGATGCAACAACTGGCCGAGGAGACCGGCGGCGAAGTCTTTTTCCCGCCCAATGTTGAAGATATGGCCACCAGCTTCAGCGACATCGAGACTGAACTGCGCAGCCAGTATGAGCTTAACTACACTCCTGCCGATTTCAAGACCGACGGGGCATTCAGAACCATTTATCTGTACTGTTACGACCGGCGTTATCACGTGCACGCACGTTTAGGGTACTTTGCGCCGCGGGAGTAATTGCGGACAATTCGGAGCCCGAATTCGATGGTTGAACACAGGAGCGCGGCACCCGCCGCGCTCCTGTGTTTTTTGCGCCAAAAGCTGTGCCGGCCAGAGTATCCCATTTAAGAACAGACTGGCGCCTGCGAATCCTCATTTGAATCTTCCCATCAGCCTTCTTCTCTTTTCTAAGGATTTCGGCCCTGCCAAGTCGATGAAATAGGAGAAGGCGCAATTTGCCGATCGGACCGGGAATGTTGGAAGGACCGGGCGTTCATGCGAGGCATTTGCAGCCCGGCCATCGGGCGGGAGTTTGCGGTGATCCGACAGGCAATAACGTGCGACATTTGCGGCTCAGAGAAGCGGCAAACCAACCATTGGTTTGTGGCCTATGAGCTGGGCGGCGAACTGCGATTGAGCGGATGGAGCTCGCGCCACCGGACGCGCCCTGAAACCAAGCATCTGTGCGGGCAAACCTGCCTGCACAAGCTGGTGGACGAGTTCATGGCCAGATCGATCGCAGTGCGCGCGCAGCTTCACGAGGAAGAGGAGCCGGTATCGCCCATCGCGACCGATGCCAGCCTGACCGCCAATGCCGCCTATGAGGAAGTGGAGTCGAGCGTTCGCCTGTTGACTCCTGCGGAATCCACGGCGCTGAGGCCGAGCTATCGTCAGCCGGCTGAGCTTGTAACCATTTCGCAGCGCACCGAACCGGCCGAGTTGGCGCACATCCCTGAAGAGCCGCGCTTTGCGACGCCAAGCCGGCGGGCCGAAGCGTGGGAACGCGAGAGAGAACGCGAAATGCGCGCCGCCGAGCACCGGCCCGACATTGTGCGGCGCAGTTCGCAGCAATGAAGACACTGTTTGAAGGAGGTTCCCATGTGGATGGATCTGCTTTTTGCTTTGCTGGCTCTTACGCCGCTGGTAGCGGAATGCCGGCCGCTTACTCCGGCGATGAACCTTGAAGCATTGCCAGCAGACCAGCCTCGTCGAGCACGGGAACCTTGAGTTCCCGCGCCCTGTCGAGCTTCGATCCGGCCTCTTCGCCGGCGACCACGTAACTCGTCTTCTTGCTCACCGAGCCTGAGACCTTGCCGCCGGCGGATTCAATCTTCTCCTTTGCCTCTTCGCGGCTGAGCGACGGCAGCGTGCCGGTAAGCACAAATGTGAGCCCCGCAAGTTGCGCGGTGCGCTGCTTCTTTTCGGCTGTCATATCAACGCCGGCAGCACGCATGTGCTCCACCAGCGCGCAATTCGCCGGACGCGAGAAAAAGTCGAGAATTGCCTCGGAGATGCGCGGACCAACTTCCTCCACCCGCTCCAACTCTTCGACGGTCGCTGCCATCACCGCATCAATCGAACCAAATTCCTGCGCCAGAAGTTCCGCCGTGCGCTCACCGACGTAACGGATGCCTAGCCCCATGAGCACACGCGCCAGACGGGCTTTTTTTGAAGCTTCAATTTCTCCCAGCAGGGTCGCGGTTGCCTTGGGTCCCAGCAGCCGCTCGATTTTGGTTTCCTGCGCGCCATCCTTATTGGTGCGCGTCACCTGTTTCTCGAGCGAGAGCAGGTCCTGCTCAGTGAGTTTGTACAGATCGGCGACGCTCTTTACCAGTCGCTTGTTGCATAGCTCTTCAACCACCGCATCTCCCAGCCCTTCAATGTTCATTACGCCGCGGCTGCCAAAGTGGAGCAGCGTTTCGCGCAGCTTGGCGGGGCAGTCGGCGTTTACGCAGCGCCAGTCCGCCTCTCCCTCCTCGCGCACCACGGGATTGTGGCACTCCGGGCATTCCGAAGGAAAAGCGAAGCGGCGCCTCCCGCGCGGGTGTTCCGCGTCTTCTACGACTTCAACGACTTTGGGAATCACGTCGCCGCCCCGCTCCACCTTGACCCAGTCGCCGATGAGCAATCCGAGCCGCTCGATGAAGTCGGCGTTGTGCAGCGTGGCGCGGCTCACGGTTACGCCGCCTACGAACACCGGGTGCAACATGGCCGTCGGCGTCAGCTTGCCGCTGCGTCCCACGGTGATCATGATGTCTTCAAGCTGCGTGATCGCGGCCTCTGCCGTGAATTTGTATGCAATGGCCCAGCGCGGCGCGCGGCCGGTATAGCCCAGGCGCTGCTGCGTGGCGTGAGAGTCAACCTTAATCACCACGCCGTCGATGTCGTAGCCGAGCGTGGGGCGCTTGCGGCCTGCGTCTTCAATAAAGCGAGCCATGCCGTCAACTGTGGGAACACCTTCGCGATGTGGATTGACGCGAAATCCTAGCGCGGTCAGCGCGTCAAGCGTGGCAATCTGTCCGGCGGCGTAATACTCGCCATCGATGAGCAGGAAGTAGGCAAACAACACCAGCCTTCGTTTGGCAACTATGGAAGGCTCAAGGGTGCGCAGGGTTCCGGCTGCCGAGTTGCGCGGATTGACGAAGGCCGGCAAACCTTCTCGCTCGCGCTCCTCGTTCACGCGCGCGAACGCTGCCTCGGGCATCACGCACTCGCCGCGCACTTCAAAAGCCTTTCCCGCGATGATTCCGGCCTTAAGTATGCGATCAGGCGAAATGCTGAGTGGTACGCTGCGAATAGTGCGGATGTTGGTGGTGACGTCTTCGCCGGTCTGGCCGTCGCCGCGCGTGAGGCCCGTGACAAGCCGTGCGCCACCGGTTGCATCAGGCTGGTAGCGGAGCGCCACACTGAGCCCGTCCAACTTGAGTTCGGCTGTATAGTCCACAGGCAGATTGCCTGCCAGTTCGCGCACGCGCCGGTCCCAGTCGCGCAGCTCGTCGATGGTGTAGGCGTTGTCGAGCGAAAGCATGGGCCGCGAGTGCTGCGCCTTCTGGAACCCCTCGGCCGGCTTGCCTCCGACGCGCTGCGTGGGCGAGTCCGGCGTAATGAGGTCGGGATGCTCGGCCTCGAGGCGCTTGAGCTGATTCATCAGCGCGTCGTACTCGGCGTCGCTGACCTCGGGCGAATCGAGAACGTAGTAGAGATGTTCGTGGCGGCGCAGTTCTTCGCGCAGCTTTTCAATCTGTTTTGCCGCGGCGTCGGTCATAGCAGGAATTATAAAGAGCGGCTTCAGCAGAGCTAGCGGGGTTAGCGGTGTTAGCAGGGCGATCGGATGAAAGTAATCTTGCTAACGCGCCAGATCCGTTTTTTGAGAATTGCTGGTTGCGGCCGGGTTTCCGTCCCGGAGAGACGAGTCGAATTTAGCCCAAGGTGGAGGCTTCGCTCGCAACGGCGAGCGAAGACGGAACCCTGGGACAGCTTCAGGAGCATATTGCGCGCCCTGGAGGGGCGCGGCGAATCCACCACGTGACCGGTAATCGCCGCCGTGCGATTGCCCTGGCATCATGAGCGAGGTTCGAAGGCTGCCCAGCCGCACTGAATTAAGGTGTTGTGTGTCATGCTCATTGTCGGGGACCGATGGAACCAGTAACTCATTTCTTGACCGGGGCGTGCATCGGGCGCGCGGGATTCAATCGCAAATCGGCCTACGCCACGCTGGCCGCGGTGCTGGCCGCAGAAGCGGCCGACATGGACATTCTTTGGGGATTCGCCGGGCCGGTCGAGGAGCTGAAACACCATCGCGGCATTACGCATACCTTCATCGCGGCGCCGGTGATTGCAGCGGTTGTGCTGGGCGTGGTGTGGCTTATCGATCGTTGGCGGAAGAGTCGGCGGCGCGGCGCGGCGAATGCCGCAAAGGCAACCGCACATCCTTCGGCTTCGGCCGCTTCCCGGCCTCCGCTCAGGATGACAGACGGCATCGGGGTGCGGTGGGGATGGCTTTATCTCGCGGCGCTGGTTGCCGCGCTCAGCCACCTGCTGCTCGACTGGACTAACAACTACGGCGTGCGGCCGTTCTTTCCCTTCAATCCAAAGTGGTACATGGGCAGCATCGTGTTTATTGCCGAACCGCTGCTCTGGGGCTGCTGCTCCTCGCGCTCATTATGCCGTGGCTCTTCGGCCTTGCCGATCAGGAGATCGGCGCAAGGCGCAATCGGTCTCCGCGGCCGCGGCTGGGCGATCTTTGCGCTCAGCCGGAATGGTTGCGGTTTGGGGCTGGCGCTGGTTTGAGCAAGGGCAAGGTCTCACCATGCTGACGAAAACGCAGGTGGCGCGGGAGCCGGTGATCCGCGTGGCGCTCGAGCCCTACCCGGTGAACCCTTACCGCTGGCACGCAATTATCGAGACCCGCGATTTTTACCAGACCGCCGAGATTAATACCTGGAACCCGGATGCCGCGGATGCCATTGTGAGCGACCCCGAGCGCGACGTGATGTACAAGCCCGCCGATACGCCCGCTGTTGAGGCTGCCAAACAGACAATGCTGGGGAAGGTTTATCTCGACTGGGGGCGATGGGCCGTGGTGCGCGATGTTGGCCCCGAGCCGGTGCCGGGCGTGGCGCCGCCCAACCTGCCGTTCAACCGCCCGTGGACGACCGTGGAATTTAGCGACCTGAGATTCTCGTATCGCTTCCCGGGCTCAAGGGGCGGAGGCCAGAAATCCCCCCTCGGTGGTTGGGTCTACATCGTGGATGGGCATGACGAGGCCGCGGAAGGAATGGGGGGCAAAGAGCAGAAGATCGGCGGAGAGGAGTGAGGCTCACCAGGTTGCGACATCCCGCAGCAGACCAGCGGGAGTAGCGAAAATGAAGATTTTTTCGCTCTCATGGAAATTGTTTTCGCGATGTGGAATATTAGTGGTTGACCCGAGGGTTTCCTAACCGCAGAATGGAGGAAAGCGGAACCGTGAAACATAGATCCGGCGGCCCGCAACCGCTGATTCCGGCCGGAAGCGGTGCCCGAATCGGAAAGAGATTCGGAAACATTGCAGAATGAGAAGGATGACTCGTAGATGATTGCTTATTTGCTGGTGCTTTTTGCCGTGCTGAGCCGCTACCTGGTGGCTGGACACCTCCCGCTCTTGAACTTTACGGCGGTTACCGGCGGGCTGATTTACTTTGGCGCCCGGCGCCCGTGGCGCGAAATGGTGGGGCCGCTCGCCATCCTGATGGCAAGCGACTACTGCCTGACGACGTACACCTATCACTACGCCTTCCATTGGCAGGGCTACATTCCCACCTGGATCTGGTATCTGGCTGCGATGGCGCTGGGGCAAATCCTGCTCCGGGCCAAGACGAACTTTGTGCGTGTGGCGGCAGGCGCGATTCTGGGACCGACTTCGTTCTGGCTCATGTCGAACTTTGCCTTCTGGGCCCTTTATGCTGGCTCGGCCATCGGTAGCCCGTATCCGCGCACATTCGGCGGATTGGCCACCTGCTATGCCGCCGCGATTCCGTTCTACGGCAACGATCTGGCGGCAACATCGATCGTGCTGGCCGTGGCATTCGGCGTTCCTGCGCTGGTGAGGCGGATGAACCCGGTTGAGCGGGCGGTTGTGCGGGTCAAGGAATAAGGCCAATTCGAGCCTATGGACGAGAAGGGCAGCCTGCGGGCTGCTCTTCTCGTTTGCAGAAGTTCTGTTCGTGCCGGAGTTCGTCTTTTTGCAGATTATTCCGTGCTGACAGCGCACAATCGTCCCAGGATATGAAGAGCCGCCGGGTATTCTCCGGTTCCTTTTCTGCCTTGGATTGCGGACCGTAAGTTCTGTAATTCTCCACGCTTACGAGCAACCTCTTTATTTTGAAATACTTGACGGGTTCCCCATTGGCTAAAATGCTGATTTTGCTAAGGTTAGTAACAGGATAGAGGGGGTGGGTCCCTTCACGCGGCCTGAAACCCCAACTCTGGCTCCGGGGGAACCGGATCATTCAATCACGCCGGCTCGTTTCCTTCTCATCCACCAGACCGCGAACCCGCCCACGGCCACGCCCGCCAACCGCGCAGACCGCAGCCAGCGCGTGGTGCGCTACCATGCCGGCAGCTCCGGGGCCCAGCTTGAGCACCAGAAAGGCGAGAATGAACCAGCGCACCGCGCGACCGCAGAAGACCGCGAGCATGAACGGCAGAACCCGCATCTCAAACACGCCCGAGGCAAAAATGAAGACCTTCCACGGCGCGGGCGGCGGCAGCATTGAGGGAATCATGACGGCGAGGAACTCCTGCCGCTCAAAGCGGGCGCGGATGGCCTCAAACCGCTCGCGGTTGATGCGCTTCATCAAAAAGAGCTCGCCGCCGGCCCGGCCCAGGCCGTAAGGCAGCAATCCGCCGATCGCCGAGCCGGCCGAAGCCATCAGCACATACGCCCAGAAGTGGCCTTTGGCGTTCCACATGGCGATGGCCAGGTAGGCGTCCATGGGAACGGGGATGGATGAGGAATCGAGCAGCGCAATGGCCCCCGCACCCCAAAATCCCATCTTGATCGAGCGCGGGCAGCATAATCAGCTTCCAAAAAGCCGCAAGGCGCAGAAATAAATGCTTCAAACAAGTTCCTTTTCAGGGCTCTAAACCGTCAATTCAGATTGTACGGGCCTGGCCGCCCACTCCAACGCGAGAACCGGCACAGCCAGCTTGTGCATGATGGCAACACTTCAAAGAGAATGAGAGAATAAAGAGAGTCAGGAAGGAATTGAGTTGGAGCCGGCGCTCGAAGCGCGTACATGGGCTCCCCAGCATCGAATGCCCACCCGCGAAGCGCCAGCCGAAGTGAACGAGCCCAAGAGCCCTGCCGGATCAACATCCGGGACGGCAGCCGCGCCCGAAGTCACTCCTTCGGAGACCGAACAGCCCGAGCAGATTTCGCGCGGCCGGGCTACTTCGCGCTGGATCGACTACGACACCCACGAACTGCTGGAGATGATCGGCCAGCTCGAAGACGAGCGGCGCTGGGCCCGGCTGCGCGAGGGCGTGCTGTGGGCAATCCTGTTTCACCTTGCGCTGCTCCTCGCCCTGTTTCTGCTGCCCAGGTACATCTAAGGTGCCGCCGGTGATTGAAGCGAACCTGCACGACAAGAACAACTTCGACTATCTCGATTCGCCGCAGTGGAAGCCCAAAGCGCCGGTCAAACCCCTGGTCAAGCCGCCGGTGATCGACAAGCAGACGATGGACGAGATGAAGCGTGAGGCTCCGCCCGCGCCGAAGGAGACAACGCCGCCGCCCCCACAGCCCCAGCAAGTGCAGGAACAGCCCAAGCCGCAGCCCGCCGCGCCGGTCGTTCCGCCAACGCCGCAATCGCAGTCGCAGGTCGAAGCGCCGCGGCCGTCAGCGATTCCGGCGCGGCCGAATTTCGCAATGAACAGCACCAATCCCGCCGACCAGTTGAAGCAGGCCATGGAAAACGCAATGCACAACCGCGGAGGAGCGAGCTCGGGACCAGTCTTCGGGGGGTCTGCAATGCACCCCGGCGCGGGCACGGCGGCGTCAGAATTCTGAGCGACACGCAAGGCGTCGATTTCAACTCCTGGCTGGCGCGCTGGCACTACGAGACTGAGAAGACCTGGGACCCGCTGATTCCCGACGAAGTTAATGCGCCGCTCTACAAGTCGGGCGTGGTGGTAATCCGGTTCAAAGTATTGCCCAACGGGCAGGCTCATGGACGGCAGCGTAATGCTTGAAGGCCGTTCGGGCGATATGGCGCTGGATCGCGCCGCATGGGGCGCGCTGGTGGGCTCAAATTACCCGCCGCTGCCGCGCGACTTCCACGGGCCTTACCTCGAATTGCGCGCGTATTTCCTTTACAACATGCAGCCGCAGTAACGGCGAGTTGCGTTAGGCGGCTTTTCCCTGTCTACTGCTGTGTCAATTGATTTGGGAGCGGCGCGGTAGCGTCATGCTCCTCGGCGTGCCTTCCGGAGTCGTATGGATCGTTCTTCGGATCGAGGAAGATTCCATCCTGCTCCAGCAGCGCTTCGTACACCGGCGTATGCCGCCAGTAACGTGCCAGCGCAAAGGCGCTCATGTTGGCGATCATGAGGGGCAGCACCAGTCCGTAACCGCCGGTCATCTCGAAGATGATGAGGATCGAAGTCATGGGCGCGCGAACAATGCCGGCAAATACAGCGCCCATGCCCACCACGGCAAATGCTCCCATTGAATCGGCTGGGTGATGAAAGACTGTCACGTCGAGATAACCCACCGCGCCGCCCAGCATCCCACCCATAAACAGCGCAGGAGCAAAGATGCCGCCCGAGCCGCCGCTCGAGTACGAGGTTGACCGTTGCCGCCAGCTTGAGCACGCACAACACCAGCATCGCCGTGACGGGCAGATTGCCGAGCAGCGCCTGCGTAAGCGTTTTGTAGGGATCGCCCGCGATTCCATTTACGTGAAAAAACAGCATCGCCACCACCGCAATAGCCGCCGGTGGCCGCGCCGCCGATGGCGGGCTGCACCCATCTGGGAACCCGCTTGAGACTCTTGAACCAGGCGCGCAGCCAGAGCAGTGAATCAGTAAACGCCACCGAGACGATGGCCGCCAGCACGCCGAGCAGCGCATACCAGACCAGCGACGAGGCATTGGCGAGCTCGTAGGTCTGCAATCGCGGCACATGGAAGATCAGATTCGAGCCCAGGATGCTGTGCTCCACCACAGCCGCCAGCGCCGCGGCCACAATCACGCCGGAGAGCATGGTCTGGTCGAGGCTGCCGATCAGTTCTTCAAGCGTGAACGTCACCGCAGCAATGGGCGCGTTGAAGGCCGCGGCGATGCCCGCCGCCATGCCCACCGACGTCATGCGCCGGCAATTTTTGGGGCTGAGCCGGGCGATGCGCGCCAGGAAGCTGCTGACGCCGGCGCAGATCTGCACCGTGGGGCCCTCAACACCTAGCGATGCTCCGCTGCCAAGTTGCAGCGCGCACAAGACAAACTTGCCAACCGTCTCCTTCAACGTGATGGCGCCGAATCGGAACGCGTAAGCCATCTTTACCTGGGGAATGCCGCTGCCGGCGGCCGCCGGGACCCAATAGGTTAGCCCGAGCCCGACAACCAGTCCGCCCAACGCAGGCGTAAGAATCGTCCACCAGATCCACGCGTGGCCGCGTGACCCAGTGGCACGATCGATGAGAAAAGTGTAGAGGTGCGCGCAACTGATGTGGAACGCGACCGCGGACAGCCCGCACAGGCCACCGGCCACAATGGTGATCGCAAGCAAACGCTGCCGCTCGTTCGGCATGCGGCGCATTAGCCAGGCAAAAAAACGCGAAAACTGACCCTCAATGCCAACCCAGTAACTCAACTCAGGGGAAACCTCGCTGCGAAGGACATCGCACTTCAAGTATAAGAGCAGGGCCTTGCATCTCTGCGCGACAGCGGAACAAGTGTACAAATGTCTTTCATCTGAAAGAATGTAGTTATGCGCCTTCATGCCACTGCGGTGCTTCTTTTCTGCATTTCAACTGGGGCCTCCCCACAACCGCCGCAGACGAACAAGCTGACGCAAATTCCCGAAGGCGTGTTATCGGGAAACGTCTATACGAACGACAATCTCCAAATCAACTTCCGGTTGCCGCAAGGCTGGGATGCGAAAGTCAATCCTCAAATGCCGGCGATTTTCAATCCGTCCCCTGACGCTCTCGCCAACCGGTGCACGCGGATCCTGTTGGAATTCGATTCTGTGCCAAGTGACAGCAAGGCCAAGGGCGTGCTCTTCGCCATCGATCCGGATTGTCTGGGGGTAGGTCCTTTTCCGGCTGTAGACGCGGGAAAAGATGAGCTGGAAGCCTTCAATCGCAGCATCTTCGAAATCTACTGGAAATCAACTTTTTTTCCGCCAAGCGGCGTGAAATTGTATGCATATAAAGGCGCCGGCGACCAGAGCCGGCTATTTCTGGGGATGGCAGGCGTGGTCGAAGTTCCAGAGCCTGACAGCGATCAGGCGTACAAACGCGAATCTGTGTCGATGAATACGCTGTTTGTCCTTGTCGATGTGGATAAGTACTGGGTGGGCTGGGCGATTGTTGCCGACGATAAGGCCAAAGACGAGTTTGCAAAAGACTCGAGAATGACTGTGAAATAAGGCGCTTGGGCTGCGTGCGATTCTACGGTGCCTGAGAATGGAATACAATTCTTGGCAGAATGCCGTTGCACCGCCAGAACGAGCTAGCGCTATTCCCGCCCCACGTTAAGCGCTTCCGCCGCGGCCGCCCCGACCGTGGACGTTGAAGCCTCTGCTGAGTAGTCTAATTTCGTCGAACCTTTCGCTGTGAACGCGGACGCCTGTTGATGCGTTCGGAAGGCCTGTGCGAAATTGCGAGCCAAATTCTTGAAAGGACGATCCGCCGTATGGGCGGATAGAAAGGGAACTCCTCAGATGAACAGCTTTGACAGCCGCGCCGCGTTGACTTCCGGCGGCCGCTCCTACACCGTGTTTCGCCTGCCTGCGCTTGAGAAGCGAGGCTTTAACCTGGCGCGCTTGCCCTTCAGTCTCAAGATATTGCTTGAAAACCTGCTGCGCCGCGAAGACGGCGTGAACGTGACGGCGGGCGACATTGAGTTTTTGGCTGCGTGGGATGCGAAGGCCGAACCCAGCCGCGAGATTGCCTACATGCCGGCGCGGGTGCTGATGCAGGACTTTACCGGCGTGCCTGCAATCGTAGACCTGGCTGCGATGCGCGACGCCATCAAGATGCTCGGCGGCGATCCGGCGCGCGTCAATCCGCTCATTCCGGCGGAACTCGTGATCGACCACTCTGTACAGGTGGACGAATACGGCACCGGGGGAGCGTACGATGCGAATTCTCTGCTCGAGTTCCAGCGCAACCGCGAGCGCTATGCCTTCCTCAAGTGGGGCCAGACGGCATTTCGTAATTTCAGCGTTGTGCCTCCAGGCATGGGTATCTGCCACCAGGTGAATCTTGAGTATCTGGCGCGCGTGGTGTTTACCGCCGAAGTTGATGGCGAGATGCTTGCATATCCTGACACGCTGGTAGGCACCGACTCGCACACGACCATGATTAACGGCCTGGGAGTGCTGGGCTGGGGAGTAGGCGGCATTGAGGCTGAGGCTGCAATGCTGGGCCAGGCTGTGTCGATGCTGGTGCCGCAGGTGGTGGGCTACAAGCTCACCGGCAAGCTGCGCGAGGGCGCAACCGCAACCGATCTGGTGCTGACCGTGACGCAGGCGCTGCGCAAACTGGGCGTGGTTGGCAAATTTGTTGAGTTCTTCGGGCCGGGAATCGCCGAGCTTCCGTTGGCCGATCGCGCCACCATCAGTAATATGGCGCCCGAATACGGCGCGACATGCGGCATCTTCCCGGTAGACGCTGAGACGCTGCGCTACCTGAAACTCACCGGCCGCAAAGAAGAACAGATTGCGCTAGTCGAGGCTTATTACAAAGATCAGGGACTCTTCCACACGGTGGGTTCGCCCGAGGCTGAGTACACGCAGTCGCTGGAGCTCGATCTCGCCACGGTTGAGCCCAGCGTTGCCGGGCCGAAGCGTCCGCAGGATCGCGTGCTGTTGAAGGACGCCGCGGCAAGCTTCGCGCAGCAATTGCCAGCACTGCTTGCGCCCACGGCCAAACCGCTCGGTACACGTACCGCTATTGCATGGGAACACAAGAGCGTTGCCGACTCGGCGGTAGCAACCGAAGACGGGGAAGGTCCCACAACCTCTTCTGCGCCCACTGGTACTCCGCTGCAAGTAACGACTACGATCGCCCAAAACACAGTAAAAGCCCGCTTCAACGTCGATCCCGACCAGTATCTCGATCACGGCTCGGTGGTGATTGCGGCCATTACAAGCTGCACCAACACCTCAAATCCATCGGTGATGATCGCTGCCGGAATTCTTGCGAAGAAGGCTGTCGAGAAGGGACTCACCGTTCCACCGTGGGTCAAGACATCGCTCGCGCCGGGCTCGCGAGTGGTGACCGACTACTACCAGAAGTCCGGCCTGCTGCCCTATCTCGAAAAGCTGCGCTTCAACGTGGTGGGCTATGGATGCACGACGTGTATCGGCAACTCCGGACCGCTACCCGCCGACGTGTCGAAGAGTATTGATGAGCACGGGTTGGTGGCAGTCAGCGTGCTTGAGCGGCAATCGGAATTTTGAGGGCCGCGTGAATGTTGACGTGCGCGCCAACTACCTGATGAGCCCGCCGCTGGTGGTGGCGTATGCGCTGGCCGGAAAGATCGGGCACAACTTCGATACCGATCCGCTGGGCACGGACCGGAGCGGCGCGCCCGTATTCCTCAAAGACATTTGGCCGTCGCAGGCTGAGGTTGCCGAGGCGATCGAGAAGGCCGTCAACAGCGAAAGCTACCGCAAGGAGTACGCCGTGGTCAGCGAGGGCGACGCGAGTTGGCAGGGTCTGAGCTTCCCCACCGGCGAGGTCTACCAGTGGGAGCCTGACTCGACTTACATTCGCAAGGCGCCGTACTTCGACGGCATGACGAAGACGCCCGCGCCCATCAGCGACATTCTTGGCGCGAGCGTGCTGGCTGTGCTGGGCGACTCTGTGACTACCGACCACATTTCGCCGGCCGGCAACATCAAGACCGCTGGCCCGGCCGGCAAATATCTTGCCGAGCACGGCGTGAAGACCGCGGACTTTAACAGCTACGGTTCGCGGCGCGGAAACCACGAGACCGATGGTGCGCGGAACTTTTGCCAACGTGCGCCTGCGCAACAGGCTGGCGCCCGGCACAGAAGGCGGAGTGACGCGGCTGTTGCCCGAGGGCGAGCAGATGTCGATCTTCGACGCCAGCGTCGAGTACGCTAAAGCGCGGCACTCCGCTGATCATTCTTGCGGGCAAGGAGTACGGTTCGGGTTCATCGCGCGACTGGGCAGCAAAGGGGCCGAATCTGCTGGGCGTGAAGGCGGTCATCGCCGAGAGCTTTGAGCGCATTCACCGTTCGAATCTCGTTGGCATGGGGATTCTGCCTCTGCAATTTGCGGCTGGTGAAGATGTGGAGTCGCTGGGACTGACGGGCGAGGAGACCTACGACTTTGCCGGACTTACCGATCTGCTGAAGACGAAGTTTGCCGGTGGGCGGGTGCTGTGCGTAAAGGCCACCAGCGCCGACGGCAAGGTGAAGGAGTTGGATGCCACAGTCCGCATCGACACGCCGCAGGAGATCGAGTACTACGAGCATGGCGGAATACTGCTGTATGTGCTGAGGCAATTGGCAGCAAAATAAGCGAGTCGGCAAGTCAGCAAGTTGGCGGGGTCGGCGAGCTAGCATCGCGCACCATAAGGCCTTGTCATCCTGAGCGACGGTCAGCGTTCGCCTCGGCGAACGCCGACCCGAGTCGAAGGATCTGCGGTTGTTTTTCTCAGGTCAGCCAAAATCCGTTCAGGTTTGCGTGCGCTGATGTGGAGTATCCTTAATGCCAAATCGTCAAACCGGCCAATTCAATGCCTGAAGATACAAACGCCGAGCGGGAACACAGCCGGCTCGAGACCGATCACGTCGATAATGATACGAATTGCAGCGCAAGAATGACGCGGTGGGAGAAGTGCGAGTTCCTGATTTTCCCGGTTTCGTGGTCGGCCTTGGCGGGAGTGCCTTTCCTTGTTTCAGCACTCTTTCTCATCGCCTTCGCGGTCAGCATGCTGGTCCACTTCCAGGAAATTATTCACCACCCCGACCGGCTCAAGAATCTTGAGCCATCGCTTGTGTTCCTTGCTGCCCTGCTTGTCGTTTCGGGAGCCCTGCTCATATATCCGGTCTCAGCCTTTCGCAAAATGTTCCGCAGGAAGAAAGAATCAGGGAGTATATTTCCATGCGACGAGGAATTGGCCGCACGGCGGTACCGTGAATATCATCCTCCCATGTGGTTGAGAATCCTATGTATTTTGTTCTTTTCCCTGATTGCCGTTGGGGCAACAGGGAGCCTGATAACGAGCTCCGACCGGCTGGTGCTCGCTGCTTGGAGCTGGCCGGCGCTATTCTGGCTGGTCGCGATCATGGTCGCGGTCGATGCTGTTTGGCCGCGGCCGGGAAGGCAGTGGACCGGATTTGTGGCTTCGGGCGCCTTCAGCCTCTTGGCGGTCCTGACAACAGTCCTAATCACCCGTCACGGCAAATACTCGACCTCCGACTTGTTCTTTCCGCTGCTGATGGCCTTTTCCTCCTTGTTCTTCGCGGTTGTTTCTGTGCATGAAGGAAAAAAGAAAATGCGTGGCAACGGCGCACGCTCTTTTATCCACGAATCTTCCAAACCGGAAGTTTGATTTTGAAAGAGAATGGAGCTCGGACTCTCTCATGGATATGAACAGCAGACATGCCACGCACTATCGGATGGCTTCCGCAGTTTTGCTGGGTCTTCTGTTTCTCACCATTGCGGCAAGCAGCCAGGAAAAACCAGCCGCAAAGCCCGTCAAGTTTCCGTATCAGAACCCATCGCTCCCAATCAAGGCGCGCGTTGCAGACCTGATCGGCCGCATGACGCTTGAAGAGAAGGTCGAGCAACTGCTTTGGAGCTGGGAAGGCCACGTTCAAATCATCGATTCAACCAATACTTTCAGCACTGAACAGGCCAGACAGATTCTAAGCAGCGAGTGGGGCCCCGAGATAAAACTCTCGCCCCGCAGCGCGGCGATAGTTCGCAACGCTGTGCAACGCTATCTGCGCGAGAAGACCCGTCTTGGCATTCCAGCCATGTTTTTTGGCGAGGGCCTGCACGGCTACATGGAGTACGGCAGCACCAGCTTTCCGCAGACGATGGCGCTGGCAAGCACCTGGGATCCCGATCTTGTGAAGCGCGTTTACACCGCTGTTGGCGATGAGGCTGCCTCGCGCGGCTCCGACCAATTGTTCGCGCCCGATCTTGATATCGCGCGCGATCCAAGGTGGGGCAGAACGGAGGAAACCTACGGCGAGGATCCATATCTCGTCTCGCGCATGGGAGTGGCGATGGTGGAAGGCATGCAGGGCGAGTCATTTGCAATTGGCCGCCACCACGTGCTGGCCACGGCAAAACATTTCGCGGTGCATGGGCAGCCCGAAGGCGGGACAAATACAGCGCCGGGCAATTTTTCCGAGCGAATTATTCGCGAGAACTTCCTGGTTCCCTTTCAGGCCGCGGTTGAGGAAGCAAACGTAGGCAGTGTAATGGCCTCGTATAACGAGATCGACGGCGTTCCGTCGGCCATCAACCATTGGCTCCTTGGCCGTGTGTTGCGCCAGGAGTGGGGATTTCAAGGATACGTAATTTCGGACGACAATGAGATACAGGGGCTGATCGATGAGCACCACGTGGCGCACGATTTGGCTGAAGCTGCGCGGCTGGCGCTCGATGCGGGCGTCGACTACGATCTCTCAGATGGTTCTGCCTATCGCACGCTGATTGCGCAGGTGAAGCAGCACCATGTACCGGAGAGCGAATTGAACCAGGCCGTTGCGCGGGTGCTCGCCGCAAAGTTTCGACTGGGGCTTTTCGAAAATCCCTATGTGGATCCGGACTACGCAGCGCAAGTGAACAACAGCGAGGCACATCGCGCGCTGGCGCTCGAAGCCGAAACGAAGTCGATTGTGCTCCTGAAGAACAGAAAGCATTCACTGCCGCTGGACCTGAGCAAATTGAACAGGATTGCGGTGATCGGGCCCGAGGCCGCCGATGTGCATCTTGGCGGATACAGTCGCGACCCCGGCTTCGGCGTCAGTATTCTTGACGGCATTCGCCAACGGGTAGGAAACCAGGCGACGGTCGCTTACTCGGAAGGCTGCAAGGTGACGACGTCGCCGCCGGGGTATCGCGGATTCTGGGCCGACAATGTGGAACTTGTCGATCCTGCCTCGCAGACTACGGCGATTCAGGAAGCGGTTGAAACGGCGCGCCATGCCGATGTAACGATCCTGGTGGTTGGCGAGGACGAGAGCACGGACCGTGAGGCATGGGCTGAAACCCATCTGGGCGATCGCGACTCGCTGGATTTGCTCGGCGCGCAGAACGACCTTGTGAAAGCGGTAGTTGAGACGGGCACGCCAACAGTTGTGTTCCTGGTGAACGGGCGGCCTCTCTCGATCAAATTCATTGCGCAAAAAATTCCGGCGATTCTTGAGGGCTGGTTTCCAGGAGAAGAGGGCGGCGCCGCTGCGGCTGCGGTGTTGTTTGGCGATGCAAATCCCGGCGGCAAGCTGCCCATCAGCTTTCCGCACTCTGTGGGAGACCTGCCCGATTACTACAACCACAAACCATCGGCGAATCGAAGCTACGAGTTTGGCGAGCGCCAGCCTTTGTTTCCGTTCGGCTTTGGCCTGAGTTATACGACATTTGAGTTTGACCATATGCGCGTAGAGCCGGCGCAGATTCCGGTTGGAAAGGCCGCTACGGTCAGCGTCGATGTCACCAATACAGGTTCGCGCGAGGGAGACGAAGTAGCCGAGCTCTACCTGCATCAGGAGGTGGCTTCAGTCACTCAGCCGGTGATGCAATTGAAAGGGTTCGAGCGCGTCACGCTGAAGCCGGGAGAAAAGCGAACGGTCAAATTCACAATCACGCCACAGATGTTGTCGATTTTCGATATCGATATGAAGCGCGTAGTTGAGCCCGGCGTTTTCGATCTGATGGTTGGCCCGAGTTCCGTCGACACTACGAATGTGAAATTGACGGTGAGTGCGTCAAAGAACGGACAGGAGGCTCACAAGCAAAGCAACCAATAGGTCGCTCACCGCTTGATTTCTTGCTTTCCCACCCAAATTGCTCACAACTCGGCTCACTCCGCCGCCTCTACGGATTCGAAATCTTCGGCGGGTTGGGCGAAGGGTAGCGACGGAATGTTTTGGGGGCCTTCTTTTGGGCGCGTTTGCCTTCGCCCGTCTCCTGCAATGCGGCTTCCTGGTCACGCGTGATGTGGAATCGCACGCCCTCGAGCTTCTGCTCGCCCATTACGTGCAGGCGCATGAAGTTTGTGGAGCCTGACTTGGTGCGCGTTCCGGCCACGATCGCAATCACCTCGCGCGGCCGCACGTATTCGTTCTGCTCGAGCAGGTTTTCGGCGCACTCCACCAGCGCCTCGGTGCTGTTCACCTTGGGGCAGCGGATAGGCGTGGTTCCCCACAGCAGATTGAGGCGGTTGACTGTAATCTCAATCGGGCTGAGCGCGAAGATGGGCGCGGAGGGGTGGTACTTCGAAAGCTGGCGCGCCGTCACGCCCGACTCGGTAAATAGCGCGATGCCGCGCAGGTCGAGATCGTCGGCCGCGTGCGCGGTGGCTTCGCAGATAGTTTCGGCGATGGAGAGATGCGACCGAGCGACGCGCGGCTCAAAGAGGTTCTGCTCCTTGATGTCGCGCTCGGCTTCGCTCACAATGCGCGCCATCATTGAGACGGCCTGCACCGGATACTTGCCAACCGCCGATTCGCCCGAGAGCATCACAGCGTCGGTGCCGTCGTAAACGGCGTTGGCAACGTCAGAGACCTCGGCGCGCGTGGGCCGCGGATTCTCAATCATCGACTCAAGCATCTGCGTGGCCGTAATGACCGGCTTGGAATACTCGGCCGCGCGGCGAATGATGTGCTTCTGAATGGCGGGCACCATCTCCGGCGGAACTTCAACGCCGAGGTCGCCGCGCGCCACCATGATGCCGTCGGAGACCTGCAGAATCGCGTCGAGGTGCTCGATGGCCTGCGGCTTTTCGAGCTTGGCGATGATCCAGGTATCAAAGCCGAGGGCCGACCACGCGATTGCGCACCATGCGCACGTCTTCAGCGGTGCGCACAAACGAAACCGCAATGGCGTCGACGCCGTTCTTGAGCGCGAACTCAAGATCTTCAGCGTCTTTCTCAGTGAGCGAAGGGACGCGCACCAGGATGCCGGGCAGGTTGATGCCTTTGTGTTCGCCCAGCATGCCGCCGTTGACGATGTCGCAATGAACATCGCCGCCCACCACTTCGTGCACGCGCAGCTCAATCAATCCGTCAGAAAGCAGAATGCGCGAGCCCTGCTCGACGTTTTCAGCCAGCGTTTTGAAAGTGGTGCCCACCAGCGATGCGGTGCCCGGCACTTCGCGCGCGGTAATCGTGAGCCGTCCGCCGGCCTTGAGCAGCACCGGCTGGTGGTCCTTCAGATTGGAGGTGCGAATCTTGGGTCCCTGCAGGTCGCCCAGAATGCATAGCGGCTTGCGCTCCTCGCGGCTCACCTTGCGGATGAGCTTGATGACCGCTAGCTTTCTTTCGTGCGTGCTGTGCGAGAAATTCAGGCGAACCACGTCGACGCCGGCACGAACCAGGTCGCGGACCACGGCCTCAGTGTTTGAAGCAGGCCCAAGCGTGGCGACAATCTTGGCGCGGCGCTGGGCCGGCATTTCAGCCAACCCCGATTCAGGGAAAGACATAGGGCAACTCCCTTGCAGTCTTGATCGATGCAATATGCGGTTTCTGAGTCAAAAAACGCTGATGGGCTGGGGAAAACTACTTTGTCTCATTGTAAATGGAGCGAGCGGTTCAGTCCGAAGCGGTTTGGCGGTCACGGTACAGAACTCCGTTGAGTTCCGCGCCCATCAGCACGCTGAAAGAAGTCATGTAGAGCCACACCAGAGTGGCGATGCCGGCGCCGAATGATCCGTAGAATCGCGAGTAGTCAGCGACACGGGTGACATACCAGCCGAAGGCCAGCGTAGACCGGAAACCAGATAAGAGTTGCCGCGATCGCTCCCGGCCCCACCCGAACCAGTGTTCTGTGCGGCTGGTGCCGAAGTGGTAAAGCGCGCTCAGCACAGTGGTGCTCGTGAGCACCGCGATGGACCAGCGCGCCAAACGCCAGAAGAACAGCACGATGTGGCGCAGCTCGTGGCCGGCATTATCGATCATCCACAACTCGATCTGATGGCCGAAGACGATCACCAGAGTGGCGATGGAAAGCGGAACCAGGGCGATGGGCAGCAGCATGAGCGCGCGCAACCGGCGGCCCCAGAATCCCCACGCCTCCTGAGGCAGACTATAGGCGCGGCGAAAACCCTCCATCAGCGAGAGCATGACGCCCAGGCCGGCAAAGATGCTGAGGCCCGTGGCCGAGAGCAGAAGCTGGCTGGAGTAAACCCGTTGCGTGAGCACATAGGACTGCAGCAGGTCGAGCGTATCGACGGGCAGAAACTGCTCGAATAGCGAGCGCACTGCGCCCACCAGCGTGGTCCCCTCCTGCACCTGGGCCACAAGCGTGGTGATCACCAGCAGGGCCGGAAACAGCATGAGCATGCCTGAATAGGCGGCGGCCTTTGACGTGTTGATGACGTCGTGAGCCAGCGCATCCACCAGAGCCTTGCGTGCGATTATCAGAATCCGTTTCATAACTCCTGACAAGATGCCTCATTGGAAAGAGTAGAGCATTGGGGCGGGTTACCGATCTCGAGAGCGGTTCCAGAATTCAAATGACCTCTTGTGATTAGAGCGTGTTTCATAAATGGCTGTTAAGGCCCGGCATTCATCCCGCAGGGGTTAAAACCCCTCATTTTTCATGCTATTTTCGGCACGACTGAAGTCGTGCCCTGACACAAAACGGGTTTATGAAACACGCTGTAGTGAAAGGCGGCAATTACTTCCACCCCACGGACGAAGACCCATCCGCGGGATCCCGGTTGAGGAAAATGCCGCTCTAATTCTGAAACCGCTGTAGCGTGGATGCATTCCTGTTTCGATGCATCAAAATCCATCGGATATGGCTGCCTGCCTGAATTGCACCGCAAAGATTTGAACGTCAAAAGGTTGCAATTCGATGAAAGCCCTTTGCGCGAACAGCTCCCGAAAACAGCAACTTCCCGCCGCAAGCCTGGCATCGAACGGAACTGAAGAAAGGAGGGAAATTGAGAATGACGACGCGATGCATCAGACATAACTCAAACCCGGCGACTGTAATGCAGGGCCTAAAAGCAAGCTCGTCTGCCAGGCTGCTTCGGAGCGTTGCTCTTGCCGCGGCAACCTTGGTGTGGGCTTGTGCGGCGATTGCTCAAAACCCCGGGGCGCAAGGCCCGCCCATGCAGACACAACAACAGCCAATGCCCGGATCGACTGGCGCAACAGGAACTCCCACGGGCGGAATGCCGGAAACCACGCCGGGTAACCCCGAAAACACATACGGCGATGTGGTCTTTGTGGAAGATACGATCCAAAACAATAATACCGAAGTTCAAATGAGCCAGCTGGCTCAAACCAAGTCGCAGAGCCCCGACGTGCAGCAATTCGGGCAAAAGATGGTGCAGATTCACACCGACCTTAACAACCAGTTGAAACCGGCAGCCAAAACAACTGGGCGTGAACGATTCCAAGGGGCCTTCAAAGAAGGATAAGAAGGAAATCACAAGGCTTGAGTCGCTGTCCGGGCCTGATTTTGACACCGCATACATTATGGCAATGGCGAAAGAACAGCAGAAGAGCCTGAGAGCTTTCAAGGACGAAGAGAACAATGCGCAGAGCCCGGGACTGCAGCAGGCAGCCAAGGCCGATGAACCGGTGCTGTCGCAGCACTACGAAGTTCTTCAAAAGCTGGCCCAGGCCCATAACGTAACCATTTCAGCATCGAAGTAACCGCACGACCGACTCGCTCCAGGGCTTACATTGGCGCCACCCTCTCGATACAGTGCCCCCTCGAGCAGAGCGAGGGGGCGCTGCCGTTTCTGCCCTTGTCTGATTGATTACCTTAGTCGATTTTGCTTGCCTTGCGCTCGACGGCCAGTTACACTGTCCTCTGACGGAGGCAAGTTCCGTCATATGCAAACCCGGATTCAGGGCACCACCATGCCCGTCCTCGAAGTTGAGCTGCAACCGAACGAGAGCGTGTTCTCAGAGAGCGGCGAACTGAGCTGGATGACCGGCTCGATTCAGATGACCACCCACACGCAGATGGGCGGCGGGCGGCGGGCTCTTCGGCGTGCTGAAGCGCGTTGCCGCCGGCGCCAGCATCTTCATGACCGAATACCGCGCCTTCCAGTATCCCGGCGTGGTCTCGTTCGCCACCAAAGTTCCGGGCCACATTGTGCCCGTCGACCTGGGCCAGGGCGCGGAATACCTGGTGCACCGGCATGGCTTTCTCTGCGCAACCGACCAGGTCACCATCACGGTGGGATTTCAGCAGTCGCTGGGCGCGGGCATCTTTGGCGGCGACGGATTCCTGCTGCAGCGCATCGGCGGCGTCGGCACCGCATGGCTTGAACTCAGCGGCGAGCTGATCCAGAAAAATCTGCAGCCGGGCGAGGTTCTGCGGGTGCATCCCGGTCACGTTGGCGCATTCCAGGCGTCGATGAGCTTCCAGATCACGACCGTGCCCGGCATCAAGAACATGATCTTCGGCGGCGATGGAATCTTTCTTGCCGAACTGGTGGGTCCGGGCACGGTGTGGCTGCAGACGCTGCCCATCTCGCGGCTGGCGCACCAGATCAGCGAGTACCTGCCGCGCGGCGAAAGCCGGCCGGCGCACGCGGCAATTGGCGGCGGCCTGCTGGGCGGCATCGTGGGCTCAATCCTCAGCGGGGATCGCTAAAAGCAGCGGAGTTAGCCGCGCTTCGCGCGTTAGCTTGGTGAGCGGAGTTAAGAGTGCTGCCGGAACAAGGAAACGCTAAGGCTCGAAATTCCACCGCGTGCGCCTTTCTAGCTCCGCTAGCCTCGCTGACTCCGCTTTATTCGAACCCTAAGGAACGGCATGACGCACAAACCGGCCGAGACGCACAATTTTCGAAGCGATATCGTGTTTACTTTCGTTCTGGCCGCAGTGACCTACATTGCGTGGCAATTGCGCGACCTCCTGATTCTGTTCTATGTTTCAGCTCTGTTTGCCGTCGTGCTTAGGCCGGTGGTGGATGCAACCGGCATATATTCGTATCAAGGGCAGGCAGCCATTTAAAGGCCCGATCGCGATCCTGGTGCTGGTGTTAGCGGTGATGGCCGTGCTTGTCGGCATTGGTATTGTCACTTTTACGCCGGTCATTCACGATTTGCAGGCCTTCGGCACCTCCACGCTCGGCCCAGGTTCCGAATCTGGTGGAGAAGCTCAAAACCATTCCTTACGTCAATCGCTATCACCTCGACCCGAACGTCGTGTATTGGCAGTTGAAGGATTTCGCGGCACAATCGGCATCGAAGGTCGATCATGTCCGTCTCCGAGCTGCGCCGGTAAATTGCCAATATCATTGCCTGCTTTGTGCTCACCGTGTACTTCCTTCTGGAGGGCGATGAAGCATATCAATGGTGCCTCGCTTTTTTTTCGACTAAAGTGCGCGGCGCCTCGACCTAACACTGCGACGAGCGGGAGTGGGAATGGGAAAGTGGCTGGTCGGGCAATTGACCCTCATGGCCCTGCTCGGGCTCACCAGCACCATTGTCTTTCTGCTGCTCAATGTGCGCTACGCTTATGCGCTCGGGGTCATCGCCGGTTTACTCAACCTCATACCCGTGCTGGGCGCTGCCATCTCGCTTTTACTTGCAGTGCTTGTATCGGCTCTTGACTCGTGGGGGCGCGTACTGGGCGTGATAATTTTTTTTACTTTGTATTTGCAGATCGAAAACTCTCTCCTCGTCCCGCGCATCATGAAGTCGCGCGTCGGCCTTCCGTCGCTGGCCGTGTTTATCGCGCTGCTTGTTGGCTTCGATCTGGCTGGGATCGCGGGCGCAATGGTCGCAGTGCCTACCGCCGTGCTGATAGCGGTACTGCTCAAGGAATACATGGCGTGGAAGGACGACGCCGGGGCGGCGTAAGTCCAAGTTGGTAAACTCAATTCGCTTTCACGCCGCAGGCAGGCGCATGGCTTCAAGTGCGTTGGTCAGGTCGGCGCTGAGCGACTGCTGCGTCTCAGGCGGCAGCTTTTCTCCGCGGCTGGTCAGATAGAAGACGTCGATTGCAGTCTCGCCTTCGGTGTCGATGAGCGCCACTTTGATATTGCAATGGTGCAAGCTGAGCGTGAGCGCGATCTGGCGCAGCAGGCCGGGCAGGTCCTGCGCAACCACCTGCAGCAGCGTGGAGTGCGACGAGGACTCCGAATCGAAATCGAGCCGCGTGGTGCACTTCGACCTTGAGGTTGGCGGGATGGTTCAAATGCCGGCGCGCCTCAAGCAGTTGCTGCACTGAGATCTTTTGCGCCACCACGTCGTGCATGTTTTCAAGGAAACGGTCCTTCTCGCTGGGGTTCAGCTCGATGGTGCGAAAGACGTCGGTAAAGTGGAAGCTGTCGACGATTACGCCGGCATCGTTTGAGAAGGCGCCGGCGCGAACAATGTTCATGCCCCACGCGGCCAGCGTGCCCGCCACATCGGCAAACAGCCGCGTGCGGTCGCGCGTAATTACCGTGAGGTCGTAGAGCTGGCGGTTGGGCCTCAGGTCAAGCTGCACCGGATCCTTGTCGAGATTCAGCGCCATCTGGAAGTGGTTGCGAATCTGCTCGGGGAGGCGGGTTTGCAGGTAGCGTTGCGGAAGGCCTTCAAGGAACTGCTTGAGCTGATCGTACTGGCTGGCGGGAACCATCGAACGAATGCGATTGAGCAGCGTGGGATCGATCGCGGCGTGGTAGCGGATCTCGTCCACCGATCGGTCCATGAAGTTGGCCGTCGACATGTAGAACTGCCACAGGTTCTCGGCCTTCCACGGCGTCAGCGCGTCGGGATTTACGGCCTTGATGTCGGCGAAGGTCATGATGGTGAGCATCTTCAAGAGCTGCGGGCTGCCGATCTTTTCGGCAAAGCCGCGCACATTCTCAAGGTCGAAGATGTCGCGGCGCATGGCGGCAGACATTTCAAGATGCAGCCGGATAAGCTTCAGCACCGACTCGCGCTCTTCCGCGTCGAAATCGAGCCGCGCCAGAAAACTGTCGGCCAATTCCACCGACTGCGCGGCATGCTCGCCGGTGCGCCGCGCTTTGCCCGTGTCGTGCAGCAGCAACGCCAGCAAGAACATGTCGAGCCGGTCGATTTCAGGCAGCAGCCCCGCCAATCGCTGCTCGTACTCGTGAGTCGGCTGGCGCAAGGCCGTGCACATTGTCGATGCAGAGAAACGTGTGCTCATCGACGGTGTAACGGTGATAGCTGTCGCGGATCACCAGCGCATCGATGCCGTGAAACTCGGGAATCAGCATCTCCAGCACACCCAGGGCATGCATGGTGCGCAACGCGTGCGCGGCATGCGGACCCAGCAGCACCTCGCGCAGCGCGTTCCAAAGATACGGCCCCTCAGGAATGTGAATGGCAAGCACCGGCAGCGCGTCTGTGATGCGGTCCTCCGCGGCCTGCGAAAGCGTGTAGCCGTGCGTTGCCATCAAAGAAAAAACCCGCAGGATTGCCGCCGTATCGTTGAACTGGGCGCCCGGCTGCACTTCGATGCGGCCCTGGTCGAGCAGAAAATCGGTTCCCGCGATCGGCGCCCTGCGCCGCCGGAATTGCTTGTAGAAGCTTACCGGGGCCGGCAAGTGTTCCATCAGCAGTGCGGCGCGGCGATAAATGACGCGCGCGTGCCGGTAATAGGTGCGCATCCAGTAGCTGGGGTCGGCCGTGCCGCGGGTCTCAAGTCCGATCGACCGTGCCGCCGCCTCATCCTGCGATTGCCAGTCGAGCGTGTTGTCGTCGCGACCGTGGCGGAAGTGCAAGAAACATCGGGCCGCGGCCAGAAAATCGAATGCAGCTTCGGCATCGCCGCGCGCGCTCTGGAAAACTCCTCCACGCTGACGGGGCCACTCCCTGGTCTCTTTCAGGTGGAATAGAACGGCGAACCACACGGCCAGGCTGTAATCGCGCAGCCCACCGGGGCAGTCCTTGAGATTAGGCTCGAGATGGAAGATGGTGTTGCCGAACTTGGCGTGGCGGCTGCGGGCAATCTCACCCAGCTTTTGCGTAATGGTGTTCCACTCGCTCAGCACCAGGCCCGGAAACGTCACCTGGTGAAGCTGCTGGTAGAGCGGAAACTGACCAGCCAGGTAACGGCGGTCGAGCGTGGCCAGCGTGAACTCCAGGTTGTCGCCATCGAAGCGGCCGGCTTCTTTCACCGTGCGCGAGTTGGGACTGGCCCGCAGACCGATGTCCCACATGCCCTGGATAATGGCGCGCACCGACTCCCGCGACTGTTCCTCGGTTTTGTCGTCGGCAAACGCAAAAAGCACGTCGATGTCGGAGTAGGGAAAAAGATCCTTGCGTCCGTAGCCGCCCAGCGCAAGCAGCGTGACATTCAGTGAAGGCAGGTCGACAAAGGCCCGGCGCCACATTTCAATCAGAATGCGATCGACCACCGCCGACCGCCGGCGGATGGCCGCAGTGCCGTCTCCAGTGCGCTCACAGGTCTGGCGGACAAGCGCCATCTCCTTGAGATACTGCTCCCGTAAATCGTCAACCGCAAAAACGACTGAAGTCATAAGTTTGTTTGTGTGGCCTGCCGAAGCAAGAAAGGGATTGTTAACAGCATAAGACATCTTGGCCGCGAGCGACACCCTGCAGTTCTGCGTTGCTGGAAGGAGTGGGGCTTATGGCGGTGCCGGATTCAATGCTGGACTCGGCTTTTGGCGGTCAGGACGGGCGGTAATGGCGAAATATCGGGGATCGAGGGAAAAGACGGGCCTGGACTCCAAAATATTGTTCACCGATCAGGAGCCATTGCTTATTCATGCGAAGATCGAACCCCATTCGCTGTCCCCGCCTTGGTCCGGTGAGCTCGATGGTTTCAGCAATCACTTTTCTGCCTTCCGCAACGGCCCTCACCACTTGAAATGCTGAGGTCTTCGCGGGAATCGATGCGGCTCCGGAGCGATTAAAGGTAATCGACTCCGGCGTAACTACCAGGCGGCTTTCACCCACCATTCCAATCAGTGCTTTATATCTTTCCGCGAGTTCCGGGTCCGCTGCCAGGCACTGCGTCAACTCGGCCATCGAACCGGCGGCCCAAAGCTTTGCCAGGCCAACTGCACCAAGGAGACGTTTTGCGACCTTATTGCGGGAGACCGAAATGGGGTCGAGAACCCACTCTCCCAAGAAGGGCGATAGCGGCGATTGCGGAAAGCCGATCACCTTTGCCATCAACCGGCCTCGCTCGGATTGGCCCCGACGAAGGGCCGCGGGCAAAAGTTGTGTAACCGGCAATGACCCTGTCTCAAACCGGGCTCCCGCGACGCGGCGGAACGCCTGCCGTCAGAACGTGGAGGGGCCATTGCTACAGAGCGTTTTCGCCGCGCTCGTCGTTGCGGATGCGGATGGCCTCATCGACCTTGCTGATAAATATCTTTCCGTCACCGATGCGCCCGGTGCGCGCCGCGCCAACAATGGCTCCAATGGCCTTTTCCTTCATATCGTCGTGGACTACCAGTTCGATCTTCACCTTGGGCAAAAGGTCGACCGTATATTCGCGGCCGCGATAGAACTCGGTGTGGCCCTTCTGACGGCCGTGGCCGCGGGCCTCGAGAATGGTCATTCCTTCAATGCCTGCTTCGAGCAGCGCATCCTTCACAGCGTCCAGCTTCGACGGCTGCAGAACAGCTTCAATCTTAAGCATACAAATAATGCCTCGTTCGATAGCGTAACAGGCGGGACGACGAGTTGGCAGTCACCGCGCTTAAGTTTTTACTTCCCTGCCATGTGCCTGCAGGTCAATTGCCGGGTGTCGCCAGGAACTGCTCCGATGCTATCCGCGCCTGGTTTCCCATCCGCTCCGCCATGGTACTGCCAAACGGATGGGAATTGGAATGCATGACCCAGGGAATGCGCAGGAAAATCCTGCCTCAGGAATTGAAGTTGTAACCTTCCTCACCATGTTGCGAAAGATCCCGATTCCGCACTTTTCATATGCTCGTGTTTGCACTGATCGTAGTTTCTCTTCCAATCGTCGCCCGGAGAGTTTCCGCCCCCTTCCGCTCGCATACGCGCACATTGCCGCCCTGCAGCAAGCCGTAGCATCGGAATCGGTTGTCGCTTGTCCTTGCGAGTTCTCGAAGCGTTTCGAAGGCCCGCATGCGGCTTCAGGCGGCACTGCCGCCGTTTGGGGGCTGCGGTATAGTGAATGTATGGCGGCAACGGTGGAGCGCGACCGGTATCTCTTCGGCAACCTGGAGAGCAGTGCGCAAAACCGCGCTCAAACTCAAGGAAGTGACCTACGGCTACGAAGAGCCCGAAGGCGTCTTCCTCACCACGCTCGATTTCGCCGTCAACTGGATCAGAAAAAGCTCCCTCTGGCCCATGACGTTTGGCCTGGCCTGCTGCGCCATCGAGATGATGTCGATGGGCGCTTCCCGATTCGACATTGCCCGCTTTGGAGCCGAGGTTTTCCGCCCCTCGCCGCGCCAGTCCGACCTGATCATCATTGCCGGCCGCGTATCGCAGAAGATGGCTCCGGTCATTCGCCGCCTTTACGACCAGATGCCTGAACCAAAATGGGTTATCTCAATGGGCGCCTGCGCTACATCGGGCGGAGTCTTTAATAATTACGCGCTGGTACAGGGAGTCAACCAGATCATCCCTGTGGATGTTTACGTTCCCGGGTGCCCGCCGCGGCCCGAGCAGCTTATCTACGCCATTACCCTCCTTCAGGAAAAGATCCTGCGCGAACCCCGCAGCCTGCTCAAAACCCTCAACGTCGAGTAATTCCGGCCGTCTCCCGTTCAGTGCTTACAGCGTGTTTCATAAACCCGTTTTGTGTCAGGGCACGACTTCAGTCGTGCCGAAAATAGCATGAAAAATGAGGGGTTTTAACCCCTCCAGGGTGAATGCCGGGCCTCAACAGCCATTTATGAAACACGCTCTATTCAGTCTGGCCCGCGCGGACAGGCTTCTGTGCTCAGTTCCGGCCTTCGAACCAGATAAACTGCTGAAGTAAAGTCCCCTGCCGCAACGCGGTGTGGAACGTTAACAGGCCCTCGGCAAATTACATACTGGAGAAGAGCAGATGCGTGCTCCACTTGTCTCAGCTCTGAGAAGGTCTCTGTTGCTGGCCTGTCTGGCGGCAATCCCCTTGGTTTCCGCTGGCCAGGTGGTACCTGAGGCGACCGGACCGGCTAAGGGTTCACCATCGAAGTGGGACGTCCTTGTGGGCTACAGCTATCTGACGCCGTCCGGATCTGTGACCACTACCCTGCCCGGGAATCGGCCCATCATAGCGAGCTACGACGCTGTTAGCGTGGGAGGGCTGTTCAGTGCCGCCTACTATAACAAAAAGAATCTCGGCGTTCAGGTCGAGTATGCAGTCCATGAGTGGGGCGGCCCGTCGAAGAACGGCAGCAACATTGGCACCGGCGGCAACGACGACGGATTTATGACCGTTGGAGGCGGCCTGATCGCGCGAATGCGGTTAAGCAAGTTTACGTCCTTCGTTCATGTGCTGTTTGATGGGGAGCTAGTCAGTGGACCCTATCACCAGCCAGCCACCTGGGGTCCCGGCATCACGGCCGGCCTCGGCGCCGATTACGGGACGCCGTTGCTGAACCGCCACCTGGCGATTCGCCTGATTCAGGCCGACTACGAGTACATGCACGCAGACTTCGGCTCACAAAACCTCGGCGGCCGGGCCAATATCGGCGCAGTGCGACTGAGCGCAGGTTTTGTGTTTCACGCGGGCCACCCCCGCTCGGGTCTTTAGCCATTTGCCCCGAGCGAGAGCTTGAACCAGATGACTCATGCCGACGTTAACTTACTCTGACGGCATTCCGCCGCGGCCCGAGCAGCTGATTTGCGCCATCGCACTCCTGCAGGAGAAGACCCAGCGCGAACCCGCAGCCTGCTCAAGACCTTCAACAGAGGGATCTTGCCACAAAAGCCGCGAATGCGCGCTTGTTATCCAAGAGCCCCATGTCCAGCCGGGGAATTGTCTACGAAAGAATACCCAGGCCGCAAGATTCAGGCGCAGGGGAATGTTTAGAAATGAGGTGTCCAGATTTCGCTTGGCGATGGGACAGATGCCCGTGAAGTGGAGCAGGAGGCCTGCCGCGCAGAGAAGGGAGTTAGGTTCATTTTATCGATATTGATCAATAGTGAACAGAAATGCAGCCTAAATATAGGCAAAGCTTGATAAGGATTGATCGTACTCGCGTTCAATTGCGGTGGCTTCATCCCCAGTCATGCGCCTGTTACACGGAGTTTGTCACGAAGCCTGGAAGGTCAGCCATGGCGAAAACTATTGGCTAGAGGCAATGCCGTTCAATTAGGGAATCTGCACGCCGGGATGTGTTCGCCAATCCCACCCATTCCGCAATGAACGCGAAATGGATGGGGCAGTTAACCTGGTTCTGACTACTCGCCGGTCGTTTAAGTGAACGCTATTGCGGCTGGAGGGCTCGGCACCGTATATCCCCGGCGACGAAGGATTTAGCCGGGAACACCTTTGAGTGTGCTGGTGGGCAGCCTTAATCGTGCATCTAACTTTGCGTAGGTTTGCCGCAGGGCGGAGGTGCATGCGATGCGTGCAAGTCCTCACCGATGTTTGGCGTGTTTCGCGACCGCAAGCTTTTCGCTGGCGGCATGGGGCCAAGTCTCACCAGCGCAAGACGCTCCGCCCAACAGTACCGCGTCGCACCGGGGCCCGCAGCCCTATAGCGCCGAGTTCACCATTTCCACGGTGAAGACACTGGCCGATGGATCGACCATTACTCAGAAATCCACAGAGGTCCAGGCATTGGACGCGCAGGGACGCACCATGATCGCGATTACCTCCGTTCCGACATCCAGCGATGAGCCGGCGATGACCAAGGTGAGTGTTTTCGACCCGGTAGCTGGGACCAGTTTGCTTTGGGATTCTCAAAGTAAAATGGCCACCCTGGCAAAGAGACCTTTGCCGCAATCGACGCGCGCGCCCTGCACCGCGACGACTGACAACGTCACTGGGGGCCTGACTCAAGATGGGCCGTTAAGCAGCAATGGCAACGTGGGGCCTGGAGCACCCACTGGACTCACCGGAATGGCCGCAAGAATCACCGGAGCCGCGCAGCCTGCGCGCGTAAATACCAATACAACGATCGAGTATTTGGGTACGGAGACAATTCAGGGGTTTGCGACGCGTGGCAGCCGGATTACGCAGACGATCCCGGCGGGGGCGATTGGGAACAGTGAGCCGCTGGTCAGCACAAGAGAATCCTGGCAGGTGAACGCGCAGGGGATTGGTCTGACGGTACGCGAGGTCGATAACGACCCCCAGAACGGCAAGAGGGTCACGGAGCTGGAGAAATTCACATTGGGCGAACCGGATGCGGCAGGTTTTCAACCGCCGGAGGGATACGAAATTGTGACTCGGCAGATGCATCCAATTGCTTGCCAGCAAACGTCGACGTCTTCGCATTAGCTGCCGACCCGTTTAAACGAACGCCCTATCTACGGGTACGTGTCGGAAGGTCGCCAATCCGTCAATAACCCCAGTAGTTACCCCGATTAGGACCCGCTCTCAACGGAAGCCGGGAATACCCTCTTCAATTCAACCCGACTCGCCCTGGTAACCGGGGCAAGTTTCAATCCTTTGTATACTTGAACTAATGAGCTTCGGAGCGCTATTTCCGGGATGAACTTTGTTGGCATCTGCGATCGTATTCCCCGCTTACAGCTACGATTCGCCTTCGTCCCAATCCTGTTTTTTCCGTTTTTGGCTGCGTTGCCGGCGGCGGCGCAATCCGGCTGGAGCGTGGTTGGCCCCGACGGAGGCGACGCGCGCGCCTTTGCCGCGGACCCGGGCGACCCCGCGCATCTCTACCTTGGAACCACTACCAGTTGGCTTTACGACTCGAAGGATGAAGGCGCTTCGTGGCATCGGCTGGCTAAGCTCGACCCCGCCGACGGCTACGTGCTCGACAGCATTGTGGTTGACGCCGCGAACCCTTCGACACTCTACGTGGGCGCCTGGAAAGACAGCTCCGGCGGCGGGCTTTGGATAAGCCGCGACAGCGGCCACACCTGGAAAGAAACTCCGAGCCTCAAAGGTCAGCCGGTTCACGCGCTTGTCCAGGCTCCGTCAGATCCTCACATCCTGTTTGCCGGCACGCTCGAGGGCGTCTATCGCACTGATGACAACGGCGAAACGTGGTCCCGGATCAGCCCGGAAGGCAGCAAGGAAATTCACGAGATCGAATCGCTGGCCGTCAATCCTCGCAACCCCGACATTGTTTATGCCGGAACCTGGCACCTGCCCTGGAAGACCGCTGACGGCGGCAAGAGCTGGAGCAACATCAAGAAGGGCGTGATTGTCGATTCTGACATTTTCTCGATCCTTGTCGATCCTGAAAAGCCGCAAGTGGTTTACATGAGCGCCTGCAGCGGCATCTACAAGAGCGAAAACTCGGGCGACCTGTTCCGCAAGATTCAGGGCATTCCTACCGAGGCGCGCCGGACCCGCGTTCTGATGCAGGACCCGGAGAACCGGGAGATCGTTTACGCCGGAACCACCGAGGGCCTCTACAAGACTGAAAACGGTGGCCGCACGTTCAAACGCATGACCGGCCCTGAGGTGGTGGTGAACGACGTATTACGTCGATCCGCACAACTCAATTCACGTGCTGCTGGCCACCGATCGCGGCGGCGTGTTGACCAGCAGCGACGGCGGCGAAAACTTTACTCCGTCGAACCAAGGCATCTCAGAGCGCAAGGTGGCCGCGTTGCTGGTTGACAAGAACGATCCGTCGCATCTCTACGCGGGAGTAGTGAACGACAAGACCTTCGGCGGCGTCTTTCAATCCACCAATGGCGGCACAAGCTGGCAGCAGGTGGGCGCAGGCCTGGAAGGCCGCGATGTATTTGCACTGTCTGAGACCAATGACGGCACCGTCGTCGCCGGCACAAATGACGGCATTTTTGTTCTCGATCCTCCCGCCGACGCCGGCGGCGGCGCCGAACCGGCCGGAGCAGGACCTGGTGGTGCTGCGCTCACCTGGGAACCGCGCAACACCATCGCGAACACCATTGTGAAGGCCTTCACTGAGACGCATTACCACAAGCGGGTGAACGTGGAAAAAGAAGTGAAGGCGCCAACCATTGAGCTCAGCGGCCGCGTGAATGCTCTCGATGTTTCAGGCGACGTGTGGGCCGCGGCAACCGACATCGGCGTATTGACCAGCGGCGATAAGGGCAAGAGCTGGCAGGGCGGACCGGTAATGGGCGGCGCGCGATATACCGCAGCATTACAGTGAGTGGAAAGACAATTGTGGCCGGCCCGCCCCACGGGGGTTGCCATCTCAGCCGACGGCGGCGCAGACCTGGCAGCCCATGGGCATTCCTACCATGCTGACGCGAGATTCATCGCGTGTGTTTTCACCTGACGGAACCTGTGGCTGGCCGCGCGCGAGGGCGTTTACTACACCAACGACCTGGGCAAGTCCTGGCTCTGGTTTAAGCGGCTGCCCTTCCGCGACGTTGACGACCTGAGCTACGACCCGGTGCTGAAGAAGATGCTCGCCAGTTCCGAGACCAGCGACCAGGTGTATGCGATCGACGCCAAAACCATGACCTGGTCGTGGTGGAAGGCGGGCTACCAGATCACGTTGATTCGCGCAGCCGGCAATCACCTTGTAGCGGCCTCGCTGTACGACGGCGTGCTCACCGGACCCGAAACTACCGGCGCGCAGACCGGCGGAAAGTGACCGGGGGAAAGCGACTTCCGGTATCATCGGAGTATGGAGATCACCCCAGCCAACCCGGCCAACGGGCACCCAGCCATCCCTTTCGCACCTATGACCCGCGGCTCGAGCCCATCGCCGCAAAAGTGCTGGCCGGCGAGCGCCTCGAGTGCGGAAGACGGCCTGACCCTCTACGGCTCAAACGATGTGCTGGCCGTGGGCTGGCTGGCCAACCACGTCCGCGAGCGCATGCACGGCGACCTGACCTACTTCAACGTCAATCGCCACATTAACCCCACCAACGTATGCGTGGCCGCCTGCAAGCTGTGCGCCTTTGGCCGCAAGAAGGGCGACCCGGCCGGCTACACCATGGCGCTCGACGAGGCGTTTGAAACCGCGGCCTCGGGCTACTCTGAAGCAGTCACCGAGTTCCACATCGTAGGCGGTCTGCATCCCGACCTTCCGTTTGAGTTCTTCCTCGACCTGGTCCACGGTCTTAAAGCAGCGGTTTCCCGAAGGTCCACATCAAGGCCTTCACCATGGTCGAGATCGCGTTCTTCGCGCGCCGCGCTAAACTCACCATCCAGCAGACACTTGAAAAGCTGCGCGAAGCAGGCGTGGACTCGATGCCCGGCGGCGGCGCGGAAATCTTTGCCCCGCGCGTTCGCTCCATCATCTGCGACCACAAAATCGACGGCAGCGAGTGGCTTGAGACCGCACGCCTGGCGCATAAAATGGGCTTCCGCTCGAATGCCACGATGCTATATGGCCACATTGAGAACGACGAAGACCGCGTGGACCATCTGATGAAGCTGCGCGAACTGCAGGACGAGACCGGCGGCTTCCAGACCTTCATCCCGCTGGCCTTCCATCCCGAAAATACCGCGCTCGATCATCTGCCTGTGACGACCGGCCTTACCGACATCCGCCAGGTCGCCGTCGGCCGTTTGCTGCTCGACAACTTTGCGCACATCAAGGCCTACTGGCAAATGATGACGCCCAAGATTGCGCAGATAGCGCTGCGCTTCGGCGCCGACGACCTTGATGGAACGGTGATTGAAGAGAAGATCTACCACGATGCCGGGGCAACCACGCCGCAAGGCCTCACGCGCAAAGATCTGTGCCGCCTGATTACCGAGGCCGGCCGCGTCCCCGTGGAGCGCGACACGCTCTACCACGCGGTTACGCGGACTGAAGACAGCTTTGTTGTTGCGGTGTAGCGCCAACGCGTTACGCTTGCGAAGTGATATGCTTTCCGCAAGGAAACCCTGTGAGACAATTGGCGTGCTGTGTGCTGATGGCAGCTTGGTTTTCTGCGCTCAATGCAGTTGCTGCATGCCCGCAAGAGCAAATCGATCGCTCGCGGGATACGTTAACCCAAGCACTGCTGACGCCTCAACCAAAGCATGTGAATCTGCTCGTGACCGGAGACGACGAAGTGCCGCTGCCACAAGTGCGCATAGAATACGCGAACCTAAAGGACGACAAGGCTACCGATCCGAACGGAAAAGTTGGGTTCAACACCTCGGCTCCGTATTTTGTTCTTAGCCTGCCCGGATATGAAAGCGTGCGGCTTGCGACGGCAGACGCGGCAGAGTATCGTGCGGTGCTTCATAAGCTGCCCGGAGGAGAGCAATTTCGGGCCTGTACAGATGCGGAATTATCCGCGCGAGTGCCGGGATGGAACGGAGTCTTCCAAGTCCCAAAGAGCAAAGGGACAAAGGCAACGGCGGAGAAAATCGACGTCGATTATTACGCTCGAGTAGTTTCGGCACGATCAGGGTTGAAGCGGTTGTGGGCCGAACAGGGTCGTGGGCCAATGTGGGGTGGAAAAGGTCCTGAAGATAAAGATGTCTGGAAGGCCATACGCTATAGAGAAGTTATGTACAAGTTGGGCGACTTACCGGTCGTTGATGCGAAAGAATGGATGCCGGACGGAAAATGTCAACGCTCACTCGGGATGTGGAGCGAATCAATCCTTTATTACGGCCTCGATTGCAAGTCCGTTCAACCTCTCGACGATTTACTGGACCAGGCATGTGTCGTTCCAGACACATCAAAACGTCTGCCCCGTTGAGAAGAATTAGAGAACCTGGAGCGAGCTTGCTGTATCGCAAGCGGTGGAATAACGGGGCCTGTGCGCGACGGCCTCTACCACGCCGCGAGGCGCAGCAAGGATAGCTTTACGGTTGCGGTGTAGCTAAATTGGATCCGAGGCAAGATGGAACCGATCAACATTCGTGCAGCAAAGGCGCAGTTCTCAAGACTTGTTCGCCTCGCAGAGCAAGGCCAGGAAATCGTCATTACACGTGGCGGCAAACCGGTTGCCAGACTTACGCGACTCGAACCACCGAAGAAGCCTATTCGCTTCGGTTTGCTGAAGGGCAAGATTCACGTTTCGGAAGACTTCGACGCCCCTTTGCCTCCTGAAGTTCTGGCAGAGTTTGAGGACGGCCCAATAGAGCCATAGTCGTCTATTTTGCCGCCACCGCCGCCGGCGCTTTCTCGTTTCCGCTGAACTCGGTCCACGGCCCGGCAATCATGTCGTGCAGAATCGGCTTCTGCCATGCGAACTCCGGATGCTCCTGCAAGAACGGCTCAACCAGAAAATCCTCGCCGCAGGGATGGCCGGCCCGGCCGATGAAGCTCATCTTCGCCGCCAGCTCTGAGCTGGTCACCTTGCCGGTCACCGCGCCGCCGGGATCGAACGGCGGATCGTCCCACACTTTTTCTCCAACGGGCGACGTATCCTCGTGCCCGCACAGGCTGCGCTTGCCCGCGTCCGTCTTATGCTCCCAGGTATCGTAATGGTCAGAGAGATACGCCTCGGCCAGGGCAGTATCGAGCTTGCCGTAGTGCTCCTGCATAAACACCTCGGCGCGAATGTGGCGCGCATTCATGCTGCTCTCGGAATTGGTAGGGTCGAAGCCCGGCGTATCGTCGTGAACCACCTTCGGGTCCCACGCAAAATTCGATGAAACAAAATACCCGTCCGTCTTCTTCTTGAGCGGAGTATCGTGCAATCCGAGCTCGAGGTAGCCAATCTCGCCGGTCTTGCGGTCGCCGATGAGCCACGAGTTTGCATAGCCGCCGTTGTTGCCTTTACGCATGATCGCGGCATACTCGTCGATTGACGTTGCGTACTGCATCGCCTTGCGCGAGCGAATGAACTCAGGAATGCCGTTCACGTCGAATCCCTTGGCCATGGGCAGCGTGGTTTCGGTAATCATCAGTCCCGCGGCGTTGATGCCGAAATCGTCCTCGCTGGTGATCACGCCTGGCAGCCCATCCATGAGAATGTGCTGACCCTTCGCAGGAACGATATCGAAGACGTAGTCCCAGCGCTCCCCCTCGGCATAAGAAGACCAATTGCTGTGCGCGATCAAGATGCCGCCGTCTTTGGTCGCCGATCCGGTGGCGATAAATGCGCTGCACTTGCCCGGCGCGGTTGCTGCCGGCGGATTCGCCTTGTTCTCTTGCGCGTTCAGCGTGGGCAGATAATAGTCGGAGATTTCAAGATAGCCGTTCAGCGCCACCACGTCCCACAGGTCCAGTTTCGAACCCTGCGCGGCGAGCCCCTCTGCGATTCCCTTCAACTCCTGCTGGTACTCGGGCTCGATGTACGGCCACAAAACGGTCTTGCCCACGTTGCGGAACCAGCTCCAGGGGTGCTTGTCGTTGTGCTGGCCCATCAACTCGTATACGGCGACATTGTCCTCGATCTCGCGTGCCAGCAGATCGCCGTGCTGAAAGCCAACCTGCTCAGGCGAGCCCTCAAGATGCACGTAGGTCCATCCGCCTTCGTTGAACTTGTAGGCGCCCTGAAGGCGCGAGTCGATGCTCGCATCGGCGTGCGAGCCAAGCCTGGGCGGCGTAGCGGCAAAAGCGCTTATAGACAAACTGGCGGCAACAAGCAGGGCGGCAATACGCATCATCTTTGCTCCTTGGGACTCTCGATTGGCTTGCTTGGACGAGGCCTTCCGGAATTGTTCTTATCTCTTACGTCAACCAGCTTTACTGCCTTACCACTGCGCCGTTCTTCATCACAAAGCTTACGTGCTCGCACACGCTTATGTCGTCAAGCGGGTTGCCGGGAACGGCCACGATATCCGCATAAAATCCCGGCTTGAGTTGCCCGATCTCATCGCTCCAGCCAAGCAGCCGCGCGCCTTCAATCATATCGGCCTGCAGCACGGCCAGCGGCTTCATTCCGTATTGCACCATCAGCGTCATTTCGCGGGCCTGGGTGCCGTGCGGGAACGGACCAACATCCGACCCCACCGCGAAGGGAATGCCCGCAGCGATCTGCTTTTTGAACTCGGCAATCTTGTAGTCGAGCATCGCGCTCTCAGTCGCGGCTTCGGTAGCGCCGGTGGCGTTATGGGCAAAGTAGTCGAAGATGGTGAATGTGGGCACCGCGGGAATGTGCTTCTCCTTCATGATGCGCATGGTTTCATCGCTCAACTGCGTGGCGTGATCGATTGAAGCTACGCCCGCCTGCGCCGCATACAGCGTGCCCGGCTCGCCCATGGCGTGCACGCCAACCACAGTTCCGAGCCGGTGCGCTTCTTCAACGGCCGCGGCAAGCTGCGCCTCAGTGTATTGGTAGGGCGTGTGCAGCACGCCGTCAATCATGCGGTCCGGGCCGGTCTCGTAAATCTTCACAAAGCTCGAACCCTGCTTGTGCTGTTCGCGAATCACTTCGACAAGCTGTTCGGCGGAGTTGGCGTAGTCGGCATTCGAAAGCACGCGCTGCGCGGGGTTGAAGTGGATGGCGTCTTCATGCCCGCCGAGAATATCGATCGCGTTACCGCTGATGCGCAGGCGCGGCCCCGGAATCAGCCCCTGGTTGATGGCGTCGCGAATCGCCGAATCGGCCGATCCCGCGCCTTCGGTTCCCATGTCGCGCTCGGCGGTGTAGCCGCCCATCAGGTCGGCCTTGGCCGACTGCTCGGCCATAATGGTTCGCCATGGCACCGACTCGATTACCGTTTGCAGATCTTCGGCGCCGGGATGCAGAAACAGATGTACGTGCGCGTCGATGAGGCCCGGAAGCAGCGTGGTATCGCCGAGATCGATCTCCTTCGCGCCCTGCGGATGGTCAACCTGTTTGCCTACCGCCTTGATGCGCTCGCCCTCGACCAGAATCTCGCCGGGAGAGACAATCTCGCCGGTTGCCACGTCGAGCAGGCGCGCGGCGTGCAGCACGATGGGCGGCGGCGCTGCGGTCGCCGTCTGCGCTCGCACCGCATTTGGTGAAGCAACAATCGCACAGCCGGCCAGCAATCCGATCCGCAAGGCTCCGAAACGATAAGCCATTCTTCGCATGGATAAGAATATGACTCCTCAGACTCGAATTGTCGATGCGAAAGTGCGGCCGGACGGTCCGGCATCGGCCTCGATCAGTAAGCCCCAATCCCTGTAAGATGCTGCCCCAGGATCAGCGTATGAATATCGTGCGTGCCCTCGTAGGTCTTCACCGACTCCAGGTTCATCATGTGGCGCATGATGGGGTAGTCCTCGGTGATGCCGTTCGCGCCCAGCACATCCCGCGCCATCCGCGCGCACTCGAGGGCCATCCACACGTTGTTCCGCTTGGCCATGGAGATGTGCTGATGGCCAACCTTACCCGAGTCCTTGAGCCGGCCCACATGCAGCGAGAGCAGCTGGCCCTTGGCGATCTCACTCGCCATCCACACCAGCTTCTCCTGCACAAGCTGATGGCTGGCAATGGGTTGGTCGTGAAACTGCTTTCTGATTTTGGAGTAGTTGAGTGCGGTATCGAAACAGGACATCGCCGCGCCCAGCGCGCCCCAACTGATGCCGTACCGCGCCTGATTCAGGCACATCAACGGCCCTTTGAGCCCGGCAGCGCCGGGCAGCATGTTGCTCTCGGGCACGCGCACATCCTGGAGCGAAAGTCCGCTGGTGACCGACGCACGCAGCGACCATTTGCCGTGCACATCGTGGGCTTTGAATCCGGGCGTGCCCCGCTCCACCAGAAAACCGCGCACGCAATCGTTGCCCTCGCCCCCGCCTTCCAACTTGGCCCACACTACGGATACGTCGGCGATGGTGCCCGAGGTGATCCACATCTTTTCGCCGTTCAGCACAAAATCAGACCCGTCGCGGCGGGCGCGCGTCGTCATCCCCCCGGGATTCGACCCGAAACCGGGCTCGGTCAACCCGAAGCAGCCCAGCTTTTCGCCCGTTGCGAGCGCCGGCAGCCAGGTCTTTTTCTGCTCGTCGGATCCGAAGGTGTAGATGGGATACATGACCAGAGCCGACTGCACGCTGACAAAACTGCGCAGGCCACTGTCGCCGCGCTCCAGCTCCTGCATCACCAGTCCGTACTCCACATTCGACATTCCGGCGCAGCCGTAGCCGTCGATGGTGGCGCCAAAGAAGCCCAGTTCGCCCATCAGCGGCACAAGCTCGCGCGGGAATCGGTCGTCGCGAAAGCAGCTCTCGATGATCGGGATTACGTTGTCGTCGACGAAATCGCGCGTGGTGCGGCGGACAAGCAACTCGTCCTCAGAGAATCCAGCGTCGAGATTCAGAAAATCAAAACCTTGAAATTTAGTGGCCATACCTTACCCGCCTGCCGGCATACAGCCGGAATAGGAAAGGCTAGCAGATTTGGGCCAGAAGAGGATGTGCGAAGCAGCTTGTAGCGACGGTTTCCAAACCGGGGCCCCCGGCGAATGATTTGTATTCGCTGGGGTGGTCGACCGGCTGTAGCGTGGGTCTCCAGAACCACGCAGTTTCCTCGTCCCATAGGGACGAATCGACAATAGCCCAGGGTGAAGTCCGCCGCGGCGAGCGCAACCCTGGGAAAGCCGTATCAATAAACGTACGCGCCCCGTAGGGTCGCGACGAAATCTCCGCGCCAACCCCTCACCCCATCACATACGGTGCGCGATACGGGCGCGTCAACAGCGCCGACGCCTCGTCGTCGCCCACGATCACCTCATTCTTCACGTCCCAATGGATCTTGCGCCCGGTCAGCATCGAAATCAAACCAAGATGCCCCGGCAGCGTGGAGTGGTGCGCCACCTCGACCGGCGTAATGGTTGGCCGGCGCGATTTTACGCAATCGAGGAAGTTGCGCCGGTGCTCGGCCGACTCGTAGAGCTTGATCTTGCGCAGCGAGTCAGGCACTGCGGTCCACCGCACCCACTCCTGGTTTGAGGCGTCGAAGCCGCTGCGGTCAACCCAAAGCCATCCGTCCGTGCCGATCCATTTGGTTCCCATGTTGATTGCGCCCGACCCTCCGGCGATGGTCATCCGGACATCGTTCGCGTAGCCGGTCACTTCTTTCTTGTAGAGGCACTCGATGTGGTACTTCGTAGCCGTGTTCCACAACGCATTCGAAGCCGGGAACTCGCCGTGTCCCTCGATCTCCGACGGGCCGCTCAGATCGAAACCGAGGCCCCAGTGGGCGATGTCGCCGTGGTGCCCGATCCAGTCCATCAACTGTCCGCCGCCGGTGTTGTAATTCCAGCGCCAGTTCTTGTGGATGCGCGCCTCAATGTACGGTTCCATGCGCGAGGGGCCGATCCAGCGGTCGTAATCGAGCTCGGGCGGCGGATCGCTCACCGCCAGGTCCCATGCCGGCGTTCCCGGCACCACGAGCGTAGGATCGGTGATCTTGTTGGGCAGGGTTGCCAGCTTCGCCAGCAACGCCGGTTCGGTGCCTCCAAAATCGTGCTCACCGCCGGGCAGGCCCACCTCAACGCGGATCACGTCGCCAATCAACCCATTGCGCACAATCTCCGCGGCCTTGCGGAACTCAGGCAGGGATCGCTGCCACGAGCCCGTCTGCCAGATAACCTTGTTTTCCTCAACGGCGCGCACGATTCCCTGCTGCTCGCGGACGGTGCGGGCCAGCGGCTTTTCGCCATAGATATCCTTTTTGCGCCGTGCGGCAGCGGTCGCCACCAATTCATGCCAGTGGTCGGGAATGGCGATCATCACCGTGTCGATGTCGTCGCGCGACAGCATTTCCTGGTAGTCGTGGTAGGCACGGCAGTCCTGGTTACCGTAATGGGTGTTGATGGTTCCCACGGCAGCTTGCAGGGCATTCTTATCCAGGTCGCATGCGGCCACCACCTGGCAATCGGGCTGATCAAGAAACACTTTGGTGTTGGCCGGGCCCATCATGCCCCAGCCGATGACGCCCATGGTGATGCGGTCGGAGGCCGGGGCGCGGCCGGCACGCGCAAATGCGCTGCGAGAGAACACTGCCGCGGCGCCCGCGGCCTGCACAAATCTGCGGCGTGAAATCTGCGACTGCGATGCGGAAGGAAGAATGGTCATGGAATCCTCGCGTGGCTGCGTGCGTTTGAGCGTGCGCATCGATCAGCACGGGGAAGTCTAGCACGGCGGGGGCGACGCATGCGCCGAGTACTCTCATTCCGGTCTCAACATCGCAAAGCTGTTGATAGTTGTCGGATTAGCTCGCCTCGCGATTATGGCCAGCGTCAGACATTCGTACCGGAGGGACGAATCGAAAATAGCCCAGGGTGGAGCGGAGCAGAACCCTGGGAAAACGCGATTAATGAATTAACCCGCCCCGTAGGGGCGGGGCGAACGTGTGCGCCAAACGCATCTCAGTCCGCGCTCCGCGGCGCGTTTTCCAATTCACGCGTCTTGTTGACCGGCGTTATTCAAATGACGCAACCCGATCCCTTTCACCCGCTCGGGCAGAATGCCGTGGTTGAATTCCCGTGACAAGGGATGGTCGACCGTCTCAAGGTCAAAATGGGGTCTCAATCCCGGCTCCTGAATATGCGCATGCATCTTCAGGCTGAGTGTATCGGGATAATCCGGGATCTTTGAATTCAACCATGAGAACATGGGGGGAAGACTCGCGCGCACTCCGCTGGCATCGAGTTTCAACAAAGTCTCAAAGTTCGCGCGGCTGAGCGAGCCCCAAACTCCCCAATCAAATGTCCGATCGCTCCCGATAATCGGCACTTGAATGACGCCGCGAACGAAGAAATGCTCATCATCGACTGCGCAATAGTCTTCATCGAGAAAGCTCTCGCTGCCCTTCTCGATCTTGCCCTGCTCCGTTACGTTCCACCGCGTGCCGGAGTCATAGCCGCTCGGCCAGTAACTTGGTTCCGAGAATCCAAAATCCAGGCACGGCCCATAATGCCATTCCTCGCACGAGCCACACTTCCAGCGGAAATTAGCCAGATCATCGAGCGTCACCGCAGGCTTAGTGTTTCGAATGTGCGTGCGCTCATAGCACTTTGTACAAACCAAGGCGATTTTCACTAATCCTTCGGATTCCTCCGTCCAGCCGCCGTGGGTCGCACGGATGATCTCGCAATCGTCGCACCAAGCATCTGGAAAGGGGGACTCGCTCGACGCCTCTTCGCAATTGAATCCAAGCCCATGCGACTCGCGCGCAAGATGACTGCAGACGAATGCCTTATCTGTTTCCCCATGTGTTTCGCATTGAACTTTGTCAGCCATGAAGTAGTTTCCTCGCCGTTGCGCCCCTCGCCTACTCCAGAAACTCCTTCACAAACGGGTTGTCTGTATGCAGCAGGTCGTGCAGCGTGCCGTCGAAGTTCAGCCGCCCTTCCTCGAGCATCAGGAACGTCGTCTTGGAATCGGTGACGCCGGGGGGCAGCGGAACCATCTCGTCTTTCTCCACGTTGAAACGATGCGTGCACATAGTAAACGCGTCCTGCAGCCGGTGCGTCACCACAATCGAAGGGGTGCTGTGCACGTCGCGCTGCTTCACAATCAGATCGATGATGTTGGTGGAAGTGATTGGGTCGAGGCCGCCCGTGGGCGAGTCGTACAAAATCAGCTCCGGCCGATTGATCAACGCCCGCGCAATCGCCACGCGGCGGCGCATGCCGCCTGAAAGGTCCGCCGGAAACATCGAGAAGGTCTGCTCCAGGCCCACAAAGCTCAGCTCCTCGCGCACCTTGGCGTCGATCTCCTCGTCGCTGAGCTTGTGTTCTTCAATCAGCTGATAGCCGATGTTGTCGCGCACGCTGAGCGAGTCAAAAAGCGCGCCCTCCTGAAACACCATGCCGGTGCGCGCGCGCAGCGGAAACCGCAACTCTTCGGGCAGCGCCGAAATCTCTTCGCCGAAAAGCAGCACGCTGCCCTGGTCGGGCATCAGCAGGCCGTTGATGAGCTTGAGCAGCACGCTTTTGCCCACGCCGGCAGGCCCCAGCAGGATGCGTGTCTCGCCCGGCGCCATTTTGAAGCTGATGTCTTGAAGCACTGGCGGACCATCGAACGAGATGGTGACGTGCCGCATCTCCACCACGGGAAAGGTGCCGGTAAGCGGCTCGAGTTCGGTGAGCAGTGAAAGGCTCATGACGGCCAAAGAGACAGCATGACGTGCGTGATGAGAAAGTCGGCCACGATAATCAGCACCGACGAAGTAACCACCGCCTGAATCGTTGACCGGCCAACTCCCTGCGTTCCTCCCGTGGTGCGTCATGCCGTAGAAACATCCGATCGAGGCGATAATGTAACCGAAGAACAGCGGCTTTACCAGGCCCTGTGAAATGTCGCGGAAGTGCAGGCTTTCCCACGCCATGGAGAAGTACTGCGTGCCGTTCTGGTGGTTCAGAAAGACGGTGACCGCCGCGCCGCCCAGAATGCCGAAGGCGTCGGCAACGATGGTGAGAAAGAAGAGCATTGAAATCGAGGCGTAGACGCGCGGCGTAACCAGCTTGCGGAGCGGGTCAACGCCCAGCGCGCGCATGGCGTCAATCTGCTCGGTTACCACCATCGACCCCAGTTCGCTGGCCATCGACGAAGCGTTCCGCCCCGAGACCATGATTCCCGTCAGCACCGCGCCCAATTCGCGGATCATGGTGAGGCTCACGAATCGCCCGGTAACGCCGGTGGCGCCGAACTCCGAGAGCGTGGCCGCGGATTGCAGCGCCAGCACGCCGCCCGTAAAAAATCCCGACAGCAGCACAATCGCAACTGATCCGACGCCGATGATGTCGGACTGCATCAGGAAGTCGGACCAATAGACCGGCGGCCGGAATAGATTCATCGAGCTTCGCCACGCGAAGATCGAATACTCCTGCACTGTGAGCACGATTTGTTTGGCAGTTCGTTCGAGAGTTGGTATCGCCATTTAGCTATCGATCTGAAAAGATGCGGGTTCGTGCGCGTGAACCTGGATAACGGCTGGGCCGGAGGCGTGTGACTACGCCGGTAACTCCGGACGTTGCGATTCGGCGGCGAATGTCGCAGTCTGTGAGCCTTAACTCTCCTGACTCTTCCCGCCGGTCTTCCCGAACACAGAATAGCGCATCGCGCAGTGAGGAACGGCGCCGGGGACACTGGCGACCCGCTTCCGCCATCCCGGGCCCTGATTTTCCCCTCGAAATCGGCCTAACTTACTGAAATAAAATGCCGGATATACGCGCCACGCCATGCAACTGTTTCTCTGCATCCAAACATATATACGGAGGTCCCGATGCATCGATTTCGCGTACAGTTGATCCTTGCCCTGATCGCAAGCGTCACGCTGGTGTCGGCAGCCTCAACCTATTTCGATGTCCTGCGGCACAGGCATGTGCTGCGCCAAGAGCTTCAGACACGGACAAACTGGATGGTAGCGAGCCTGGAACCAGCACTTGAGTCGGCTCTGGCAAACGGCAGCACCACGCCATTGCCCGCACTTGGCTGAGCAATCTCCGCTCCGGATCGGGTCGCGTTGGGCATGGCAATTTTCGATCCCCACGGCCATATGCTGGCCAGTTCCGGCCCGTCCGAGCTCATGGAGCGCCTTTCCATACGCTTGTGGAACGAGTCTCGAAAAGGGCGCTGTCCGAAGCCGCTTCAGCCATGCAAGCGACTGGGAATGGCTTCGAGGAATCATTTCCGCTGCACCAGGGCACGCAACTTACCGGGGCACTGACCATTGCCGTCGATGCCAGTTACATCCGCAGCTGAAACCGTAAACCTCTGGATGCAAAGCTTCTGGCGCGTTCTGGTGCTGGTGTTGCTTATCGTCTCCATCACCTTTGCCATGGTGCGCTGGTTCCTGCTGCGGCCCATGAAGCGCGTTGTCGAACGAATGCACCGCGCTGCGCACTGGCCAGGCTGAAAAGACTCCATCTCCCGAGCCCGCCGACCTCAATCTCTTTCCCTAACGCTGGTGCGAGAGGTGGAGACGATTACCGAAAGCCTGATTGCCGCGCGCGCCTCCGCCGAAACTGAAGCGCGGCTGCGCGAGGCAGGCGAAAGCCAATGGACCGCCGAGCGGCTGGCCGTCAGCATTCGCAATCGCTCCGGATCGAGCCGCATCTTTCTGGTCTCAAACCGCGAGCCGTACATGCACGAGCACCAGGGTCGCGAGATTGTTTGCGTTGTCCCTCCCAGCGGCCTGGTCACTGCCCTTGAGCCGGTGGTGTGCGCCTGCGACGGTGTTTGGGTAGCCGGCGGCAGCGGCGACGCCGACAAGCAGACCGTCGACCAATTTGACCGGCTGCGCGTTCCTCCCGACGATCCGCGCTACACCCTGCGCCGCGTGTGGCTCACGCCAGGAAGAAGAGGAAAAATACTACGAAGGATTCGCCAACGAGGGCCTTTGGCCCCTGTGCCACATTGCGCACACGAGACCCACTTTCCGCTCCGGCGATTGGGAGTGCTACCAGCGGGTCAACCAGCACTTCGCCAACGCGCTCCTTGAAGAAATGGAAGCCAGCGAAGATCCTGTGGTTTTTGTTCAGGACTTTCACTTCGCGCTGTTGCCGCGCATGATAAAGCAGGCTCGCCCCGATGCACGCGTTGCCATTTTCTGGCACATTCCCTGGCCCAACGCCGAGGCTTTCGGCATTTGCCCCTGGCAGTCGGAGTTGATCGATGGACTGCTTGGCGCCGATCTGATCGGGTTCCACATTCCGGTGCATTGCCATAACTTTCTCGCCACTGTCGATCGCGCCGTTGAAGCCCGCACCGACAACGCGCACCGGACCGTGCGGCGTCACGGTCACATCACCACCGTACGGCCCTATGCGGTCAGCGTGGCGTTTGAAGGGCTCCCGCACAGCAGCGGCGCGGCGCAGAGCGATGTCGAGGTGAGAGTGGGCTGTTCGGCCGAGAAAGAAAAACTGCTGAGCGAATTCGGCGTGCGCGCAGAGTGCCTGGCAATTGGCGTCGATCGCCTCGATTACACCAAGGGCATCGTTGAGCGCCTGATGGCCTTCGAGCGATTGCTTGAAAAACATCCGTGGCATCTCGGGCGTTTCACGCTGGTGCAGATTGCCGCGCCCAGCCGCACGCGGATCCCCGCCTACTCCCAACTTAGCCAGCGCGTTGAAGAGGAGGTCGAGCGCATAAATCGTCGCTTCCAGACGCTGCACTGGCGGCCTATTGTGCTTATCGGAAGGCAGTGCAATCACCAGGAGGTTAATCGCTGGTACCGCGCTGCCGACGTCTGCCTGGTGACCTCGTTGCACGACGGCATGAATCTTGTGGCCAAGGAATTCGTGGCCGCGCGCAACGATGATGACGGCGTATTGGTGTTGAGCAAGTTCACAGGCGCCGCGGTCGAACTGCAGGACGCGCTCATTGTCAACCCCTACGATGTTGACGATATGGCCGAGGCGATTCACCAGGGCCTGGAGATGCGCCGCGACGAGCGCCGAGTGCGCATGCAGCGGATGCGCCGCCACGTGATGGAGCACAACATTTATCATTGGGCGGCAAGCGTGCTGGGCGACCTGCGCGAGCTCAGAATCGATACCATGGAAGATGCGGAGTCCTATCCCAGCCGAATCGCACCTGTTGCGGCGGCCGAAATCGGGACTGTAGCTGAGTCGCGAAAGACCGCTTAGGAAGCGAGAGCCGTTTGTCTCCGGAATCCCAGGAAATACTCAAGGAGTTCTTCAGCCAATTTGCTGCCGCATCGCGCGCGCTGCTGATGCTGGACTACGACGGCACGCTCGCGTCATTTCGGGTCGATCGCTTCACCGCGCGTCCGTGGGCGGGCGTGCGCGAGTTGCTCAACCTCATCCAAAGCCAGAAAAAAACCAGACTCGTCGTGGTCACCGGCCGCCCGCCGCGCGAGATTCAGCCGCTGCTTGCGCTTGAAGCTCCCGTTGAAGTGTGGGGCCTGCATGGCGCCGAACGCCTTTATCCCGACGGCCGCAGCGAGTTGGAACACGCGCCGCCTGCCGCGCGCGAAAAACTCGATGAGCTCACTGCATTACTGCGCCGCGACGCGCTCGGCGGCCTCTTCGAATACAAGCCGAACGCGGCCGTGATGCACTGGCGTGGCGCATCCGCACGCAAAGCGCGTGAAATCGAAGCGCGCACCCGCGCGCTATTCGAGCCGGCCGCGCAGATTCAGGGTCTGCGGCTGCTTGAATTCGAGTGCGGACTCGAGCTGCGCGCCGGCCGTGACAAAGGCGGCGCGGTGGCGGCGGTTCTGAGCGAAATGACTGTAAGTGAGCCCAAGCCGTTTCCAGCGGCATATCTGGGCGACGACCTTACTGACGAAGCGGCCTTTGCAGCCGTGAACGCCGCCGCCGGCCCGCACCTGAGCGCGCTGGTCAGGCGCAAGGGTCGCGAGTCGGCAGCTGATGTGTGGCTCAAGCCGCCGTGGGAGTTGAGGACATTCCTGGAGAAATGGATAGACGCCAGTAAAAGCGACTAGCGCATCGAATAAACTCCCGCGTCCGGTTCAGGCAAGAAAAGTGGGTGCCCCAGGTACCTCGCTTTTGGGGACCTGGGATAGCAAGAACCAAACCCGCCCACCTCTATCAAGCACGAATACGGCAAAAAGGGGGTCAAACAAATCCCATTCTCAAGTCCCCATCGGAACAGAGCTACGATAAGTCAGGAGGAGCCGTGGCCACGCGCCGACGCGAGACTGACAGCCAGGTTCATACTGAGCTCGGGCAAGCGGCAGTGAAGGTATTTGCCGCCAACGAGCGCATGAACCAGATGCTGATCGAGCATCTCGACCCTGCAGCCTGGAGAGCGAGAACTCCCGGGAACGTCCGCACTATCGCGGCGATCTTTACGCACGTGCACAATGTCCGCACCAAGTGGATCAGGCTCACGGCTCCGCACCTGAAGGTTCCGCGGCAGCTGAATCGCACCCACTGCACGCCGCATGAGGCCAGCGCGGGATTGGCAGAGAGCGCCGCGCGCTGCGAAGATATGCTCGCCGAGGCGCTCGGCCCGAGTGGCGGCCGCATCCAGAGTTTCTTGAGAGACGGCTGGGCAAAGCCCTGGCCGGTTGGCCCCGAGATGCTGTGCTACATGGTTGCGCACGAGGCTCATCATCGCGGGCAGGTGTGCATGCTGGCGCACCAGCTTGGATTCAAACTGCCGAACAATGTGACGAGCGCCCTGTGGAACTGGGAGAAGCTCTTGAAATAGAGGATGTTCCGCGGCGGCGAGACACAAGCCTTGCATCAGGGCACGAGTTTACTCGTGCCGATTAAGCTCCCAAAATGACTCGGGGCTTTAGCCCCTGCGGGATGCTTTGCCGGCGGCCCGATGAAGTGCTGCAATCAACCCTGATACGCAACGACATCTATAGAGACGAGTTCGCTGGGAACCTCAAATTCCGTTAGACCGTCCACTGTTTCCAGGCCGTCTGGCTCGGCAATAGTGATACGCACAAGCTCTTCGTCTTTATCATTTTTCAGTCGGCTCAGAACTTCACACCGTGCAACACCCGGCTGAGGACAACTTGAACCTGGGCCGAGAATCAGAGTCGTGAAGATCGGGAACTTGTCCAGAATGACGTGTCGCTGTCCTGCCGCGTCGGCAAATTCGCACGGAACCCAGCCCGGGAAGTGGTCATCGACAAATTGAGTAATTGCGACCTGCAGTTCAGCTTGCACGAACTCTACTCCCGCCCCTTCTTGCGAATCTCAATATTCAGCCGCTTGATCTTCTGGTTCAGCGTGGAGAGCGGAATACGGAACTGCTCGGCCGCGTCGGTCTGGTTCCAGTTGCAGCGCTCCAGCTTCTCGATAATGATGCGCCGCTCGATGTCTTCGAGAATGTCGAAGAGCGATGCGTTGGGATTGTGATCGAGCAGCGCATCCTGAAAGCTGCGGCCCGTGATGTGCCCCGGCAGCAGGTCCGCGCCGATCATCGGACCGGACGAAAGCACCACGCCGCGCTCGATCGAGTTCTCCAGTTCGCGCACGTTGCCCGGCCAGTCGTAGTCCATCAGCGCGCGCAGCGCGTCCGGCGAAAGCTTGCGCGGCGGCATGCTCGTTCTCATTGGCGTAGAACTCGAGGAAGTGCTGCACCAGCAGCGGAATATCTTCGCGCCGCGCGCGCAGCGGCGGCAGGTCGACGGTGATCACATTCAGCCGGTAGAAAAGGTCCTCGCGGAACTTGCCCTCGCGCACCGCCTGGCGCAGGTCGACGTTGGTGGCCGCGATAATCCGCACGTCCACCTGGATCTCCTGCATGCCGCCCAGGTGCATGAAGCGCCGGTCCTGCAGCACGCGCAGAATCTTGGCCTGCGTGTCCATGCCCATGGTGGCAATCTCGTCCAGAAACAGCGTGCCGCCGTTGGCCACTTCGAACAGCCCCTTCTTGCTGGCGATCGCCGAAGTGAACGCGCCCTTCACGTGGCCGAAGAGCGTCGACTCCAGCAGTTCCGACGGCATGGCGCCGGTATTCACCGGCACAAACGGCTTGTCGCGCCGCGGCGAGTTGGCATGAATCGCCTTGGCGATCAGTTCCTTGCCCGTTCCGCTCTCGCCCTGGATCAGCACCGTCGACCGGCTCGGCGCCACCTGCGCCACCAGGTCGAACATCCGCAGCATCGGCTCGCTCTTGCCCACAATGTTCGCGAAGTTGTAGCGCTGCTTCAGCGTGCGCTTGAGCTGCAGGTTCTCTTCTTCGGCGCGGTGCCGCGCCACGGCCGAGCGAATGTCGGCCAGCAGCTTCTCGTTGTCCCACGGCTTCTGGACAAAGTTCTCCGCGCCGGCGCGAATCGCCTCCACCACGTTGTCCACCGTGCCGTAGGCCGTGATCATGATGACCGGCAGTTCCGGCTGCCGCTCCTTGATCTGCGGCAGCAGCTCCAGGCCGCTCTGGCCCGGCAGCGCCAGGTCCAGCAGCACCAGGTCGAAGCTTTCCGCATCAATCATGCGCAGGCCCTCTCGCCGTCGCCGGCCATTTCGACCGTATAGCCCTCAAGCGTCAGCAGCACTTCCAGCGACTCGCGGATCGCCGCCTCGTCGTCGATCACCAGGATGCGCGCATGGCGGAGCTGTTGCCGTTTGCCGGGATTGCGTGCAACAGGCGCGTTCAACGGAATTTCGACCTCAGGCATGTACTGAATTCCTCAAGAGCGGAAACTCAAGATGAAACGTTGTGCCGGCCCCGACGGCGCTTTCGACATGGATCTTGCCGGCATGCTCCTGAATGATGCCGTAGGAAACCGACAGCCCCAGCCCGGTGCCGCGCCTGTCGCCGGGCCTGGGCGTCGTCTTGGTGGTGAAGAACGGATCGTAGATCCGCTTCAGATGCTCCGGCGCAATGCCGCTGCCCGAGTCTGAAATCACGCGCCTCCACGTGCCCGTTCACCGCGGTGGCCACGCGCAGCCTTCCGCCGCCGGGCATCGCCTCCTTGGCGTTCAGCAGCAGATTCAAAAACACCTGCTGCAGCTTGCCTGAGTTGCCGTGAATCGGCGGCAGTTCCTCGGCCAGTTCCAGATCGACGTCGATCTGCGCCGTCTTGAACTGGTGCTCCAGCAGCGACAGCGTGTCGCGAATCACCTGGTTCAGATTCGTATCGCGAAATTCCGTGGTCGAGGTGCGCGAGAAATTCAGCAGGCCGTTGGCAATCTCCGCGGCGCGGAAGCTCTGCTGCGTAATCTTGTCCAGCACCGGCCCCAGCCGCGCATCGCCTCGCAGTTGCTTTGACAGCATCTGCGCATAGGACGAAATCACCGCCAGCGGCGTGTTGATCTCGTGCGCCACGCCCGCCGCCAGCAGCCCGATCGAGCTCAGCTTGTCAGCCTGCGCCAGTTGCGTTTCAAGGCTCACCCGCTCGGTAATGTCGTCCACCAGGATGATGCGGCCCACCGAGCACAAAATCGCGCGACAGCAGCGGCGCAACGGCGATGTTGGCCGTGCGCTGCTCGCCGGCCCGCGTGGTCAGCGGAAACTTGTAAAGGTGATGCACGCCCTGCTCGTTGCGGAACCTTCGATCGCCTCACATAACTCCGACGGGAAAACGTCGCGAAGCGCCTGGCCCAGCGCCTCGGCGCGGCTCAGCGCATACATCGCTTCCATCTGCGCGTTCCAGCTCTCGATGCGGTCGTCCAGATCGACCGCGAGAATGCCCACGTTGATTGATTCGACGATGTTCTCGTTGAACTCCTTCAGCCGCTCGAACTCGCTGATCTTCTCTTCCAGCCGCGCGTACAGGCTGGCATTCTGCAGCGCAATGCCGATGTAGCTGGCCAGCGACTCCAGCAGTTCCACGTCTTCGCTCGAAAGAAAGTCGCCGCCCATCGTGCGCCCCAGGCCGATCACCGCGATGGTGCGCGCGACTGCGAGCCGTTCGCGCCTTCAACCGCTGCCACGCGGCAGGGCAGGTAGTAGTTCAGGTCGAGCAGCGCCGCCGTTCGCTGCTGATCACCAGGCAGATGCAGCACCTGCTGCGCGTTCTCCAGGAAGATGTGCGAGTGATCGCCCGGTCGCGGTCGAAATCGATGAAATCCCAGGGCCAGCTGTCCGGCCGCCTCGGGATCCTTGTCGAGCTCTACCGGCAGCCCGTGCGCGGCGGCCAGCCTCAGTTGCCCATCAGCGCCCACCGTTGTCGTGCGCAAGAAACACCGCCACCCGCGCCACCAGCAGCGTCCGCGGCAACCGCTCCACAATCGACTTCAGCAGCGCCTGCAGGTCCGTCTCCGAGCTCAGGCCGCGGCCAAACTCGACCAGCGCCTTGCGGTAGTCGTAGCGATGCCGGTCAAATGCCCTGTCCACCCAGTCCCTGGATCCTCCGCTTCAGCGGATCGAAGATCGCCGCCGTCACCAGGATGCTGATCACCAGCGCCCACTCGCGCACCGCTGCCGGCATGCCGTTGTGCACCATCAACGCAATCAAGCGCGATCACGCCGAAATATGCGCCCAGCATCAGGCCCGTGGCCAGCGTGTAGGCCACGCCGCGCTTGAAAATCAGGTCGGTATCCATCAGCCGGTAGCGCACAATCGCCCAGCTGAAGGTCAGCGGCAGAAACACCAGCGACAGCCCCGCAACATCCTTCGATCAGTGCTCGATGCGCAGATCGAAGAGATAGAGAACCGCGTAGACAGTGAACGGCACCACCGCCAGCAGCGTGCCGCGCGTCACCCACTTCAGTTGCTGGCGCAGCAGCGGCGTGTCCGCGCGGCGGTAACTGCGCAGGAACATGATCGCGGCCAGCACGTAAAAGCGCGCGTCGTACGCCGGTGCCAACCTGGTTCAGCCGGTCGAGCAGCAGCTTGGTAGCCTCGCGCGTGGTAACCGACCACACCCAGAGCCCAGCAGCCCAGCGCCCGGCGCGTAAACCACCGGCAGAAGCCAGCGCCGCATCCGCCTGTACCGCTCCTCGGGGAAGCTGAGCGCAAAGTGCAAAAACAGCGCCGGCTGCAATGACTCGGCCAGCACGTTCGCCCAGAGCACCGTCCAGTCGAGCCAATCGAACTTGCCGGTGTACTTAAGCGCATAGAGCGCGAACGAGACCAGGCAGAAGAGATAGAAGTGCGTGGACCGCGGCGCGCCCCAGCGGCGGAAGAGCACATAAAAGCCGATAACGAGATAAATGAGTCCAATCGCCCGCAGGCCCAGCGCCAGGCTGCGGTCGAGCGGAACCGGAATCACCTTGACCGGCGTGTCGAGCGGAATGCCGTCGCGCGTAATTGAGTAATTGACCTGCCCGTAAGGACCGGTGCGGTAGAGTGCGCGCTCCAGATCTGCAACCCGCGCCACAGGATCGTTGTCGACCGCCGTCAACAAATCCCCTGGCTGGATTCCGGCGCGTTCGCCGGCGCTCGCGGCCAGCACTCTTTGCGCCTTCAGGCCGCCGGCAGCCTCATGCCACCAGACACCGTCGTCCGGTTGCTGAAACTGCTGCTGCTGAAGCAGGTTGAACACAGCCAACACGAAAAGTGCAGCCGTGGCCAAAGCCAGCAGCGTCGCCCGCACCCGATTAAGGAGGCTGGTCTCCATGAGAGGAACTTTCTAGACCCCGAAACTCTATTGCACGTCGCTTGCCATCAGGGACTCGCGCCAAAAAAGCGCTCGCCGATCTCTAATCCACACAGAAATCACAAGTTATGGATGCTATTTGCGGCAAAAGGTCAACCGGAGCCAACCTCGACTTGCCTGCAATAATGCTGAAATCGGTAGGCATGGTACGCGGAATCGTAGCATCTACATGATTCAGTAGGTACTTGGGGCAATGCACCTTAACCCCGAAGCCGGCCCAGCGGGGCCCGCCTCGGAATCCTCTTTTCGTAATTCGGTTTGTGAGCCCGTTCCTGCATTCGTTGCCCGCTCCCGCAGACGGTGGGCAGGCCTGCTGAATCACCATGCGCGCCAATATTGCGCCAGTGTATACTTGCGTCGCTCAGAATAAACGTCCGCAATCCCGTTCCCTGTTTGGAGACGACGGGGCCGCGTTGGAATCGATTTAGCTTCATTTTGAGGATGCCATGAGACACAAACGCTTTGGTGCAGCCGCGGCTGCCATTGTTTTTGGACTTGGAACCATAACGCTCGCCGGATGCGGCGGGGGCTCCGGTGGGGGCGGCAACCAAAATCCGCCGCCCTCAATCTCAACTTTCACGGTCGGTGCCGCAACCATCACTGCCGGTGGAAGCACCACCCTCTCCGCTAGCTTTTCTAATGGCACCGGACTTATCACCCCCGGCAACATCGCCATGACCAGCGGCACACCGGTCACGGTTTCGCCAAGCGCAACCACCACCTATACGCTCACCGTAACCGGGGCCGGAGGCACGGTCTCCAAGACGGCAGTGGTCACCGTCGTGGACGCGCCCTCCATCACCGGCTTCACCGCCAGTCCCACAACCATCAACAGCGGCGACAGTTCAAACCTGACCGGAGTCTTTACCGGCGGCACGGGCGCCATTACAGCCGGCAGCACGACTATTAATGGCTCCGTGACCAGCGGGACGGCGGTGAGCGTCAGCCCAACTGCGACCACCTCCTACACTCTCACGGTCACAAATGCGGCCAACACGTCAGTTACCATGACGGCGACGGTCACCGTTATTCAGGCTCCCGCCATTACCAGCTTTACGGCCAGCCCGGCTACTATCACGATTGGTGGCGGAATCTCAAACCTGACCGCGGTCTTCTCGGGCGGCACGGGCTTTGTCACTCCAGGCAACATCACCCTCACCAGTGGTACGGCGGTCCCGGTCAGCCCCACGATCACTACTACATACACGCTCACCGTAAGCGCCACCGGGCAAACCAGCGCAGTCAAAACCGCCAAAGTCACGGTCGTGGCCGCGCCGGCTATCACCAGCTTTATGGCCAGCCCGACCTCAATCGCATCCGGCGACAGCTCTGACCTTACCGGAGTATTCACCGGCGGAACCGGCGTAATAACCCCTGGCAACCTCTCCGCCACCAGTGGCACGGCCGTATCGATAAGCCCGACCTCGACCACCACCTACACACTTACCGTGACTAATCTGGCCGGAACGGAGGTCACCCAGACTGCATCCGTAACCGTAACTGCCGCCCCCGACGCAACGGTCCTGGTCGATCCCACCAGCCCCGGCATTGCCGTGACTGATCAGCTACTCGGCATGAACCTGCCTGCGTGGTTCGACGATGTGGGCAACGAGACTGCGATCAACACTGCGTTCCAGCAGGCCGGCATCAAGGCGATCCGCTGGCCGGGTGGCTCCTGGTCTGACGCTTACCACTGGGGATACCAGACTGGCAGCAGCTCGCTGGTCACGCCGTATCAGTGCTCGTGCAGTTCCGCCACTTCATGCACGGCAAACAGTAATGCCTGGGGCGGCTACAGTACCTTCGCGCAGTTTGCCGCTGCCATTCCGCAGGGCGGCTCGCTAGACCTGGCTCTGACGGCCAACTATGGCAGCAATGAGGCCTGCACCGCTGGCGGCGATCCCAAGGAAGCAGCAGCGTGGGCGGCGGCCGCCGTCACCGACGGCGTCACAGCAAGCCACATGACCGTGGGCAACGAGGAGTACGGAAGCTGGGAGACCGACCTTCACGCCAAGCCAAACGATCCCGCCACATACGCCTCGGCGGTAACCGGGTCGGGCGGATACTACGCTCTGATCAAGGCTGCGAGCTCAAAGACCTTGGTGGGTGTTGTGGTGGACGCGGACGGCTTGTCGGGCGGATGGGATGACACCGTCCTGTCCAATGCCAAGGGCTCCTACGACTTCGTCGAATTGCACTATTACCCGCAGGGGCCGTTCGCCGAAAGCGATACATACCTGACCCAGCAGGCAGCGCAGGGGCTGACCACCGGCATCAACATCCTGAAGACTGAGCTGACGGCCGCGGGAGAGCCCAATACCCCCATCTACGTAGGCGAAATGGGTTCGGTCTACACCAACCCAGGCAAGCAGAGCATCTCCATAACCCAGGGTCTCTACGCCGGCCAGATGCTGGGAGAAATGATGAACGACGGGGTCTCGCGCGCCACCTGGTGGATAGGGTTCGGCAACTGCAATGGCCAGGCAGGCAACGACAGCAGCTCACTTTACGGATGGCAGGACTTCGGCGCATATAACGTGTTCTCTGACGGTTCAACTCTCGATCCCTCCTGCGCCGGTTACGGTCCTCTCGGAACTATGTCTCCCACTGCACGCGCCTTCCAGCTCTTCAGCAACGTGGCCGTCGACGGCGAGCACGTATTAACGCCAACCGTATCCGGCGACACCACCAATGTTCGCGCCTACGCTGCCACCCACTCCGGCGGAACTGCCCTGGTGCTTTTCAACGTGAATGAAACCACTTCTGAAACGGTCACCGTCACGGTCAACGGCGCGAGCTCTTCGAACGACGTGAAAGTGATCACCTACGATAAGTCAATCTACGACCAGACCAACGCTACCATCCCGGTGTGGGCCAGCCCAACGACGACAGATATGGGCACCCAGTCGCTGCCAATGACCCTCACGCTGACGCCCTGGAGCATGAACGTGGTGCTGATCCAGTAGGGCGCAGTCCCGCCACTGCGCTTTTCTGGCGGGTTTGAAATTGAGTCGCCTCACGCAAGATTTGAGGGGGCAATGAAACAACGCCAGGTATTTGCGGTACCCGCGATTCTTGGGCTGGGAGCAATGATCCTGGCCGGCTGCGGCGGAGGCGTCGGAAGCAACAACGACGCCCCACCGCCGTCCATCACCAGCTTTACTGCAAGCCCGGCTACGATCACCGATGGAGCAAGCGCCAAGCTCACGGCAGTCTTCGCGAATGGCTCCGGTTCCATCGCACCCGGCAACATTTCCGTAACCAGCGGGACGCCGGTTTCGCTGATCCCGCCGAATGACGCCACCACCACCTACACTCTGACTGTCACCGGCTCCAGCGGAGCAACCGCCTCCCAGACCGCTGCAGTGCAGGCTGTCGCCGCGCCCACCGTTACCAGCTTTATCGCCAGCCCGGCCACTGTCGCCATCGGCGGCAGTGCGAGCCTGACTGCGGTCTTTGACAATGGCGCTGGCGTTATCACGCCCGGCAATATTACCGTTACCAGCGGCACGGCAATCGCAGTCACTCCAGACACGCTAACCACGTACACCCTCACGGTGACCAATGCGGCAAACACCGCAGCGACCCAGACGGCAACGGTCACTTTGCAGAGTACGGTAACAGTTGACCCCACGAGCCCCGGCATCGCCGTTACCGATCAGCTGCTGGGCATGAACCTGGGGGTTTTTTACGACATCGTTACCAACCAGACTCCTATTTTGAGGGCCTTCCAGCAGGTCGGCATCAAGGCTGTGCGCTGGCCGGGCGGATCGGCCTCTGACCAATACCACTGGGCAACCAATACAGTTTGCGCGACCAATTACGTAAACTCAAATGCCACCTTCGCAAACTTTGTGAACGACATCGCGATCCCCGGAGGGTTCGATGTTGCGCTCACGGCCGACTACGGCACAAACGCTGCCTGCAATGGCGGAGGTGAACCGAGTGAAGCGGCTGCCTGGGTGGCCGCGGCCCTCAACGACGGTATTACTGTAAGCCACATGACAGTGGGCAATGAGGAGTACGGAAACTGGGAAACGGACCTGCACACAAAGCCGAACGATGCCGTCACCTATGCCTCCGCGGTGGCAGGCCCTTCCGGCTACTACGACGCAATCAAAGCGGCCAGTCCCAACACGCTCGTGGGAATAGTTGTTGATGCCGACAATACCGCCGGTGGATGGGACGAAACGGTCTTGTCCAATGCCAGGGGGTATTACGATTTCGTCGAGCTTCATTACTACCCGCAAGCGCCGGGCACAGAAGACGACACGTACATTACCCAGCAGGGCGCCAACGACCTCACCACGAATTACATCGATCCGTTGAAACAGGAATTGGCCAATGCTGGAGTGGCGGCAACTCCGATTTACATGGGCGAAATGGGCTCGGTCTACTCCAATCCCGGCAAGCAGACTATGTCAATCACGCAGGGCATCTACGCCGGGCAGATGCTGGGCGAAATGATGAACGGCGGCGTCGCGCGCGCAACGTGGTGGATCGGTTTCGGAAGTTGCAACGGCCAGAGCGGCAACGACAGCAGTTCCCTCTATGGCTGGCAAGATTTCGGCGGCTACAACGTCTTTTCCGGCGGACCGGCGGATCAGGCCTGTCCGTGGAGTACCATAGGCACCCCATCGCCGACAGGACGAGCCTTCCAGCTTTTCAGCAACGTTGCGATCGACGGCGAGCATGTGCTGACTCCTGTAGTCACCGGCGATTCGATGAACGTCCGCGCCTACTCCGCCACACACTCCGGCGGCACGGCGCTCGTTCTCTTTAACGTGAACGGAACCAACACCATGCCGGTAACAGTCACGGTGAATGGCGAAAGCAATTCACCCGCAGTTACCGTGATCACTTACAGCAAGGCAATCTACGACGACACGCAAAATGGAAATTGGGATCCGCCAACAACCACAAATATGGGCTCGCAATCGCTTCCGCTTACGCTCACGCTTGATCCGTGGAGCATGAACGTGGTGCTCATCCAGTAAACCAATCCCGCGCAATGCGGTCTCATGCGGTTGCCCCATCCTTTCGCCCGTCTTCGACCAGAAGACGGGCGCAAGGGTGGGATACCACAAACCCATCCCAGCCTCAATGTGCCCTTGTATCGCCGGTCTCCAGACCGGCAGTAGAGTGGGTCTCCAGACCCGCCGGGTGCCGGGTGCCCCAGGTCTGGATTTTCAGTCCTGGGAAACCACACATCCGGCGCGGGCGTGTCACGGCAGCATGTAGACTTCTGCCATGCTGTTTACCAAGCGCCTGCGCGAGGGGGTTCGTCGCGGCGACATCACCTGCAGCGTCCGCATCTGGATGAGCCCGCGCGTGAAGGTGGGTGGCCGCTACCGTATGGAGGAAGGCGAGATCGTGGTGGACTCGATCGAGCCCATCGGATTGCCCGACATCACGCCCGAACTGGCGCGCGCCTCGGGATTCCTCGGCATCCTCGACTTGCTGAAGGTGGCAAAGCACGGCCGCGGCGAAAAGATTTACCTGGTCCGCTTTCACTACGTGCCGCTGCGCCGTTCAAAAACCAAAGCGTGAGCGGCTGACGGCTGGCGTCGATCATTTGGGCGGCGTGGTGGAAACCGTGGTCGATCTGGCTGGCAAGTCTGTATCCCGGGAAACCCACCACAGAACCTCGCCGAAGATCTTCCATTTCGAAGCATTGCTCACATCTACAGGCGGGTATTTGTAGTTTGCCGAGACCAGCAGGTCGGAACCGCCCACTCGCTGAAAGCGCGCCACCTTGAAGCCAAGGTCGCGATGAGAAATCACCGCGATGCGCTGATGCAGGAGGTCGCGTTCTTTCACCGCCGTATCCACAAACAGGATCGAGCCGGACGGAATCGCGGGAGCCATCGAGTCGCCCGTAATGTGAATCGCAATCATGCTCTCCGGGTGCGGGCACCAGCTCAAGGGGGCGAGGAGAATTTCTTCCACCATCGCTTCGGACAGACTCACATTCTCATGGGGCGGAATGCGATCCCCGAAGGCGGTCACATTGAGAAGTGGGACGGCAACGGCATTGGGACTTCCCACCAGCTGCTGAGAAAACTTGCGCCCAACAGTCAGCTTGAAATCGCGCAGGCCCACGCGCAGCGACGAAACCGCATTGCGAAAGCTCGTGTCCAGCAGGCCGGAGGTGTCCATTCCCGCGCGCTCCCAAAAGTAAATTCCCTCCGGCGGCCTGGCCAGGTTACCCAGGGCGACATAGCTCTCCGCCGTCGGCTCCTGCCGCCCTTGCAGCCAGCGCGAGACGGTCGGCGGCGAAACGCCAATCCGCTCCGCTAGCCCGGCCTGGCTCAGACTCAAATCCTTCAGGAGCTTGCGAATTCTGTCTGCCCAGCCCTTCGAGACTGCCTTATTTGACACCATCCTGTTTCGTTCGACCCTGATCCACCGGATTTCGTTGATGGAATTACTTCAATGAAATCAGTAATTTAGCTTACTGGCAGGTATACTAACAGGAATCTCCACGCATCCTAAGCTTTGACCGGCTCCAGGCGCGGGAGCGATATTTTGACTTCCACAATTCATGACAGGGGATTTCATGCCGGCAAATTTGATCAAGATGCCGGCAAGAGACCGAAGCTATAAGCAGGCTTTCATCACCTTGGTAAAGATTGTTGGCGGAAGCCACGAGCTTAACATTCCGGCTTTATATTTGGATGCTCTTCAAGGTATCAAATGCATTTTTTCGATAATTCGGATGGGCGAGAGGGCGTTCCGCCAGGCAGTGCCAAGCTTCCCGGAGGCTGTAGAATTCTGGTTCTCGATGACGACACCCATATCGCGCTGACGCTCGAACTGATCTTTTTGGCGCGAGGTTACAAGGTGAAGGTAGCCTTCTCGGCAGAGCAGGCGATCGAGATCATCGCTGACTGGCAGCCCGATGTCGCCGTCGTCGATGTCATGCTAGTCGGAATGAACGGAATCGAATTCGGCACCGCGCTCAAGAACATTTACCCAGAGTGTCAAGTCGTCCTCTGCTCCGGCCATCCCGGCTCCGCCAAGTTGCTGGAGGCGGCCAGGGCAGAGGGGCACAACTTCCAAATCATGGCCAAGCCTATCCATCCGGCCCAAATCCTGGAGATCATTGCAGGCCTGCAGCCCGGCACGACCGGCGAAGCGTGAATATGCGGTCGCCCGCTCAGCCATACAAGAGAGTGCCCATCCAGGCTCAGCTTGGATGGGACGGAACACTCTCCTGTCTCCTGCTCCCTATTCCCTCGTATCACCCCCGCAGCCAGTACGGCTTGGGCGTCACCGCGTTCAGCGCCGCGAACTCCTCGTCGCTCAGTTTGAACGCCGCCGCGCTCACGTTCTCCTCGAGGTGCCTGACTGAGCCCGTTCCGGGAATCGGCAACACTACGGGCGAGCGGCGCAGCAGCCACGCCAGCGAAACCACGGCCGTAGTTGTGCCGCGATCCCGTGCGATCTTCTCGACCGCATCATTCGCCTGGCGTCCCTGCGCCATTGGGCCCCAGGGTAAGAATGCAATGCCCTGCTGCTCGCAGTATTCGAGAACAAAATCCCACTCCCGGTCGTTGAAACTGTAGCGGTTCTGCACGCTCACAATGGGCACTATCTTCTGCGCGCGCTTGATGTGCTCGAGCGTCACATTAGAAAGCCCCACCTGACGAACCTTGCCTGCCTCCTTGAGCCGCGCCATCGCCTCCATCGAGGCATCGAACGACACCGCCGGATCGGGCACATGCAGTTGGTAAACGTCGATCCGTTCGATGCGCAGCCGCTTCAGGCTGCCTTCAATGGCCTCGGCAATGTGCGCGGGACTGGCGTTATGCGCCCACACCCCGGGTCCGTGCCGGGTCCATCCGACCTTGGTCGCGATCACTTCCCCGTGTCGGTACGGCGCAAGCGATTCGGCAATCAATTCCTCGCTCACCTCCGGCCCGTAGGAGTCGGCCGTGTCGATAAAGTTCACTCCCAGTTCCACGGCGCGGCGCAATGTGGCCAGCGCGGCAGGCTTATCCCCCGGCGGACCCCAGATTCCAGGGCCGGTAATGCGCATGGCGCCATACCCCATGCGGTTCACGGTCAGGTCGCCACCGAGAGTGAATGCTCCCGCCGCGGCGGCGGGGGGCGTCAGAGTTTCAATTGCCATTCAAATCTCCTCGCTTCATTTGATGGCTCAAGCGGCGGTTCGGTGCGGATGCGATCCTCGAATGTGGGACGAAGAAAGCTTCATAGAATTTGGACCTCATTGATTGGACCGAGATCACTTCCAATCAAAGGTGTAGCACCACGCAAACGCTTCGGCGATCTCACCCGGAAACAAAGGATACTTTTCCTTGAATTGCCGAGTGGCCTCTCTCCCCGCTTCTCTGAGATCCCCGACCGTAAGTGCCGCGTTCGATGCGTAGAATTCGGCTTCGAGAGCCCTGATGGTCGAGAGAAGTCTCGGGGCGATTGCCGGGCCAAATTTCGCCGACACACGAGCGTCGTAACGCCAGGGGCATGAGCTACCTCCCCAGCCTGTCCAAAGGATGACTGCCTCGGTCAGTTGCAAAATGTCCGATTCACTCAACTCAACCATCGCTATTGATTCATCCCAGCGGCTCTGCCTCGATGCAGCTAGAAGCTAATAGCTGGAAGCTAGAAGCTGCCTCTCAAACCGTCACTTCCCAGCCCTTCTCATACTCGCGGCCCCAGTACTTCATCGCCTCTTCATCGTCGATAATGTGCGCGTTCTCCTGGTCCAGATGCAGCTTGCGGTCGACGAACCAGGCAATATTCGAAAGCAGCAGCATGGTTACTGTCACATTCGCCACCCAGACGGGTGAATTAAGTTGTTCATGCCCCTGGATTGCCGCGATGAAGTTGGCGAAATGCGCATCGGTCATTGAGTCGCGGCCCACCGTGTCACTCGACGAAGTTTGGGTGCCAACCCGGAACTGATCCGTCTGCTTGCCCTTCAAGTCGAAAACGTCGTATCCGTCGCGATCGATCACCACCGTGCCCTTGGTGCCGCAAATCATTGATCCGCGGTCGCGTCCGTAGACCTTCATCCCCTGGCAGCTGCGGCCCTCCCAGCTGATGGTCTTGTCCTTGTAGCCGAAATCAGTAATCAGCGTGTCGTAAAACTGCCAGTCGTCCTTGTACTGATACCTCCCGCCCGTTGCCGACACGGTCATTGGAAAATCGACGCCCAGCGCCCAGCGGCAGACATCCACCTCATGCGTGCCATTATTGAGCGCTTCTCCGGTTCCGTAGCGGCGCAGCCAGTGCCAGTTATAAGGATGGATGTTGTCTTTGTACTCGCTGCGCGGCGCCGGCCCCTGCCACAGATCCCAGTTGAGCGTCGCTGGCACCGGCGCGGGCTTGCCAATTCCCATCGATCCGCGCGTGTTGGCATACCACGCTCGCGCCAGGTACGCTTCGCCGATGTATCCGGAGTGAATCTTCTCAATCATTTTGATTGAATAGTCCGAAGAGCGCTGCTGGTCGCCCACCTGCACATGCTTGCCGTATTTCTTCTGCGCGGCCACAATCAGCTCGCCCTCGCGCGGATTCTGGCTTGAGGGCTTCTCGACGTACACGTGCTTGCCGGCCTTCAGCCCCAGCACCGCCATCGGGGTGTGCCAGTGGTCGGGCGTGGCAATGGTAATGGCGTCAACGTCTTTCGATGCCAACGCATTGCGAAAATCACCGCTCCGCCTTGGGCGCATAACCAAGTTCCTGCTGCGCCTTACCCGCAAACTTATCCAGGATCGTCGCGTCGGGGTCGCAGATATAGGCAACGCGCGCGTTCCTGCTGTTGTTCTTGAGCGCGTCGAGGTGCGCGCCCCCGCGCCCGTTCAGACCGTTGATGGCAAAATTGACGCGGTCGTTGGCGCCCAGGATCTGCCCATAGCTTCTGGCCGTTGACGCCATTGCCGTGCCTGCGGCGCCGGCCGCAAGTCCATTCAGAAAACTTCTTCGCGAAATTCTGTCACTCGCCATCGATTGAGGCCCCCCTTGTTGTCGCACCAAATTATATCTTTCCCTAATCTCCTTCGCCCCAGGTTCCCGGTCCCGCCATTCCGCACTTCACGTCCGGCCCGCGACCTGACCCTTTCGCCGCCCGCGCGTCGAACAGGGGCGGCAACGCAACCGGACTTCATTCCTAACCACTCCCATTGGGTCTAAACGGCTGCTGAGACCGTCGAAAATACGGCAGGAGGCTGTAATCTTGCACGATATGCGAGCGTCTACCAAAGTGATGGCAGCCGGCACAGTAATTGAGCCGATGACGGCGCAAACAGCGGAGGAAATCTCCGCGCAGGAATTCGCGCGCGTCGTCGAAACTCACCGGTCGCAAATCTTCCGCTTCCTGCTCTCGTCCACGCGCGATATCGACCTGGCCGAGACGCTCACGCAGGAGTGCTTTCTGAAGGCGCATCGCAACTGGAGCCACTTCCGCGGCGAGTCAACCGCCATGACGTGGCTGATGCGGATTGCGATCAACCTGCAGAAGGACCACTGGCGCAACCGCCGCATGCAGTTCTGGCGGCAGACGCGGACTAACTCGGTGGATGTGGACGAAGCCAGCGAGTGGCTACCGAACGGCGAACGCACTGCCGAACAGCAGTTGCTGGCCCGCGAGAAGGTGGGCCAGGTATGGATAGCGGTCGAGGGTTTGAGCGAGCGGCAACGAACGGTTTTTCTGCTGCGCTATGTTGAAGAGCAGGAACTGAGCGACATTGCCGCGGCAACAGGATTAAGCGAGGGCACCGTGAAAGCACATCTTTCGCGCGCACTGGCCAAGGTGCGCGGGCAGTTGGGAGGCAGACGATGAATTTGTTCAAGTCAAAAGCGGGCACGGCAGCTGAGCCTCAGCCCGATCCGGCCCTGAATTCGATCGCGGAACAGGAACTCGATCAGGCGCTCGCGAACTTCCGCCAGTGTGTACACGCCTGGAGCGAGGCCGAGTTGAACCGTCCGCGCACGGCGCGCGTTATGGCGCATAGCGTATGGCGTCCTGCGCTCGCCTGGGCCATGGGTTGCGTGCTGGCGGCCGGCGCTGCCGGCGGCGTCTACGATCATCATCGCCACGTGGTTGAGCGCCAGCAGGCTGCGGCTCGCCTTGCCCACCAGCGCGAGCTGGCCGCTCAGCAAAAGGCCAGTGAGTCGGACGAGAACCTGCTGGCGAATGTCGATACCGACATCGCGCGCAGCGTTCCTGACGCCATGGAGCCGCTGGCGCAACTGATGGATGACGATGGCACGCAGTAAACAAAGTCGAGTATCGAGGACCCTATGTAAGAACTCGCGGTTTTTGAATGGGCACGACTTTAGTCGTGCCGCAGGCAGAACAAAATGATCGCGGCCTTTAGGCCCTGAGGGATGTTTTTCCTGCAACGCTCGCGAAGAACAAGGCGTTTTTACAACCTGTCTTCCAGCAGTTCTTAAAGAGGTTCTAAAAGCGATAAGGAAACACATACAGAAGGAGTAGCGATGAAAAGCAAGCTTGTAACACGGTTGTTTTTGGCGTTGGCATTAATTCTTGTGCCGGGGGTTCTTGCATCCGCGCAGGGTCAAGGCGACGGGCAGGGCATGGGTCCCGGCTTCGGCGATCATCGCCCGCCCATGGAAAGGGCCTTCCGTTTCGAAGGAACGCATGGGCAGTTCTGGAACAACCCTAAAGTTGTTGACAAGCTCAAGCTGACCGACGAGCAGCGTAAAGAGATGGACGCGATTCTGCTCGCGCACCGCGAGAACTTGGTCGACATGCGCGGCGCAGAAGAGAAGGCCGAACTCGAAATGCAGCCGCTGATGGGCGCCGATCAGCCCAACGAAACGGAAATTCTGGCGCAGATCGACAAGATCGCATCCGCCCGCGCCGAGCTAGAAAAAGCCAATGCGCGCTTCCTGCTCGCCCTCCGGGCCAAGCTTACACCCGACCAGTGGAGGCAGGTGCAGGAGTTCCAGAACCGCCCGATGGAACACCGCGGCGATTGGGGACACGGACCGGGCATGAACGGTCCTCAAGGGCGTATGCACAATCACGGTCAGCCCCAGCAGCCAGACTCGGGTTCGCCGGGCGCGCCTCCACCGCCGCCCCAAGCAGGGCCCTCGGGCGACGAACAGTAAGTTCGCAACAACTTATATAAAAGGGCCGGCGCGGTTCTAAAAAACATAACCCGCCTGCCCGCAACAGAACTCCAGGCAAGCTTTCTCAGGGCAGAGAGCATAAGGTCTCATTAAAATGAGGCCGTTGGCGGCATGGGCAACCAGGCCGCCATTTTTTTGCTTTGTGGACAATCTGGGTTACCCATCCTAACGGCGCCTTTTGCCGTTAGGGTGGGAAAACCCCGAACCCCATCCCAGCCGCGTTTTTGTCTTTTGCGGCTGAGGTGAGAGGCCATTCAGTAATTCCCCGCTGCCTCATTTCACTCCACTTAACTGTCTGGATTCCGGCCAGCAACTGCATCGCATCGAAACAGCTTCTGAATCGTTGCCGGACACTCTGATCCGCATCGCGACAACCCCCCCAAAAAGAGAATTTCAAAAAATGACTAAAGTTATTCCACACCTGCCCGATGAAAGGGGTGGATGCAGCAAGGCCCTCACCCAGGAATGGGAACCGGCAAAGCTCTTTGAGCCGCAGCGGGCAATTGGCATCCGAGAAGGAGTTGGTCCCATGGCCCTCGGTGTTTTGAATAACCTGTCAGCAATTTACGCAGAGAATAATCTGAACAATACAAACGCCAGCCTGCAGACGGTTCTGCAGCAGTTGTCGTCAGGGTCGCGCATCAACTCCGGCGCCGACGATGCCGCGGGCCTGTCGCTGGTCAACGGACTTGCCGCCAACTCGGCCGCGCTCACACAGTCTGAAACCAATGCGACTGAGGGAGTGGGCCTGTTGCAGGTGGCCGACGGTGCTCTCTCGCAAGTCACCAGCCTGCTCAACCGCGCCATTACCCTGGCCACTGAGGCCTCCAACGGCACGCTCAACAACGCGCAGGGCTCGGCGGCTAACCAGGAATACCAGTCGATCCTTTCCGAGATCAACAACATCGGCACCACGACGACCTATAACCAAAATAAGGTCTTCACGGGCAATGCTGCCGGCGTCGCCATCTACACCGGCGACTCGTCCTCGTCCGGTGCCTCGATCGACAACCTCTTCTTCGCCAGCCTCTCCTCGGCCGGTGTCGGCGACGCCGGCGGCTCGGTCAAACAGAGCAACGTCGCGCAGTTCCTTGACCTTTCCGTTGACGACGGCAATACCCCTCCGGGACTCACCACGCCGGCGACGATAAACGACGCTACTACCGGCGTCCTCACCTTCACCATCACCAACCCGGACGGCACCACGAGCACCGTCGCCACGTCATCGCTTACGGTGAGCGCACTCATTGCGGAAATCAACCAGGACCACATCCCCGGCGTAACTGCCAGCTTTACCACTGCAGGTGCTGCGGGAATCTCCGCCGCCACCGACGCCTCGGCCGACACGGGCATTCTGATCACCAACACCAACCCCAATGTCGACTTTACGGTGGCTACGCCCAGCACCGTCGAGGACGCCAATCAGAGCGTGGTGCCCGTCCTCGTTGCCAGTTCCAACGCTCCTGAAACCATTGAATACGTGACCGCCGTCGCCGGCGAAACCAGCGCGAACCTTTCCAAGACCGATCTCACCACGCAGAGCGACGCGCAAAGCGCTGAGTCGGTGCTCAACGACGCAATCAGTTACGTGGCCGCGCAGGATGGCTACATCGGCGCCCAGATCAACACACTGAACGCCATCAGCCAGGTCATGAGCACGCAACAGGAAAACATCGTTTCGGCGCAAAATGCGGTGCAGGCCACCGATTACGCTTCGGCCACTTCCAACATGTCGAAGTACGAGATCCTCAGCCAGACCGGCATCGCCGCGCTCGCGCAGGCCAACAGCGTTCAGCAGGAAGTTACCAAGCTGCTGCAATAATCGTTGGGTAGGCCGGGCTTTTAACCCCGGCTTCAGATCAGGTTTAGCAAGACCGCGGCATTTCAAGAAAACCCAGGGACAGGGCGGCGGCAAAGCTAAGGCTTTGCCGCTATTTTTTGTTGCTCCACCGTATCCGCCCCTCGTTGATAAACGCTGAACGGCCGCTCTCTAGCTCCGCGAACTCCGCTAGCTCCGCTAGCTCCCTACTCCGCTTTCCCGCTGACTCGCCGCTCCTTACTGCGCTACCATTGCATCCAACGCCCGGAGCCGCAAATAAGCTCGATGAAAATTCATGTTCAAGAAAAAGTTCCGGCGAAACCGGCCCGGATCTCAAAGGCACGGCATGTCGCCATCCTCAAGGCGCTCGCCGATCCGCGGCGCTACGAATTGCTGGAGAGAATTGCCAAGGCCGGCTGCCCGCTGGGCTGCGCCCAGGCGCTTGCTGCGCTTCCCATCTCCGCCGCCACGTTGTCGCACCATGTCAAGGAACTCGAATCGGCCGGCCTGATCGAGGTGCGCCGTGAAGGCAAGTTTGCTTATCTCTCGCTCAAGCCGGGAATTCTGACCGCGGTTGCGTCGAGCCTGACCGCGCTTGAAACCAAGCCCTGCGGCGCCGCGGAGCCCAAGGGCCGAAACCTCGATTGATGAAACATTTGGGTGCCACACTCCCGGCGCGTCTTTGTCCTTGCACCTGGCGTCGGAGACAGCAAATCTCCATATCGTCGCAGTTGGTTTTGTTTCTTGTTGGGGCACCACTTCATTCGTGCGGATACTCCGCCCTCCCGCTCGTGCCGATACAGCGCCTCCCGTAGGGAGACAAGGAATTTAGCCCAGGACAAGTTCGCGCGAGCGAACGCAGTCCTGGGTAAGCACGACAAGAAAGCCCAGCAGCCCCGTCGGGGCGGCGCGAACCGGAAGATCGTCAATTGCATGAAAGCATTTCTGTTGACTACAGCGTGTTTCATAAACCCGTTTTGTGTCAGGGCACGACTTCAGTCGTGCCGAAAACAGCATGAAAAATGAGGGGTTTTTAACCCCTGCGGGATGAATGCCGGGCCTTAACAGCCATTTATGAAACACGCTCTAGCCAGATCGGCTTTATTTGAGTCGTTGCTTGCGCCGGGCTTTCGTCCCGGAGGGACGGATCGAATTTAGCCCAGGGCGGAGGTTTCGTTCGCAACGGCGAACGAGACCGGAACCCTGGGACAGCTCCGGGAAAATATCTCGCGCCCCGGAGGGGCGCGGCGAATCCATTCCGCGGCCGCTATTCTCCCTCATACGATTGCCCTGACGAAAAGATACTTCCCTCTACCCCGCAAGAAAATTTCCACATACCATTTGAGTCCTTTGCCGGGGCTACTTAATCAATTCGATAGTTATCGAAATGTCGAAACGAAGACATTCGATGCAGGAGATTGAGAATGAAGAACCTTGAGGGAAAAGTGGCGCTGGTGACCGGCGCATCAAAGGGAATCGGAGCGGCAATTGCGCGTGAGCTGGCAGCGCGCGGTGCGGCAGTCGCAGTCAACTACTCAGGCAGCAAGGCTGCCGCGGAAAAGATCGCGGCCGAGATCAACGCCGCCGGCGGCAAGGCAATTGCGGTGCAGGCCAACGTGGCCGATCCTGACCAGGTTGGGCCGCTCGTAAAAACAGTTGCCCAGAAGCTGGGACCGATCGACATTCTGGTAAACAACGCCGGCGTCTACGAGTTTGGGCCGCTTGAGGCGGTCACGCCCGAGCATTTCAACAAAATGTTCAACCTCAATGTTCTGGGCCTTTTGCTGGCCACTAAAGAGGCGGTCGCGCACTTCAGCCCCAACGGCGGCAGCGTCATCAACATCAGTTCCGTTGCGGCCGATGGAATCGGGGGCGGCGCGGTTTACAGCGCTACCAAAGGGGCCGTCGACTCAGTAAGCGCGGCGCTTGCCCAGGAACTCGGTCCGAAGAAGATCCGCGTTAACTCAGTGAACCCCGGCATGGTCCTCACTGAGGGAGTGCAAGCCGCGGGATTCGTTGGCAGCGACTTCGAGAAAGATGCTGTCAAGCGCACACCGCTCGGCCGAATCGGACAGCCGCAGGACATCGCATCCATCGCAGCATTTCTGGCTTCGGATGAATCAATGTGGGTGAACGGGCAAGTGATTCACGCAGCCGGCGGTTACAGGCTGTAAGTCCGGCGCCGTAAGTTCGGCGTTGACGTCACAATGGGTCCGCGATCCCAACGGCGATCGCGGACCCGGAGGGATACAGTGGTTTCGGAATTGCTGTAGCCCGGAGCGGTTCCTGAATTCAATAGCTTTCCTGGAAGTAGTGGCACTTTCTTGGGAGAAATGCCACTCGACAACCGTAGCAATGCGCGGCCCTGCTTGTCTTCCGGCGAATGGCAACCCGCATTAGTGATTAAGTTGGGCAGAATGCGGTAGAATCCCGCACATCCCTCGTTTCGATCGATTCGCCTGCCCCGTTAACTTCTTTCCCGCGCAGAGGCGTTTTCGGCAATTGAAACAAGGGGTGGAGGACAAATGCCGAACATGGATCCGCGCTTGCGGCAGAACTACATGGCCATCCTGGTGGCCGCTGTCGCTAACTTCCTGCTTGAAGCGGGTTGGTATTCCTATTTCCAGAAACCGTGGTTGGAAGGCATAGGCCGCTCGCGAGATTGGCTGATGAACCAGGGAGTGAATCCCGCCCTGCAATACGGCGTCGCATTGGTCGCGGGCGCAGTGGTTGCCGCGGCCATCTCCAGCTTCACGCAGATTACCGGCGCACAAACCGCCATTCGCGGAATAAAGGTAGGAGCCTGGCTCTGGCTCGGCTTTGTGCTGCCCATCTGGGCCACCGAATACGCCTTCGAGGTCCGCACCTATGCCCTGTTCGCAATCAACACGGGTTTCTGGCTCCTCGGCATGATCGTGATGGGTGCGATTACCGGCGCATGGAAGAAGAAATAGCAGCGCCCTGCTCCGGGGGAGGATAAAAGGGTAGCTTATCGTTCTTTTCGTTGGCGCGCTTCACGGTAGCGTCATCGAAGAGCAGCGCCGGAGCGATCACCGTTTGCGGCACATCGCCAAAAAAGTTTGCCACCCACTCGTCCTTGCCCGCCGAGTCGATGCTCGAACGCAGGGCGCGCGTGTCGATGTCGTCAATCACCGCCCCGCGCACCAACTGGCGCTTGCCATCGGGAGTGACGCGATACAGCAGCCGGGCATTGCGCGCGCCGGCCAGCGTCTGGACGTAATAAACGCTCGGCAGGCCGCGATCCCTGGCCATGTCGAGCAGTTTCTGGTTGAGCTCAGCATCGCTCAGTCCGTTATTGGCCGTTACCTTCAGCACGCCGACCGAAGGCCGCGGCCCCGTAGCGATCCCGGCCCGGCCGTGCCCATTCGACGCTGGAAAATCCTTAACCGGCTCGCGACCGATCAGGTAACTCACCAGCCGGCCCTCTGAAACCAGCTTCGCCGGCTGCGCGGCCACGCCTTCATCGTCAACATCGTATGCGCCCACCAGGCCCTTGCCGTCAAAGGTTTTCAACATCGGGTCGTCGACGGCGTCCATAAAGTCGGGCATGATGCGCGCCTGGTAACTCGAGGCGAAGGGCCCGTTCGTGCGCGCCTCGGTGCCGAGCTTGGGCCGCGTGGCCGTCACCGAACCTGCAAGCAGAGATCGCATTGTGTCCGCGCCGGCATCGGCGCTCATCAGCAGCGGCCCGTGATACTCCTCCTGAACCACCGGCGCATTGCGCAAATCGCTGAGCGAGGCGATCTGCTCCACCGCATGTTTGTTGAATGAATCTTCTGTTTCAAGGTCGGCCGGCAATACTCCAACCGTCGAAAACGATCGGTCGAGATGCATGCCGTCGTCGGCCTGCGTGCCGGTGTTGAAACCTTGCTGGTACTCCGTCGCCGACTTGCGCACGATGGTTCCCTCGCTCGTTACCAGCCACGTGGTGACGGCGCGCGCATGATAATTCGACATGCAGTACTGCACGTCGCGCTGGCTCGATTTCACAGTGTCATCGGTGCGATAGAGACCGCTGGCGCGCGCTACGCGCTCGGTCCACGCTGCTTCGTCAACGTTAAGATTCGCCGGATCGGCGAGCGAAATCAGCGGCTTTTCGTGGCTGAAGTCGTCGGCCTGCGGTGGAGTCTGCACCTGCTTGAGCTCGGCCTGCTTTTGCGCGTAGGCGGCGAGCGCGCTCTTGTAGGCCTGGTCGGTTGCCATCCAAAGCGCGGAACGAATCGCGATGGGATCGTCGTCGAGGCCGGTGAGTTCAACCGCGCCGTCGCCGCGCCCGCCAGGGCTGTCCATTGAGCTGTCGCTTTTGTAGTCGCCTACGCGCACGATGACGCGCGCAACGCGCTCATGGCTGCGCGTGGAACCCTCGGTCGCGCCAAACTCAGCCTTGGTTTCAAAGTCGTCGATATCTTCAATGCGGTATTGGATGAAGAACGGCTTGGCAAAGCCCTGCAACTGGAGCTGGCCCATGCTTCGGTCGAGCTCGGTAAGCATGGCCTTGAGCACCGGGTCCTTTTCGGCGTCGGCGCGGGTGGGCTGTGAGAACGCGAAAGGTGCTACGACCAGAGAGCCAGCGAACAGTGCCGTTGCAAACGCGCGATTCATTGGGCCTCCTTGTTCGTCGCAAGGTCAGCCTCAGGCTTGGGCAGTATTGGCGGCCTCGCCGTGCCTTGCTTCTGCTTTTGTGTTTCAAGGTCGCTCATCAGCATGGCGGGCGCCACCGCGCTCACCGGAATCGATCCCGATTCTGCGCCGCAAATGCCGTTGAAGACCTCGTCCTTGTCGCCGGTGGCCAGAATGCTTTTCATGGCCGCCAGCGGCGTGCCCACGATGCTGACGCCGCGCACCAGTTCGTCGGGGCGTCCGTCCACATACACGCGCCACACCACCAGCGGGACCACCGAGAACGCTTGCGGCGATTCGCGCGTGGTGACTGCGAAACCTGACGAGATGTCTTCGAAGTAAAGCCCGTAAGGCTTGCCCTGTTTCTTTGCTTCGTCGATCAACTGCTGACGCAGTTTTGCCTCGGGCTCCTTGTTGGTTGAGGTCACAATCAGGTTGCCCTGGCGGCCGGTTGGGATATAACCGGTTTCTGCGCGGCCGTGGCCGTTCGACGTACTGAAGTTGGCAATCGGCAGCCGCGACATGAGGAATGTTTTCAGTACGCCATCGTCGATCAGGTCGACGCGCCGCGCCTTCTCGCCCTCGTCGTCGTATTCGTAGCTGCCGCTGAGCCACGTATTGCCATACTTCACCTGTGTGGGGTCGTCGGCTACCGAGAGGAAGGTGGGCAGAACCGGCTGACCAACATCCTTGGTGAATGTCTGCCCTTCTTCGTCGCCGCGCTGGCGCTGGCCCTCGAGCCGGTGGCCCAGCACCTCGTGGAAGAAAACCGCGGCGGCGCGGCCTGAGAGCAGCGCCGGCCCATTGAAGGGCTCAGTGACCGGAGCCTTGCGCAACGCTTCAAGGCTCTTGCCCAGAGTGCGAATCGCGGCCTCCATTTCATCCTGCGAAGGAAGTCCGTCCACTGTCTCTGCCTCAAAGGTCTGGTCGCGGAACAGGTCCATGCCATCGTCGGCGCGGGTCACCGCAATAATTACCAGCCGCGCCTGCATATGCGGCGTAACAATCTTCGACCCCTCAGACGATGCGTAGTAGTCAGTCTCGTTCTGCGCGGTAAGGGCCACCGTGTTCTGGTAGACGCCGGGAAACTCGCGAAAGATCTGCGAGAGAGATCGAACGCGCTTCTCCCACGCGGCGCGGTCAACCACCACCGGCGGTGCCACCTTGCCGATGTGGGTCTCGGGACTCCTGCTTGCTGAAGTCGGGCGAGGTATCTTCTTCCTTGGCTCTAACCTCGGCCTCGGTCTTTACGCGCAGGTAGTTGTCGAGCGCATTGCCGTAGCCGGTGTTGGTGGCCATCCACAGCGTGCGGGCCAGCGCCTCGCGATCGTCCACGATGGGCAGTTGCGCGCTGTTCACGGCCGAGGCGCGATGATCGCCATGCGTGTTGTCGAGAGCCGGGCTGCCCACGCGCACCTGCACGTCGGCAACGCGCACTCGGCTGGACGCACTGCCGGTCACCGCCCCGTATTGCGCGCTAATGGACACAAAACTCGCATCGCCCACCGAATAGCTGAGGAAATACGGCGGCAACTGCTTTTGGGCATCGGGATTATTGGCGGCCAGCTTGCCCAGTTGCGAGAATGCGCGTTGCAACTCGGTGGTCATTGCGTCAAGAATCACAGGCGTGGACTGTTGCGCGCTCGCCGGCTGTAGAGTTGCAATGAGTGGCAAGAGAGCAGATGCGGAGATTAGCCTGAACGCGAGGCCGCGTTTGCGAGGGTGTGCGAAGAAAGGTTTGGACATGAGCCGGACGGAACCCGCAATTTGCATGTATGCTCGATTGTCTCAAACTCAGCAGGGTCCGGGAGGATGCGCGATGAGATTTGCGCGGCGGCTGGTGGTTGGGCTGTTTGTGGCCTTACTCTCCGGCGGTACTGTGGCGCGCATTGCGACAGCGCAGAGTGCGGCGTCCTCGGTGCCGGCTTCGGCCCCGGCGAGCCAGACGGCCACGGGCCAGACGGTCCAAAACCAGCAGGCTTACGCGCTTCCGCCTGAGAAGCTGGCACAGGCAATCGCAATCAGCCGCATCCGCAACACGCTCGATATTGTCGGCTCGCTATGGGGGATCGTGTTGCTGTGGCTGCTGCTGGCGACGCGCGCATCAGCCAGGCTTGAGGCGGCGATTGAGGGCATTGCAAGGCACCGTTGGGCGCAGGGGATCTTCTTTTTCGCGGCGATCTTCATCATTACCTGGATTGCCGGCCTGCCGTTGAGCATGTACGGGCACCATGTTGAGCGCAGCTACCAGATCAGCGTGCAGGGGTGGGCGGGGTGGTTCCGCGACGAAGGCAAGGGGCTGGGGTTCTCAATCGCTATCGCCACGCCGTTGTTGCTGTTCTTTAACTGGATTGTGCGCCGATGGCCGCGCCGTTACTGGCTTGTGGGCTGGCTGGTGACCTTGCCGATCCTGGTGATCGTATTCTTTGTAGAGCCGCTGGTTGAGCCGCTCTTTGAGCAGTATGAGCCCCTGCAGGCTCATAACCCCGCGCTGGTGGCAGATCTCGAAAAGGTTGTGGCCCGAACCGGCACCGAGATTCCGCCCAGCCGCATGTATCTGATGAAGGCCAGCCTGAAGACCAACGGGCTGAACGCTTATGTGACCGGCATCGGCGCCACTAAACGCATTGTGGTGTGGGACACTACGGCGGGCCGCATTGCGAACGACGAGATTCTCTTCATCTTTGCGCACGAGTGCGGCCATTACGTGCTGCGCCATCTGCCTAAAGGGATGGCATTGACGGCGGTGTTTCTGTTTTTCGTCTACTGGTTTTGCGCGCTGGTTTGCCGCGTGGATGGCTGGCCGCTGGGGACCGCGATGGGGCGCGAGCGATCTTGGGTCGCGAAGCGGATTTCTGGTGCTGCTGCTAACTGTTTCAATTGTCATGTTTTTGTTAGAGCCGGTAGAGAACGGCGGGAGCCGGTACTTTGAGCACCAGGCAGATGTCTTCGGGCAGGAGGCGATTCACGGAATCGTGCCCGATCCGCAGAAGACCGCGGTGGCTGCCTTCAACGACCTCGGCAAAGCATGGCTCGACGATCCGAATCCCAACAGGTTTATTGAGTTCTGGCTCTACAGCCACCCCAGCACGCAGCATCGCGCGGAGTTCGCGGAGCATTACGATCCGTGGGCCAATGGAGGACATGGGGAGTTCTTTGGCAAATGAGCGAATGTCTCGGCGAATGTTTGAGGAGGGCTACGCGACCAGCCACAGAGGCTGTATTCCAGATGCCATCGCTTGGCAATTGGTAACGCCGCAGTGAGGTAATGTCGGGATTGGCGACCGACCGCCGGCAGTGCATTGTCACGTCTTAAGCTACGGGCGATCCGCGCAAAATCCAAGACCCCTTGATTGTCAACGCAGGACTTGCTACTTCCCGGTTTGTGTGACAGGCTTTCCATATCCCCCGGAGGCCAAGCTCATTGCGCCGTGCCTGGCTCGTTGTCACATTGGCACTGATCCCGCTCGCCGGTCCGTCTCTCGATCGCGCCCAGGCGATCATGACGCACGGCGCCGGTGGACCGGCGCGTCTTGACGGTCCCTGGCTTCTCTTCAAAGGCGATCCTCCCGGCGGCCAAATCGCTTCCGCCGATCGTCGTCCTGGCCAAACTTACCAGCTCGGCGCCGGACGCACCCCAACCCATGGCCCCAATATCATCTGGCTCCGCGCCACTTTGTCGTCCGACGAACCGATTTCCAATCCTGCGCTGCTCGTGAATCCCGAAGCTGAGGATTGCCAGGTGTTTGTGAACGGGCAGAAGGCCGCTGACTGCAGCAACTGGCCCCGCACAACGGATGACGCGCAGCGCTGGTTGCTGGTCCATGTTCCGACTGCTCCCGCCCAGATCGCGATTCGCATCGCCGGGTCTATGGGTTCGCCTGCAAGAATCCCCCACGGCGGTGACGTGCTCTTCGGCCGTGCGCCGGTGCTCGAAGAAATACGCAGAGCCGCTGACGCAACCCACTTTTATCAGGTATTGCCGCAAGCATTGCTCTGTGCGAGTGAGCTCCTCGGCGGGATGATCCTGCTGCTGGTCTTTCGCAATGACCCCCGCGGGCGAGCGTACCTGTGGTTCGTCGCTTTCCTCTTTCTCGATGGAACGATGTCGCTGGAGTCGGTCTTCAACTATGTATACCCGCTGCTTCCGTACTCTACCGGCCCACTTACTGACGCTCTTGGCATGATCGGCCGCTATGCGCCACTGGTTGGCTTCATTGCGGCATTCACCGGGGTTCGCCTCAACCGCTGGATGCGCGGTTATCAAATACTGCTCTTGGCCATTCCGGTGCTGTTTGGCCTTCCCTACTTAAGCGAGAAGTTTGCATGGTTGCCTCAATGGTCCGACACGGCATTTGGGGTGACGCTGCTCGTGGTTCAAGTGCCCTTTATCGTTGGCTCGCTCGCCTTTCTTGCATGGAAATGGAGACGCGGAAACAGTGAGGCAGGTCTGCTGCTGCCCTCATTTCTTCTGGCAAGCACCATCGAGGTGCTCGGAATCACCGTACCCTGGTTCAGAGAATCCCATGTCGGGCGCTTTGGCTTTAGTTTTGACGACTTGTCGATGTTCTTCTTCCTTGTCTCCATCGCCCCGGTCCTGTTGTTCCGCCATCGCCGCATCACTCTTGAACACGAACGAGCCACGGCTGAGCTCGATGCTGCGCGCGAGATACAGCAGCGGCTGGTCCCAAAATCGATTCCTGCCCTTACCGGCTGCCACATTGAGGCTGCCTACCTGCCGGCGCAAGAAGTTGGCGGGGACTTCTACCAGATTCTTTCGCGACCCGACGGCAGTGTTGTGATTGCGGTGGGAGATGTGAGCGGCAAAGGCTTGAAAGCCGCCATGACCGGAGTCCTCGCCATTGGTGCTCTACGCACCCTCGCTTTTGACGGCCTTGGCCCCGCCGAGATCCTGATGCGCCTCAACGCCGAACTAGTGCGCGCCAGCAACGGCGGCTTCGTCACCTGCTTTTGCGGGGTGCTCGACTCCTGCGGCAACCTGTGCTTCGCCAATGCCGGGCACCTCGCCCCTTTCTGCAACGGTCGGGAGATCCAGGTACCCGGTACGTTGCCGCTCGGCATCGTTGCGGGCACAACGTACGAAGAAAGCTCACTTGCGCTGTACCCCGGAGATCACCTGACGCTGCTTTCTGACGGCGTGGTTGAAGCCCAAAGCGCCGCGGGCGAACTCTTCGGTTTCGAACGTACTTGTCAAATCAGCTCCCAGACGGCTCAGAGCATCGCCGAACAGGCGCAGCGCTTCGGCCAAACCGACGACATAACCGTCCTCACTCTCAACCGTCTGGCTCTCGCTTGACGATCACTCCCTGGCGTCTTCGCCTTAACGTCTTAGGAAATACCATAAGCCGGAGCCACGGTGCTGAGCCGGCGCAACGGTCCAACGCACCCCCTCCACCTCGAAATCCCAAGTCGTCGGCGGATCACCGTCGGTCCGGAGATTACTCGGAGGGCGCAATCGGCTTAGTCGGCGGCGTCAGCGTGAATCCCTTGCGCACCAGCGCGAAGCCATTCTGCGGCAGCTCGGCCTGAAGCAACTGATTCTCAGGCCCCGAGAAAAGATCGGTGTTCGCGCCGGCGATCGTCGCCACAAGATGATGGACGGCAATGGGCTTGCCGTCGAGGGTTCCCTGCTGATCGGCATAGGTGGCGAGCATCACCGGTTCAATCGAGCCGGCGTTCTTGGGGATAATCGCCCAGAGGTCGCGATTATTCTGCATGACTGCGAGGGTGAGCAGGGTTTCGAGCGCACCGGGGTCGAAATCTGCCAGAAACACAGTAGCCTGATGGCCGGCGAGCCGCGTGGTGTTGCTGCGGCCGTTAGCGGAGATGTTGAGCAGAAACTGGGAGTCCTCTGGCTTGCAGACGGCGGTCACAGCCGAGCCATTGACCGTGGCGCTGAGGAGGACGTGCGCAAGCGCGTTGGCCGAGGTGAGCTGCTCAGTTTTGGAGAGGTCGTAGTTCAACCCCTCAATCGCGACCTTGACCAGCGACGTGGAGTCAAAGCCGTCGGGCGTGGCGGAGAAGTTGAATGATGCCGTGCCGACATCGTGACCGTGCTGGGCAATGACGAATTCGCCCGACTGGGCGGTGAGAGGAGCAGCGGCAGCCAGAGCCAGGGCAATCCAAAGAAATCTGCGTGCAAAAGTCATTCCGTATATATAGACACGGATTTGGGGAATGGGTTGCAGGGAGACAGCTTTTGGCTATTAGCTCTTAGCTTTTAGCTCGATAAACGCCCGGGGCTAAAGCCCCGTAGCCCGCTGGCTTGGTTTAGAGGCCTGAAGGCCTCTGCTCCCTCCGGTTTCGGCCCGCAAAAACACAATAGGCGATGCGTTGCACGCAATCTTCGCGCGCAGGCACCGCCCATAGTCAAGCACAAACGAGCTAGCAGCTAGAAGCTAGAGGCTAATAGCTGCTTTCAGCCTTTAGCCGTAGCGAACCGCTTGTTAACTTCTTCCCAGTTCACCACGTTCCACCATGCGGCCAGGTAATCGGGGCGCTTGTTCTGGTACTTCAGGTAGTAGGCGTGCTCCCAAACGTCGTTGCCGAGGATCGGATAAAGCCCCTGCGACAGCGGCGAATCCTGGTTGGGGGTGGTAATCACCTTCAGCTTGCCGCCGGTAAACACCAGCCAGCCCCAGCCCGAGCCGAACTGCTTGGCCGTAGTCTCGTTGAAGGTCTTTTTGAAGGCTGTCAAAGTCGCCGAAGTCGGCGGTGATCTGCGCGGCGATTGCGCCGGTCGGGGCTGCCGCCCATGCCGCCGTGTCCCGCCGGGCCCATCAGCTTCCAGAAAGCGGTGTGGTTTGAGTGCCCGCCGCCGTTATTGCGGACAACGCCGCGAATGTCTTCGGGAATTGCGTTCAGGTCCTTGATGAGGTCGTCGACCGACTTTGCGGCCAGCTCGGGGTGGTTGGCCAGCGCGCCATTCACGTTGTTGATGTACGCCTGGTGGTGCTTGTCGTGGTGCAGCTTCATGGTTTCCGCATCGATATAAGGCTCAAGTGCGGAGTAGTCGTAGGGAAGCGGTGCGAGTTCGTATGCCATAAGGGGAATTCTCCTTCGATCAAATTGTAGCGGTGTGGCTTGTAGTGGTGCAGACCGATCAGTCGGCCCAGACATTGTGAAATAATCAACATCCTACGCGGCAGCGCGTCTACTGTCGTTGGATGCAGGTCCGGTTCGACGCGGGTGCGAAAAAATTCAACGATTCTAATCTTTGCGCTCAGCTGTAAGACAAAATAGTAACTTTGCCCTTGCGCAAAGCGTCATAGTTGCAGAAGCAAACTGCAGGACTCACCAAATTAGCCGTCACACATCCAGACTTCCCTGTTTCACCCGGTAAAACGACCCTATGAGCGAACAACCTGTTGTACAGGTGCCTCACCCAGCAGGGCGAGGCATTCGGCGGGCCCGGCATGCAGCCGCGCTGGACCTCGAGCGTGAAAGACGCGGTGGGCACGGCCTACGCCGCATCCAGCCGCATCTGGTTCACCTGCTCGCACGGCATCCTCAACGAGATCTATCACCCCACCATCGACCGCGCCCAGGTGCGCGACATGGAGTTCCTCGTCACCGACGGCGAGACGTTTGCCCACGAAGAAAAGCGCGACCTGATCTCGGAGTTCGAGTACATCCACCCGAGGCGCTCGGCGTGCGCTACATCAATCGCGATCCCGAAGGCCGTTACGCCCTCACCAAGGAAATCATCTGCGACCCGCATCACTCGGTGGTGCTGCAGCGGGTTCGGCTTGAGGGCCATGCCGAACTGCTGCCGCGGCTCAAGGTTTACGCGCTGCTGGCGCCGCATCTGGATGGCGGCGGAGCGGGCAACACGGCCTGGGCCGTTGACCTGGCCGGCCACAAGGTTCTGCTGGCGTGGAAAGACCAGTGGTCGCTGATGATGGCCGCCAGTTGCGGCTTCTCGCACGTGAGCTGCGGCTTTGTGGGCGTCAGCGACGGCTGGCGCGACCTGATGCAGGGCTTCAAGATGGATTGGGAGTTCGGCACGGCCACCAACGGCAACGTTGCAGTGATGGGCCAAATCAATCTTGCCGGGCTGCGCCGTTCCAGACCACGCGATGCAGGCCGGCATCGATGCCTGCCAGATTGACAGACACCGGCAGTAATGGCGTTGGCCGCTTATGAATTTACCGTCGCCATCGGCATCGGCGCAGGCCACCACACCGCGGCGCAAAAAACGCTGGGCGCGCTCACCACGTCCTACGACGAGATGCGCAAACGCTTCATTGAGCAGTGGCACCGCGCGGCCAACCCCGAGTGGCTGGCCGCCAAGGCGATGGACGGCGGCAAGCTGATGCGCGCCAGCCACAACGTGCTGCTGGCCCACGAAGACAAGACCTTCTGCGGCGCCTTTGTGGCCTCGCTATCGATACCCTGGGGCCAGGCCAAAGGCGACGACGACCTGGGCGGCTACCACCTGGTGTGGACCCGCGACATGGTGCAGACCGCAACCGCTCTGCTGGCCTGCGGCCGCGCTGAAACCGCTCGCCGCGCCCTGGTTTACCTGGCCTGCACCCAGCAGCCCGACGGCGGCTTTGCGCAGAACTTCTGGATCGACGGAACCCCCTACTGGAGCGGCAAGCAGCTCGACGAGGTCGCCTTCCCCATCATTCTTGCCTGGCGCCTGTGGAAGGCCGACGCACTCGGGAATCTCGAGAATTTTGCCTTTGCCGAGCGCGCCGCCGGATACCTGGTGCGGCACGCGCCCATTACCCACCAGGAGCGCTGGGAAGAAAACGCCGGCTACTCGCCTTCAACGCTGGCCGCGGTTTATCAGCGGGTTGATTTGCGCGGCGGACATAGCCCGCGCACACGACTCCGGCGAGCTGGCAGTCTTTCTTGAGGAGTTTGCCGACTGGATCGAAGGCCATCTTGAAGACTGGACCGTGACCAACAACGGCGTGCTGCTTCCCGAAATCAAGCGCCACTACATGCGCATTCGCCCGCCGGAGTGCGGCGAAGCCTATGCCCACGAGGCCTGCGGGACCGAGACGATCCGGCTTCCAATCGCCCTCCCGGCACGCAATACGAATTCCAGGCGCGGGAAATTATCGATGCCGGATTTCTTGAGCTTGTCCGCTACGGAGTTCGCCGCGCCGACGACCCGCTGATTGCGGACTCGCTCAAAGTGGTTGATGCGGTGCTGAAGCGCGATCTGCCCCAGGGACCGGGCTGGCTGCGCTACAACAACGACGGATACGGCCAGCGCCCCGACGGCGGCCCATTAAAGGCTGGGGGCAGGGCCGGGTTTGGCCGCTGCTGGGCGGCGAGCGTGCGCATTACGAGCTTGCCGCCGGCAACGACATATCGCAGCTCATCGCCACCTACGAAAAATTCGCAACCAGCGGGCAGATGATGCCTGAGCAGGTGTGGGACGAGGCCGATCGGCCCGAGCGCCATCTGAAGTTTGGCATGCCGGCCGGTTCCGCTGTTCCGCTGGTCTGGGCCCATGCCGAATACCTGAAGCTGCTGCGTTCGACCGTCGACGGCAAGGTCTTTGACCGGATCGACGCGGTTTACGACCGCTATTGCACCCCCGAGGGCCGCGGCCGCGTCAACCACAGCCTCGAAATCTATACCCGCCAACGTCCCGTCCAGAGCATGGAAGCCGGCCGCTCCTTGCGCGTTCTGGACGAGCAGGCACTTTGAAGTGTTGTGGACCTCGGACAACTGGCAATCGAAGCAGACAACACGACAGCCGGGGCCTGGGCAGCGCCGGCTTCAGCGCAGACATTAAGCCCGTCGCCGGCGCCACCGAACTTGAATGGACCCTCCACTGGCCCGAGCAGGACGCCTGGCTTGGTTACAATGTGAAGGTCAAGATTGACGCCTCTTAATAAGTCACCAAACCTTGTCTGGCATTTAGAACTTTTCATCCGCCGCGCATAGCACTCCAGCCGAAAGGACGAGTTTCAAAGCCATTATGAGTTCCAGCCTTGCATCGCTCTCTCTCGACCAGCTTTCTATCGACACCCTGCGCCTGCTCGCCGTTGATGCCGTTGAAAAAGCCAATAGCGGACATCCCGGCGCGCCGCTGGGCTGCGCGCCCATCGCCTACCTGCTCTACCACAAGCTGATGAAGCACAACCCGAAGCACTGCCAAGTGGGTGGATCGCGACCGCTTTGTGCTCTCGAATGGCCACGCCTCGGCGCTACTCTATGGTTCGCTCCACCTCTCCGGCTATAACGTCACGCTCGACGATTTGAAAAGCTTCCGCCAGTGGCACTCCAAAACGCCCGGCCATCCCGAGTACGGCGATACCGAGGGCGTGGAAGTGACCACCGGCCCGCTTGGGCAGGGCATTGGCATGGCGGTAGGCATGGCGATTGCCGAGAAGCACCTGGCCGCCATCTATAACCAGCCCGGCTACGACGTCGTGAACCACCATACCTACGCGCTGTGCGGCGACGGCGACCTGATGGAAGGCGTCTCGCATGAGGCTGCCGCGCTGGCCGGAACACTGGGCCTTGGCAAGCTCATCCTGCTTTACGACGACAACCTGATTTCACTCGACGGCCCCACCGAACTGAGCTACACCGACGATTATCTTGAGCGCTTCAAGGCTTATCACTGGCACGTACAAATCGTGGAAGACGGCAACGACCTGGAAGCAATTGAAGCCGCCATTGAAGCCGCCAAAGCCGAGACCAGCAAGCCATCGTTCATCGCTGTCCGTACCGTAATCGGCTACGGAAGCCCCAAGGCCGGCACCAACAAAGTGCACGGCGAGGCCCTTGGCGCAGAAGCCGTCGCGGCGACCAAAAAATTCTTCGGCTTCCCTGAGGACCAAAGCTTTTATGAGCCTGAGGATGCAATTAAGAACTGGCGCCAGGCCATCGATCGCGGCGCTGCCCTTGAAGCCGAGTGGAACCAGCTCTTCGACGGCTATAAAGCTGCGTTCCCTGAGCTTGCCGCCGAATTCACTCGCACGCAGGCGGGCAAACGCAAGGCGGGATGGGAGAAGGCCATACCCAGCTACCCGGCCGGCAAGCCGGTGGCCACGCGCAATGCGGGCGGCGAAGTGATGAACAAGATTGCCGACGTGGTGCCGGAGTTGTTTGGCGGCGCGGCCGACCTCACCAGTTCCACCAAAACCATCTTCAAGTCAAGCGTGAGCTTCCATGTTGACCCGGCCGGCAGAAACATCTTCTTCGGCGTGCGCGAGTTCGGCATGTGTGCCGCGGTGAATGGCATGGCGGCTCACGGCGGTTTGGTGCCCTTCGGTTCAACCTTCTTCACCTTTTCCGACTATTGCAAGCCGGCTATTCGACTGGCCGCGCTCATGCAGACTCACTCGCTCTTCGTCTTTACGCACGACTCCATTGGCCTGGGCGAAGACGGGCCCACGCACCAGCCGGTCGAGCAGCTGATGATGCTGCGCGCGGTGCCTGGGCTCATCGACTTCCGCCCCGCCGATGCCAATGAAACCGCGGCTTGCTGGCGCATCGCTCTCGAGCGCACCGGGCCGAGCTTCTTCGCGCTGAGCCGGCAGAACCTTCCGGTGATTGATGCATCCAAAGTGGATGTATTGGGCGGCACCAGCAAGGGCGCATACGTGCTGACCGATGCGGCCAACCCTAAGGTGATCCTGATCGGTACCGGCTCGGAGGTGTGGACCTGCATGGACGCGAAGAAACTGCTTGAAGCCGAGGGAATTGCGGTTCGCGTCGTCAGCTTCCCGAGCTGGGAGATCTTCGACGAGCAATCGGCCGAGTACAAGGCAAGCGTGCTGCCGGCCGGTGTACCCAAGCTCGCGGTTGAGGCCGGCTCGCCGCTGGGCTGGTGGAAGTATGTGGGCTTGGACGGCGACGTGATCGGCCTCGACCGCTTCGGCGCTTCCGCCCCAGGACCGATTGTGCTGGAGAAACTAGGCTTCAGTGCGGAGAATGTTGCGGCACATGCGAAGGCGTTGGTGAAATAGCTAGTCAGCAAGTCAGCTAGTCAGCGAGAAAGTCAAGTGTACGCAATGAATCAAGGCAATGGAGTCAAGAACGGTACAAGAACACGCCACTTCCGGGATTTGCTGGTATGGCAAAAAGCAATGGAGTTGGCGAAGCGCATCTATAGCGTCACAGATGCATTTCCCAAGAGCGAAATGTTTGGATTGCAATCCCAGATGCGAAGGGCCGCAGTTTCAGTACCGAGCAACATTGCTGAGGGACATGGAAGGCTGAACGACGGTCATTTCAGACAGTTTCTTGCTACTGCTCGCGGTTCGCTGTTCGAATTACAGACGCAGATGGAAATCGCGGGAAGTCGGAAGCTGATCGAACAAAAAGATGTGAATGATCTGATGGACACTAGCGAAGAGATCGCACGAATGATGAACGGCCTGCTACATTCTCTTGACGAGGGCTGACTCGCTGACTTGCTGACTCGCTGACTTGCTGACTTGCTGACTTGCTGACTCGCTGACTTGCTGACTTGCTGACTCTGCCTGACTCGCTGACTCGCTCATAAGAGAGGCTAACTATGAAACTCGTTATCGCATCCGATCACGCCGGATTTCCGTTAAAGGAAAAAGTGCGTGCCTATCTCGCCAAGGCTGGGCACGAGATGATCGACCTGGGCGCGTATCAAGTGGATCCGTTAGACGACTACCCCGACTTCGCCGAGAAGGTGGGCGACGCCATAAACAAGGGCGTCTCCAAACGCGGGATTCTTATTTGCGGGTCGGGCGTGGGTGTTTGCGTCGCGTCGAACAAGATTCCCGGCATTCGCGCCGGTATGTGCCACGACACTTACTCGGCACACCAGGGCGTGGAGCACGACGACATGAATGTGATCGTGCTGGGCGCGCGCATCATCGGATCGGCGCTCGCCTACGAAGTGGTGAACGCTTTTATCGGGGCCAAGTTCATTTCAAACGAAGAACGTTTTACCCGGCGCTTCAACAAAGTGATGGCGATTGAAGCCAAGTATCGCTGCGGAGACGGTTCGAACAGTCCCGCATGACTCGCGCTGCAGCTTCCCCTGGGGTGCATTCATCAAAACGAAACGCAACCGGTTTCTGATTATGTCTTGCTGCAGATTTGGGCTTCCGCTCGCATCCCGAGCCTTAAGTTCGCATCGAAAATGATTTGTCATCCTGAGCGAAGTCCGCCGCGGCGGACGAAGTCGAAGGATCTGCCCCGAAAATTGACGCGTCCTCTTAAAACAGGCGCTGTCATCCTGAGGAGTGAAGCGACGAAGGATCCGCGGTTGCATTTTCATGGCCTTGGGTGGCGCAAGCGCCATGTATGACTGCGGTTGTTCTTACGCGAATTTCGGATTCACCACATTACCCGCTGACTCTCTATGCTTCCATTTGACGTGATCCTCTTCGATGTGGGCGGAGTCCTGCTGACCAACGGCTGGGACCATGCCGAGCGCGCGGGCGCCGCCAGCAAATTCGGCCTCGATCATGCGTCCTTCGAGGCTCGCCACAACACCGTGGTCGATGCGTGGGAGAAGGGCGAGATAAGCCGCGACGCGTATCTTGACACGGCTGTCTTTAACGAGCCGCGACCGTTTTCGCGCGACGAGTTCTTCGCATTTATTCTGGCGCAGTCAAAAGTTTTGCCGAATGGCGCGCTTGGAATCCTCGCCGAACTGGCCGCATCCAAGAGTTGTATGGTGGGCTGCCTGAACAACGAAGCCCGCGAAACCAACGACTATCGCTTTGCAACCTTTGGCCTGCGACAGTACTTCAAAGTTGCATTCAGTTCCTGCTATGTTGGGCTGCGCAAGCCACATGTGGAAATTTATCGCCGCGCAATCGACATACTAGGCGTGCCTTCCCAGCGCATCCTCTTCATCGACGACCGGCAGGAGAATGTTGACGGAGCGGTGCAAGCAGGCATGAAGGGTAACAGATTTGAAGGCGAAAGCGTTTTGCGGGAGCAGTTGAAGGAGTTAGGAGTGCAGTAAGACAGCGATTAGCTACGGGGTACTGGCTGTCTACTGGCTGTTGGCTGTTGGCTTTTTATTGGGGACCGCGAATGTAATGCCTGCTAAGCGCGCCGTAGGCGCAGTGGCTGTTAGCCCCGCACTTCAGTGTGGGGTAAGCTGGCCAACCTGCATTGGCTAGTCCCGTAGGGACGGCGGAAGGGAATTCGTTTTCAGGAACCTATAACTTTCAGCTGTCAGCTTGGGCGTGCTGATTCTAGAGTTTGAGATTTTCCCTGAAAGGCTCGCGAGTGAATCTGACCACGCGAGAAACAAGCTAAGAGCTAACAGCTAAGAGCTAATAGCTCCACAACAACGGAGGTCACATGCAACTCGGACTTATCGGACTCGGCAAAATGGGTGGCTTTATGGCGGAGCGGCTGCGCCTGGGCGGCCACCAAGTTGTGGGCTTCGACTTCAACGCCGAAGCGGTAGCAAAACTTACTCACATCGGGCAACCTGGGCGTTTCATCTCTCGAAGATCTGGCCAGGAATCTGAAAGGCCGGAGGGCCATCTGGATCATGGTGCCGCAGGGCAAGCCGGTCGATGACACCATCGCCAGGCTTGAACCCCTGCTGAATCCCGGCGACATTCTGATTGACGGCGGCAACTCCAATTACAAGGACTCGATGCGCCACTACAAGGAAGTCACCGCCAGGGGCTTCCAGTTTGTCGACGTGGGCACTTCGGGCGGCGTCTGGGGCCTGAAAGAGGGCTACAGCATGATGGTTGGCGGCGACGATGAGACCGTCAACTACCTCAAGCCCATTCTCGAAACCCTCGCCCCTGCGGCCGATAAAGGCTGGGGGCACGTTGGGCCGGCGGGCTCAGGCCACTTTGTGAAAATGATTCACAACGGCATTGAGTACGGCATGATGCAGGCCTACGCCGAGGGCTTTACGATCATGGAGAAGAAAGAGGAATTCCACCTCGACCTGCCGCAGATTGCGCAGATCTGGCGCTACGGCAGCGTGGTGCGCAGCTGGCTGCTCGACCTGGCCGCCGACGCGCTCGCCAAGAATCCAACGCTCGAGGGGCTCGAGGCTTTTGTTGAAGACTCCGGCGAGGGACGCTGGACGGTTATCGAGGCGATCGACCTGAACGTATCCGCGCCCATCATCACCGAGTCGTTGATGCGGCGCATACGCTCGCGCGAAGATAACAACTTTACCGACCGCATGCTGGCCATCATGCGCAACGAGTTCGGCGGCCACGCGGTGAAGAAAGACTGAAAGACAGAGAAAAGAGATAAGAGAACAGAGATCGGCGATCGGTGGTGTTCGACCGATCGCGGCCGGGGAGAAGATTTCGACGCACAATGAAGGTCGTCGCGGTAATCTCTTGGCTACAGATGGAGTCCGGTTTAAGTGATTAGGGTGCGGTTGATCTTTTTTCTCTGATCTCTTTTTTCTGATCTCCTTTCTTTGATCTCTGATCTCTGATCTCTTTTCTCTGATCTCTCGAACTTGTCCGGAGGACAAATATGGCGACGATTCAGATGAAAGTGCGGCCCGAGGATCTTTCCCAGGTTTCTAAAGGTGCGGCGAGCGCATTCCCGAACCCGGCATCCTGGTGATCTTCGGCGCTTCCGGCGACCTGACCAAGCGCAAGCTCTTTCCCGCGCTCTTCCATCTGCGCCAGAACAAGCTGCTGCCCGAAAACTTCTGCGATCGTTGGCGTGGCGCGCCGGCCGCTCGGCGATGAGTTCGCCGCCGACATGAGCGCGGGTATCGTGGAGTTCGGCGGCGCCGACGCCACCGACCCCGTGCTCGAAAATTTCGTCAGCCACATCAGCTACTTTGCGCTCAACTTCGACGACCCGGCGAGCTACGCCGGCCTGAAGGCCGAGCTCGAACGCATCGACAAAGAGAATGAATATCGGCGGCAGACCGCCTGTTTTACCTCGCGACCGCGCCGGAGTTCTTTGCCGGCATCATTGAGAACCTGGGCGCGCAGGACATGGCGCAGCCTGAACAAGGGCCAGGCCGCCATCGTCATTGAGAAACCCTTCGGCCACGATCTTGACTCGGCTCGCGATCTGAATCACAAGGTCAACGCGGTCTTCCACGAGAGCCAGGTCTTCCGCATCGACCACTACCTGGGCAAAGAGACGGTGCAGAACCTGCATGGTCTTCCGCTTCGCCAACGGCATGTTTGAGCCGGTATGGAACCGCAATTACATTGACCACGTGCAGATCACCGTGGCCGAGACGCTCGGCGTTGAGGGCCGCGGACCGTTTTACGAGAAGGCCGGCGCCCTGCGCGACGTGGTGCAGAACCACATGATGGAGCTGCTTTCGCTCGTCGCTCTCGAGCCGCCTTCGAGCTTTGAGGCCGAAAGCGTGCGCCGCGAAAAGCTCAAAGTGTGGCAGGCCATTCCGTCCATTCCGATCCTGAATGCCGTGCGCGGCCAGTACGGGCCGGGCATCGTTAAAGGCGAGCATGTCATCGGCTATCGCGACGAGGAACGCGTCAATCCCGAGTCGGGCACCGAGACCTATGCGGCGCTCAAGCTGCAAATCGAAAACTGGCGCTGGGCGGGCGTGCCCTTCTATCTGCGCGCCGGCAAGCGCATGCGCAAGCGCGCCACTGAAATCACCATCCAGTTCAAGCAGCCGCCGCTGCTCATCTTCAACCGCATGCAGTCAAGCGGCCCCTGCCAGGAGATTCAGCCCAACCTGCTCTCCATCCGCATCCAGCCCGACGAGGGCATCGCGCTGCGCTTCGGCGCCAAGGTGCCCACCAGCCGGAGATGATCGGTCTGCCCCGTCTACATGGACTTCGACTACGAGACCGCCTTCGGCAAATCGAGCGCCAACGGCTACGAGCGCCTGCTGCTCGACGCCATGCTCGGCGACCAGACGCTGTTCTCCCATCGCGACGGCGTGGAAACCAACTGGGCGCTGTACAACGCCGATTCTGAAGCCTGGGCAGCGAAGAAGCCCGAAGTCTTCCCCAACTACTTTGCCGGAACCTGGGGCCCGGAATGCAGCCGACCGCCTGCTGGAGAGCGGCCAGCATGTGTGGCGGAACGATCTGGGAAGGAAGGCGTAGAAGCGGTAGCGCCGGGCTCCAGCCCGGTTGTCCCAGCAGGTCTCCAGACCCGCTGACGCCTTGCAACCGCTGAATCCGCCGCCGCAGGTACGCTGTATTCGAACTGCAGGCTAGAGCGGTCGTCGGTACCGCAGCTCGTTCACCGTCACGCCCCATAAAACGTCGGAGCGCTCGTGGCCGTCGGGTTGCCAGCCATCGATTGAGTAGAAGCGTTCGGCGCGCGCATTGCCTTTCATCACCCAGAGAATTGCCTGCTGAAATCCAAGCTCAATCAGCCGTGCACGCGCGGCTTTGATCAGCTCCGCGCCGATTCCGCGGTCCCAGGTATCGGGATCGACATAGAGAGCGTAGAGTTCGCCGCATCCCTCAGCATCCGCATCGCGAGCCGGAGCGGTGGTTGCGAATCCGGCGATGAGGCCTTCGACATCGGCGACGACGGTGAAGGGCTTGGTGGGATCAGGGTTCTCGAAGGTATATCGTGCCGCTCGGTCCTCGGGCTTGAGGGCGTCGAGGTATTCCGCGGGGAGCAGCCCCCGATAAGCCGCCTGCCAAGATCGCACATGGACGCGGGCCACATCCATCGCGTCATCGACCTTGGCTGCGCGCAGCAACATGCCTGAGTATGGCACGGGAGGTGTGAAACAGGGGTGGCAAGCTGCCGATCACTTGTGACACATCGAGCTCGTTGCCGCCACCTCGATTGCTTTGTTCAGAAGATCGAACAGTTCGTCTGAGATCCGTTCATACGTTTTTTGCTCTTCACCTTGGAATCCCATGTCATTCCATGAGCCCATGCCGCCAAAGACCCATGCGCTTTGTGCCGCCTTCAGCAGAGCTGCGGCTGTTCGGTTTAGACAGCCATCCGGCGCGAGATCTTTGTGATACCCAACATCGGCCTCGGGATCATCGAGTGCCCTAAGTGCATCATCAAAGCACTTATTGAAATACTCCAAGCCTTGTGTTTCAGAAAAGGCACGAATATCCGCAAGGGACAGTCGAAGATCGGGGACGATTTCCTCCAATGAACGAAGAGGATACGGCTCAGTCGCTGAAACCTCGCAGAGCCCGTATGTGACTCGCCAGATCCGCTTTTCGGGGGAGTTCCTGCCTCCGACTTCCCACTTATCGCGCCAGAACTCGCTGGAGCCGCTCGTTCTTAAACCCTCGATCGACCACAGCCTTCCCCCACCGACAAACCCGGCGGACATCCTATCTGAAATCTTCGGATTGCTTTGTGGGCGTTGACGAAGCCTTAGCCCGGTAACGCCGCGCACCTGAAGTCCTCGAATCCATTGGTCCGGCGTCTCAGCCATCGTGGCGACTTTTCGTTCGCCGTTCACCAATTCTCCTCCGGCGATGAACTTCACGAATTCACAAAACTGGCAGGTCGAGTTAACCGGGAAGAAGGTTGGGACCAGCTGACCGCGAATAGCGGAGTTTCCGTAACAGGTCAGAGCTACCAATTGTGCCAGAGGACCCTGCACTTCACACCTCAATTTCAAACTGATGATGGGTGTTATTCGCGCGTCACCTTGACGCGCGTGCCTTCGGGCAGTTCGCCATTGAGAAGATGGACGACTCCGTTTTTGACATAGCCTTCAAGAACTTGCTGCGGTGGTTTGGGAGGCCCTTCGCTCCCAGGTCTTAAAGACGAGACCTGGGGCACCCCGGTTTCGTGCTGGCCCGCTGACTTGCTGACCTGCTGACTCGCTGACCCGCTGACTCGCTGACCCGCTGCCTTCCAGCCTTTATCCATCGCTTCATTGGCCAGGCGGTCGGCTTCCTTGTTGCCGCCGCGCAGGGTGTGAGCTGATGTCGAAGCGCTCGAGTTTGGCGGCGCGGCGCTTGGCCTCTTCCCATAGGGGCCGCAGACCAGGGCTGCCGACCTTGTAGCGGCCCTTCATCTGGTTCACCATCAGCTCGGAGTCGGAGACCACGCGCACCTGACGGGCGCCATTTTGGAGGGCCCACTCCAGGACCGCCAGCAGGCCGGAATACTCCGCATAGTTGTTGGTCTGGACGCCGAGAAAGCTGCTCAGGCGGGCGACGGTCTGGCCCTGGGGGTCCTCGATGACCGCGCCGTAGCCGGAGGGGCCGGGGTTGCCGCGCGAGCCACCGTCGCAGTGGGCGGTAAACCAGCCGGTCGGGGAGCTTTCGGGTTCGTCGAAGAGGTTTCCGGTCATTGAGATTCAGTTTAATTGAGGGACGGACGGGACGAGGGAACAAGGGAGCGAGGCAACGCCGCGAGCCACCGAAAACGGGTGCCCAGGTCGGGGCGTCTTGCTCCCTTGCTCCCTCGCCCCGGAGCTAACCAACCCATTTTGTTCGCGCCTGTTACCAAACCGAAAACCATGCGTCCATCAAATTACGCATAGCAATCTTGTCTCCACGGCGGAGAGACGGAGAACCGAATGGGAGCAGAAGCGGCGAGTATAGCGGGAACGCCCGCGCGGAGCGGTTTGGCGTGGTCTGCCAGCGGAAGGGTACAATCCTTTCGAGGTATGGCTGCGACGAGGGCAATGGGCGGTACGAACTCCGGCGAGGCCGGCCGCGACAGTGCGGCGGGCGCGGCGGAGCGGTCAGCTCGCCCGCCAGAACGAAATGGACCTCATCCGCGAGGCCCAGTCCGGCTCGCGCACGGCTTTTGACGCGCTGGTTCGTCAATACGAGCACCAGGTGCTGCGGCTGGCCCTGCATTTGACCGGCAGCGAGCACGACGCCGAGGACATTTACCAGGAGGCTTTCTTGAAGGCCTACCGGTACATCGGCAACTTCAGGTTCGAGTGCTCGTTTTACACCTGGATCTACCGGATTGTTACCAATCTCTGCCTGGACCAACTGCGCCGGCGCAAGACCCGCCGCGAAGATCGCGCGAGTGATGGTAGATCGCTCGGGTGACGAGGTTGACTTGCTGTCGTCAGTATCGGATAACCGGTCGTTTTCAAACCCGGCGCGGGAATTGGACCGCAAGATGCTGGGCGAGAAGATTCAGAACCGCGCTTGAGAAGCTGACGCCGCGGGAACGGATGGTTTTTGAGCTGAAGCATTACCAGGGCCTGCGGCTGCGGACTATTGGAGAGATGCTGAGCACGACAGAAGAGACGGCCAAGAATACGCTCTTCAGGGCGACGAAGAAGTTAAGGACCCATTTGGCCGATCTGCGGTAAGAACAGCGATTAGTTTTTAGCTGTTAGCTGTTAGCTGGTGATCTAAAAGAGGGTTCGTTTGATAAAACAAGGACCCAATGAAAACATGACGAGCTCGGATAAATCGAAGACGAGCTAACGGCTAATAGCTAAAGGCTACGAGCTGTTTTGAGGCTGGAAGGACGTACCAATGAATTGCGAATTGGCACAGGAGCGAATTGTGGCGGCGGCTTACCAGGAGCTGTCGGATGAACAGGCCCACGAGCTCGAAAGGCATGTGGCAGTGTGCGCAGACTGCCGTCGCGAGCGGGAGCAGTTGCGGGCCCTGAAGGTGCTGATGGACGCGAACCCGGTGCAGGAGCCTGCGCCGAACTTGGTGGCGCGGGCCCGGATGCGGCTCGATGAGGCCCTCGACAGCCTTCCGCCGAAGCGTTGGTATGAGCGGTGGAACACCCTGGTTCTGAACAACTTCGCGCGGTTGCAAAGTGCTCCGGTGGCGGCGGCGCTGCTGCTGGTGATTGGCGGGGGAGCCGGCACCCTGGGCGGCTACGAGTTTGCCCAGAGCCGCGTTGCCCATGCCGCGGCAGCTCAAACGACTGCCGGAGCCAAAGAGCAGCCGGCTCAAGCATTGCCCACGCTGGCCAACGTCGCCAGCATCTCGGGCGTCGTGCGGCAGCCGAACAGCGAGATTGTGGACGTGACCTACAACCAGGTTGTGCCGAGGCACGTGCGGGGCTCGCTCGACGATCCGCAGATTCGCCAGTTGCTTGTGCTGGGATCAGAAGATGCAAGTTCTGCCGGCGTTCGCGATGACTCGGTGGGCCTGCTGGCGGCCGAGTGCCGCGCCGGCCACAGCTGCCAGCCCTCCGGCATCCGCGAGGCGCTCATGTATGCTCTGCGCTTCGACAAGAGCGCTACCGTTCGCGAAAAGGCGCTTGAGGGCCTGCAGCCTTACGTCGCCGAAGACGAGCGGGTTCGTGACGCGGTGCTCGAATCGGTGATGAACGACAGCGACGCTCGCATCCGCACCGCGGCCATCGGCATGCTTGAACCGGTTGAGGCCGACACCAGCGTGCGCCAGGTTCTTTACTCGGTTTCAACTACCGATAACAATCCTCAGATTCGCAATGTATCCCGGCAGGTTTTGCGCCGGGTGACTGAGGTTCAATAACGCTCTGCAGGCCGGTTACGCGCCCCAAAAAAAGCGCGGGCCGAAAAATCACTTCAATGGAGAGAAACAAAATGAATCACATTATGAGGCCGTTCCTGAGCAAACACTATCCGGGTCCACTCGCCTTGGCCGTTGCGGCGGCCTGCCTGGCAGCCGCGCCGCACGCGTTGCGCGCGCAGGGTGACAGCGTGACCGACTTCTTTGCCAATCCTTCCCCGCTGCTCACCCATTCCTCTCAGGGGTACCTGGGAGTGGATATTGCCGACGTGGACCCGGAGAAGGCGCAGCAACTCAAGCTCAAAGACGTTCGCGGGGCGATGATCACCCTCATTGACCACGACGCGCCGGCCGGCAAGATCGGGCTGAAGGTTAACGATGTGATTCTGACGGTCAACGGCCAGCAGATTGAAGGCGCAGAGCAGCTTCGCCGCATGTTGCGCGAGATTCCCGCTGGACGCAAGGTGAGCATCGAGATCAGCCGCGACGGAAACATCCAGACGATTGCCGTGGAACTGGCCGACCGGGCTGCCATGGAGCACGACATCTGGGACAAGATCGGCAAGGGCGGTGACGACATTGCTCAGCCGGTGCCTGGCTTGGGCATTCTGGGGGACGGCGCAGGCGATCTTCCATCCAATTCGGGATTCCACATGCCGTTCTTTGGATCGAGCCTGAAAGTGGGAGCGTTGGTTGAGCCGCTCACCTCGCAGATGGCCGAATACCTTGGCGTGAACGGCGGGCTGATGGTGAAGCAGGTTGCGCGCAAGAGCGAGGCGGCCACTGCCGGCCTGCATGCCTTCGACGTGATTCTGAAGGTGGGCAGCGACTCGATTTCAACCGCGGCCGACTGGGAGCGCGCGCTGCGTTCGAACGAGGGCAAACAGGTGCAGGTGACCATTCTGCGCGACAAAAAACAGCAGACGCTGAACCTGCAAGTGGATTCAAAGCGCCACAGCGAATTGGAGTGGATGGACGTTTTTGGCGACAACGAACCGGCGTTGCTGGCTGAGAATGATGCTGTGAATTCTGAGGCGCTGGAGGCGCAGGCCCAGCAGAATCAGGAGCGGGCTGAACAGCTTCGGAAGCAGATCGAAAGCCAGGCCGATGCGCTGCGCAATCAGATCCAAAGCCAGGCACAAGGCCTGAGTGAACAGCAGGCCGAGGAACTGCGCAAACATGCTGAAAAGATGGCGCGGCAGGCAGAACAGATGCAGCATAACATCAACCCCGACCAGTTCAAGATCGATCCGCAGCAGATGGAAAAGATGCGGCAACAGATGGATCAAATGCGCCAGCAGCTAGAGCGGCACAAACAGCAGCTCCAGGACCAAATGCAGTATTGGCTCGAACGGCAGTCGGGGCATTTCGTTTAATTCCACAGGCTACGGAGCAGTTTTTGAGGGGCGCTCGCCGCAATCCGGCCGGCGCCCCTGGTGTTTTTGGCGGGATTTTGCCCGCGGCGCGCCAGAGACGCGAAGATTCGCGGCTCAGCTCAGGATTACTACTCTCGTCATCCACAGGTTTTCTTACCCCTCCCCAACGCCGTACACTACTCTTTCGACTACCAGAATCATCGAGGTGCAATCAGACATGCATTATCCAACAAATTATCGCTATACCAAGGAGCACGAGTGGATCTCGATTGAGGGGACCATCGGCGCCATCGGCATTACCGACTACGCCCAGAACTCGCTGGGCGACATTGTGTACGTTGACGCGCCCAAGGTTGGGGACACGGTGACGGCCAACGCCACCTTTGGCTCGGTCGAAAGCGTGAAGGCGGTGAGCGACCTCTATTCGCCGGTTTCGGGAACGGTGACGGAAGTGAACGAAAGCCTGAAGACCGAGCCCGACAAGATCAACGCCGCCGCTCACGAAACCTGGATCATCAAGGTAGAGCTTGCGAATCCGGCCGAGGTCGATTTGCTGCTGGACGCCGCGGCGTATGAGGCGTTTATCGCGGAAGAGCAGTGAAGAAAAACAGTGGTCAGTGATCAGTGATCAGTGTCCGGTAATTTGCAGCTAATGAATTCTTAGAATGCCCGGGGGCGGTGGAAGGTGAAGTGGAATCTGCGCAAACGCGCATGACTGACCACTGATCACTGTTCACTGTTCACTGGTCCCGGAGGGACCCACATGCGCTACCTCCCCAAGTCCGACGCTGAACGCCAAAAGATGCTCACCGAGATTGGCGCGGCATCCATCGACGATCTATTCGAATCCATCCCGGCCGAGTACCGGCTTGCGCGCGATCTCAAGGTGCCTCGCCAGTTAGGCGAGAGCGAGATCGTCGACTACTTCAAGGCGGCCGGCCACAAAAACTCCACCGAGTATGCGAGTTTCCTCGGTGCGGGCGCATATCGCCACTATCGGCCGGTGATTATCGACGCACTCGTCCAGCGCGGCGAATTCCTTACCAGCTATACGCCCTACCAGCCCGAGATCACGCAGGGCACGCTGCAGGCGATCTTCGAGTTCCAGACGATGATTGCCGAGCTGACCGGCATGGATGTGGCCAACGCCAGCATGTACGACGGCTCGACGGGCGCGGCTGAAGCGGTAATGATGGCGGTGCGCGTGACCGGCCGGCATCATGCGGTTGTGGCCCGAACGGTGCACCCCGAGTACCGCGAAGTAATGGCGACATACGCCAAGCACCAGGGACTGCCGTCGACGCTGGTCGAATACGACCCCGAAACTGGCCGCGTGGATCTTGAGGCGCTCGACGCGGCGATTGCCAACCAGACGGCGTGCGTTCTTGTCCAGAGCCCCAATTTTTTTGGCGTGGTTGAAGACATTCCGGCGGTTGCCGAGATCGCTCACAAGAAGGGCGCGCTGCTCGTCGTTTCGATTGCCGAGGCGGTTTCGCTGGGGATTGTGCGGCCGCCGGTCGAGGCCGACATTGTTGCCATGGAGGCGCAGTCCTTCGGTGTAGCGCTCAGCTATGGCGGACCATTCTGCGGAGTAATTGCCGCCAAGGAGCAGTATCTGCGCCAAATGCCGGGCCGGTTGGCCGGCCAGACGGTCGATTCCAACGGCTACCGCGGGTTCGTGCTGACACTCGCCACGCGCGAGCAGCACATCCGGCGCGAAAAGGCTACTTCGAACATTTGCACCAATCAGGCGCTGGTGGCGCTGATGGCCACCATCTTTCTTTCGGTTTATGGCAAAGAAGGCATTCGCGAACTGGCCGAGCACAACCTCGCCAAGGCAAATTACGCGGCCAAGACGCTGGGGGCACAAGCCGGGGCGAAGCTGCGTTTTGCGGGCGCACCGCGCTTCCACGAGTTTGTGATCGAGACCGCCGAGGCGCCTGCGGAGTGGGGCTTGCGGTTGCTTGAAAACAAGATTGTGGGCGGCATTGAACTGAGCCGCTGGTACCCCGAGCTAAAGAACTGCACGCTGTGGTGCGCGACGGAAGTGATGCCGCGCGAGACGATCGACAAGGCCGCGAAAGTGCTGGCTAGCGTGACGGTGGAGGCATAGGCCGGCAGGTTTTGTAACAGGGCATGGCTTCAGCCGGGCCAATAACGCAGCAAAAAGGAGTGGGCTTGAGCCCCTGCAATGACCAAGCAGACTTATCCGCCGCGCATTATGTACATAGAGTACAAAGGCGATGGTCTGCATGGATCGGCTCGCATCGGACGGGTCACCTTTAGTCGAACCGGCGCGACGCTTTATCACGGAGGAAAGACCTTCGGAAAAATGGGCGGACGCGGCTACAAGGCAAACTACTCTGATATTGAGACAGGTGAGCAGTATTGGATTTCCGGACCGCGACGCGACGGAGCCGACAGGCTCTACAAAAGTAACTGGCCGATCGAGATTGATGAAGATGTCCGCGAAGAGTATTGGACAGAGATTCGCAACAGACCCGATTGGAAGGATCGCGCTGAGGCATCGCTCTCAACAATGAATCGGCCCAATGCGACAAAATTGACAAGGGACTCAGGCTTACCACGAAAGGCAATCGTCAGAGGCGCAACGAATGGCAACTAATTCAAATCTCCCCGCACCACGCACCACCGGCAAAGTCCGCCCCCACCAGACGCAGAACGAAGCGTTGATGTTTGAAAAGTCGTCGCCGGGCAAGAAGGCTTACAAACTGCCACCACTCGACGTGCCGTCTGTCGACCCTGCCGTTCTGCTGGGCGCGGCGAAGCGCGACAAAAAGGCAGAGCTTCCCGAACTCTCCGAGATCGAGTTGATCCGCCACTTCACGCGCCTTTCGACCTGGAACTACGCCATCGACCTGGGCATGTACCCGCTGGGCTCGTGCACCATGAAGTACAACCCGCGCGTAAATGAATTCGTCGCGCGCATTGAGGGGCTGGCCGAGGCGCATCCCTACCGGCCCGAGTCGCTCGCGCAGGGGATTCTGGAAATCATCGACCTGCTGCAGAAGTGCCTGATCGAAATCACGGGCATGGACACGATTACGCTGCAGCCGGCGGCAGGCGCGCATGGCGAGTTCACCGGCATCCTGCTGGTGCGCGCGTGGCACGAGTCGCAGGGCAATCCGCGGCACAAGATCCTGATTCCCGACTCTGCGCACGGAACCAACCCTGCCACCGCAGCCATCTGCGGCTATCAAGTCGAGAACCTGAAGTCGAATGCGGACGGGGGCATTGACCTTGACGCGCTTGACAGGCAGGTCACCAACGACACCGCGGCGCTAATGCTGACCAACCCATCGACGCTGGGAGTCTTCGAGAACCAGATCCACAAGATCGCCGACATTCTGCATGCCAAGGGCGCCCTGCTCTACATGGATGGAGCGAATATGAACGCGCTGGTGGGCAAGGTGCGGCCCGGCGACTTTGGCGTAGACGTGATGCACCTGAACCTGCACAAGACCTTCTCGACTCCGCATGGCGGCGGTGGGCCTGGATCGGGACCTGTGGCGTGCAAAAAGTTTCTGGAGCCGTTTCTCCCTACGCCTGTCCTGGTGCGACGCTCAAGCAGTATTTCCCCGGTCCCCAAAGGCGAGGGACCGGGGGCACCCGACTGTCCCGACGCTGGGGATTGGGAAGACACCAATGCCGAGCCCGGCCCTGACGGCTGCCCGCCACTCTTCCGCGCGCCCGTGCTCAAGCCGGATGGCGAGCGTGTCGGCGAATCAGAGCCTTTAATGCCGCACCCGCACGGCGGGCCGCTGCATTGGGACTACAACCGGCCGCAGTCAGTCGGCCGTGTGCGCGCTTTCTACGGCAACGTAGGAATGTTTATTCGCGCTCTCGCGTACATTCTGGCCAACGGGCCCGACGGGCTGCGGCAGACCACCGAAGACGCGGTGCTGAACGCGAACTACATCCGCAAGAAACTGGAAGACGTATACGATCTGCCGTACCAAACACCGTCGATGCACGAGGTGGTGTTCAGCGACAAACGGCAGGCGGCGAGGGGCATAAAGACCGGCGACATTGCCAAGCGGCTCATCGACTACGGCTTCCATCCCTACACGGTGAGCTTTCCGCTCATAGTGCATGGCGCGCTGATGATTGAGCCGACAGAGAGCGAATCAGTTGAAGAGCTCGACCTGTTTATCGAGGCCATGCGCTCGATTGCTCGCGAAGTTGAAGAGACGCCGGAGCTGGTAAAGACTGCGCCGCACTCGACGCGGGTTTCAAGACTCGACGAAGTGCAGGCCGCACGCAAGCCGGTGCTGCGGTGGAGGCCGGAAAAACAGTGATCAGTGGTCAGGAGATGGCGAACAGCGGCTGGAAATGAGAGCGTCGACGCTTCTGCGAAGTGTAATTCCCCGGAGGTCGCAATGAAGAGATTTGTGTATGTTGCACTCGCAGCGGTGTCGCTCGCGGCAAGTTTCTCCGCACGTCCCGCCCACACGCAAAGCAAAGACGACCAGGCCATTCGCGCGCTCGAGGACCGCTTTGCCGCGGCCTTTCGCGCCAAGAACCTGGACGCGATCATGAAGGTCTATGCGCCCGGCGATGGAATCTTCGTCTTCGATCTCTCGACGCCGCGCGAATATGTGGGCTACGACGCGTACAGGAAGGACTGGGCCAGCCTCTTTGACTCAGCGCAGGGGCCGATCGCGTTCGACATCTCGGAACTTGCGATTGAGACTGACGGCAAGATGGGATACAGCCACAGCATTCAGCACCTGGCCTTCACGATGAAGGACGGCTCGCGCTACGAAGTGATGGCGCGCGTCACCGATGTGTATCGCAAGATCGGCGGCCAGTGGCTAGTGGTGCACGAGCATGTGTCGGTGCCGATTGATCCCGCGACGGGCAAGCCGGACATGATGTCAAAACAGTGATCAGTGGTCAGTGAACAGTGAACAGACGTCAGTGATCAGAGGTCAGACTCCAGAACGCTTGCGAAAGAGAATGTTGAGTTCGCGACGCCAGTCTTCGTTGAGCGCGACAAGTTCCCACTGGATTCTTGGAGAGAAGTATCTGAGCACCGGCTCATTGGCTGGATGTATGCGCAGGGCCGGGCCAATGAGCATGAGGCGCGGCTCAAGATCGGAGACTTCGGCACTCGGGAAATATCCGGCGCGCTCAAAGGCCGAGAGCGGACGCGCGGATCCGGCAGTCATTTGGCGGTCGGCGTTGAGCGCGCGCACGCGAATCCAGTAATCAAGGGCCTGCATGGGCAGGTGAAGATCTTCGTCGGCCTTGATTTCAATGACCGCGAGACGGCCGCGCTGATCAAGGGCCAGCAGGTCGAGCATTCCGCGATCGCCTGACGAGATTGCCGGCACCTGGGAGTAGACCGCTTCGCCGCGAATCTCAGGCAGCAGCTCGCCGATTCCCTTTCGCAACCCGCTCTCAAGCCAATGCTCGGGCTGCATTCTGAATAGTGCGTCGTTGTGAGCGCCGGAAGCGTGGCGGCTGAGGAAGAGGCGCGCGAAGAGCTCGCGGCAGGCGTCTTCATTATCTACGGTCAGCACGGTTTCATTCGCGCCTGCGCCGAAAGTCGCTTCGTCTTTATTGGTGAAGGAGTGCGCAGCCGCGCCGTGACGCACGCGCGCAAACTCAAGCCCGTGCAGCAGCAGGCCAACCTCGGCTGGCGTGCTGGCGCGGAGTTCAACGCGGGAGTGCTCGGCCTCAGGGATGAGCTCCATCAGACGGTCGATGCCGGCGCGGCAGCGCTCAATTGCGGCTGCGGCGGAGAAAGTGTGCGTGAGCCGCGACTCGAGATTGCCGGTGTCGTTGCAGTCGACCAGGGTGAGTTCTTCGCTGCGTTCGTCGAGGGTGTAAAGCTCGAAGTTTGCGGCGGCTTGATTCATCCATGCCATTCTTTCGGCAGTGGTGCGCCACGCGCCTGCGGGGACGATGACCTTGAGTCCGCCAAAGTGGCGCCGCGCGTCACCGTGTTGGCGGCAATAGTCGAGCCAGAGCACGCCGAGGGTTAGGATGCCGTCGATTATTGCGCCCGATTCGCACTCGCCTACGCCAATGACCGCATCGGCGGCTGTGCCTTTGAGCAGGCGGCCGCGAATATAGGCCGGCCCGAAGCTGTGTTCGAGATCCATGGCCGAGCGCAGGCCGTCGACCTTGGCGCCGATAAAACGGCGCGTCAGCGATCGATCAAGCAGGCGCTGGTAGTTGCGGCGTGCGGCGTCGCGCGTGGTGGGAGTGCGGCGGTCGCTCGATGCAACCAGCTCCAATGCCTGCGGCTTGGTTGCGCCCATGCGGCGCGTCATCAATCGAAGACTGGCGGCACGCTGCCGCACCTCAACCACGGTGCGCACCAGGTTGCGCTCGCCGCTCCACAGCTCGAGCAGGCAGCGGCCGTGCGAATCTTTGGTGGAGTAGCGTGCCGACCGCATGTCGAAAAGAACGCGGCCGTCTTCAAGAATCGCCGCGGCGGGATGCTTGAGAATGTACTCTTCGATTTGCTGAGCCAGGCGCGCGGCCGGCGTGGTTTCTACGTTCGAGCCAGCTTCCATCTTCGGCTACCAGCCCATTCGCTCGCGGAGCTTGGTTATGTGGGCCGTGTGGTGCTGCGAGTGCCACGCGTAAATGGCGAGCGTGTGGGCAAGGTCGGAGCGTCCACGCTCGGGATGAACCATGCCGCGGGCGAAATCCGATTCGCTCATGGACTCAAGGAGCGCGACCCAGCGTGCGTGCATAGCCTCAATAAAAACCAGCGACCCGTCGATGGGCAGCGACTTGCTGTCGGGCAGTTCGGCCCAGGCCTTTTCGTCGTAGGGCTTGATGGTGGGCCAGTCTTCAGTGAGGGCGAGCTTGAAGCGGATCACCGAATTGACGTGGCTGTCGGCGACGTGATGGACAAGCTGCCGGACGGTCCAGCCGCCGTCGCGGTAGGGCGTGTCGAGCTGCGCATCGTTCAGGCCGCTCACCGCGGCGCGAAGGCGCTCGGGCAATTGGCGCAGGATTTCAAGGTGCGCGGCGCGGATCGCCATCGTGTTCGACTCGGGCGCCTGGAATTTTCCAATGGGGTAACGAGGATCGACTTCGCTCATGGCAAAAACACTACCATGATTCGCCATTCGAGGTCAGTAACGGGAAAGGTAAAGGTGTAATTTGCTTTAGCTGAAGGAGGGTCTCAAGCAGGGTGGTGGTTTTTCTGCTTTTGGCGGTGGAAATGCGATTTGTAGCTCTTGGGAGCTTTGTAGCGGTAGTTGTAGTGCGGATGGGCGGACTTGGGTTTGTGGTGCGAAGCAAAGGCGGGGCTTGCAACCGCGGCCAGGAGCAGAATTGTTGCAAGCAGTTTCCTCATGCCAAGAATCCTATCACGCCTCAAGCTGCAGGCCGGGCTGCATTGCCCGACCCGGTACCAAAAGTAGAATCCGGCAACTGTAGCGGCAAGAAATCTGCGGCAAGCCAGGGGATGGACTTACGCGGTGTGATGCGGATGGTGATGGTGATGGTGGTGATGGTGGTGTGCCGCAAATGCGGCCGGGCTGGCGAACACCATCAAAAGCAGCGCGACGGCGAGAATCTTCTTCATGGGTGGCATCCTAGCAGAATTGAATTTGTGGCGGAAGCACGTCGCTGCACCACGTATCTAAAGAACAACGGGGAGGCGTCCAGACGAGAGGTCCGCCGTTCGGGCTTTCTGGTTAATTCGACGCAGGAAGCATAAACTGGATGACAATGGAACCAACGAAACCTTCCCTGACGGCCAGCCATAAGAGCTACTTTATTGAGAAGTTCGGCATCACAGAGCGGCTGCTTGAGCGCTGCCTTGGCGAGGCGCTGTCGGCAGGCGGCGACTATGCCGATCTTTATTTTGAGGCGGTTACGGCAACGGCGCTGGCCGTGGATGAGCAGATTGTGAAGTCGGCCAGCCAGGGCATGAGCGCCGGGTGCGGAATTCGCGTGCTGAGCGGCGAGCGGACGGGCTACGCGTACACCGACAACCTGAGCCCCGAGCGGCTGCTGCATGCGGCGCGGACAGCTGCGCTGATTGCTTCGGGGCCGGCCAAACAACTTGTGCAGGGATTTACGGAGACCGCGGCCAGCGATCTTTATCCGGTTCCATTGGGTGGGTTTGACCTGGACCTGGCGGCGCGGCTGGAGCTGATTTTGCGCGCCGATCGCGCCGCGCGGGCGTGCGACAAGCGGATCGCGCAGGTGCGGGCAGGCTACAGCGAAGAGCTGCGGCGCATTCTGATTGCCGCGTCGGACGGAGCCTTCGCCAGCGACACGCAACCGCTGTGCCGGCTGAACGTGCACGTCATTGCCAAAGAGGGCGCGAATACCACGAAGGGCGCGGCGGGCGGCGGGGGACGCGCGGGTTTGGAGCAATTCGTTGGAAGCAAAAGCCCGGAAGCCCTTGCTCACGAGGCGGCGCGCGGAGCAATTCTGCAACTTGGCGCGGTACCGGCTCCGGCGGGCGAGATGCAGGTGGTGCTGGGGCCGGGATGGCCGGGGATCCTGCTGCATGAGGCTGTTGGCCACGGGCTTGAGGCAGACTTTAATCGCAAGAAGACCTCGGCGTTTGCGGGACTGATCGGCCAGCCAGGTGGCGAGCCCTAAGGTGACCGTGGTCGACAACGGAACCATGGCCGGTCGGCGCGGCTCGCTGAATGTGGACGACGAGGGCTCGGCGACGCAGGAGACGGTGCTGATCGAGAACGGCATCCTGAAGGGATATTTGTCTGACAAGCTTTCAGTCGCGGCTGATGGGCATTGCCAATACCGGTTCGGGGCGGCGCGAGAACTACCAATCCATCCCCATGCCGCGCATGACCAACACCTACATGCTGGCCGGCGACGACTCGCCCGAAGACATTCTGCGCAGCGTGAAGCACGGCCTTTATGCCGTGAACTTTGGCGGCGGCAGCGTGGACATCACCAACGGCAAGTTCGTGTTTTCGGCCAGCGAGGCCTACCTGATCGAGGACGGCAAAGTGACGGCGCCGGTGCGCGACGCGACGCTGATCGGAAACGGGCCCGAGGCGCTCAAATACGTGTCGATGGTGGGCAACGACCTGAAGCTCGACGAAGGCATCGGCACCTGCGGCAAAGACGGCCAGACTGTCCCCGTTGGCGTAGGCATGCCAACCATCAAGCTGGACAAGATGACGGTGGGGGGAACGGGAAGGTAGATAATTCGCTCGCGAATTCCAAGAAATTCCTGCTCTCGAATCTAGTTTTTCCTTCATACTTGCCAGCATGAATCGTGATCTTGTTTCCTCGATTTGGTACCTATGGGCCCATCTCTTGGCGGCCTTCAAGGAAGCATCGCCACTGGCGAATGCGGTTACGCTCCTGGCTCCAGCGATCTCCATAACCCTCGGCGTTCGAACCTATATACACCGGAGAATCAAGGACAAGGATGGCGTGATCGCGGATTTGCGGGACGATCTGGCCGACAGGCAGAAAAAGCTCGACAACATCCGAGACGAAAACGAGATACTGGAAAGACGTTCCGAACAGGCTGAGGGCCGCCTGGCTCAGGTTGCGCTTGCCAAAGCCGAGAGTGAATGGCACGAGAATAACGATCTTCCGTCGAATCGCGCCATAACAGAGTGGGTACAGAATGAGGGCAGGCCCATTTCGCAGATGCTTTATCTCCGCGCGCGGTGGTATCTCGGTCACGCTGCCAGAGAAGTCCACTCGATGGGCCTGGTAGGGGCACAGGCCTATGCCATCGCAGCACTCGCGCTCCAGCCGGAAAACAACGGCGCTGCGGAACTGCTGGGAGAAGTAGAGGGGCTCCTGGAGAACGCAGACTCCCCACAACCCTCAATTGTGGATGCGCTAACCCAATTCGACAAGCAGGCGGACGAAATCTTTGAAGTAGACCTACCAGAAGCGGCCAACGCTGCCGAGCAAGAAGCCATCTTGCGAACGAATGCGGGCAACTATCACACGGCACTACCTGCGGCGGAACAGGCCTTTCTTTGGCGCACTCAGGCCCTTGGGAGCAAGGCAACGCCCGCGCTTCGGGCGCGTTGGCTCGTCGCCCTTATCCTGGATCGTCTCGGCAAATATCAAGAGGCGCTCGATATCACGCAGGACGTGGTCGATGCACAAGAGGATCCTCAGGTGCTAGGGCCAAACCACCCTGACACGTTGGCGAGCCGTGACCTCGCCGCCAATATCCTCGATCATCTCGGCAAATATGAGGAGGCACTCGATATCGCGCAAGACGTGCTCAAGGCGCAGGAAGATCCTCAGGTGCTAGGGCCAGACCCACGTGACACGTTGAAGAGCCGTTACCGCGTCGCCGAAATCCTCGATCATCTCGGCAAGTATGAGGGGGCACTCGATATCGTGCAAGACGTGCTCAAGGCGCAGGAAGATCCTCAGGTGCTAGGACCAGACCTACATGACACGTTGATGAGCCGTTACCTCGTCGCCGAAATCCTCGATCATCTCGGCAGATATGGGGAGGCGCTCGATATCGCGCAGGCCGTGGCCAAGGAACTGGAAGATCTTCAGCTGCATGGACCAAACCACCCGGAAACGTTGATTTGCCGATACTTCGTCGCCAAAATTCTCTATCATCTCGGCAAGTATGAGGAGGCACTCGATATCGCGCAAGACGTGCTCAAGGTACGCGAAGATCCTCGGGTGCTGGGACCAAGCCACCTGACACAATTAGGAGCCGTTACCTGGTCGCCAGAATCCTCGATCATCTCGGCAAGTATGAGGAGGCACTCGATATCGCGCAAGCCGTGGTTAAGGAACTGGGGGATCCACAGATGCTGGGACCAAACCACCATGACACGTTGAGCAGCCGTTGCCTCGTCGCCGAAATCCTCGATCATCTCGGCAAGTACGAGGAGGCACTCGATATCGCGCAAGACATGCTCAAGGCACGGGAAGATCCTCGGGTGCTGGGACCAAGCCACCCTGACACAATTTGGAGCCGTTACCAGGTCGCCAGAATCCTCGATCATCTCGGCAAGTATGAGGAGGCACTCGATATCGCGCAAGACGTGGTCAAGGAACGCGAAGATCCTCGGGTGCTGGGACCAAGCCACCCTGACACAATTAGGAGCCGTTACCAGGTCGCCAGAATCCTCGATCATCTCGGCAAGTATGAGGAGGCACTCGATATCGCGCAAGCCGTGGTTAAGGAACTGGGAGATCCACAGGTGCTTGGACCAGACCACCCTGACACGTTGAGCAGCCGTTGCCTCGTCGCCGAAATCCTCGATCATCTCGGCAAGTACGAGGAGGCACTCGATATCGCGCAAGACATGCTCAAGGCACGGGAAGATCCTCGGGTGCTTGGACCAAGCCACCCTGACACAATTAGGAGCCGTAGCCTCATGGATCAAATACTCAAACACTTGCGCGACAAAAATTCGGGTCCCGCAGTTTCAGAATGACTCGATAGATAAAACCTGCAAATCATCCCGGCTCATTTAGGCAGTGTGCCGACTAATTTGAATCATGATTTAATAGGAGCGAAGGAGGAACACGCCATGACATAGGTACGCAACTGCGACTTGGAGTTTGTCATGAGCCGTTCCCATCGCCGCCCCTATGCGGCGATTACGGGCACTGCCAGCACGAAAGACGATAAGCGCCTGGCCCATCGCGGTGTCCGCCGCAAACAGAATCTGGCGTTGAAAATCTGCGCCGACTTCGAAAATCTGCTTCTTCCTCATCCCCTTGAATGCCCATGGGGTAACAACTATTGCTGGAGCCGCGACGGCGCGCAACGTTACATCGGCCCCTGGCACGAGCACGGGGACGAGCGCGCCCAGCGCTGGTATCTCAAACTGCTGCGCAAATAGGCGACTGGCTTAAGTTTGATAGCTTGGATACATGCCCCAAACCGCACCATCGCCGGCTGAAACCGACATCGATCTTCAATCGCTTGTGACTGACGTTGTGGCGCTGGCCATGAAGGCTGGAGCAACCGACGCCGAGGCCGTGGCGCGCGAAGGCGACGAGTTCAGCGTGAATGTGCGCATGGGCGAGGTGGAGACGCTGAAGGAGTCGGGCTCGCGGGCGCTGGGATTGCGGGTGTTTGCGGGCAAGAGGTCGGCTTCGACTTCAACCAGCGATCTGACGGCAGAGGGTATCAGGCAACTTGTCGATGGCGCGATGGCGCTGGCGCGGGTGACGGAGGAGGATCCCTTTGCCGGCTTGCCGGAGGCGTCGGAATTTGAAGCAGCGAGTTCGGCTTCGGGCCTGGTCTCCCATGTCTCAGAATCGAGACATGCGGCGCCGGGCATTGGTGGCGGGGCCGACAGACCTGCACCTCTTTTACGACGACGTGTACTCGCTGCCGGCGGCCGAGCGCATTGAGTGGGCGCGGCGGTGCGAGGCTGCGGCGCTGGGCGCCGATCCAAGAATCAACAACTCCGACGGGGGCAGTTTTGATGCTTCAACCGGGCGGCGGGCGATGGCGAATTCCCGCGGATTTGTAGGCGGCTACAAGTCGAGCTATGCCGGCGTAAGCGCCGCTCCGCTCGCCACCGACGCCGACGGCAGGATGCAGCGCGACGGCTGGTGGTCGAGCGCAAGAAGTTTTGCGCACCTTGAAAGCCCTGAAGCCGTGGGCGCTGAGGCAGCGCGCAGAACGCTGCGGCGACTGGGCGCGCGGCGCGTTCCCACGCAGCGCGTGCCGATTGTGTTTTCCCCGGAAGCGGCGCGGTCGCTGATCGGGTCAATCTTCGAAGCGGCCTCAGGCGACTCCATCTGGCGAGGCGCGTCATTTCTGGCGGGAAAACTGGGCGAGACGATAGCCTCGCCGGCCCTGACACTCGTCGACGACAACCTGATGATTCTGCCCAACGGCGAAGGCGGATTCGGCACCTCGCCTTTTGATGCAGAGGGACTGCCCTCTCTGCACACAGTGGTGATTGAAAATGGCGTGTTGAAAAGCTACATGCTGAATACTTACACGGCACGCAAGCTGGGCATGAAGTCAACGCACAACGCGGCGCGCGGACTGCGCCGGGCGCGCCGGGCATCGGCTGCGGGAACCTGTATGTCCAGCCTGGAAGCTACTCCAAAGAGAAAATCGTCGGAGACGTGAAGGCGGGGCTGTATGTGACCAGCCTGATGGGCTTTGGCGTGAACATTGTGACCGGCGACTATTCACGCGGGGCGATGGGCCAGTGGATTGAGAACGGTGAGCTGAGCCATGCCGTGGAAGAGATAACGATTGCAGGCAATCTGGGCGAGATGCTGAATAATGTGACAGCGATTGGGAACGACCTGGTGTTTCGTTCGTCGATTGCCTCGCCGACGCTCAGGATCGATGGGATGACGATTGCGGGAAGCTAAAGGCGGCAAGTCAGCTTTGCGTGGCGAAACTAGTAAGCTTTTTGCAGGATGACTGAAGGCGCGAAGACCGGAGCTGAATTGACGGGGCAGCCCTACGCGTCCATGAGCGAAATCCCCTTCGACCCGGCCCAGCCGAAGGCGGCGCTTGCGCAGTTGCCGCGGGAGGCTGCGGTATTCGCTTTATATGGCGCGGACGCAAAGGACGAGCCCTATATTGGCCGCACGCCCAATCTGCGTGGAAGACTGGAGCGGCTGCTGCAGCCTTCGGAGAAGCATCCGCGGCGGCTGCAATTGGCGGGCCGGGTGCGGCGCATCGCGTGGCGGCAAACGGGGTCGGAGTTCGAATCTTTGTTGGCGCAGTTTGCGCTGCTTGAGGATCGGTTTGGCGCGAAAGTACTTGAAAGAATGCACCTGCGCGCGCCGGCGTTTGTACGGTTCCTGGGGTCGAACGAATATCCGCGTGTCGTTGTTACGCATCGGCCCAGCCAGCGCGAGGCGGATTGGGCATATGGGCCGTTCCCCTCGCGCGCCGCGGCTGAACGATATGTGGACGAAGCGCTCAAGCTCTTCCTGCTGCGCCGCTGCACCGACGATCTGAACCCCGACCCAGCGTTTCCTGGGTGCGTCTACTCCGAGATGAAGATGTGCCTGGCGCCCTGCTTCAAGGGCTGCACCGGCGAGCGGTACGCTGAGGAGTCGGCCGCGGTGGAAAGCTTTTTTTCGACCCGCGGCGAGAGCAGGCTGGTGACTCTGCGCGTCCAGCGCGACCAGGCCAGCGCCGATCTTGAATTTGAAACGGCAGCCTCGCTTCACGCGCAGGTGCAGAAGGTGGAAGCGGTTCGTGCTCTGGCAGCGGAACTGGTGCGGCCCATGAGCCGCCTGCGCGCCGTCATCCTGCAGCCGGCCGCCAACCCGGGCGAGGTGGCGGTGTTTCTCTACGAGAACGGCTCAATGCGCGGTCCGGCGGCATTTTCAACCGTGGGCATGAGGATTCAGAACGAGCAGTCGGGGTCAACTTCATTATTTGCGCAGCCGCTCGCGATAGAACCAGTGCCGGAAGAACAGGGAACAGAAAACAGGGGTCAGGGATCAGGGATCAGGGATCAGAAGAGCAGGGACCAGGGACTAGGGACATAGGGAATAAAGCGGCCACAAAAGCACACCGCACCATGCTTGAGTTGCGGCTTGAAGAGGTGCTGGCGGTGCTCTCGGCTAATCAGGATGCGCCTTCGGCGACGGTCAGGCAAGCGCATCTGGCGCTACTCAAGCGGTGGTATTACCGTCCTGAAGCTAAGCGCACAGGCGAAATCTTTTTTTCCGACGCAGACGACTACTGGCCGATCCGTCCGATCCTGCGGGGAATCGGGAGGGTGGCGGCGAAGGCGATTGCATGAAGGTGAAATTTCTAGGCGTATCTGCAATCTTCCGCCGCCCCTACGGGGCTCAGAGGTGTTTTTCGGCTGCTTTCCCAGCGTTGAAACGCTGGGCTAACATACGTTGCGCCTACGGCGCGAAGCGATCCGAATTCGAAGGGCTCCGAACTACCGAAGTAAACGACAGTACCTCATGCGATTGCCCTCGGGTGGCGGCAAAATCACTGGCCCGCGAGCCCGATCAGGTGCAGAATTCTGATAAGAAACAAGAATGTAAGTTAAATAAAACACAGTGGTTATCCGATCCCACTCATCGGACAAAAAACGCCCGATGAATGGGGCACAGTTTCATTCCCCGTGGGTCGGCGAAGCCGGTGGAGGACTAAGTAGAAAATCATGCCACGGGAAAACCGGATTCGCGCAATCCTGGCCGATGGCCGCCGCACGCAGGGGCCGGGGCGCGCCTTTGATGTAGCTGTAATGGTGTTGGAGCAGCCGCGCTTAACCCGCCAGCTAATCGAGTGCCTTTGGGATGAGGACGAGGGCGTGGCCGGCCGTGCGGCAGACGCATTGGAGACCATTGCGGGCGAGCGGCCTCAATCGCTGCAGCCGTGGAAGCAGGCGCTGCTGGGCCTATTAGTGGAGTCGAAGGGCATCAAGTTGCGCTGGCATCTGGGGCTTATCGTGGCTCGTTTGCAACTCACGCGCGCAGAATGCCGGCGAGTAGCAAATGTGCTTTCGGGCTGGCTCGACGACCCTAGCTCGATCGTAAAGACCTGCGCAATGCAGGGTCTGGCCGAACTTACACTTCAGGATCAGTCGATGACCGAAGAGGTGCTTGACCTGTTGCGAGCGCTCACCCGCTCTGGCACGCCGGCCATGCGCGCCCGGGGGCGTACCCTCCTCAAGCAAATGGAAAACGGCGGTGACCTGCACATGGAAGCGCATAAGAATGCAGGCCAGGCAAGCTGCCCGGCTGGTAAACTGACCGGGCAGGGGGTTGCATAGACTCGAATGGTTGAGCTTGCACCATCAATACTTTCGGCGGATTTTGCCCACCTGGCCGACCAGGTAGCGGCGGCCGAGCGCGGCGGCGGCACCATCATCCACGTCGACGTGATGGACGGCCATTTTGTGCCCAACATGACTCTCGGGCCGCCCGTGGTGAAAAGCCTGCGCAAGTTCACCAAGCTTCCTCTCGACTGCCACCTGATGATCGACAACCCCAACGAGTACATTGCAGCCTTTGCCGAGGCCGGCGCCAACTGGGTAAGCGTGCACTACGAAGCCTGCGTGCACCTGCACCGCACGCTTGAAATGATCATCGGCCACGGCATGAAGCCAGGCGTGGTCGTGAATCCGGCCACGCGCGTCGATCTGCTCATTGACATTCTGCCCATGGTGCACCATGTGCTGATCATGAGCGTGAATCCGGGGTTCGGCGGGCAGCAGTTCATCCCCTTCAGCCTGGACAAGATTCGCCGGCTGGCGGAATTGCGGCAGGAGCTGGGGCTGGCATTTAGAATCGAAGTGGACGGCGGCGTGGCTCACGACACGGTGGCCCAGGTCGTCAAAGCAGGAGCGGAGCTGCTGGTGGCCGGGAACGCGGTTTTCGGTCGAGGCAAACCGGAGCAAGACGCCAGGAAGCTGCTGAAGGCTGCGAAGAAGGCGGCCGGAGAACGTTGAGACGGCGCCCGTGCCGGGTGGCCAGTAAGAAAGCTTAGCAACGTCAGATTTAGAAGAACCAACGCGCAGGCGGACCCACCCCCGAGACCGCCGGCACCATCGAGGTAGTATGAACCGGTTGTCGACAAGAGTAGTTGCAGTGGCGCTCGCTGTGCTTTTTATGGCCGGCGTATCAGCCGATGCCAAGCAAAAGAAAAAGAAGAAAGCCTACGACCTGAGCGCCAACCCGCTGGCCGGCGTGCAGTCGAAGCAGCCCGACAAGGAGCTCTACGACAAGGCGATGGCGGCGCTCAAGAAGGGCCGCTACGATGTGGCTCGCCTTGACTTGCAGACGCTGCTGAATACCTATCCCGAGTCAGAGTACCGGATGCGGGCCAAGCTCTCGGTGGGCGACACGTGGTTCAAGGAGGGCGGATCGGCGGCATTGATGCAGGCCGAGGCCGAGTACAAGGACTTCATCACATTCTTCCCGGATGCTCCCGAAGCGGCCGAAGCGCAGATGAAAGTGGCCGACATCTACTACCAGCAGATGGAGAAGCCGGACCGCGACTTTACCAACACCCAGCAGGCCGAGCAGGAGTACCGGAACATGATCAACATGTTCCCCGATTCGCCGCTCGTTCCGCGCGCCAAGCAAAAACTGCGCGACGTGCAGGAAGTGCTGGGTGAGCGCGAGGCCGAGATTGGCTTTTACTATGGCAGCCGCGAGGACTACAACGCATCAGTTGCACGCCTTGAGACGGTGGCCGACACCTACCCGCTGTATTCAAAGAGCGACCAGGTATTGATCGGGATCGGCGACGCATATGCCGCCGAGGCCCACAATATACAAGTTGCGCCGAATGTTCCCGGAGCTGTTCGCGAGCGGCTGGTGTCGATCTACCAGGATAAGGCGGCGCAGGCGTATGACAAGGTGATTACGCGCTACCCGATGTATCCGCATGTTGAGGATGCCCGCGATCGCCTGGTGGCGATGAACCGGTCGGTCCCCGAGCCGACCGACGCGGCAGTTGCCGAGAGCGACGCCGAAATGAAGAGCCACGAGGCTCTGCACTTTACCGACACGCTATGGGGAGTTATTAAGCACGGGCCGACCGTGGTTGAAGCGACGCATGTGGGCGAGCCCACGCTCACCGATCCGCACCGCGTGCTTGCGCCCGACGTTACCAAGGAAAACGTTACGTTGTTCAGTGAGGCAGCGAACGCCGGCAAGCCGCAGCCTGCTGCCGTGGTAACGCCAACTGGCCCGAACGAGCCGCCACGTACCGATCAGCCTTCGCAGGCGCCGCTGCAAATGGAGGCACCCGCTGCCGGTGGAACCGGCGTAGGCGCGGAGATTCTTGCTGCGCCGTCTGCTCCGACGGGACCGGCCGCCGATCCCAACGCGGTGGTGAAGCCGGTAGGCCCGGCGAATACAGCATTGCCCGCCGCCGAAGCCCCAGCCGAGGCACCGGTGCAGGTGAACGATGTGAAGTCCGGCGAGGTGCCCGCGGCAACTGACGCCAATGGCAAGAAGAAGAAGCCAAAGACCGACCTGAGCGACGAATCGTCGAGCAGGAAGAAGAAGAAGAAGGGGCTGGCGAAAATAAATCCGTTCTAAAAGCTGGGGACAGGGAACGAGAAACAGGGCCGCGTCCGGCAAGGGCGCGGCCTTTGTGTCTGCGCGCAGGACGCTGGGCAGGCGCCTGAACCGTCTCCCTCAATCTGCTAACCTGAAGGGTAGTCCCCCTGGACTTGAAAGCCCCTGTTTCGACGGGTGTTTTCCCGAGATTCACGGGCTCGCCCTTCACGAAAATGCCACACGACCTGCCCAAAGCCTACGACCCGACAGTTATTGAAGATCACTGGGCCGAATACTGGGTGCGCGAGAAGCTGTTCGCCGTTCCCACGCCGGACCCGCACGTCGAAGAGAACGGCTCGGGTTGCGAGCCTTTTACGATTTTGCTGCCTCCGCCCAACGTAACCGGCCGCCTGCACATGGGCCACATGCTTAACCAGACTGAGATGGACATTCTCACCCGCTGGCGACGGATGAGCGGCCGAAAGGCACTGTGGCTGCCGGGCACGGACCACGCCGGCATTGCCACTCAGATGATGGTGGAGAGGCAACTGACCGAAGAAGGCACATCGCGGCAGAAGCTGGGGCGCGAGGCCTTCGTTGGGCGCGTGTGGGAGTGGCGGCGTCACTACGGCGGCGCGATTCTGGACCAGATGAAGCGCCTGGGCGCGAGCGTGGACTGGAGCCGCGAATACTTCACCATGGACGAGCGGTTGTCGGTCGCCGTGCGCGAAGCCTTTACCCGTCTCTACGATCAGGGGCTGATTTATCGCGGCGCGTATATCGTGAACTGGTGCCCGCGGTGCCAGACGGCGATCAGCGATCTTGAAGTGGTGTACGACGAGCACAAAGGGCACTTGTGGGAGATCAAGTACCCGGTAATCGGCGAGGACGGCAAGGACTCAGGCGAATTCATCACCGTAGCAACTACACGGCCTGAAACCATGCTAGGCGATACGGCTGTCGCGATCCATCCCGAGGACGAACGCTACACGCAGCTGCATGGCAGAAAGCTGCGGCTGCCGCTGATGAATCGCGAGATTCCTATTGTTCTCGACGAGTGGGTGAGCCGCGAGTTCGGAACCGGCGCGGTAAAAGTTACGCCCGCGCACGACCCTAACGACTTCGCACTTGGCGAGCGGCATCACCTGCCATCGATCAACGTAATGGACGACCGCGCGCACATCAACGAGAACGGCGGGGCGTATATCGGGCTCGAGCGTTACGTCGCCCGCAAAAGAATTGTCGCCGATCTCGAAGCGCAGGGGTTGCTGGCCGGCATCAAGGACCACACGCACAACGTGGGCCACTGCGACCGCTGCAAAACGGTGGTTGAGCCGCGGCTCTCGACGCAGTGGTTCGTTGCCGTGAACAAGAAGGCTGAAAGTCGCGGCGCCTCCATGGCGGAACTTGCCATAGCCGCCGTCAGGCAAGAAAAAATCCGGTTCACGCCGGAGATGTATAAGAAAACCTACCTGAATTGGATGGAGAACATCCACGACTGGTGCATCTCGCGGCAACTGTGGTGGGGTCATCGCATTCCGGCGTGGCACTGCTCCCTTTGCCACAAGATCACGGTGCCGAAGCCCGGCTCAACCGGCGACCCAACGAATTGCGCGCATTGCGGCAAGGACACGATCACGCAGGAGACCGACGTGCTTGACACGTGGTTCTCTTCGGGGCTGCTGCCGGTATCCGTTTTCGGCTGGCCGAATATCGCGCGTCTCCCATCCACAGATCTGGGCTGCCCCAGGTCTCGCTTCTGAGACCGGGGAAGGGATGACATATGGGGTGGGTGCCCCCGGTCTCGATTCTGAGACCGGGGCAAGGGCGCAAGCCCGCAGTGACTTCGACGCGTTCTATCCAACTTCCCTTCTCGTCACCGGCTTTGACATTCTCTTCTTCTGGGTCGCGCGCATGATCATGATGGGCTGCTGGTTTTCGGCTGAGGTTCCCATGCCCGATGGGAGCCCGCGCCCGCTCGCGGAGTCAGTTCCCTTCCGCGAGGTCTATATTCATGCCCTCGTTCGCGACGCCAACCGCGAGAAGATGTCGAAGACCAAGGGCAACGTGATTGACCCCATCGAGATTGTGAAGCAGTACGGAACGGATGCGGTGCGCTTCACGCTGGCGTCCATGGCCTCGCCGGGGACCGATATTGCGTTTAACGTGGCGCGAACGGAGGGGTATCGCGCCTTCGCCAACAAAATATGGAATGCGGCGCGGTTCATATTTATGAATGTGGACCGGGCGGCGGAGGTTGGCATTTTCCCGCACCGAGAGCTACTCGGCGGTATGCCCGCGGTTGACGAAGATGCGTTTCTTGAAGCTCGTTGGATAACCAGTGAATTGTGGGCGACCGCCGGCAAAGTAGACGAACTGCTAGAAAATTACCGCTTCGACGAGGCGGCAAACGTCATTTACCAGTTCTTCTGGGGCAGCTTCTGTGACTGGTACCTGGAGATCGTGAAGCTGCGGCTCGACTTCTCAGAAGGAACTGACAAAGTCTTGGTCGCAGGCAATCTAACGACGCTTCTGCAGGTCTTTGAAGCAGCTCTGCGGTTGCTATCTCCATTTATGCCTTTTTTGACCGAGGAACTTTGGCATGCCGTACACGATGGCAATCCACCAGCCAAATCGATTGCGCTGGCGAACTACACCTTCGGGGACGAAGGGATGATTGACACTGCGGCCACTGGAGCTATGGCCATGTTGCAGGCACTCATCACCGAAATCCGCGGTCTGCGCAAGGAAATCAGCGTTGAAGAAAAAGCCACAGTGCCAATTGAATTGCGCACCGACGCGGCCTCAAGAAAGATCATTGAAGAAAATCGCGACATCGTTGAGCGGCTGGCCAAGGTAAGCGAAATCAAGTTTGCCGACGAGCTTTCGGCTGGTCTAGCGAAACACTCCACGCCCGCGTTCGACGTGGCTGTTGTTTATCAGCGCACCATCGACGTCTCCGCCGAGCGCGAACGCTTGACAAAGGAACGCGCGAAGCTCGAAAAACTAGTTGCGAACGATGAGCGAGCGCTGAACGATTCCGGATTCACCGGCAAGGCACCCGCGCACATCGTTGAAGGAAGAAAGAAGCAGCTGGCTGAGAATCGCCTGCTGCTCGAGAAGGCAAAGGCAGCCAAAGTCGCCCTGCCTGAAGAGTAGGGAGCCCTGCGAGGAGATATGCAGGTTGCGGAAAAACTCAATACGAGCCACTGTTTTGAAAGGGCACGAGTTTACTCGTGCCGATAAGGCCATTAAAGACTTTGGGGTTTTAACCCCTGAGGGAAGTTTTTCAGAAATCTCGCCGAGCACAATGAGTTTCTCTGCAACCTGTGTCGGCCGGCAATCGATCGTCCCGGAGGGACGAACCGGCAATAGCCCAGGGTGGACTCTGGCCCTGAGCGTAGTCGAAGGGGAGGAGGTAACCCTGGGAATGAAGAATAAAAGTCCGAAACCGTCCCGGAGGGCCAGCCGAAACCGGCGCATGATCCTGAGTTCTAATTCCTCCGATGGCGCTCGACTCCGCGACACTCGCAACGCCCAACGGACGTTCGCCCAGAGCCCACTGGCAGCAGTAGGAGAAGGATGAAAATTACCGCACCCTCTTTGCAGGTTTATTCCATCGCCGGGCGCATAATTCTTCCCATGAACAAAAGCGCGGTTTCTTCGTCGTCCGTGACCCAATTTGCTGCCAAAAAAATAAATACCCCCACCCCCCTCCCCCTTTTTGGCAATCAAAAACATCCCAAGAGGTAGCTAAACAGTTGAAAACAATACCTAAGCAGCAGCGCCACAGTACCAATTGGTAAACACAAATAGGAGCAAATAAGCCCCTTTTAAGGCCATTTAAGGGCTGCTCAAGGCCATTTAAACCACTTTAACGAGCACTGAATCATGGAATGGAAGAGCCACCGCATCGACGTCATCCTGGAACAGGCCCTGGTTGAAGACAAGGCCGCGGCTGACGCCACCACCAATCTGACCATCGACGCAGACCTGCGCGCGGCCGGCTCCATTATCGCCCGCGAGGAACTGGTGGTCTCCGGCCTCGGCTCCATCTCCCGTTTTTTTGAGATTTACGCCCGGCTCGACCCGCGCCCCCAGGCCCAGACCCGCTTTGAGGTCGTCAGCCATCCTGAGATATTCGACGGCGTGCGCGCGCATCCCGGCCAGGTGCTGGCGGTGATTCGCCATAACGCCCGCGTGCTGCTCAGTTGCGAACGCGTGATCCTCAATCTTATCCAGCACCTGAGCGGCATTGCCACTCTGACACGCAGATATGCCGACGCCATTCAGGGCACGCACGCGCGCGTGCTGGATACACGCAAGACGGTGCCGGGCATGAGGGCGCTTGAGAAATACGCGGTGCTGTGCGGCGGGGGCACCAACCACCGCATCGACCTGGCAAGCGGCATTCTAATCAAGAACAATCACATCTCTCTGGGCGGCGGTCTTGCAACGGTGCTGGGGCGCGCGCTGGCGGCCCGCAAGCCGGGGCAGCGCGTGCAAGTTGCGGTGCGCACCGCGCGGGAACTCGAAGAGACACTTGCAGGCGGCGCTGAAGCCATCTTGCTCGACAGCATGACGCCGGAGCAGGTGAAGCAGTCGATCGAGCGCATCAAAAAAGAAAGTCGCTGGATTCCGACTGAGGCCTCGGGCGGCATCGTGCTCGACAACATTCGCGCATACGCTGAAACCGGCGTGGACTTTATCAGCGTCGGCGCGCTCACCCACTCGGCCCGCGCCGCCGATATCTCCATGTCAATTGAAGCCGTGCCGAGCTAGGGAAGCACCGGTCAAATGGCAAGTTTCGCAAGGCCTGACCCTCAGGGGGCCAAAGCCCCGAGACATTTTGCTGGCTTTATCGGCACGACTGAAGTCGTGCCCTTTCAAATTGTTAATCTATTCAGAGGTTTTTTGAGACTGTGTTCGATCTGGCTGCCCTCGAATCCGCGCTCGCCGGAACCATCTTCGCCGGCAAGCTGCACTACGCTGCGGTTACGGGGTCCACCAACTCCGATGCACTTGCTGCCGCGCGAAAGGGCGCGCCGCACGGTTCGGTTTTTTTTGCCGATGAGCAGACCGCCGGCCGAGGCCGCGGAGGCCACGCATGGCTTTCGGCCGCGAGTGACGGGCTCTACGCCAGTGTCCTGTTGCGCCTCGCGGTGCCTGCTGAACGGTTGCCGCTGTTGCCGCTCGCGACTGGCCTGGCTGCGGCGCAGGCAATTAGCGGCGTTACCGGCCTCGCGGTCGACATTCGCTGGCCGAACGATTTGCTGATCGGTCCGCTCAAGACAGGCGGCATTTTAGTTGAGGCAAGAAATGATTCCAAAGACCTGCCCCACGCAGTGGTGGGCATTGGCATCAATGTTCACCAGATGGCATTCCCCAGCGATCTAGCTACTCCGGCAACTTCGCTCGACCTGGCAACCGGGCAGCGCGTAAGCAGGCAGCGGTTGCTGGTGGTACTACTTCGCGCGCTCGAGCGGGAAGCGGTGGCCGTGGCCGATCCGAATCAGGCGAGGCAGATTCCTGCGCGGGTCGAGGCCGCGTCAACGTGGATTCGCGGGCGCGTGGTCGAGGTGCACGGACCCCAGGCTTTGACGGGGACGACGGCGGGGCTCGACGGCAACGGATTCCTCCGCGTGGAAACTGCCGCGGGCCTCAGGACCATCCAGACCGGGGGCATTCGTGAGGCAGCTTCCAGCTTCTAGCTATTAGCTTTTAGCTGTTAACTATTAGCGCGCGGCCCTCAGCCAGGATTCCGGCGGATCGGAAGAGATGCCAGAGAATGCAGCAGGAGGTGCCGCGATTCCGGAATTTCAACGAGTCGCGCTCCGAAGCTGGACAGAGCATAGCTAGAGGCTAGAAGCTAGAGGCTAGGAGCTGTTTCTCAATGCTGCTTGCCCTCGACGTTGGCAACACCAATACCGTGCTCGGACTTTACCGTCTTGACGGCGAACCGGACGACGAGGTCGTGAAGCCGGTGTTGGCTGCGCACTGGCGCATCACTACGCATCGCTCGCAAACGGTGGACGAGTACGGTGTGTTGTTTGTAAATCTCTTTGAGATGCACGGCATGGCGAAGAGCCAGGTGACGCACATTATCATATCATCGGTGGTGCCGCCGGTTGAAACCACGCTGCGCCAGGTGTGCGAGGAATACTTTCACATTGAGCCGCTGTTTGTTGAGCCGGGCATCAAGACCGGCATGCCGATGCTGATCGATAATCCGACCGAGCTGGGCGCCGACCGCATCGCCGACTGCGTTGCCGCGTTTGCGCGCTACGGCGGTCCGTGCATCGTGGTGGATTTTGGCACGGCGACAAAGTTTGAAATGATTGGCGCACGCGGTGAGTACCTGGGCGGAGCGATCGCGCCGGGGCTGGGGCTGAGCGCTGATGCGCTGTTCAACCGCGCAGCGCGGCTGAGCCGCGTGGATATCAAGCGCCCGGCAAAAGTGATTGGCACCAACACCATTGGTCACTTGCAGAGCGGCTTATACTTCGGCTACATCGGGCTCGTGGACGGCATCATCGAGCGGATGCTGGCCGAGTTTGGCAGTCCGGTGCCGCACATCATCGCGACAGGCGGACTGGCCAGGATGATTGCACCCGACTCGCGGTACATTCAGGAGATTAACGAGCAGCTGACGCTCGATGGACTGCGCATCCTCTTTGAACGCAACCGAAACATGAAGCCCCGCGGCAAGGCGCACTGAGGGCTCCGACGTGCGCAACTACTTCAATTACTTCACTGAGATCGAAGAGCGCTTTCAGCAGAGGCGCGGGTCGATTCTGTTGCTCTCGACGCTCGATTGGGCGCTGATTGAGACGTGGCGCGAGGCGGGGATTCCGCTTGAGGCGGTACTGCGCGGGATTGATTCGGCGTTCGACAAGTACGAGGCGCGGCAGAAGCGCGGCCGCATGCGGCGCATCAACGGGCTGGCGTGGTCCGCGCAGGCAGTGATGGACGCGGCTGAAGAGATGCGCGAGGCGGCAGCGGGCACGGCTTCGGCGAGTGCTGCTCCGCGTGAGACTGGCTTTGAACATGAGCGCGTGGCTGCGCATCTTGAGTCCGCGGCCGAGGCGCTCGATCAGGCGCAGGCCGTTGCGCCTGAGGCGTGCGTGGCGACGGCAGCGCGATTGCACGAACTGGCGGCTGAGGTGCGTGGATCCGCAGACAAAGGGCCGGATCTTGAATCCCTGGAGCGCTCGCTCACCGTGCTTGAAGAGAAACTGTTTGCTGCGCTCACGGCGGCGGCGCCGGAAGAGTTGCTGGTCGGGCTGAAGGAGCACGCGGCGCGCGAGCTTGCACCCTATCGCAGCCGCATGGGCGTGGTGCAACTTCGGCAGGTGGAGCACCAGTTCGTGCAAAAGCAATTGCTGGTCCACTACAATCTGCCGCGACTCAGCCTGTTCTACATGAGCCAGCAATGACGGAATCCGCGCCCAGACTGTTGACCATCGAGAAGGCCATCTACGGCGGCGCCTTTCTTGCGCGCGACGAGGGCAAGGCCACCTTTGTTCCGCTTGCACTGCCGGGCGAGAAGGTGCGTGTTCGGATTGTCGAAGACAAGCGCAGCCACGCGGTTGCCGAGATCGAGCAGATCGTCCAGTGCTCGCCTGATCGCATCACGCCTTCGTGCGCGCACTTCGGCGTTTGTGGCGGATGCAGTTACCAGCATGCAAACTACGAAGCTCAGTTGAGGTTCAAGCAGGCCATTCTGCGCGAGACGCTGGAACGGGCGGGCGTGGCCGCACCCGAGAATATCGAATTGCTCGCGGCCGAGCAGTGGGGTTATCGCAACCGCGTCCGGCTGGCGTTCGATGCAGATGGCAATCCCGGTTACAGGAGCCGGCGATCGCACACCATAGTGCCGATCAGCGAGTGCCCCATTGCTACGCCGATGCTGATTCGCGCCGCGCTGGCGATCGGCGTAATTACGCGTGAGTTGCCGCCGAGTGCGCGCATCGCAGAAGTAACTCTCTTTTGCAATAAAGATGAAGTAGCTCTCCTAGCGGATTTTTCTACGCCGGGCCCCGCGAAGTTTCCTCTCGAAGATGTTTGCCGTGCGATATCGGCGCAGATGCCGCAGCTTGTTGGCGCGGAGTGTGTAGCCGAAGGCCGCGACGGCAGGCCGGCTAGAACGCTGGCCCGGTGGGGTGCGGCCTCACTCAACTACAGTGCTGCGGGCTTCGACTACCGTGTCGATCACGGCGCATTCTTCCAAGTGAATCATTGGCTGGTTGACCCGCTGGTGGAGCGCGTTACCTCTGGGCTCAGCGGACAAGCTGCGTGGGACCTGTTTGCCGGGGTCGGGCTTTTCGCAAGACGGCTCAGTTCGAGCTTTGGCCGCGTGGTCGCGGTCGAATTTGCGCCGTCATCGACGGCTGCCCTCGCGCACAATCTCATGGGAACGACGGCGTCGGCGTGCAAGTCGACTACTCTCGATTTCTTGCGGCGTGCAAACCGCGGCGACAGGCCTGATCTGATCGTTCTCGATCCTCCGCGCACCGGGCTCGATCCCGAATCGGCAAAACTGATGGCAAAGATTGGCGCACCCGCGGTCGTTTACGTTTCGTGTGATCCGGCGACACTGGCGCGCGATCTGCGAGTGTTGATTGCGTCAGGTTATTCGATTGAAACGATCACGCTGGCAGATCTGTTTCCACAGACATTTCATATTGAGTCGATTGTGCGGCTCCGGCGTTGACTCGCTGCGTGTCGTGGGGCAATCTGGCTAAGAGGACGCCGTTCTCACACTCCTGCGAGCTGAGGCGCCTTTTTTGTCGCGCCTGCCGGGGACTGCGTTCGGGGCCAAAATCCTCGCCTCCCCATTGGAGGCGGTGTATCGGCGCGAGTAGATTCGTGACCGTTCAAAATAGTGCCCGCAGCTGGGTTTTTCCGCAGCCTGTGGAGACCAACGGTACGAATTTCGGGACCTGTGAGAAATGCAGGCCAGCAGTTGCGGCGGCCATTGAGTCGCAGCTGACGAAGCAGAAACGCGTCGGCCGGCTGTACTATTATCGCCGTGCTTTCAATGTCAATCCCAGGAGTGCTGAACCATGAAGCGCCTTCGCCTTATCGCTCTACCTGTCGTTCTGTTTGTGATCTCAACTACGGCCTGCGTGGCCCAGGCGACTCTTTCCCCGAAATGGGAGGAACTGACTGGACCGGATTTCATCCAGGCAATTCACCATGCGCAGGGAGTCTGCGTGTTGCCTTTCGGCATCCTTGAGAAGCACGGTCCGCATCTGCCGATCGGCACCGACCTTCTCGACGTTCGCTTTGCCGCGCTCAACGCAGTTAAGCAGGAGTATGCCGTTGTATTTCCGGAGTACTATTTTGGTCAGATTTTTGAGGCAAAACATCAGCCGGGAACGGTGGCATACAGTCTCACTACGCAGCTGACCCTGCTGCAGGAAACAGCCGATGAGATGGCGCGCAACGGCTGCAAAAAGGTGGTAATCGTAAACGGCCACGGGGGCAACGAACACCTGCTTCCGCTATTCGCGCAGTCGCAGATGGATTCGCCGCACGATTACGTGGTATACGTGATTGGCCTGATAAATTTTGCGGGCCCCGACAGTCCCAGGCTGAAGACACCCTACGACCAGCACGCCGGCGAAAAGGAGACCTCGATGATGATGGTGGCCCGCCCCGACCTGGTGCACCAGGATCGCGCCCATCAGGAGTCGGGCGAGGATTTGAAACGCCAGTCTCTGCCCGACACCGTCTACACCGGAATCTGGTGGTATGCACGGTTCCCGAATCACTACGCCGGATGGGGCGAAGCAGGCAACACCGAACTCGGCGAGTACGACCAAAAGAAGTGGTCGCAAAAGATCGCCGAAGCTCTCAAGGCCATCAAGGCAGACAACGAGAGCCTGAAACTGCAAAACCAATTTTATGAGGATTCAAAGCACCCGCTGGAAACCAGGCAGTAGCATCTGTGCGGAGCGGTGCCTCATCCAGAAGCCGCTCCGCTGCCGGGTCCGGCATGTCTCAGAAACCCGCTTGGGATATGGACTTTCACCCCGGCGAGAATCGGAACGATCAGAATTGACCATACACCAAGCTGATGTAAGAAATAACGTTGTCTCAGGACCCAGCTCCTCTTTAATCCTCCCAAGCAACACCTCAAAACATCCAGCTAGACAAACTGCACCCCTGGCCCTCGCCGCTGGGAAAGAGCCGGGAGGAATCCCGGCTCATCCACTCCCGAATCTGCCATGGTCTCCCACTCTTGCCCCAGGTGGTTCATCAACTACAATCGCGCTCTGCCGACAATCTGGGAAAGTGCTAGCCTTGAGCTATAGCGCCTCCGCTACTGCTGGAGACATGGCGCATTAGAGCCTGCGCGCAACACTCATGTCGAGAGTGGGGTTCACAGGTTCAAAGAGAGTGTGTAACAAGTGGCTGTCACTCCCCCACATCGGCCCGACGATGATGGCGAACCCATCTCGAATCGCGAACCCCTCTTGCGCGGCCCCAGGTCGCTGGAGTCGGATCGCGCACGGCGAGCTGCGGCGCAAAAAGCGCACGCCCCCAATAAGCTCGCCGATGACAGTGGATCGCCACGCGCCGCTGTGAAGCCGCTGCGCGTATCGGCACGCCGCCGCAAGCTCGCCGGCCGCTCTGCATTGTTCATTTTGCTGGGCTTGGCCGCCCTCACGGGGTCGCTTGCCGGGCTAACGCTGGTCTACTCGGTCAACCTGCCGCAGATTAACGATCTGGAGCGATTCCGCCCCTCCACAAACACCGATCTTTACGACCGCAACGACAAGTTTATTGGCTCGTTTTCGCTGGAGCGCCGCGTGGTGGTGGATTACAATGGCTTCGCGCCCATCCTTCGCCAGGCCGTTATATCGATTGAAGACAAGAACTTCGAGTCCCACTGGGGCATCAACGTCTTTCGCGTGGCAGGCGCCGCCTGGCACGACATCCGCAGCCACGGCCGGGCGCAGGGCGCGTCGACGCTCACCATGCAGTTGGCCCGCAACCTGTTCCTTTCAGACGAGCGCACGGCCGGCCGCAAAGTCCAGGAAGCGTATCTCGCAATCCAGATTGAGCGCAGCTTTACCAAGCAACAGATCTTTACTCTCTACGGAAACCAGATTTACCTGGGGAGCGGCAACTACGGCTTTGAGGCGGCGTCGGAGTACTTTTTCTCAAAGCATGCCAAAGACCTGAATCTGACCGAGGCGGCCCTGCTGGCCGGTCTGCCCAAGGGACCGGCGGGCTTCTCGCCGATACTCAATCCCGACCGTGCGCTCAAGCGGCGCAACCTGGTGCTGAGCGAGATGGAGTCGGACGGCGTGATTACCCACGCCCAGGCGGAGCAGGCGCGCGAGGCCCCGCTCGGCTTGCACATCTCGCAGCCCGATGACACAGTAGCGCCGTGGTTTCAGGAAGAGGTGCGGCGCGAGTTGGAGAAGCGTTTCGGCCCCGACCAGGTGCACGAGGCCGGCCTGCGCGTAGACACAACGCTCGACCTGAATCTGCAGCAGACCGCCGACCGCGCGGTGGACGACGGCGTGGCGACCTACGAGCGCAGGCATGGATGGAAGGGCCATCTCGAAAACGTGATTGAAGCGGGACAGACTCTCGAAGCGTATCGGCATCCGGATTGGGCAGTTGCTTACAACCCCGGCGATTATGTTCATGCGGTCGTTACGCGCGTGCTGCCGCTGGAAATTCATGCGCGCATTGGGCCACCCGGCAAGGAGAATGTCGAGGTGGAGTTGCTTCCGCAGGACTGGCTGTGGACCGGTCAGCATTATGGCACTGACCTGGCGAAGCCTGGCGACGTTATCTACATTCATCTGACCAGCACAAACGAAGGCGCGGCGCGACGCGCGACGCTCGAACAGGATTCAGGCGCCCAGGGCGCGCTGATGGCGGTGGATAACACCACTGGCGACGTGCTGGCCATGGTGGGCGGCCGCGACTACGAGCTGTCAGTATTTAACCGCGCCACGCAGGCCGAGCGGCAGGTGGGTTCAAGCTTCAAGCCTTACGTCTACACGACAGCGATTGAAGACGGAGTGAAGCCAACCGACATCATCATGGATACGCCGGTGAGCTTCGGCAGCTATGTGCCGCACAACTACGAGAATGACTTCAAGGGCGCGATGACCGTGGCCAACGCTTTTGCCGAGTCGCGCAACATTCCAGCTCTCAAGCTGGCGGCGCGCGTGGGCATTCACAACGTGATCGATATGGCACACAAGTTTGGCGTTACCTCCAACATTCCGCCGTATCTGCCAGTGGCGCTGGGAGCGGTTGAAATCACGCTGCAGGAGCAGGTGGCGTCGTACTCCGTCTTCCCCAACGACGGCCTGAGGGTTGCGCCGCGCCTCATCCGCAAAGTTTCAAATGCCGACGGCATTGTTATGTGGAGCGACAGCCCCGCGGTGACTCAAGTTATCGATCAGCAAACCGCGCGAACCATGATGGGGCTGCTTGAAGGCGTAACGCAGCATGGAACCGGCGCGGCCGCCAAACAGCTCAACCATCCCATCGGCGGCAAAACCGGCACCACCAGCGACTTTACCGATGCTTGGTTCATGGGATTCTCGCCCTCCGTCACTTGCGGAGTTTGGATTGGCTACGACAGCCGCGAGTCATTGGGAAAGAAAGAGACCGGGGCGCAGGCGGCGCTGCCCATCTGGATGACGTTTATGAAACAGGCGATCGTGGGCAAGGACGACGAAAAGTTCCCCGGCGATGGTGACGACTCGACTCCTGAGAGCAGTCCAGTTCGCAATCCAGCCAGCAATCTCGACCAGGCTTCGTTGGGGACGAAAACAGCGCCTCAGGCTGTTGCGCCGCCGCGTTCTGCGCTGGCCGCGATTCCACCGCGCGGAGGAACGCCGGTTGGGCCAGCGGCAAAAGGTTCAATTACCGGGGCTCCAACAACATCGATACCGGTTGCAGATCGTGCACCCGCTGTTGATCATGCACCGCAAATCGCACCGCGCAGCGCTCCGGCTCCCGCAGCTGCGCGCGCAACTCAGCCTCTGGTTTTGGGACGCGCGCCGCAGCCGGTAGCGCAACCTTATGCTGCACCCCGTGTACCACAGTATGCGACGCAGCCTTATGCTGCGCCACGTGCGCCGCGGTACGAAGCACAGCCGTATGCGTCGCCGCGTGCACCGCAGCAGTATGCAGGGCAGCAGCCTTATGCTGCACCGCGTGCACCGCAGCAGTATGCAGGTCAGCCTTATGCCGGACCGCGTGCACAGCAGTATGCAACGCCGCCTTATGCTAACCCGCGTTCACAGCAATATGTACGGCAGCCGTATGCTGCGCCGCGCGCACGGCAGAGCGCCGCAGTCGAGACAGCCAGGAAGCCGGCGCCCGCAGGCCAGGTCTTTCATTACCTTCCCGCTGGCCGCGGGCCAAAGACTGTGGTCGTAATTCCGCATCCGCCTCGGGTTTATTCCCGCGCTCAAACTGCTGCGCGACCGCGACCGAAGACTGTGGCCCCATCCAGTTCGCAGGGCGCGCTGGTGAAGCCGGCTATGCCGCCCGGGCACCCAACAGTGCCGATGAGCGGGCAAACGAAACCTGCGCTGAACTGAGCCCACAATATTCACATAGCTTCCGTGCCCGATCCTTGCACCGATCATTCGTCGCCAGCCAGGCAACCGAATGTCCTGCGCCTGGCTCTATACCTTTGTTAACGCTGCGTGAAACAGAGGAGCGTGAGTGTGCGGAAAAACGGCGGAAACGGGCTTGCCAATCCGACCAAGTTGAAGCCAATTGAAAAGCGTGATGGATTGGTACAGGTAATTATCGAGACGCCTAAAGGAAGCCGCAACAAGTTTGCTTTCGATGCGGACCAATGCGTGTTTTCGCTCAAGAAGGTTCTTCCGGCGGGGATGACATTCCCCTACGACTTTGGGTTCTTGCCACAGACCCTGGCACCGGACGGTGACCCGTTGGACGTGCTGTTGCTGATGGACGAGCCGGCCTATCCGGGGGTGGTGGTGCGGTCGCGGCTTATCGGCGTGATTGAAGGCGAGCAGATTGACGGCAAGAAAAAGACGCGCAACGACAGGCTGCTGGCCATAGCTGAAACCAATCACCTCTATGCCAATATCAGGCGCTGGCAGGATCTTCCCAAAACGTTCATGAAGGAACTGGAGGAATTCTTCGTCAACTATCACCGGCTACAGGGCAAGAGGTACAAGCTGCTGGGTTGCAAAGATAGCGTGCAGGCCGAGCGCCTGATCAAGCAAGCACGGCGGGCTGCGTAGGTCATCGATCGGGAGGGGAGAAAATGGCGGAACTCGTCTTCCGTTTCCTGATCGGTGGCTCGGTGGTCTGCCTCTTTGCCGCGCTGGCGGAGATTTTCAAGCCGAAGAGCTTTTCGGGACTGTTCGGGGCCGCACCGTCGATCGCGCTCGCCACGATCGAGATCACCATTGCCCATTACGGCAAAACTTATGCAGCCACTGAAGCGCAATCAATGTTGTTTGGTGCCATCGGATTCTTCTGTTACGCAAATGCGGCGAGTTGGTTGCTGATGCGCCTCAAGATCTCTGCGCTGATGGCCACCACGGTGCTTCTGCCGGTGTGGTTCGGCGTATCCGCTACTCTGCTCTGGCTGGCGGTGAGATAGCGATGATCGTCGAGACCAGGTTGGCGGCGATCAAAGGCATCCGGCCTCATGAGTGGGCGATCCGATTCGTGTTCGGAGGCGGGGTGTGCGTGGCTGCAGGGCTCATATCCAAGCGGTTTGGGCCGGAGATTGGCGGATTGTTCCTCGCTTTTCCGGCGATTTTTCCCGCAGGCGCCAGCCTGGTTGAGGCGCATGAGCGCAAGCACAAGGCGCGAGTTGCCATTGATGGAACTAGGCGCGGACGCACAGTGGCCGGAGTGGACGCGGCGGGCGCGGCGATGGGCTGCATCGGTCTGATGGGCTTTGCCGTTGTGTGCTGGCTATGCTTGCCGCGGTTCGCAACCTTCGCCGTGTTCCTGCTGGCTACTCTCGTGTGGTCCGTGGCCGCGATTCTGACGTGGTGGCTGCGCAAAAGGCGCATCTTCTGTACGCAACGAACAAGGCGGCGAACGTTGTATGCATTTCGGAGGTAGCGGGTTGTGACAACAATCGTTTTTGGAAGGGATCGCATCCCTCAGAGCCTAAAGCCCGCTGTTGAAAGTGACGCGTTTGCGACCCGGCTAAAGCCGTGCCCTTGTTACAAAGCAACTCAAAGTTGAGTTTTTCAGTAGCCTGTAAAGTCGTGCCCTTACACTTCGCACCTTCCCATCGCGTTTTTCCGTAGCCTACGAATTCGCTCGCACCAACCTGAAATATCGCTTCGCACGCGCCACATCCTTCATGATTTGCGCCTTCAACTCCTGGGGCGACGGGAACTTTCTCTCTTCGCGGAGGCGCATCAGGAACTCAAGTTCGAGCGGCGTGTCTTCGCCGAGTTCGACAGGCTCAAAGTTCAGTATGTGCGTCTCCACCCCGAAGCCTACGCCATCAAAAGTTGGCCGGTTGCCGACATTTGTCACTGCCTCAAACGCGCGCCCAGCCACGCGCAGCCGCGTGACGTAAACGCCGAAGCCAGGCAGCAATCCGTTGTACTCGGCCAGGTTCACTGTGGGCACAAGAAGTTTCGACCCCACTCCGCGCCCTCGCGCGTGCATTGAAAGCACCGCAAACGGCCGGCCCAGCATCCAGCGCGCGCGGCGGATGTCGCCCGCCGCAACCAGCGCGCGAATCGCCGAGCTTGAAACTTCAAGCCCGCGCACGTCGACCGCCTGGTGCGTATTCACTTCAAATCCGAATTCGCGTCCATAGGCTGCAAGTTGCTCTATACCCGCCGCCGCACCGCGCCCGAAGTGAAAGTTCTCACCCTCGTGAATGCTCTTTGTGCTGAGTGCCGCTGAGAGTATCTTCTCTACGAACTCGCGCGGCGCAAGACCCGCAAGCGCAGCATCGAAGCGCAGCACCACAGCCGCATCGACGCCGGTTTCTGCCAACAGCCGCAACCGTTCGGCGAGAGGCGTGATGAGCTGCGGCGCGCGATCAGGGCGCAGGAATTGCTCAGGATGCGGCTCAAAGGTCACCGCCGCGGCTTGCGCGTTGCGGGCGCGCGCATCGGCTACAACCGCAGAGAGAATCTCGCGATGCCCGAGGTGCACGCCATCAAAGTTCCCGATCGCCAGCACGGTAGGCCCGAAACCTGCCGGAATCTCCGCAAGCGAGCGAAAGACAAGCATTGAAGCAGATGTTGGGCTGGATCTTGAACGTGGCTGCGCGCTCATAGTGTTATGGGCACGCTCAACCCGTCCCAGGCGAGGCGAACATTGTCAGGAAGTGTGCTGTTGGTTTGCTCGTGCCCCAGGTCATGCGCGATGTGAGTAAACCAGGTTTGCCGTGCGCCAATGCGCCGCGCCCACTCGAGCGACTGCTCCACTGTGGAGTGGCTGGGGTGCGGCACATGTCGCAAGGCCGAAATCACCAGCACTTCGAGATCCTTAAGGAGCGCCAGGCTTGGTTCTGGAATCGCGCTCACATCGGTGAGGTACGCCGCGTTGCCAAACCGGTAGCCGTTGATCTCAAGGTCGCCATGCGTCACGGGAATCCGCACGAAGTCAACACCATTGATCGCGTTGTGCGCCGCCGCGAGCTTGAGCTCGACCCGCGCGCGGTTGGGGTAGGATGCATTGGGCGAAAAGGTGTAATCGAACATTCGCTCCAGAATCGCAATCGTATCCGGCGAAGCATAGAGCGGAATGGGCCCCGACCTCTTCGCGGCGATAAAGCTGAGCGGCCGTAGATCGTCCATGCCCAGAATGTGGTCGGCGTGAGCGTGGGTGTAGAAGACCGCATCGACGTGCGCAATTCCCGCGCGCAACGCCTGCTCGCGAAAGTCCGGCCCGGTATCGATCACCACCACACGCGAGGTCCCGCTTGCCGCGCCGGTCCATGAAACCATCACCGAGGGCCGCAGTCGCCGATCACGCGGATCGGCCGAGGTGCATACCGCGCAGACGCAACCTAGCGTGGGAACTCCCATCGATGTTCCTGTGCCTAAAAATGTGAGGGTTGCTTGCACGGTGGCTCGCGATTCGTGGATCGTGGTTCGTGATTCGTGGACCGTTATTTGTGGTTGCGCGTCATGGTTCATGGACAGTGAGCGGTTACTGCACTTCACGAGTCACGAACCACGAGTCACGAATCACGGCCTTTCAAGGCTTGGCCGGCGGCGGCGTCACACCCTGCACGTTGATCATGCTGGTGAGCTCGAGAAACGCCATGCGCAGCTCAAACAGCACCGATTGCAGCATGCGGTCTTCCGTCGCGGTAATGTTGCCCTTGGTTTTTTCAGCCAGGACCCCGAGCAGATCGATGGTGTTCCGCGCGCCCACAATGTCAACGCGCGGGCGCTGCCCCTCCTGCGTTCCCGCGCCCATCTGGATCATTGCCGACAAATAGAACTGCTGCACCAGGTGCTCAAAGGCCACCGGCGCCTGCTTGCCCATACCCGGATTCTGCGCACGCAGCAGATCGTCAACACGCTCGGCCGAAGCTTGATACGCTTCCTTTTGCTCCTTGCTCTCCTCGGCTGTTGGCGGAGGCGGCAGCGCACCTTCAAACTCCTGCTCCGGCGATTGCCCTGCGACCGGCTGCGGCGGCTCGGCAACAGTCCCCGCACGGCTCTCATTGACTACCAGCCGCGGTCCCCCGCCCAGTTCCGGTGGTTCCGGCGCTTGCTGGGCTCGCTGCCCTTCTTCTTCGGCCTTAATCTTGCGCCTGTCAATCACTTCGAATTTAGGTTTGTCGCTCATTTGTCCAACTTCCCTTTTTCATTGCGCAGTGGGGATCTCCTATTAGGAAAGAACCCTCAGGGGCTAAAGCCCCAACCACTTTAAAAGCTTTATTGGCTCGGCTCAAGCCGTGCCCTTTCAAAGCGCGGAACCCGACGCCAGCCCTGGAATCCCGCCCCACGCCGCCGCAAGTTACATTTTCGGCGGAGTCGCCTGAATACGCCCTGTTCCCTCGCCGGTTGCGGACGAGTAATGCAGAACTTCATCTTTCACTTCGGCCGCAGCCTGCACCATCGCCAACGCAAAGACGCGGCGGCCTTTCTCGAGCGGCAGCTCGGCAGCGCCGGTAATGTAGCCCGCCTGCGAACCATCGCCGAGCTTTAACTCGGTTCCCGGCTCAGGCACGGCCCCGCCGAGTTCAAGGTGCCGCAAATGCCTATGCACGTTGCCGCGCGAATGGATGCGCTCCACAATCTCCTGCCCCAGGTAGCAACCCTTGTTGAAATTCAGCCCCCGCAACTGCGCAGTCTCCTGGGGCAGATCGCGCTCGGCAATGTCGTGGCCGTAAGCCGGAATGCCCTCAGCGATTCGGAATGCCTCAAGTGCAGCGCAGCCAACGGGCGTGGCGCCCGCGGTGCGCAAGCAGGACCACAGCCTGGGCAGTCCCGCGCACGGAACCCATAGAACGTAGTGCGGAGCAATTACGCCATACTCGCGCTCCACGGTCAGGTTGAGGCCGTTCCATTCTACCCGCGCGCTCTTCATGGGATGGGCAAGTACCGGCAGCCCAAGCCGCTCCAGGACCTCGGCCGACTGCGGGCCGCTCACTCCAATTGCAGTCTCAGCGCCGGCGCCGCACGGCGACTCTTCGCCCAGAGGAACCAGTTCCACATCGTCCATGATGATGAATTGGTTGAGGTGCGCAAGCAGTTTCTCAAACTGGCCGGCTTCAATCTCCAGCTCAAGGCTTGACTCCCCGGCAAAGGGAGTGCCGAGCATTGGATCGATCTTCTTCAACGAGTCGGGGTCTGGAGTGCGCCGCTGCGGCGAGAGTTCTTCATCACCGCGCCAAACCGTCAGGTCTCCCTGGATGCGGCCCTGCGCGTTCAGCACCAGGTTCCATGCTCCGGAGTCGGGAAACAGGTCGTTGACGGTATTCGTAACCATCCCGCTTAGCCAGCGGAAACGGTCGGTGCCGCGCACTGCCACGCGCCTGAGCCAGCCAAGGTCGTGGATCGCGGTCGAGTAAGCCAACGCAGCTATTTCGGTTGTGGGAGCGTCAAACTGTTGCGGTGTAAGTGCTCCGCGATACGCGGCAAGACTACGGGGCGTGCCGGCAGACTCCAGCATCGCAGAGAGCGCCGTGGCCTGTATGTTAACCGTAAGGCCGGTTTCTGCCATAGGGGGAACTTTTCCGCTGTCCAGCTAGAAATTGCCAGCCAAATCTTGCGCCGGCTTGGCGCGGGACCGCATCCTGATTATAGCCTTGGACACAGGTACGGTGAGCGGCCCCGTTGCTCCTTAAGAGCTACTTGCGGGAGACCTCGAAGAGCCGGTTGCAGGAGATTAGATGAGTCCTTGTAAACGTAGAACAGGCCGCAGGCCGGCAGGCAGCCTGATGTGGGCGCTGGCCGTGTGCCTGGCGGCGGAAATTGGCGGACTCGGCACGCCTCTCGCCACAGCGCAGCAAGGTTCGCCGGACTCGACACCGGCCGCAGCACCCGGCAACAGCGCCGGCAAGTCGCAGGAGGGCAACAGCGCCAACAACATCAACGGGCGCATCACTCCCGCGCAGGCCAAGCAGCTGTTTGCTTTGGTCGACGAGCTGATGAAGTTCTCCTCTGACGAGACCGGCCTGCCCATCAAGAGCACGGTCAAGCGCCAACTCATCACGCGTGCCGCCGTCGAAGCCTACCTGGAAAAAAAGTTCAATGAGGACGCGAGCGCGCAGCGCCTGGAACGCGATGAGATCGTCCTCAAGAAATTCGGCCTCCTCGATCGCGACTTCGAATTGAAGCCGTTCCTGCTGGCGCTGCTCAAGGAGCAGATCGAGGCCTACTACGACTCCAAGACCAAGACCGTAAACATGCTCGACTGGGTCGACGTCGACGAGCAAAAGCCGGTGCTTGCCCACGAGCTTACTCACGCGCTGCAGGATCAGCACAGCGACCTGGAAAAATGGGACGACCAGACCCCCGACGACGTTTCAACCGATACGGCCGGCGACCAGGACCACCTAGCCCGCGATGAGATGGACACCGCTCGCGACGCCGTAGCCGAGGGCCAGGCAACTGCGGTCATGATGGACTACACATTAAAGCCGCTGGGCAAGAGCCTCATCAAGGATCCCGAAATCATGGAGCGGCTCAAGGAACAAATGACAACATCGGAGAATTCGCCGGTCATGGCGCGGGCGCCGCTGCTGCTCTCCGAGTCGATGCTCTTCCCCTATCGCGAAGGCATGAGCTTTGAGCAGGATATATGGATGGACGAAGGAAAGAACGCCGCCTTCGCTGGCGCGCTCGACCGCCCTCCGACATCCACGTGGGAGATCATTAACCCGCGCACGTATGAGAAGAAGGAGATTCCCGCGATCCCCTTGCTGCCCAACTTTCATCCCCTCACCGACAGACTCTACAAGCCTTACGACATCGGCCAGGTAGGCCAGCTCGACCTGCACATTCTGGCTGAGCTGTTCGGAGGCGACACCGCTGCCTCAGACCTTACCCCAGCCTGGAATGGCGGCCTTTACTGGGCCGGGCAGTTGCGCGCCGCCACCACTCCGGCAGAGCAGGACAGCACTAAGTCCCTGGCCCTCTTTTACCTTTCGGTCTGGAAGAGCTCGACCTCCGCCAACGACTTTGCCAGAATGTATGCCGACAACCTCGGCCGCAAATACTCCAACGTTCACCTTGAAACCACGGCGGCCGTTACTGCAACCTCGAACGATGGAACCGTGGAAGAGGTCTACTCCACAGCCGAAGGACCGGTAGTGATCACAATTCGCGGCAAGCTGGTATTTGCGGCCGAAAGTTTCCCTATCGATCTGGCCCGCAAACTCACCTCGCTGATTCTCGACGCGCAGGGCACCGGCGAGCTGCGCATGGCGGCGGCGCCGCGGCTAGACTGGCCCGTCGCGCCTACTTCGCTACCGGCCGTTTTGCGTTCCCCGCAGCCGAGAATGCAGCCGCTTTCCGGAGACCTCGCGCGCTTCTTCGGCGACTTCGGCGTAATGAAGGCGGAGGTCGACGCAGTAATAAAAGCCGCGCAATAAACGCCTCGGGCTGGGACCTCCGTGCCCATCCATTTCACAGTCTCATCGTGAAATGGCTGGGAAACCTCGAATCCGTCCCGCCTCTTTCACTTTTTCACTCATTCACTCTGTCACTTGCCCACCTATCTGCGCTTCACTCCTCCCGGCCCGTTCCGTCCCACCCCGCTCCCAGCGTTATCATTGAAATCCGGAAGCAAGAATCAAGATCAGGGAGACCACGCATTGCCGGGCAAGCTCGAACTCATGTTGGGACCGATGCGCAGTAACAAGACCGCGGAGCTCTTGCGCCGCGCCGAGATGCGCCGCCAGTACGCCAAGCAATATGTATTGGTGCTCAAGCCCAGCGACGACACCAAGAGCGGCCAGGGCCTGGTTGAAAGCCGCAACCCCAACGGCCACGGCAAATGCAAGGCGTTCGAGTTTCCATCAACAGACCCGTGGCAGGTGCTGGACGCCATCGCCGAAAAAGAGCAGGAGATCGGCAAGCGCGTGGAGTGCGTCGCCATCGACGAAGGCCAATTTGTCAGCGAGCTATTCCTCTTCGCCAAACGCCTGCTCGATGAGAACCACGACGTGCTGGTCGCTGGCCTCGACCTGGACTTTCGCGCCATGCCCTTTGGCGAGATGCTGAACCTTACCTGGCTGGTAAACGCCTACGGCGGCAGCATTACCGAATGCATGGCTTACTGCGCCTGCGGCCAGCGCGCGCTCTATTCGCAGAGGCTCATTGACGGCAAACCGGCCGCCTTCGACAGCCCCATCAAAGTCCCCGGCGACGCCTATGAACCGCGCTGCGCGGAGCACTTCGTCCTCCCCGGCCGGCCGCACTGAGAAAACTCTCCAAGCAATTGGCTGCAAGAACATGTTCGTTCGAAGCAAATAGAATTGCTTCTTGCTCACTGATTCCCAACTCGACCGCATCAAGGTTGTGCTGGTCTCGCCTCGCAACCCGCTCAATATCGGCGCGGCGGCGCGGGCGATGGCCAACTTCGGCTTTTCCCGTCTCACAGTCGTCGCGCCCTATGAGGAACATTGGCATGAGGCGCAGTCAGCCATCGGTGCCGAAGACCTGCTCCAAAATGCCACACGCGCGGAACGACTGGCTGACGCGCTCGCCGATTGCACCCTTGCGATTGGCACTGGAACTCTGGCCCATCGCAAGGCCGAGCAGATGGTGGTTCCGCTTGCCAAACTCGGCGCGCATGTTAGCAGTGAGCTTGACCGTGGAGGCCGCGTGGCATTCGTCTTTGGCTCGGAAAAGCGCGGTTTGACGCGCGACGATCTCAGCTACTGCCATCTACTGGCCGTGATCCCAACCGGTGCTGCCCAGCCCTCGATGAATCTGGGCCAGGCAGTAGCCGTTTGCCTGTATGAGTTGGCCGGGCGGGACACGGAGCAAACTCCGAGTCCAAAAGAAACCGACGCCGATGCCCCTCCCGCGACTTCGGGGGAGCTCGACCGGCTGGCCGGGGTGATTGAAGAGATGATGCTGACGGCCGGCTATTCACCCAAGGAGATGCAGGCAGCCAATCGCCACGATCTTCGGCTGCTGCTGCGCCGGATTGAGATGAATGGGGCCGATGCGCGGAGGGCAGTTGGATTGTTCCGGCGGACGTTGCACAAAATGAAGCGTTAACCGGAAGGGCCGGACCACGTTACCAAGGTGCTTATCTCTCCGAAATTCATCGACTCGCGCCGAAAACCCTGTTAAAGTGGCGCTCATAGGACCCTCTGTTCCAGCCATGAACCCCCGTCGTGGAATTCCGCGCGTCTCCTGGCTCGCATCCCTGCCATGCGTGGCAGCGCTGACGCTGGGCCTTTCCGCTTTCAGTCAAAACTCGATGCCTCCAGCTCAGCCCGATCAGCAGCAGCCAGCCCCGGCGCAGCCCAGCACACAGCAGGCACCCGCTCTTGCAAATCAGGCGCCAGCAAGTCCGGCTGCGGCGCCAGCTGCAGCAACCCAGGCAGTCCCAGCCCAGCCGCCTGATTCACCCCCCGCACCGGCCGCCAATCAGAATGTGCCGGACGCCGAATCGCAGGCAGGCGGCACAACCGAAGAAGAGTTGAGACGGATGCTGGCGGGCAAGACGTTCTACTTGCGCGGCGGCTACCTCGATGACTCGCTTACCTTTAACGAGCATGGCAAGCTTGCAGGCCACTCGCCGGTTGGCTCCTACACGCTGAGCATGGTCGAGATCGACAAGGTGCGCCTGACGAAACACAAGGTCGAGCTTGAGGGCCTGCGCTACGGGCTGCACTTCTCAAATCAGCTTGCCTTCGAGGACCCCACGACCGCTTACGACAAGGTGCGGATCACGCCCAAGAAAAAGACTCTGCGCATCACCATCGACAGGGAATCGGTGGTGAAGCCCAAAAAAGCAAGAGAGAAAAAGGGTAAGTGGCAGGCCAAACCGGCAATGCCGCCGGCAGCGCCCAAGACTTCTGCGCCGGCGCCGGCCGCCAACGCAACCACTGCAACGGCGCCGGGATCGCCGGCATCAGTCGCAAGCACAGCTCCCGCCACCGATGCCGATGATGAAAGTGAGGAGCCTGATACCGAGCAGGCCAAGGCTGAGATTGCCGCAGCCAAGCCCGAGGAGCGTCCCGCCGATCCAGACAGCGTAACCACCACCACCTCGCCGGCCCATGCCACCGGCGTTCTCAGGCAGGCCGTCGACGCCATCTTTGCACCCGGCCTCGACGTCCGCATGATGGCTGCAATGCCCGACTTCTGGAAGCTCTACTACAAGGCGGTCGCTGAAAAGGCCGACTACCGGCCGTCGGACCCGGCAGTTCTGCGGCAGAGCACGGTGGACAAAAAGGCGATGCTGCTGACCACATTTGAGCCGGAGTCAAACCAGTTCGCCCAGGATAACGGAGTGGCGGGCATGGCGTTGTATCACACAGTGATCGGCCCTGACGGCAAGGCCGGGGAGATCGCGGTGGCGAGGCCCATTGGCTTCGGGCTCGATGAAAACGCGGTCAAAGCCATTCGCGCTGCCAAATTTGAGCCGGCTGAGAAAGACGGCAAACCTGTTCCGGTGATGCTGGACCTGGTGGTGCAGTTCCGCATCTACTCCAAGCGCACCAATGTAACGGAAACCCCTGAAACCGCGGAGAAGCCTGCTGAGCCGGTGCTGCCCGGGCCTTACAGCGTACAGCATCCGCCAGCGCCGCAACAGCAAACTCAGCAATAGCGCCGTAACCGGAAATCAGACCGGCTGCCATAACTCCACGCGATTGCCTTCCGGGTCCCAAATCCATGCGAAGCGGCCATAGGCGTAGTCCTCGCGCTTGGAATCGATGCGGACTCCGGCAACGGCCAGTTGCTCGAGCAATTCATCCAGGTTATCGACTCGGAAGTTAACCATTGCCTGCTGCTCCCCGCCGCCAAAGTACCGCGTGTCCTGCGGGAAGTGCGCATAAACGGTCATGCCAACGGACTCGGGCCCATCAAACGCAAGCGCGCCCCCGTCCTGCGCCGGAATCCGAGATGCTCGGCATACCAGCGCGACAGCGCTTCGGGATCGCGAGCCTTCAGGAATACGCCGCCGAAGCCGACTGCCTTGGCCATTTCTATTCCTCTTTTCTGATCAGCTCTTCGAGCTTTGGTTTATGTTTTGCCTCGCGCGGGATGCGCGGCGCCTTGTCATCGATAACGCGAGCGGCTTTGGGCTGGCCAACACGCTCGCGGGCGTTGGCCTTTACCGCCTTGGTGGCTGAGAACCGGGACTGGCTTGCGTTTCCTCACGGCAAGATTAAGTATGGTATACGACTCGCAGAAACGGAAGCTCGTGCGCGGTAATATCTGTTGGTACGTGTTTTAGAGTCATGCGAGGACCAGGGCGGCTTCCGCCGAGTCCGGCTGGCGGAGACCAGAAGCAGGGGCCAAGCACAATGGAAGAACGGGAATTTTTCAACGAGACCACGGAACAGCGCAGTCACAATCTTACCTGCCCTAAATGCGGGCAAGCTGCCGAGTACAAGGTGACGTGGGTGGTGCGCCGCAAGCGGCAGCAACTTCCGCGCGGTGCCGATGAGCGCGACCGCGCCCGCTTCGCCAAGGCACAGTCGTACATGGTCCGGCGCGACGACAAGTTGAGCTGCGCCAATATGCGCTGCCGCAAGCCATTCGAAATCACCGGGCTCCAGACGCTGGCGTTTCTTACGGATTGAAGGGGCTGCAAAAAAGCCTAGTGCTCCATGCCTACCCCGTTTCCCCTAGCCCGCAATTCTCACAAGAAACGCGCCAAGAGTCAGTGAACTGCTTCAAGGATCGCTGACTCCCCGACGCGCTTTTGTGCGAATTCAAGAGAAACGGATAGTGCGCGGCGATCGATTTAAATGGTTTAAGTTCTATTGTTTACGACAATGCTGCCTAAAAGCGCAAAAGCGCGTATTCAGCGCCGGAAATGCAGTATTTGGATCGTAAGCCCTTTAAAACGCAAGTTTGTCTGAAACGAATGTAACAGCATTCTTGTTACATTTTGTGATCTAACTAGTCGATCCTGAAAAACCGACGAAACCCCGACAAATCCAGATGAAAAGCGGCGTTTGTTGCACTAGAATTTCCCTGAAGGCGTCGAAATCGAAGCATTTTCTGGGGAAAAACGATGCGGCCCAAGCAGGAAGCGAAACAGCCACAGCGGGAGTTGTTTCAGATAGATTTGGAGCAGTTGATCGATTCGAGCCATCCTCTGGTTCGTCTCGGTCATTGTATCGACTGGTCATCGTTTGAGCAGACGCTTGGCGAGACTTACGATCCCATTCAAGGCGCGCCTGGCATTTCGACGCGGCTGATGGTTGCCCTTCACTATCTGAAATACCATCTCGATCTGAGCGATGAAGTCGTGGTGGCGGCGTGGGTTGAAAATCCCTACTGGCAGCACTTCAGTGGCATGAGGTACTTTCAGCATCGGATGCCGATCGATGCGTCGAGCATGACGCGGTGGCGCAAGCGTCTGGGCGATGCTGGAGCCGAGCAGATGCTGCGCGCCACGATTGAAGCGGGCATCGAGATGCGCGTGATTGGTGCCGCCGAGTTGAAGCGCATCAATGTGGACACAACCGTGGAGACAAAGGCGATTCGTTTTCCCACCGATGCCAGGCTTTATCAACGCATGCGCGAGCGGCTGGTGAAGGTTGCCCGAGCCGAGGGCGTGACCATCAAGCAGAGTTACCAGCATGTTGGCCGTCGCTTGTTGATGCAGTCCAGCCGCTATGCGCATGCCCGGCAGATGAAACGCGCGCGCGCATGCACGCGTAAGCTGAAGACGCAGTTAGGACGAGTTATGCGCGAGATAGAACGCCAGGTCGAGATGCCATCGGACAAGTTAGCGAAGTTACTTCAGACAGCACATCGGATCCACACGCAACAGAGGCACGACAAGAACAAGATCTACTCGGTGCATGAGCCGGAAGTGGAATGCATCGCGAAAGGCAAGGCGGGCAAGCAGTATGAGTTCGGCAACAAGGTGAGTGTCGCGGTAAGCAGTCGTGGTGGATGGTTCGTCGGCGCGAAGAGTTTTACTGGAAATCCTTATGACGGCCACACGCTGAACGAGCAGATGAAGCAGGTTAAGAGCTTGATCGGCGACAGAGTGAGCGAGGCGCATGTGGACATGGGCTATCGCGGCCATGACTACGATGGCCCGGTTACGGTGCATGTCGATAAGCGGCGAAGAGGCAGGACGAGGCCCGCGTTGTGGCGATGGATGAAACGCCGGGCCGCAATCGAACCAAGCATCGGACATCTGAAGAGCGAACACCGGTTGGAGCGCAATCGGTTGAAGGGCGTTGAGGGAAATGCGATCAATGCGATCCTGTCGGCCGCGGCAATGAACTTCCACAAGCTCCTCGGAGCTTTTTGGCGCATTTTTCCGCTCTGCATGATGAGCATCTGGAGCGGGCTCTTGGCCCTGCAAGGTCCGCAAGCACGCAATCCTCAATTTCAATATGCCTGAGAATCACTTTTTCAGGATCGACTAA
>CAWILB010000055.1:0-53446 GCA_963836635.1 uncultured Acidobacteriaceae bacterium | reverse complement strand
TCAGCGCCCCTCCAGCCCCAACGGCCAGCGCCCACGCAGCCGCGCTCACGTTGTCGGGGAACTCGACGATCACCACGAGATCGTACTCGCCGAACGAGAACCAGGAGCTTAACAACTTGCCGCCAAGGTTCTTGACGTTTTTCTTCAGCGCTTGCGTGCGGTCTTGCGGGGTGGCGATCAACGCGCTCAACGCTTGCTGGGTATAGGCAACCTGTAACAGATATGCAGGCATGGGAACCAACTTTCTTGATGCGGGAATTTTCTTGCGTGTGGCCCTAAAGCAGGCGAAGTATACACGCACGCCCATGCCGCGAGATATCCTTCGTTTCATTCCCGCAAACTTCCCCGAGCGCTTATCAGTCGGCAGTTTCGGCCCGACTTGTGGGTTCCGCCGCCGCCGCCGCCACCACTGCTGACGTGTGAGCCACCACCGCCGCCGCCACTGCCACCGCCACCGCTGCTGGCGTGGTAACTGCTGCCACCGCCCCCTCCGCTGCTGGGGTGATAACCACCACTGACGCTGGTGGGGTGCGGAGCGGGTGCGGGAGCCGCGCCTCTCGACGGAGCCGGAGCCGGAACGTAGCGGCCACCACTAATGCCGGGCGCAGGCTGTGGAGCAGCGCCTGGATAGGTGTGGGCCGTGTACGCCTGGCGAATTGAGGTCGAGCCCTGCTCTGGATGCGGACTTCCGTCAAATATTGTGTATCCCGGCTTGGCGATATTGCCTGGCGAGTGAACAAAACCGGGATTCAGGAAACCGGCTGCAGCGGCGTCACCGTCTTGCCGGCAATCAAAACCGGGGCGTTGCGCTCACGGCTTGGCAACGGTTCCCCATGGTTCGGAGCGGTTCGGTTCACAACAATGACCGGGACCGGGTGGCCGCGCACCGGTCTGCCCGGAGATATTGGCCGTCTTGGAGGCCGAAAGCCAACCGGAGTGCGGCCGAAGCGTGGGCCGGGATAGTAGCCGTAAGAATTCCACCAGGGATTGCAGCCGCCAATACCGGGCTCCCATCCCCAGCCAAAACTGTCATAGTAGCTCCAACTGCCGCAGGAGGAGGGCATCCATCCCCACTGGTCGCAGGGAACCCAGATATAGCCGTAGCGCGGATACCACATCCATTGTCCGCACCCGTATGGGTCCCAGCCGGGATTGGAGGCGGGAAAAGGCGACCAGATGTAGCCGGTGCCGGAGACGTTGTACCAGCTGCCGTTGGCGTCCAGGTCACTCCAGGCAGGGTTATTGCTTTCCGATCCGCCAACAGTCGGCCCTGCGCCGGTCGCGGAGGCGCTTTCAGTTGTCGCCGCATCATCGCGATCGGAGTTCCATGCGTCCCATGAATCGGGGTCAATAGATTCGTTGAGGTCGTAACGGCTGATGTCGTTTGCGTAGAGGGTAACGCTCTCACCGCCGTGCATCGCCAACTGCAGACCTCCGTTTCCACGGGTGAGATCGGCGTCGCCCTGAAAAAACCGCGAGCTGGCCGGGAGGCGCGTCCATCCTGACGCGAAAGACGGTGTTGCCGCTGGGCGTGACTGCGGAGTCGGCGAAGCGAACGGTCATCTGGCCCGATTGGTTTCCACCTCAGCTCAAAGTAGGCCAGGCCGCCGTTCACGACCATCTCGGTGACGCTGCTTGACCCCTCGCCGCGCAGCGCGCTCAAAGTGAGCGTCGTGTCGGGCGAGAGGCGAGCTACGCTCCCGTCTTCAAACTGGATCTCGGCACGGCCATCCTGCTGGGTTTGAACCTGCATGCCCTCAAATATGGGCGTGTTAACGGTGGCGTCTTCGGTTATCACCTGGTCGCCCTGCAAAACGCGAACCTGGCCATCAACATAGCTCAGACGCTCGGCGCGGGCCTGCGGCGCGGAGTCATCGGCGCGCAGCAGCGGAGCGGTAACCAGAATTGCTGCGGCCAAGGCGGTGATACCAATAGAAATGGCGCCGTCGCGGCGCCTGTTTACGGTCTGCTTTTCCATCGACTTCATGGCTGCCTGCCCTTCTATCGCCCCAAGGGCGACCGTTCTCAAACTTCATGGCAGCTAACTTGCTTACTACATAGACATCTCAGCATACACAAAAGTTGCTGTGTTGCGGCTTGCAATTAAAGATTATGTGCCGGCTGAGTGCTTGAGGAAGAGCAGGCCGAAATTCACCACATCTTTGTGGCGCTCACGCGGCAGGTGGGCGGCTATTCCGGCGAGCTTGTGGCCGGCGCGCGCGTGCTGGCGCTTGTTGACAGCGTTCAAGCGCGTGCCCGATTCGCGCGCAGCTTTAACTGCATTTCTCCTGGCTTTGGAGCGGGGCACTTGCTGATTGAGCGGGGGCGGCATCCGCTGCTTGAGAAACGCCTGCGCACGCAGGGAGGCGAGATTATTCCGCTTACTCTTGAGCTCACCGCAGCCGAGAGGCAGTTGATTATCAGCGGCCCCAACACCGGCGGCAAGACGGTCGCGCTCAAAACCACGGCGCTGCTGGCGATGATGGCGCAGGCCGGCATCCCGGTTCCGGCGGAGCGGGCGAGCTTTCCTATATTTACCGCATTCCTGGCCGACATTGGCGACGCGCAGTCGATTGAGGCCGCGCTTTCCACATTCTCAGCGCACATCACCAATCTCGACCGCCTGGCGCGACTGGCCGATAGGCGCTCGCTGGTGCTGCTTGATGAGCTGGGTTCGGCTACCGATCCCGAAGAGGGTGCGGCGCTGGCCGTTGCTGTCGCCGCATTTTTCTTGCAGGCCGGCGCGTGGACACTGATTTCTACGCATCACACTTCGCTCAAGGTCTACGCGGCCAACACCCCGGGTGTGCGCAATGCGGCGGCGGGCGTTGATGAGAAGACACTCGCGCCGAATTACCACTTCCATCTGGGAGTGCCGGGGGCTTCGGCGGGCATTCAGACGGCCGAGCGGCTGGGCCTGAACGCGGCCATTATTGCCGGGGCGCGCGAGCGGCTCGGCTCGCAGCAGGCCGATGTGGCGAAGTTTCTCGAAAAGCTGCATAGCGATCTGGCGGAGCTTGAAGCGGAGCGCAAGGCTGCGCGCGAACAGCAGTACGCGCTCAACCAGGAGCGGGCGCGGCTTGCGCGAGAAGGCGACGTGGAATTGCGTAACCGCACGCGCGATCTCGAACAAAAACTTGCGTCGCTGCTTAAGGAATTTGAATTCCAGATACGCGAGAATGTGCGCGCGGTCGAGGACCGCGCCGCGCAGCAGAAACTGTCGAAAGAAGCCGAGCGGCGAATCAACCGGCTGCGGCGCGAGTTCCAGGAGAGCTTTAACCAGACGGTGGTTGCGCATCGCACCGGAGCCGACCAGGGCGACGCCAACGCGCAGCCGCACGTGTTGAAGCACATTGCGGCGGGCGATCGCGTGCTCATCAAATCCATGAACAAGATTGGCGTGGTGCAGCGCGAGGTGGAGAAGGATATGTTTGAAATTGCGCTGGGACCGATCAAAATGCGCGCGAAACGAGATGAGCTTTCCGAGCCGTCGCGTTCTGGAGCAGATTTGGGGCAGGGAAAGCCTGGGCAAGTGAAAATCGATCCGCTGGCTGCTGCGCGGAAGCAGACGGGCGTGCATGTTACGGTAACCAGCGCCAACACAGACGACATGCGCATGGAGATCAACCTGATCGGCCGCACCGTGGACGAGGCAACGGACGAGCTTGAGAAGTATCTCGATCGCGCGTTTCTGGCCGGGCTGCCGCGGGTGCGCGTGATTCATGGGCACGGAGCCGGCATCCTGCGCCGCGGCGTGCGCGAGTTCTTGAAGGGCCATCCACACGTTGCGGGAATCGAAGAGGCTCCGCAGAATGAAGGCGGGCAGGGAGCGACGCTGGTGGAACTGAGGCAGTAGGTCTCCGGATCGCGATTGCGTCCCACCTGCTGAGGCGGCTGTGACATTTTGATGACAATGAAACTGTCGCGGGGATAATAATGTGACGTAGACGGTTCCCGCAGGTCAAATCTGGAGGTCTTATGAGGAAACTGATTCTGGCGACTATGATTGTGCGCGGCATTTGGCGCTCTGCAGGCGCGGGCAGCGAGCATCTACGACTTTCAAATGAATTCAATAGATGGGCAGCAGGTGAGCCTCGCGAGCTACAAGGGCAAGGTGGTGCTGCTGGTAAACGTGGCCAGCAAGTGCGGCTTCACTCCGCAGTACGCGGCGCTTGAGGCAGTGTATGAAAAGTACAAGGACCGGGGCCTCGTGATCGTGGGCATTCCCGCGAACAACTTTGCGCAGCAGGAACCCGGCACGAACGAAGAGATCAAGACCTTCTGCACGCGCAAGTACAACGTCAGCTTTCCCATGATGTCGAAGGTAAGCGTGAAGGGCGACGACCAGACGCCGCTCTACAAATTCCTCACCGACACTTCAACCGACCCACAGTTTGCCGGCGACATCAAGTGGAACTTTACCAAGTTTCTGTTTGACCGCAATGGCAAAGCGGTGGCGCGTTTTGAGCCGCCCGTAACGCCCGACTCGCCCCAGGTGACGGCGGCGATTGAAGCGGCGCTGGGGCAGTAGTTTCGTGGTATCCCAGGTCTCAAAAGCGAGACCTTGGGCACCCGAATATGTTGCATCTTTAAAGATTCCAAACAAAACAGGCTCCGCATTTGCAAAACCTGTTTTAGGTAGCTTCAGATTTGCAGTCGGGTCGCGCAAGTGCCGTCTGCCCCACCGCAGGTGGTTACGCCATCGCTTCCCGGCCCATCGGCTCAAAGCGCAACTGGTTTGAGTTGCGGTCGGCGTCGATTCTTACGTGCGAGCCGTGCAGCACTTCGCCGTCGAGTATCTTCATCGCCAGCGGGTCCTGCACCATGCGCTGCAGCGCGCGCTTCAACGGCCGCGCACCGTAGGCCGCATCCGATCCGGCGGCAAGGATCAACTGCCGCGCGGGCTCGGTGAGCTCGAGCGAAATCTGCCGGTCCTCAAGCAGCTTGCGCACCTCGTTCAGCCGCAGATCGAGAATCGCGCTCAACTGCGCGTTGCCAAGTGAATGGAAGATGACCGTGTCGTCGACGCGATTCAGGAACTCCGGCCTGAAGTGCTCGCGCAGCACGCGCATCACGCTTTCGCGGGCCATATCAAAGTCATGCTCGGTCTTGAGCGTGTCGCCGGTAAGCATTGCCGCGCCCAGATTCGAGGTCATGATGAGCACCGTGTTTTTGAAGTCCACTGTGCGGCCCTTGGCATCGGTCAGGCGGCCGTCGTCCATCACCTGCAACAGAATGTTGAAGACGTCGGGGTGAGCCTTCTCAATCTCGTCGAAAAGAATCACCGCATACGGACGGCGGCGCATCGGCCTCAGTCAACTGGCCGCCCTCGTCGTAACCCACGTAGCCCGGAGGCGCGCCGATCAAGCGAGCCACGGCATGTTTTTCCATGTACTCGCTCATGTCGATGCGGATCATGGAGTGCTCGTCGTCGAAGAGGAACTCGGCCAGCGCGCGGGCGGTTTCGGTTTTACCCACGCCGGTCGGTCCAAGAAAAATGAACGAGCCGATGGGCCGGCGCGGATCGCTCAATCCTGCGCGGGAGCGGCGAATTGCGTTGGCGACAACGCTCAGCGCCGCATCCTGGCCCACCACGCGCTCGCGCAGCCGGTCTTCCATGGTGACGAGCTTCTTTACCTCGCCCTCAAGCATGCGGTTGACGGGAATGCCCGTCCACTTGAGCACGATTTTGGCGATGTCTTCCTCGTCGACCTCGTCCTTCAACATGCGTGCCACGCCCTTGTTGCCGTCCTGTTGAGCGCTCAGTTGTTTCAGTTCCGCTTCAAGCTTCGGCAACTCGCCGTACTGTATTTGCGCGGCGCGATCGAGCTGGCCCTTGCGGGTCTGTTCCTCGGCCTCGAAGCGCAACGACTCGATTTTCTTCTTCACGTCGGTGATGTGGCTGCTCGCATCGCGCTCCTTTGTCCATCGCGCCCGCAGGGCTGTGATCTTCTCAGTCAATTGAGCCACTTCGCGCTCAACCTTATTGCGGCGCTCGCACGCTGTTCTTATCGGTCTCGCGCTTGAGTGCGCTGAGCTCAATTTCAAGCGAAGTTCTTTCGCGCTCAAACTGATCGATCTCCGTCGGCACGATGCCAATTTGGATGGCGAGCGAAGCCGCGGCCTCGTCCACAAGGTCGATGGCCTTGTCGGGCAGAAAGCGGTCGCTGATGTAGCGGTGCGAGAGCGTGGCCGCGGCCACAATGGCCGAGTCCTTGATGCGCACGTTGTGGTGCGCCTCGTAGCGCTCCTTCAGGCCGCGCAGAATGGCGATGGTGTCTTCGACGTTAGGCTCGCCCACGTAGACGATCTGGAAGCGCCGCTCGAGGGCCGCGTCCTTCTCGATGTACTTGCGGTATTCATTCAGCGTGGTTGCGCCAATGGCCCGCAGTTCGCCGCGCGCCAGGGCCGGCTTGAGCATGTTGCTGGCGTCAATGGCGCCCTCGGCCGCGCCCGCGCCCACCAGCGTATGCAGCTCGTCGATGAAAGAGAATGATTTCGCCGTTCGACTCTTCGATTTCTTTCAGCACGGCCTTGAGGCGGTCTTCAAACTCGCCGCGGAATTTTGCGCCCGCAAGCATGGAGCCCAGGTCGAGTGAGATGACGCGCTTGTCTTTCAGGCTTTCAGGCACGTCGCCGGAGACGATGCGGCGGGCGAGACCTTCGACGATGGCTGTTTTGCCCACGCCGGGCTCGCCGATGAGCACGGGGTTGTTCTTGGTGCGGCGCGAGAGCACCTGGATGACGCGGCGAATCTCTTCGTCGCGGCCGATCACGGGATCGAGCTTGCCGCGGCGGGCGAGCTCGGTCAGATCCTTGGCGTATTTTTCAAGCGCCTGGAATTTGCCTTCGGGGTTCTGGTCGGTGACGCGCTGCGAGCCGCGAACCGCCGTGAGTGCCTTGAGGATGGCCTCGTGCGAGGCGCCAAGCTCTACCAGCGCATCGTGGGCTGCATCTCCCTTGAGGTGCGCGACGCCCAGCAGCAGGTGTTCGGTGGAGACGTACTCGTCTTTGAAGTTCGAGGCTTCTTTGAACGCCTGGTCGAGCGCGCGGGTAAGCGCCTGGCCGATGCCCGGCTGATTGGACCCACCGGCAACACGAGGCAGTTTCTCCTCGATCGTGTGCAGGTTGGCCTCAAGCCGCTCGATGGGCACTCCGATCTTTTCAAGCACAGCGGGGATGACGCCCTCGCGGTCCTCAATCGAGCGCAAGCAGCAGATGCACGGGTACGATCTCGGGATTGCCGAGCTCGGTGGCGCGGTTGCGCGCTGCCTCAATCGCCTGCTGCGACTTGACGGTAAATTTTTCCCAACGGATGGCCATGAAAACTCCAGTGAACGGTGAAGCAGTGAACAGAGAACAGTGAAGCAGTGAACGGTTCTTGACCAACAGCGAACGTCTAGTGCTCAGTGTACGCCGCTGTTTGTCTATAAAAAGAGAGATGCCGGGAGAACCCAGACGGTTCGCCCGGCCAAAAAACCGAAACTGACAACTGGTTTTTAGCGCGTGCCTACCAGCTCCTGCTCCTGCGCCTTGCCGCCGCCGATGTTGACCTTTATCTGCTTGGGCTGGGCTTCGGGCTTCTTTTTGAGCTCGAGTTTGAGTACGCCGGCATTGTAGCTGGCGCCGACATTCTCGGTGTCGACAGTGTTCGGCAGCGTGAAGGCGCGATAGAAGCTGCCATAGCGCCGCTCGATGCGATGGAAGTTCTCTTCCTTCTCTTCCTTCTCGAACTTGCGCTCGCCTTTGACGGTCAACGTGTGATTTTCAATGCGAACGTCCAAGTCCTTCTCTTCTACGCCGGGTACTTCGAGCTTGAGGACGACCTTCTCGTTGTCCTCATATACGTCGACCGCCGGAATAAAGCTGGCCGTGGTCAGCGGGCCTTCGCCGTCGTTCATTTCGCGGAAAAGCGAATTGACGCGGTTCTGCAGGGTAGCAACTTCACGAAATGGGTCCCAACGGGTGATTGCCATATTGATTTCCTCCGTGTGAATTCAAAGATTTGTGGGTGGGCCGGGAGCCCGACTCCCGCCGCTCAACCTATCTGATGAAACTATAGCATAAATGATTCATAAAATATGAGCGTAAATAACTAATATATTGAAGGCATCAAGCCAAGTGATTGTCTATAAATGGATTATTTTGTATCTGGAGTTAGGAAAAGCTCATCCCGGGACTGGAATTGGCTCAGAACGTCGCCCGTGCGCCGTTTCAGGCGCGGACTCCAACCGGGTCAGAGTCAGCACCGTGATGTCGTCCTCCTGGCCGAAGTCCTCCGCCGCACGGGCCAGTTTCTCGGCCGATTGGGTGCTGAGTCTGGCCGCCTGGTCGAAGCCAAACAGCTCGCCGGATTGGCTGCGAGCTTCGACTACGCCGTCGGTGAGCAAAGTGAGCTGGTCCCCGGGCTGCAACTGAAAGAACGCTTGAGGGTAGGCAATTTGCGCATCCATTCCGAGCGGCAGGCCGTGATCGAGGGCGAGCTCGATGCCATCGAGATACGGAGGCAGGTGTCCGGCGTTGGCAATCAAGATGGAACCATCGGGGGCGAGGTCGGCGCAAAGGCAGGTCGTGAATCCCCCCACCTGGCTGTCGCGCAGAACCAGGTTCAGGTGCTCGAGAAGCTGAGCCGGCGAATCGGTCTCACGTCTTTTGGCGGCGCCAATCAAGAGTGCAGCCGTCATTGCCGCCGCGGTGCCCTTGCCGCTCACGTCGCCGATCAGCACGCGCTGGCGGTCGCCGGGCAGGGCGCTGCAATGATAGAAGTCGCCTCCCACTTCGCGAGCGGGCAGAAACGCGGCATCCACGCTCCAGCCGGCGGCTGACTCCACTGTAGACGGAACCAGGAGCTGCTGGATCCGGCGCGCAGCATCCATCTCGCCTTGCAACGCGGCCCGGTCGCGGTTGGTTGAACGCAGGCGCTGGACCAGCAGCAAGGTCATGGCGACGACGACTGCTGCGATGGCCGCGGAGCGATAGGGCTGAATCTTGAGGAACAGCGCCATGACATCCAGTCGCAGGATCGGAAGCTGCACAACCACGTATGCGGTATCCATCGCCACCCACAAATGACAAACAGCGGCAAGCGGAATCTGCCAGCCGCGGAGAGCGCGCAGCGGCCAGAAAGCTACAGGTACGCAGGTGACGGCTAACAGTGTCGCGACGACCTGAATCGTGTTCATCCAGAAGGCCACTTCCGTGTCCCAACGCAGGACCATGGCCAGGCGCAGTGGCAGGAATGCGGCCACAACGAGCGCGGCCCAGAAGTAGACATTGATGCCAATAATGATCCAGTAAAAGAACGGCACACGACGCCTGTTCAACGCAAAGAAGAACAAGATGACAAAAGCGGGCAAATTCTGACCGGCTGCGTAGAGGAGGTACTCAAGGAATGAGGAATAGTGGACCGAAGAGGCAACCAGGAATTCGTTGATGCGCAGATCGGCAAGTGAAAGCCAGACCAGGCTGATCCAGAGCAGAAAGCGCTGCGAGCGATCGAACCAGTAAAGCGCGAAAAAGAACAAGCCCGCCGATGCGATGAGCGCGTAACACGCCCAGGTGAGCCATTGCTCCCGGGTGCGTTCATACATTACGCGATAGTAAGCATCGCGCTGGAGCTCCGCATCGCCAAGCAAAAGGGCAGGTAATGCCTGCATGCCGTTCATTTCGGGTGTATATGTCATGCGTACGGCGACGGTAACGGGGTGGTTGCGCTCAGAGAACTCCGGCGCTGGATAGTCGATCGCCAGTCCAGTGGTATGCACGCCGGTGATCAGGTTGCCCGACTCGCCAATCACTCGCCCGTCGGCAAAGACCTGCCAGGAGAGATCGCCTGAGACTTGTATTTCGGGTTCGACCGCGGGGGCAAGTTGGCCGGGATCGAAACTGCAGCGCAACCAAAAGAAAGGCGTTGGGGTTGCGAGCCCGGTCCATGCGGACACGGGCTTCCAATCCGATTCATCGAGCGACGGCGCGGCCCAGCGCATATCGTCGCCTTGATGCCACACGCAATATTGGGGTTCGACGCTGAGGGCAGTTTGCGCCGAGAGGGCCCAGGGAAGAAAAAGCAGGAAGAGAATTGCTTTACGCATCGATCGCCTCCGCGGCGGCAAAGATGAGGGTGAGGACAGTAATGTCGTCCTCTTGGCCGAAGGCCTGGGCGGCGGAGGCGAGGGCGGCGCCGTTTGCGCCGGTGCCGAGCAGGTTGGCGATCTGGTCGAAGCCGAAAAGATGGCCCTGGGAGTTTTGCGCTTCTGCCACTCCGTCGGTCATGAGCAACAGCGAGTCGCCTGCGGAGAGAGTGAAACGCGTGGCCTGAAACTGCATGCCTGGAACTGCGCCGAGGGGAAGCGCGCCATCGATTGCCAGCTCTTTGCCGTTCAGGTATGGCGGCAGGTGGCCGGCATTGACGAGAGTTGCGCTTCCATCCTGATCGATGTGGAGCGCGAGACAGGTGACGAGGCCGCGGCCGCAGAGGCGGTCGTTGAGCAGGGCCAGAATGCGCGCGGGATCTGAGGTGAATGTGGCGGCAGTGCGCACTGAGCCGACGATGAGGGTGGCGAGCATGCCCGCTTCAATGCCTTTGCCTGCCACATCTCCGATGACAAGAAGCAGGCTGCCGTCGGCGGCCTGGGGAAGCACTTGGAAGAAGTCGCCGCCGACTTCGCGGGCGGGCCGGTACTCACTTTCGATGGTGAAACCGGGTGTAGCCGGCAGGTGCGCCGGAATGAGGTACTGCTGCACATCGCGCGCAGCGTGAATTTCTCCCGCAAAAAGCGCGCGCTCTTCAGTCACCTTGCGCTGGTCGCGAAAGAGCAGGGCGAGCAGAGCGGTAATGACACCAGCGGTTGTAAATGCGCGCACCTCAAGTAAGGGAACGCCCCAGGTTTGAAAGACGTTTGGAATGCCGGGAAGCGGGATGGCCGTCGCCTCTGCCATGAACCACAACAGATCGGCTGTCATCCAGAGCATGGAAAGGAAGGCGAGCGGCCGTGCGCGGCGCGGAATCTTGCGATAGGGCCAGAAGACTACGAACACCGAGCACGACAGCACCGAGTGGAGAAAGAGCGACAAAGGGCGCATGAACATCAGATTGAGCGTTCCGAGCCACTCCGGCGAGCTTGAAAAGGCGACCACATCGAGCGCGTTTGGAAAGTAACAAAAACAGTTGACGATGACCAAAGTCCAGAAGACCGGTCCTGTTTTGCGATTGGCGAGCGCAAAGAAGAACCAGTAGAGCGTGAGGGTAAGAGCGACGTTTCCAAAAAAGACAACGAATAGACAGAGGGTAAAAGGGTAGGGTAGAAAAGCAGCCATGGCCAGCTCATTCAGGCGCAGCGCGGTGAGAGAGAGGCATGCAACACTGAGAAGAAGAAACTCGCTGCGGGTGCGGTCGTAGAGATAGAGAAAGACGAGCATCATGGCCAGCACGCCGACAATGCCGAAACATGCAGCCGATCCGAAGTAACGCAAAGACCGTGTCAGCACCGAGCGAGCCTTTAGACCATCGAGAATCGAAGCATCGCCGGCCCGCAATTCGATGTTGCTGGTGATCATTCCGCTGATGGGGCCGCTATTGGTGAGCAGGACGCGATTGGCAACTCGCAATGCGATGGTTGAGATGCCCAGGGGAACTTGGCCGGCCGCAATCGGATAAGAGCGGATTGCGTTCAAGTCAAAAGTGCCGCGTTCGATGTTTCCAGCGCTGCCGATCGGGGCTCCATTCAGATACAGCTGGTATGCGTCGTAAAAGGCAACCTGCAGAGCAGGGTGCGCGAGCGAGCGCAGCGTGCTCAAATCGGCGCTGCAACGAATCCAGAATCTCGGTTCGCTGGTCTGCCTCTTCCAAGTTGCAAGCGGCTGCCAGCCGGATTCGTCGAGGTTGGGCGCGGCCCAGGCGGGGTCATCGCCGGCCTGCCATACGCATTGGTCCGGCGCGATGGTCACGACAGATTGAGCCGCGAGTGGTGCCGCACAAGTCAGCAAAATCAGAACCACTTTATGCATGCACGGCTCCAGCGGGGGCAAGGGCGAGGGTCAAGACGGTGATATCGTCCTCCTGGCCGAATTGTTCCGCCGCGTCCGCGATTTGGTTGGCATCGAGCCGGGACATGGCCGCGGCGCGATTGAACCCAAACAAAACCCCGTGCTGGTCGCGCGCTTCGACCACGCCGTCCGTCAAGAGCATGAGCTGCTGGCCAGACTTAATGTGGAATGTGGTCTCCGGATAGCGCGACTCCGCAGAGAGGCCGAGAGGGAGGCCGCCCTCGACCGCAATCTCGGCTCCTTCGAGATACGGCGAAAGATGGCCGGCGTTGGCAGCAGTCAACGTTCCGTCCAGGTCGACGCGCATTACGAAGCAGGTTGTGAAACCGCCGGATGAGCGGGCCAGCATGCGCTGGTTCATGGCCGCCAGAATCTCGCCGGGGCTTTGCGTGTAGTGGGCGAGCGTGCGCACGGTTCCTACCAGCAATGAGACCGTCATCGCAGCGGGCATGCCTTTGCCGCTTACGTCGCCAATGACGATCAACGCGCCGCCGGTTTTTACGGGCGCGATCTGAAAGAAGTCGCCTCCCACTTGACTAGCTGGGTGGTAAACGGTCTCAACCGCGAAGCCGGGGATGCTGGGCGCCTCATTCGGGATGAGCACTTTTTGCACGGCGCGCGCCGCTTCGAGCTCCGACTCCAGGCGTTCTTCGTCCCGACGCGTGCGCACATAGCTGCGCAGCAGAATCACAAGTACGGCGTACATTTCAACCAGGCCGACCACGTCGAAGGCGCTCATTCTGAATGGCCAATGAATGGCCCGGCTCAGAAGACGCACAATCCAAATTGCCCAGTGCGATGAGGAAAAGGCAGGCACGGCGCAGATGTTGCTGAGCAAATGCAAAGAAAGCATCACGCAGTTGGGTATGAGGAGCAAGGCTGCGTCAACCTTGTTCCCCCGACCGCCTCGCCATAGAATGGCCACAACAAAGCCCTGTGTCAACGTGCCGCTGCATGATGCAAGAAGCCTCAGCGAGGCCGCCGCAGGCGTCCAAATCAAGAAGAAATTCAAGGCAAGGCTGACGGAAATCGAGACCACCGTGCTCCAATACAGCCAGTCTCTGCGCTGTCGCAAGAACGTTACGTAGAACTCGAATTGAAAATAGGTGGCCAGCGCCATTACCAACGCGATTACTACAGAGAAACTGTAATAAGGCGAAGTTCGAAAGTTGACCCAGAGGTTCAGCACAATGAAAACGGACCATAACATCTGGCTCACGCCCCACCACAGATAACCGCGCTCCTTGGGGCGGAGCAGAAACAAGCCGAGCCCCGCCAGCGCGGTGAGAATATTGCCGTACAACTCGGCAATATCGCCCGAGACCAGCGAAGCCAGATAGTGCGATTGAAGCTTGCGCCACAATGTGATTTGGCTGGCATCGCCGATTCGCGGAACTTCATCAAAGCCGCCGCGATCCGCGCTGCCGATGGAAGTGACCCAAACGCGCACGGCCAGCACGAGCGGCTGTCCCGGAGCCATTGCGTCCGCCGGTATGCGGAACATATCGCGGTCCGAATTCACCAGCTTCGGGTGCGGTGGCAGCTCTCCCACCTGGCCGATCAGGCGGCCGTTGGTAAAGACCTGGTAACTATCCTGAACCTCAGGGAAGTAGATCGCGAGCGGCCCGGAATACGCGGGAACGGTAACACGAAGCCTGTACCAGCCCACGCCGGAGTATCCGCGGTAGCCTTGCACACCCCAAGGCTGTCCGCCTGTGAGCAGCGACCAGCCGGAGTCATCGAAGGAAGGATTGGCCCATGCCGGATCGTCGCCCGCATGGAAGCGCCACTGGCCGTCGAGGTCCGCCATTGGCACTCGAATATCGTTGAGGTTGATAGTCTGCGGGCGCGCCAAATGCGATCCGGCAAGCAACAGCAGTGCACCGGCGAGGATCGTCCTATTCATGCTTGGTTTTCTCCTCTGCAAAACTCAACGTGAGAACCGTAATGTCGTCTTCCTGGCCGAATTGTCGAGCGGCGGTGGCGATGACGTCGGCGGGTTGGCCGGAGATGGCGCGCGTGCGTTCAAAACCGAACAGTTCCCCCGCGGAGTCGCGAGCCTCGACCACGCCGTCAGAGAGCAGCATGAGCCTGTCGCCGGGGTTGAGCTGAAGCTGAGTTTCAGAGTATTCGGCGCCGGGAAGCAGGCCGAGAGGAAGACCGGACTCGAGTTCTATCTCACGGCCGTTGCAATAAGGCGGAATGTGCCCCGCGTTGGCGAGGGTAACGGAGCCGTCCTGCGCGACCCGCAGCGCGCAACAAGTTACAAAGCCTCCCTGCAGATTGCCGCTGAGGCCGCGATTGAGCGCTGCGAGCAAGAGTCCCGGCGCAAGCTCGGGCAGGGCGCGAAGGGCTCCAACGATCGCGGAAACACTCAGAGCCGCGGGCAGTCCTTTGCCGCTAACATCGCCTACCGCAATAAGCAGACTGCGGTCCTGGCAGGCACGCACTTGATAAAAGTCGCCTCCCACTTGTGCCGCCGGCAGGTAAGCGCTCTCAATATTGAACCCCGGGGTATGATGGCAGGCTGCACAAGCCTGAGCTGCACCTCGCGCGCGGCCTCCAGTTCCACCTCGGCATGAGCCTGCTCGCGATTGATGCGGGTGAAGCGGAAGAACATGACGAAGCCGATGGCGAGCAGAAAGAGCAGACTACTCAGGTCAGCGAGTTGCATCGAAAACGGTCCGAGCGGAATAGGAGAGTCGAGAACGTCGAGTGTGTTCCAACCGAGAAAGATGGATGCCGAGCCAAGATTGAAGAGCGTCACTGATGCTGCGGGAAGCAGGCTGGGCAGAATCAACCATCGAGCTTCGCGATTTCCGCGGCGGTACCACATCCAGAGCATGACGGGGAGCAACAGGGCCACGGGCGCAGTGAGCGCTGCTTCAATCAGCCCGTAGCTGTCGCCTATCACGTGCCAGGCGAAATCGACATACGCAAGCAAGGGGGCGAGCAGCAGAATCACTTCAAAAGTACGCCAGCCGCGACCGAGTTTTCGCCCCGCAAAGCTGAATGTGAATTCGATTTGCGCAACGGTAAAGACGTAAGTGAGCGGATCGGCGAAGAGTAGGCTGGCCGCAGTGGGCAGCAGCCCGGCTTGCTGGGGAATCCAAACGCCGTTGGAGACGCCAACAAGCACCAGATAGAGACCAAGATAGAGATACTCGCGACGCGCGCGCTGCCCGGCAAAGAGACCCAGCACCGCGATGCCCGCGAGTACCAGCAGCAGATTGATAACGATGGAGGGGATTGCGTCGTAAAGTCGCGCGCTCTCGAGCGCCTGGCGCTCATAGCCAATCGCCGCTCGCTGGCCCATCGTGACGCTTAGAAAAAGCGGCAGGTGATACGTGGTATAGCTGGCCGGCGTATGGGTGCGGATGGCGATGAGAAAGTCGCCGTTGTCATTGTCGAGCGTAAAGACATGCTCTATGGGCCGGCGAACGTTGAATTGGGATCGAATGTTGGCGCCTTCGATCCTGACACCGTTGACGTAAAGTTCATAAAGGCCGTCGCCGGCCTGGAGCAATAACCGCACCTCCGGGTAGTCCGGTCCCACAACCACGTGCTCGCGGTACCAGCTCCAGCCGAGTTTGGCCGCGCCCATGTCTTCAAGATCGACGGTCTGCCAAGCGCTGGAGTCGAAGTCGGGCTTGGCCCAGGCCATATCGTCGCCGTCGTGTTCGGCCCAATCCTCGCTAAGCTCGATGAGTCCGGACCGCCATTGCGTAGTCGGCACTGCCTGCGCTGACGCGCCAGGCTGGGGCGTCGTAGGTGGTGGGTTTGATGTTTGCGCGTTTAGAAGCAGAGGCGCCGCGCACACAATTCCCAGCGCTTGGAAGATGCAGCGGTGCATGGCGTGAGCATATCGCATTGTGTTTTGAATGCGATAGCAAATTCAGACGTTGGCCATTTCGGGGGCGATGAGCCTCGTTGTTGGCTTCACTCCAACGGCTAGCCGCGTCACTGTCAAAACCGTGATGTCGTCCTCCTGGCCGAATTGCACAGCTACCCCTGAGGCCGCTCCCGCACCGGGCCGCGTGGAGAAGAGAGCATTCAGTCGATGGAAGCTGAATATCTCGCCTTTTGCGTTTCGGGCTTCAAGCAATCCGTCGGTGTAAAGGGCAATGTGGTCGCCCTCGCGCAGGTCGAGATCGGTCTCGCCATACACCACACCGGGGATTACGCCAAGCGGAAGCGAGCCTTCCATCTCAAGCTCGTTCCTGTTGAGAAAGGGCGCGGGATGGCCGGCGTTGGCTACCGCGCAATGCCCGTCGGGGTCGAGCCGCAGCGCCAGGCAGGTAGTAAAACCGCCATCGAGTCGCCCGCACAGCCGCAGATTCAATTCGGCCAGCAACTTGCCAGGGCTCGAAGTGAATTTTGCCGAAGTGCACACCGTACCCACGATAAACGAGACAGCCATGGCCGCCTTGAGCCCCTTGCCGCTCACGTCGCCTAGCACGATGATCGTAGAGCCGGCATGGATGCCCTCGAGAGGAATGATCTGGAAAAAGTCGCCGCCTACTTCCTGCGCGGGACGATATGCGCTGGTGACGGCAAAGCCGGGCAGCTCAGGGAGCTTCTTCGGAATGAGCACGTGCTGCAACTCGCGAGCGCTCTTCAACTCCTGCTCCATCGAACCCTGGCGGTGCATCGTGACCTGCATGGTCCGGTAAACCGCATAAATAATGGCCAGCAACAACAATGTGTTGGCAATCTCCTGCAGAGTGAACGGATTTCCATTCATCACAAAGAGGGGCTGCAGCATCTTTTCGCCTATTGTCCAGTGGGTGTAACGGCTGCCTTGTTCTGAGGCGATGCGGAATGCGAAGAGCATCTCAGTGAGGAAAGCGGTAATGGCCACGGCCCACCGCGCAAGGTCGAGCCGCTTGCGGATCGCATAAGCCAGCAGCAGAAAGGGCAGCATTTGCGTGGTGGTAAAGGCCGCCGTCAAGATTCCGTCGGCCGTTTGCGCCCACGTAGTAAGCCACGGCTTGCTCCAGTCGAACAGGGTCAATAATCCGTCCAGCGAGGTCACAGTCAGGTTGATGATGGTGAGCTGTTTCGCGAGCGCCAGCAAGTTACGGTGAGAGTCGAGTTCGAGCAGGTAGATCAACAGGAACCAGAGACCGATGTCCTGCATGCCCAGAACTGGCTGCAACCAACCGATCGACGTGGCTGAAGGACAGGGGAAGATGCAGCCCGACAAGAAAGACGGCGATTGTCGGCGACCCTGCAAATACCGCCATGGCCAGCAGAACGTGGCGAGAGCGGTCGCGATACCAGGCCAACAGGCTCAGAATCATCACCAGCCCGTAGAGGGACCGCAGCCCGAACTCGTATTGACGGCTGCGCAGCCAGTCGTAGTCGATCTTTGCTTTGAGGGCGTCGATGTCAGCCTGGTCGCCGGCAACCGGTTCGGAATAGAAACCGCCGACGCTTTCCGGATCGAAGCTGGCCAGCGGCGCCTTCCAAACGCGAAATGCAAGCACTCCGTCGCGCGCCGGGCCCGAGACGGACAATCTGCGGCGGTTGAGAGTAGTAGTAGAGCGGCTTGGGCGGCATGTCCGCCGTTGTGGCCCACGATGCGGCCATTCCAATAAACCTCGTATGCGTCGTCAACATGGCGAATGAGAAGATAGAATCTCCTGCGGACCACCTGGGGCCGGCGTAAAGCTGATGTGCTTGCGATACCAGCCATAAGCCGGTAGTACGAAGGATGGCCCTGCGCGCCCCATGGCTTGTCTGCCGTGAGTTGTTCCCAACCGTTCGTGCCGGTTGCATCAGCCGTTTGCGGCAAGGCCATGATGGAGTCGTCGCCCGCGTGGAATTGCCATGGACCATCGAGTTGTGACGTGCCTTTGCCGAGGTCGTGGACCTCTAGAATCGTGGGTTGGGTCTGCGCCAGTCGATGGAGTGGAAGAACAGCGAGTACGGCAACAGGAAGCAGCCCCAACAGGATGAGCATGCCACGGGGAAGCATGGAAGTGAGCATATCGCATTGCATTTTGAATGATGTTAGCAAAAGTGTGCGGGCAGTGTGAAGGTGATTTTGCGCCGCTCCCTCTAAAATGAAGCAGGATGGCACATTACCTGGGCATCGCGCCCGACCTGACCTGGCGCTGGGTCTGGCTGGTTACAGCTTCGTTCCTGGCCGGAGTGCTGAACGCCGTGGCCGGCGGAGGCTCGTTCCTGTCGTTTCCAGCCATGATGGGCATGGGCGTTTTGCCCGTGCAGGCCAACGCAACCAATACGGTCGCGATCTGGCCGGGGCAGCTCACGTCAATCGCCGCCTACCGCGATGAAGTGCGCGGAACCTGACGCTGGCATGGATTATGGGCCTGGCCGGATTGGTCGGCGGCACCGCAGGCGCAATTGTGCTATTGGTACGCCGCAGAAGACTTTTCTTCATCTTGTGCCGTGGCTGCTGCTGATCGCGGCTTCAATATTTGCAGTCAGTGGGCCGGTTTCGCGCCTGCTCGAACGCCGCAAGGGATCGATTGTGGGAGCCACACATGCACCGCGCCGCATTCCGATCTTCATCGCTACGGCTGTTGTGTGCTTTTACATCGGCTATTTTGGGGCAGGCGCCGGATTCCTCATCATCACTCTTATGTCGCTCTTCGGATACCAGGACCTGAATACGATCAATGCGCTCAAAGTAGTGGCAACAACGCTGGCCAACGGCATCGCGTTCACTATCTTTATTGTCGATGGGCAGGTGGTTTGGCGCTATTGTCTTGCTTCAATGATTGCCGCGGCCATCGGCGGCTATGTTTCGGCCAGCGTTGCCCGGCACATCCCGCAGCGGGTGTTGCGCGCAAGCGTGGTGGTAATCGGGCTGGGAATGGCGGCGTGGTTCTTTGTGAAGTAGTGAACAGTGCGCAGTGGACAGGGAACAGGAAACAGGGTACAAGGACCAGGGAAATTTAGTAGCGCATCCAGCTTCCTAGCACGGCGAGTTCCGCTCTTTGTCCACTGTCCACTGTGCACTGTAAACTGAAGCCATGAGCCACGAGGGCATTCAGTTTGTTTCGCACGAGAAACAAGCGCGGACGGAAGAGGAAACACGGCCGCTGCCGCGGATCGCCGTGACCCCCGACAAGGTGCGGGTGCTGCTGACCGAGGGCAAGGGGCTGGAGATCGACTGGCAAGACGGACACCGCAGCGCGTGGAGTTTTGCATGGCTGCGCGACGCCTGCCCCTGCGCCACCTGCGTGGACCAGCGCAATCAGGAGGGCCGTAAGGCAGGCGAGGCCAAGCCGAAGAACGCGGCGCTACTGCCGATGTACACGCCGCCGCCCAAGCCGGCCAGCGCGCATGCTGTCGGCCGCTACGCCATCCAGTTCAACTGGCAGGACGGGCACAATGGAGGGATTTACTCGTGGGATTACCTACGCCGCATGTGCCAGTGCCAGGAATGTCTATTCACCGCGGATGAAACTGAGGGAACGCCGAACTGACGGCAGCGAAAAAAGTGAAACAGTGAAGGAGTTGTGCAGCCGGGAGCCTCCAGCGCAACCCTTAAGTTGACGGCGGCGACGTCGACTGTTCATCCCCTTGTTTCTGCTTCGAGCCGGATTCCGGAGCGACCCCGTCCCAGAAAGTCTCGATGCCTTCGCGCAAAAGATAAATGCTGCCACCCAGGAACAGAATCGCCTGGTATCTCGTCACGCCCGCCTTTGCAAAACCACCCATGCTGAACCAGCAGCTCGCAAGGCCCGCCAAAATTTGCCCAAGTCCAAAGATCCATTGAAAGCGTTTCTTGAAGACGGTCAGAAAAAATGCACCTGCCACGATGATCAAACAGATGCCGATCTTGCCTTTAGCCAAGGCCAGGTTGTTGTTCTGAACGAATAGCCCGTTTAGACCGAGACCAACCGCGCCGAACACAATAAACAACAGCCAGACGGCAGATTGTTCAAAGGCCTTTTGCCACATTTTAATGATGTGGTCGACGATCATTTCGTTTTGTTGATCGGTTCGTTTTGGCTCCGGCTTTGGCATACCCACCCCCTACGCCATGCTCCTCAGAATCCCCTCACATGTAAATAAAAGACCACCGCGGACGCCACGAGGCAATACACGCCGAACCAGTGCCAGCGGCCCGATTCGAGCCAGCTGCTGAGCCACTTGAGCGCGAGCAATCCGGCGAGGAATGAGAACAACATGCCGAGCAGACTGGTAGCAAATGCTGCGTGCAGGTCGATGGGTGCGCCGGCGGCTCGCGCATCGTGCGCGGCGTGAATCAGCCTCATGGCTTCCATCATCACGACAGGCGGAGTGAGCACAACTGCCAGCGCAAAGCTGAAGCGTTCGGCCGGCTCCTTGGCTGCAGCCGGTCAACATGCCCGCGGAGATGGTCGAGCCCGACCGCGAGAATCCGCGAAACGGCAGCGCCAGCCCTTGAATCAGGCCCATCCACGCGGCTTGATACAGAGAAAGCGTTCCTTCGCCGGAGGAGCGGTTGCCTGCAATCACAGACTCGCGATGACGTTCGCGGAGGCCGGCAATCAGGATGAGAATGCCGGCTGCAGCGAGCGCCGGCGCGATGAGATCGAGCCGGCCGAAGAGGTCCTCGATCTGAGCCTTGGGCGCGCCGCGGAAGAGTGTGAGCTCGATGATTTTCTTGAGCGCTTCGCCCACAATCGCCGTCAGCACCGTGGCCGACACCACGAGAATCACAAAGCGGCGGAAGGCGTCGCGGCTGGAAAAGTAAGCGCGCTTCCAGGTTCTCCAGAAGTAAACCAGCACCGCGAACATTGTTCCGGTGTGGAGCATGACCAGCAGCAGCGTCATTTGAGGCGACGAGGGGTCGAGCCCCATCAGTTTTTCGGCAACAACCACGTGGGCCGAGCTCGAAATCGGAAGCAACTCGGCGAGTCCCTGAATGATGGCCAGGATGATGACGGTAAGAATCGACATGAAACCAGTGTATCGGGGAGTTGCTAAAGAAATTTTTACAGAACCGTAAAGCTGGATGTAGCTGGAACAGCCGCACTCTCAGCTTGCCAGGAAACGTCCCTCGAGTTGGTCGAGAATTTCTTCGGTGTTATCGCAGAGGCCCGAGTGCACGGGCGAAGTCTGGATGATAGTGCTGCGCGCGGAGACCAGCCAGTGGAAGCGTTCGCGCTGCGAGAGTGCTGCAATGGGGCCGGCCGCGGAATCACCGGCGCAGACGCGCTCGATTGCCGCGAGATGATCGCGCACCAGGGCAATGTCGACGTCGGGCCACAACGCTTTAAGGCGCTCGTCGTCAAGCCGGATGCGCGCGGCGAGGAATCTCTTCTCGAGACTGAATGCAATCACGCCGGCGTTGATGAACTCCTGGCGCTCGACGCGCGGCACAACACGCACGATTGCGTAATCAAACGAGGCGGGCATGGGCGTGGATCGCCTCCTCTTCGAAGATAGGGGATGCTGCGAGCCTGCGGACGAAAAAATCGATGTAGGCGGCGCGGATCACTTCAGGATCGGCGCCGGGCTGAGCCGCATTTAGCCATTCAGCGGGCACACTCGCGAGAATTTCGAAAAATACGGCCGCATTCAGACGCTGATGAGCGATCTGGGATGCCGAAGAGATTTGCGAAGCCCACGGAAGCAGAATGTGCTGCGCAATCTCAGTGAACGGTGAGCCGATCTTTTGCGGCATCGTAGCCCAATCGTGGTGGAAGTAGAGCGCCGCGCCATGGTCAATGAAGTAAGGCTTGCGGTGCCACATAAGCAGATTGGCATTGCGCGCGGTGCGGTCGACGTTCTGCGTGAACGCGTCGAACCAGACGGCGAACGAGGCAACTTCAGGGGTGATCTTGTCATTAGCGGCACGATCGAACATGGTTGAGCCGGGCAGAAAGTCGAGCGCAAGGTTCAGGCCTGCGCTTTTCTTGAGGAGCTCGCGAATTTCGTAGTCGGGCTCGTTGCGGCCTAGAGCATCGTCGATCTTAACCAAGACAATTTCAGGAATATTCAAGCCGAGGGTGCGGCCGATCTCCCCGGCAACCAACTCGGCGACCAGAGCGAGAGCGCCCTGGCCTGCGCCGCGAAACTTTACCACGTAGAGCCCCAGGTCGTCGGCTTCGACGATGGCGGGAAGCGACCCGCCCTCACGCAGGGGGAGCACGTATCGCGTGGCGTTGACGGTGCGCAGCATAGTGGTTCCAGTGTACGGCGCGGCTGCGGGCCCCCATGCCGCTGCTATCAATTGCAAAGGCATTTGAGCTTTTGGTTGCTCAACTCCCTTATTTGCCATGTTTAATCAGGTAGACGAATTGCTGTCTTCCCGTATTGAAAAAACGAAAAATAGCTCAGGGTGGAGTCCGCCGCAACGGACGGAACCCTGGGACAGCGTCCTGCATGATCGCACGCGCCCCGTAGGGTCGCGACGAAATCCCACCATTCGCATCGCCCGTGCAACACGCTCACTTAACATTGATATCGAGGTGTGCGATGAAGAATTGGATTTCTTGGCCTTGGCAATATGGGAACGCCGATGGCGCTGCGATTGATTGGCGCGGGCCACGAGCTGGCGGTGTGGAATCGGACCGAGGGCAAGACAAAACCGCTGCTGCGTGAAGGCGCGATTGCCGCCGCCACGCCGGCCGAGGCGGAGCTGGGCGCCGACGCCGTGATCACCATGCTGTTTGACGACGCGGCCAATGAAGAGGTGTTGTTTGGCTCTAACGCCTTGCTCGACGCGCTTGACCCCGGCGCGCTGCACATTGCCATGAGCACTATCAGTGTCGCGCTGAGCGAGCGACTGACGGTGGAGCATGCGAAGCGCGGTATCGATTTTGTGGCAGCGCCAGTGTTTGGCCGGCCGAATGTTGCCGCCGACGGCAAGCTTTGGATCGTGGCCGCAGGCGCTCCAGAACGCAATCGAACGCGCTCGCCCCATCTTTGCGCCGCTGTCGCGCGGAGTGACGGTGATCGGAAGCGAGCCGCGGCAGGCGAATGCCGTGAAACTGGGCGGGAATTTCTTGATCAGCGCCATGATTCACTCGCTGAGCGAGGCGTTTGTCTTTGCCGAAGGTCAGGGAATTGAGCCCGCGGTCTTTTTGGATGCGGTGAACAGCGCGCTGTTTCAATCGCCTTTTTACGCGGCATACGCCAAGGTGATGCTGAACCCGCCGGAACACGTGGGCGCAACCATCGGACTTGGCGAAAAAGATTTGCGCATGTTGCGCGAGGCCGCAGCAAGCCGCAACACGCGCCTCAGTCTCGCCGATACATTGGCCGAGGTCTTTGCTCGGGCGCGTACTGCGGGCCTTGCCGATGAGGATTGGGCTGTGGGGCAATATAGGATGGCGCAGAAGAGAGCTAAGGCTTAGGGCGGCGTGACTACGCGTCTGATGCAACGCGCTCCAAGCTCCCTGAAGGCAACGGACCTTGGGCGCCCATATCGAGGGAGGTGGGTCAGCGGCGTGGGTGTTAGACTGGCGTCACTCTCGATGAGGCTCTCCTCGAAAATGCGACAACTTTTTCTCCCAGTCTCCTTGCTTACCCTTGCTTCATGCTGCGTTTCTCACGCCCAACGGATCGAAGTCACGGTGCCGGCGGTAGCTCCGCTGCACGGGCACCTTATTCTGGTGTTCTCAAAGGACGGGAGCTCGGAGCCGCGCATGCAATTGGAGGAGACCTACACATCGGCGCAGGGATTCGGCGTGGATGCGGACGGTGCTACGCCGGGCCAGCCGCTCGTCGTAGATGCGAAGACTGTCGGCTATCCGCGCCGCTCGCTCGCAGAACTGGATGCTGGCGATTATTTCGTGCAGGGCGTTTTCAACGTATATGAGGAATTCCATCTCGCCTCGCGCAAAACACTTTGGCTTCCGCCCGACAGAGGCGAAGGCCAGCACTGGTATATCAAGCCCGGCAATCACTACAACAAACCGGTAAAGATTCACTTCGATCCGAAATCGCAGGAGCCCGTCAAACTGACTCTCGACCAGGTGGTTCCTCCTATTGAAGGCACTGATACGGACCCCAGGGTGATTGCCGCCAGGAGCCCAGCCGCAAAGTGGCTCAAGTACATGCGATTCAAGAGCGACGTGCTGAGCAAGTTCTGGGGCCGCGATGTGTACCTGGGCGCGTGGATCCTGCTGCCCGACGGCTTTGACGAGCACCCCGATGCGAAATACCCGGTGGTTGTCTACCAGGATCATTTTCACGCCGGCTTCCGCTTTCTTGACCTGAAGCGGATTCCGCCCGACCCCAAGGCGCCTGATTATGCGCGCGAGATGATCTCTTACCAGTTCCTTCAGGACTGGACTTCAGATCGATTGCCGCGCGTGATTCTGATCTACGTGCAGAACGCCAACCCTTACTACGACGACTCGTACGACGTTGACTCGGCCAACGTGGGGCCTTACGGCACGGCCATCAATCATGAGCTGATCCCGGCGATTGAGAGGCAATACCGCGGCATCGGCGAGGGATGGGCGCGCGCGACCTATGGCGGCTCAACCGGAGGATGGGAGGCTCTGGCAACTCAGGTCTTTTATCCCGAAATGTATAACGGCGCGTATGTCGCGTGTCCTGACCCCGTAGACTTTCACGCCTACCAGAACATCGATCTCTACGAGGATGCAAACGCCTTTGAGCGCAGGGGAGATTTTGGGGAGATTCCCATTGCCGCCGATCGCAAGCCCGACGGCACCGTCATCGCGCTCACTCGCGACGAGTACGCCTTTGAGTTCGTTCTCGGCACGAATGGCCGCTCGACCGAGCAGTGGAACATCTGGCAGGCCGTGTTTTCGCCCGCCGGCGAAGACGGATACCCGGCGCAAGTGATCGATCCGACTAGCGGAGCCATCGACAAATCGGTAGTCGCCTACTGGCACGATCACTATGATCTGGCCGCCATCTTGAAGCGCGACTGGGCCACGCTGGGGCCGGAACTCGAGGGCAAGCTGCACATCACTGTCGGCGACGGCGATACATATTTCCTGAATAACGCCGTACACATGCTGCAGGATGAACTCGACGCCACTCGCAATCCGCACTCCGACGCTACCTTCCAATACGGACCGCGCATGCCGCATTGCTACACCGGCGGCCCTTCGGAATACTCCATGCAGCAGAACAACGGCGACTGGACGCAGCGTATTCTTCCGCTGATGGTGGAGCACATGCTGGCCACAGCACCGCCCGCGGCGGACGTGAAATCGTGGCGATATTGACCGCTTGGAGAGGATTGTCCCAGCTGGTGGCGCGTGCACATTGAGCCTGTGATGAACGGCCTTGTAAGACCCAAACTTTTGGTTACCATAAAGCCATGAACCTTCAAGGGAAGATAGTTCTTATTACCGGGGCGAGCGGAGGAATTGGCGCAGCCACCGCGTTGAAGTTCGGTGCAGAGGGTGCGCGACTGTTGCTGGCGGCGCGGCGTCCGGGCAAGCTCGCCGAAGTGGCCTCCGCGGCGCTGGCCGCCGGCGCACAGGCAGTGCACTCCATCGATCTGGACGTGCGCAGCCGCCACGCGGTGCAGAGCGCCATTGACGATCTGCCCGCCGAGTGGGCTGAGATCGACATCCTGGTGAACAATGCCGGTCTGAGCCGCGGCATGGAAAAGCTCTACACCGGCCGCATTGAAGACTGGGAAGAGATGATCGACACCAATGTGAAGGGCCTGTTGTATGTGGCTCGGGCAGTGGTGCCGGGCATGGTGGTTCGCGACCGCGGCCACATTGTTACGCTGGGCTCGGTGGCCGGCGAGCTGGTATATCCCGGCGGCGCGGTGTATTGCGCCAGCAAGGCCGCCGCGCAATTCATCAACGACGGTCTGCGCGAGGACCTGCTCGGTACAGGGATACGGGTGACCTGCGTTAATCCGGGGATGGTTGAGACCGACTTCAGCCTGGTGCGCTTCCACGGCGATCACGGTCGCGCCGCCAAGGTCTATAAGGGGCTTACGCCGCTGTACGGCGAAGATATTGCCGATGCGATTCTATGGGCAGTGACGCGTCCAGAACATGTGAACATTGCAAGAATCACGCTCACTACCGTCGACCAGGCCAACAGTATTCTGATTCACCGCGAAGAATAAAGGCGAGGCGCCCGGACGAACCCTTCACGCGGCGCGGGTCAGCCAACGTGACACTAATCTAGCCGATGGCGGCGATCTGTGACTCAATCTCGGCCAACGCGGCTTCCAGTGCTTGCCGCCGGACCGGACTCGATGTCCTCTGCGACAAAATATTCTGGCGTTGCAGATTGAGCGCCTGCCGTTGCCGTTCGCGGACGGCGGAATCGTGCGCAGCCCGCCGATCTTTGGCGTCGTTCACCGAGACGGATACTTCGAAGATGTTTGCCATCTGTTCCTCCACCGATTTACTTTCCCAACCACGGGCCATATCTTCATTCTACGAGTGTTTTGTTCGATCGATCCCACCATTTGGGTGCGGCATCCTTTGAGTCATTGAGGTTTCGCACTATGAAGCGATGGCAGATTTCGAGCTTCGGCATTGATTCGCTGGAGTTTGCACAGCACTCGGCACAGGCTCCAGGCCAGGGTGAAGTACTCGTCAAAATGCATGCGGTTTCGTTGAATTTTCGCGATTTGCTGATGGTGCAGGGGCTCTATAACCCCAAATTGAGCCTGCCCCGGGTTCCCTGCTCCGACGGCGCAGGAGAGGTTATTGCCGTGGGCGAGGGCGTGACGGCGTTCAAACCCGGCGACCGCGTGGCCGGAATCTTTATGCAGAACTGGATCGAGGGACCGCTGACCAAGGCCAAATCGCAGGGCGCGCTGGGCGGCGATATCGACGGTATGCTGGCTGAGCAGATGGTGCTTAAAGAGCAAGGGCTGGTGCGGATTCCCGAACACCTGAGCTTTGAAGAGGCGGCCACGTTGCCGTGTGCGGCGGTTACGGCGTGGAGCGCGCTTGCGGCCGGCGAGCGTCAAGCCGGAGGCACTGTGCTGATCCAGGGAACGGGCGGGGTTTCGATCTTCGCATTGCAGTTTGCCAAGTTGCGCGGCGCTCGTGTGCTGGGTGTATCGAGCAGCGACGAGAAGCTGGAGCGGGCGCGAGCGCTTGGGCTCGATGCGGGACTGAATTATCACGCAACGCCAGAGTGGGACCGCTGGGTTCATGGATCAAACGGGCGGCGAGGGAGTTGACCTGGTGGTTGAAGTGGGCGGCGCGGGCACTCTGGGGCGTTCACTCAAGGCGGTCGATTTGGCGGAGTCGGTGGCGCAGATCGGCGTGCTGGCGAAGATGCCGAGCCGTCTTCCGGTGCCGCTGGTGCTGCATAAGGCGTGCGGGTGCAGGGGATTTATGTTGGCTCGCGGGCGGATTTTGTCGCTATGAATCGGGCCATCGTGCAAGCCCAGCTCAGGCCGGTCTTTGAGGCATTCCCGTGGAGCGAGACACGCGAAGTGTTCAAGCGGATGGAATCGGGCGGGCACTTTGGGAAGATGGTGATGGCAGTGGGCTGAAGTCCACAGTGGACAGTGAACAGTGGTCAGTGAACAGCAAAACAGAGAGGCACCGAAAGAGTGAAAAAGTGAAGCAGGGACATGGAGGACCGGTGAACGTACAGGGCGGATTGATTGTGTTGTCATTTGGAGTTCTCCTGGGAGCGGCTCTTCCTGCATCTTCATTTGCGCAGTCACTCGCTCCGACAGCAGGATCGACGCCGCAAGCTGCTAGCGCTGCGCCTCCGGCCAGGCCGACGTTTCCTACCCGCGACCCGCATTCGCCGGGCTACGTCAAGGCTAAACAACTCCTCGATGGCGAGAACGCACCGCCGAATAAGGACGGCAACTACATCCTCGGACCCACGCACACTGCCGCGCCTGAAACCGCTGAGCATGAAGGGGTGCCCAAGGGGCATGTCTACGAGTTCACCATGAGCTCGGCCGACAGCAAGTTCTATCCCGGCATCGCGCGCGACAAGGGAACCTTCGGGACGCCCGACGCCGACAATCCTGCGAAGCCGATCCTTACCACCAGCCATCCTGCGCCCTACACGCGCCATGTTGCGGTCTATGTGCCGCAGCAGTACGCGTCGGGGACCGAGGCTCCGTTCATCGTGGGCGCTGACGGGCCTGACCGCATGTTGTTCACCGTGCTCGACAACCTGATCGCCGAAAGACGAGTGCCGGCGATGATCGCTATCTCCATCGGCAACGGCAGCGGCGATGCGCAGGGCAGCGAACGCGGCCTGGAGTACGACACCATGTCAGGCAAGTACGCCGAATGGGTCGAGAGCGAAGTGCTGCCGCTGGTGGAGCAAAATACAACGTCAAGCTGACCCACGATCCCAATGGCCGCGCCACCATGGGCGGCAGCTCGGGCGCGTCGTGCGCGCTCATCATGGCCTGGTATCATCCGGAGCTTTATCATCGCGTGCTCTCCTACTCGGGCACGTTTATCAATCAGCAGTGGCCGTGGAACCCTGAGACGCCGCATGGCGCGTGGGGATTTCACGATCAACTGATTCCCTCGAACCAGCGCAAACCGATCCGCATCTGGATGGAAGTGGGCGACAAGGATCTGTTCAACCCCAACGCCATGCGCGACGGCATGCACGACTGGGTGCTGGCCAACGAGCAGATGGCGAAGGTGCTGGCAGCGAAGCATTATCACTACCAGTTTGTGTTTGCGCCGAACGCCGGCCACGTTGACGGCGCAACCAAGAAGCAGACGCTGGCCGAGGCGCTCGAATATGTGTGGGCGGGATACCCGCAGTGAACAGTGGTCAGTGGGCAGAGAGCAGCACGCGGCGGGGGACTACAGCGGTTACAGGATTGCTATGCCCCGGAGCCGATGCACTTAAGTCGTCCCGACCCCAGGAAGGGACGACCCTGGGTCTCCGGCTGCGTCCAGTGAGCTACTGCAGCCTCATCGCACCATTCCAGAAGATGCGGCATCGCGGCCTTGTGCGACCCGGAGAGCATGAACGCGCGCATACTCTCCTCGCTGTCCCAGGCTGTGATGGCCAGAAGGTGAAGCTTCGATCAGCCAGGATTGTGCCCGTCTGAAATCCGCGTGCGCGTTTTATCTGCCTCAGCGACCGCCAGGTGTGCAGCGCGAAGAGCGGGACAAATCGGAAGGAGCGGATTCTGAGGCGTGTCAGGCTGACAAAGGTCATTGTCTGCTCTCACTGCAGAATTCCGGAATAATCCCATAGCTCTCGTAGTTGGAGCGAGTCGGCGCTGCACTGTAGCGCCGGTCTCCAGACCGGCTGCACTGTAGCGCTGGTCTCCAGACCGGCTGTCCCTGCGGGCCTCCCGGCCCGCAGGCGATGCTGCCAGCCAATCCACATTTATCGCGCCTGTCGCAAGAAATGTGGATTCCGATGAACCGTGATCCCGGTGAGGTGAACCATGACCAATGCCAACCTTGCGAGCGTAAACGTGAAACGGGCGGTCCCGTTTTTCGGAGTCACTAACATGGAAGCTTCGCTCAAGTTCTATCTTGACGGGCTCGGGTTCAAGATGACCAACTATTGGATTCCCGAAAGCGCCTCAGAACATTCCGGCGCCCAGCCTGACGGCAGAATTCGCTGGTGCTGGCTCGAACTCGGCTCTGCGGCCATCATGCTTCAGGAGTTCTGGCCCGATCACCGCCCCAAAGAGCCGCTTGGAACCGGAGTCAATATCTGTTTTCAGTGCGAAGACTCGCTGGCGCTTTATCGCGAGTTCAAGAGCCGCGGAATCGAGGTGCGGCAGCGTCCGTTTGTGGGAAACCGTTTGTGGGTAGTTGGGCTGACCGACCCCGACGGATACCGCATGGAGTTCTCAAGCCCCACCGACGCGCCGGAGGAAAGCGAGCTTGAAGAAGACTAGAAGGGCAGGGAATGAGGGAGCCGGAGCGAATCAGCGAGTCAGCAAGTCAGCCGGCTGGCGCAGCGGGGTGGTGGGTGCGGACGGCTTCCTCTCGTCGGCGGAAATGGTTTTCTGACGAGAAGCCGACTTGAGGAGTAAAAGGCCCCGTTGAGGGCGTTTGTAACGGAAAGTCGGCAACGGATTCAGGTGGCTATTCGCAATCTTGGCCGCAGCTTGACGGTCGATCTGATTCACAAATTGATATGGATGTTATTGAAATCACAGTAGATCTGGTAATTGTCACTTAAGAAGTCCACACAAAAAGAGAAAATCTCCCCGGGCACCGATGAGTTTTGGCCCTCCTGCCGGTTTTACCCAGTAGAGAGGCAAGATCGGGACGGTCAAGGTCAGCCTCAAAGGAGATCATCATGAACATCGCACAGAAGACAGTCTTGATCACCGGCGCCAATCGCGGCATCGGTCGCGCGCTGGTCCAGGAAGCACTGCGGCGCGGAGCAAAGAAGGTGTATGCAGGAACTCGCGGAACAATCGACATCGCCGACGAGCGCGTAACGCCGCTTACGCTCGATGTGACCAACGTCGAACAGATAGAGCAGGCAGTTCGCGAAGTCGGCAGCCTCGATGTCCTAATCAACAACTCCGGAATTGCTCCATATGACGATCTGAGTGATCCGGCTGTCATCGAGCAAACCCTCGCCGTCAACTTCTTTGGCATGTACAAAGTTTCGCGGGCGTTCTTGCCAATGTTGAAGCGGTCCAAAGGAGCCCTCGTCAACAACCTGTCGCTGATGGCGCTTGCTCCATTGCCGCTCACACCCAGTTACGCGATTTCGAAGGCAGCCGCGTTGAGCATGACGCAGTCCCTGAGGGCGCTGCTGGCAAGTGAGGGCGTTACGGTCCACGGCGTCTTCCTGGGCCCCGTCGACACCGACATGACGCGCGGCTTCGAGATCCCGAAGGCTTCGCCTGAATCCGTCGCGCAGGGCATCTTCGACGGATTGCAAAACGGTGAAGAAGATATCTTCCCCGACGCAATGTCGCAATCGATCGCGGAGGGATGGCGCAATGGCGTCGCCAAGGAATTCGAGCGCCAGTACGCAGGCTTCGTGCCGCAGAGCGCGGCGGCTCTGTAGTGACGCGACGCATCGATCAACACTCACATTCAACAATAGAGATAGGGCAGAGGAGCAAGTCATGAAAAAGCAGGGATTCACAACATCATTCACAGTTGACCAATCTCCCGAAGAAGTTTTCAAGGCTGTCAACAACGTTCGCGGCTGGTGGTCGGGAGAAGTCTCGGGCGAAACGAACAAACTTGGCGCTGAATTTACATACCGCTACAAGAACATGCACAAGACCACGCAGCAGGTGACGGAGTTCGTTCCCGGCAAGAAGGTAGTGTGGCATGTATCGGACGCCGAACTGACCTTTGTCAAAGACAAGACCGAATGGATCGGGACTGACATTGTCTTTGAAATCGCCAGGAAGGCTGGCAAGACCGAGCTGCGCTTTACCCATGTTGGCCTGGTTCCTGCATTCGAGTGCTACGGCGGTTGCTCGGGTGCCTGGGGAGCGCTCGTCGATGGCAATCTTCGCAACCTGATCACAACGGGCAAGAATCAGCCTGACGCATTCGCGTAAGTCGGCAAAAGAGAATACTCTCGCGTTCATGCGCCGGCGTGTGGCAATCACTCAACCTGATCTTCAACACCGAGAAGGAGCTATGTCGATCCAAAACTACACCGCAACAATTTCGGTCGACCAATCGCCGAAAGAAGCCCTTGATGCCATCCGGAACGTTCGCGGGTGGTGGTCTGAAGAGATCGAAGGCAGCACCGCCAAGGTTGGCGACGAGTTCAGGTATCACTACCAGGATCTCCACACATGCACTATGAAGCTCGTGGAGCTCGTACCCGACAAGCGAGTCGCCTGGCTCGTTACCGACAACTACTTCAGCTTCACCGAGGACAAGACCGAGTGGAAGGGCACCAAGGTTGTCTTCGACGTCGCGAAGAAGGGCAACAAGACGGATATTCACTTCACGCATGAAGGCCTAGTCCCAGCCTACGAGTGCTATAACGTCTGCTCCGACGCCTGGGGCTCATATATTCGCGGTAGTTTGAAGAGCCTGATCGCGACCGGTAAGGGATCTCCCAACCAGAAAGAAACTGTCGAAAAAGTCTAGAGCGGGCCGACAAAATCTGTTAACCAGCATCAAACCGAAAATGAAACGCCGCAGAAGTTCAGAGGAGCGTCATATGTGCCCAGTATGCATCGCAAACGCAGCAGCCTTAGTCGCCGGAGCTGGATCCACGGGAGGAGTTCTGGCTGTCTGCGTCAGCAAACTGAAGAGATTATTCACAGCGGTTCGTCCCGGTCTGTTTCAACAAACAACGCAGAAATAAGATGGCAGACAATAAGGAGAGAGACATGGAAAACGTCAATGAGCATCTCGCGATGAAGACACCCCCGATCGTGTCGCAACAGGAGTGGGAGGCTTCGCGCCAGCAGCTTCTCGTAAAAGAGAAGGCCTTGATGCACGCCCGTGATGCGCTGGCCGCCGAACGCCGGCGGATGCCCTGGATGGCGGTCGAAAAGGAATACGAGTTCGACGGCCCCAAGGGTAAGTCGAGCCTGCTTGACCTGTTTGAGGGCCGCCGGCAGTTGATCGTCTACCGTGCCTTTTTCGAGCCCGGGGTATTCGGCTGGCCAGACCATGCCTGCCGCGGCTGCTCGCTCGGCGCAGATCAGGTGTCTCATTTGTCCCATCTGAACGCCCGCGATACCACGCTTGCGTGGGCCTCTCGCGCACCGCAGGCAGACATTGCGTGCCTAAAGGCGCGAATGGACTGGAATATGCCGTGGTACACCATGACCGACAGCTTCGACGTGGACTTCGGCGTGGACCAGTGGCACGGCCACAATGCATTCATCCGCGACGGCAACAAGGTGTTCCGCACGTACTTCATCAACAGCCGCGGCGACGAGGCGATGGGGACCACCTGGAGCTACCTCGATATGACGGCGCTCGGCCGCCAGGAGGCCTGGGAGGATTCGCCAGAGGGTTACCCGCAAACCCCGCCCTACAAATGGTGGAATTGGCACGACAATTATGAGGCAGAGACCTCGATCCACCCGCTGTGGCTCGATATCCTGACCGATCCAGAGGGAGCCGCAGCCCGGCGGCGCGAGGCTGAAGGGAAAGCGTGTAACTGCGGGTGAGCCCGACAATGCAACATGAAGCAGTCCCCAAGAATCTGCGCGCCAGGTCTACAATCGAACGCAATGGCGTTCGAACCTGCCAATCTCGGGGAAAGCCAGGCATTCGAACGGCTCGCCGAGCCGTTCCGCCGCGAAATCAAATTGCATTGCTACCGCATGCTTGGCTCCCTGCACGAAGCCGACGACCTTGTGCAGGAAACCTATCTGCGGGCCTGGCGCAGCTTTTCCAGCTTCGAGTCCTCGAGCTTCGATGAGCGCGGGGCTTTTCGCGCCTGGCTCTACCGCATCGCCACCAACGCCTGTCTCAATGCGCTCGAATCCCGCAAGCATCAGCAGCGATATCTTCCCGATCAGCTAGGCCCTGCCAGTCCGCCGAAGATCGAAGGCGGCCCTGCGCTCGACGTGCCCTGGCTCGAACCGTATCCGGACGCAAACCTTGAAGGTTTCGCCGACGCATCGCTAAATCCCGAGGCGCGCTTCACTGCGCGGGAGTCTGTGCAACTCGCCTTTGTCGCCGCCATTCAGCAGTTGCCGCCGCGCCAACGCGCAGCTCTCATGCTTTGTGATGTCCTCGGCTGGCCGTCTGCTGAAGCAGCTTCTCTGCTCGACGGTTCTACCGCATCCATCAACAGCGCCTTGCAGCGAGCGCGTGAGACGCTCTCCAATCGCTACTCTGACCGCCGGCCGCCGCTCGAATCCCAGCCAACTCCCGCGCAGCAAAAACTTCTCGGCCGCTATCTGCGGGCTTGGGAAGGGCACGATGTCGACGGTTTCGTGGCTGTGCTCAAGGAAGATGCGTCTGCCATCATGCCGCCGTGGCTGCAGTGGTTTATCGGGCGCGAGACCATCGGGACATTCTTTGCCGCGGCATGGAAGACCTGCGGTGGCCTCCATTTGGTGCCAACATCGGCGAACGGGCAGCCCGCTTTTGCTATTTATGAATTCTCCACAGCAGACAAACGGTGGAATTTTCACTCTATTCACGTGCTCACGCTTGAGGGCGAAGAGATTTCCGCAATCACTCTGTTTTTAGATCCCCAACTGTTTCACGATTTCGGACTCCCGCAGTTTCTGCTGGACAACGCGAGCTCCGGATTGGGGAACCTTTCGCATCACACGTAACCGGGGTCCGATTGCGCAATGCGGACGGCACGGACGATTTGGTGCTGCGTTGTAGATAAAACATATTCCAACTCTCCACTTGCTAACCGCCAAAGGGCTCATTGAAGACATCTTGGGCAGAGACAATTGGATAGGTCCTCGTAAACGCCGTTGTGGCGTGCTATCCCAGGTCTCAGAATCGAGGCCCTGAGACACCCGAGGATTTTAGTGAGTTTGCTTCCCCGAGAGTAGGGGCGCCCGAATCTAGATCACTCTTGTTCGCTCCCCTGTATAGAATTGACCATTTTATTTTTCCCCGCATCTATACTCTTCAGGCTAATCTGCCGTGAATCGACATTCGGGCCTAAGGCAGAGCCTGGAGGGAATGGATGTTTCACATACTGTGGTATTTGCTTATCGGGCTGCTGGCGGGGCTTATCGGGAAATCGGTGATGCACGTGCACATGACCCTCGCCTGGACGCTCATTCTCGGCGTGGTGGGATCGGTGCTGGGCGGCGGAATTACGCACATGCTCTTTCGCCCCAGGAACGATCGATATCATCCGGCCGGCCTGATTTTTTCGTCACTGGGCGCCATCCTGGTTCTCTACATCTGCCACCGGCTGAACCTCCATTTCCCCGCGTTCCCCACGCACTGAGCTCGCATCGCCATGGTCCGAAGAACGTGTCACAGGGGCTGAAGCCCGACGCCAAGAGGAGGCAATTGCGGCACGAGTAAACTCGTGCCCTTTCAAAACAATTCGCGCCGCCCCTCCGGCGCTGCGGCGCCTTTTTGTTTGCCTATCCAGGACTGCGTCCGGGGCTAACCCCAATACCATTCACTTAACGGATCGAACCGTAGCCCGGAACCCAAGTGGTTGCTCAAGTGGTTGCCCCATCCTTTTGTCGCCGCGGGTATCCGCGGCGACAAAAGGTGGGAATACCACCATTTTCCGGCGTGCCCGTTTCCCAAGTGAACAACATTGGGGCTAACCCCCATTTCTCACAGCCGGTAATTCCCTTGCTGAAATCTTTCCGCCGCATTTGCATATAATTTTGCCCTCCCGTCGCATAATGGTTTCTGGAAGGAAAAAAGGGGGGGCAAACATGGCTCGAGAGAAAATCAAGAACGTCACAAACACGGTGACCGCGCCGCCACCCCAATCTTCTCTGGAATGCAAAGACGCCTGCTTTTCTTTCTCTTCAAAAACTGCGCAGAAACTGTTCAGCCGTGGACCGCTTCAATGGAATCAACAGCTTGGGCGAGAATTAGCCTTCGCAGCTATACAGAAGTCGTAAAGAAACTGTACCGCTGTGAGGGTTTTCTGTGCCGCGTAACCTTCCGATCAGAAATTCAGGTTAACTTCCTCGCCTCCCTCTGGGAGGCGGTGCATCGGCACTAATAAACTCATGCCCGTTACGACGCTCGCAGCGATTGGCGTTTTATTGCGGCCGATGCGGTCGAGCACTCCGAGGCACTGACTTATCGATCAGTCTCTACACAACCTTGGCCTGGGTCTTTTCCGCAGAGTGGCGATGGACACGGAGGTTATCGAGAGCGTAGTTGACGAAGCGCATTTCAAGGCGGGCGGGAATCTGCATAAAGCGGCAGCTGGCGACGACCTGGTCGACGATGAACCTGGGCTGGTAGCAGGCCAGTTCCATACCCTTATCCGACTTGAATGGTCTGCGGACAATTTCGTTCAGCATGTCGCTCTCGGGCATTTCGAAGCCCTGCTTGGCGCACTCCTTTTCGAAGATTTCCCTAAACGCCTCAATCGCGGGCGCGCCGACCTCGATTTTGTAGGGCAGGCGGCGGAGGAAGGCCGGATCCATCAGTTCTTCAGGCTCGAGGTTGGTGGAGAAGACGATCAACTCTTCGAAGGGAATGGTGAAGGTTTTGCCGGTGTGGAGCTTGAGGAAGTCGACTTTGGTTTTCAAGCGGCACAATCCAGCGGTTGAGCAGGCTGGTTGGGGACACCAGCTGGCGGCCGAAGTCGTCGATGACGAAGCATCCGCCGAGCGCCTTGACGTGCAGGGGCGCCTCGTAGAAGTGGCCGGTGTCGTCGTAGCGCAGGTCGAGCTGCTCAAGCGTAAGCTCGCCGCCGGCGATGACGAAGGGCCGTTTGCAGGGGACCCATCGCGGTCGAAGACCTCGCGGCGCACCAGCGAGAGGGGGTTGTCCTCGTCAAGGCCGGCGGGGTCGACTGCCTGGTGAATGCCGGGGTCGTAGATGCGAATGACCTGGCCCTCGATATTAACCGCGTAGGGCACATAGATCACGTCGTTGAAGACGCTGGCCATGCAGCGCGCGACCGAGGTTTTGCCATTACCTGGAGGGCCGTAAAGAAGCATGGCGCGGCCGGAGTTGAGCGCGGGACCGCATTGCTCGATGAGCGCGTCAGAGAAGGTGAAAGCGGCCGTTGCCTTGCGAATTCCGTCGAAGGTGATGATTTCGTTGGTGAGCTTTTGCAGGTTCACCTGATCGGAGAATACATCCACCGGCACCGGCGCGGGACCGGTGTATCCGGAGCGGTTCAACACGTCGATGGCCCAGCGCTTGCCCTGCTTCGGTGAACATGTAGCGCATGTCGGCCAGGCCTTCCTGCCCGCCCGTGCCAAGCGTGATGAGCAATTTGCGGTCGGTGCACATTTTCACCAGGTCGAGAACCATCGTGTATGGCAGCCTGATGGATTCCTGGAGCTGGCGCAGGGTTTCAAGGCTGTTGACGTACATGAGCTTGAGCAACAAGCCCATCAGTTCGAGCCCGTCGATGCCGGTGGATAGAATGTCGTGGGGTTCAATAGGAAGCCGGTGGATAAAAGCATCGAGCCGCTCGCGGGTGATGGCTCCGATAGCCACCAGGCATTCGCCCAGACGCCCGCCGTTTTGCGCCTGGTGCTCGAGCGCACGTCCGATATCGTCCGGGAAAATCAACTTGCCGCGGATCAGCAAGTCCCCTAATCGCAATGAGCTTCCGATGTTAGCCTCCCGTGCCCGCATGGGCCGCGGGATTGGATTATTGTACGGTATCCGCTTCAAAGCAATGCGTGAGATGTTTGCGTTTCAACTGAAGCCGGGCACCGGATTAGGCACGCAGTATTCCACTAGCGACGCAATTTCCTCGGGGGTGAGGTTTATCTGGAGTGCGGCCAAGGCATTGTTGAGGCGGAGTCTGACTGCATCCTGCTGTCCGAGGGCTGAGCAACCCCGCCTTCGGCCGTTACTCGAAAACTGAGTATTAATTACAGTGCGGTAATCTTGAGAGATAGATGCCAGCCGAGATTTTCCCCGGGGACCCCAATGATCGTCGAAATTGAGAAGCTGACAAAGATCTACGAGAGCAAGCTGCGCGTCGTAGCTCTCGACGGCATCGACCTGGAGCTGAATGAGGGGGAGATCTTTGGGCTTCTGGGGCCGAATGGCGCCGGCAAAACCACCACGATATCGATTGCGACTACGCGAACGCTGCCCACTACGGGAAAAGTTCGGATCAAGGGGATCGATGTGGTGAAGCATCCGGCGCATGCGCGGCGGCTGATCGGCGTGGTGCCGCAGTTCAACACGCTCGACCGCTCGCTCACAGTGTATGAGAACCTCTACTTCCATTGCCGCTACTTCGGATACAGCCATAGTCATGCGCGGGCGCGGAGCCTGGAGTTGCTGGAGCAGTTTCTGCTGAGCGAACGGAGGAAGGTGTATCCCGCGCAGCTTTCGGGCGGACTGGCGCAGCGCGTGCAGATTGCGCGGGCTATCGCGCATCGGCCGACAGTTCTGTTTCTGGATGAGCCGAGCGCGGGGCTCGATCCGCAGAGCCGCATGGCGATGTGGGACGCGGTGGCCGGGTTGCGCAAGGAAGGAATCACGGTGCTGCTGACCACCCACTACATGGAAGAGGCCGACCAGTTGAGCGACCGGCTGGCGATTATCGATTATGGGCGGGTGCTGGCGCTGGGGACGCCGGAAAAGCTGAAGTCGACCTATGGCGCGGATACGGTATTCAACCTCAAACTGAAATCGATGGACAGCCTCGGACCGATGATCGAAGAATTGAAGAGCCGCTATGATGTGAGCGGCGTGGAGACGACGGCGGAGGGTTTGCGCGTGATTGGCACGGGCGCCGACGGCTTGCTGCCGGAACTGGTGCGTGCGGCGTCGGGCCACGGACTGCGCGACCTGACCATTACCGAACCAAGCCTGGAGACGGTGTTTATTCAGCTAACCGGCAGAGACCTGCGCGAGTGAATGCGCCATCACGATTCACGAACCACGAATACTGATCACTGACCACTGACCACTAATTATGGAATCAACTCCTCTGAACTCGAAGATCTTTGTTCAGGCATTCATAGGCCTGCTGCTGCGCGACACGCGGGTGCTGACGCGCGAGCTTCCCGTTTTTCTGGCGCGCGTGGGCATGCAGCCTCTGCTGTTCCTGTTTGTATTTACTTTCATCATGCCGCGCATGGGCGGCGCGAATCCCATGGCCGGAGGCGCGGGTGGCCTTGATTTCGGCACCGTGCTGCTGCCGGGGTTGATGGCTGTCGCAATCATGTTCTCGGGCATTGCCGCGGTGGCGTTGCCGCTATCGCAGGAGTTTGGAGTCACGCGCGAAATCGACGACCGCGTTATGTGTCCTCTGCCGCTGTGGGCCGTGGCGCTTGAGAAAGTCAGCTTCAGCGCGCTGCAAAGCATGATTGCGGCGCTGCTGGTGATTCCCATGGCGTATTACATTCCCGCCACGCCGGTCAGGGCCGACATTCACAACTGGTTCCTGTTTGCGCTGGTGCTGGTGATGGCCAGCTACCTTGCAGGGTCGTTAGGGCTTGTTATAGGGTCGACCGTGAATCCAAGGCAGATCGGATTGGTCTTTTCCATCCTGGTTGTGCCCATCACGTTTCTGGGCTGTGTTTACTATCCCTGGGCCAAGCTCGGGAATATGAAGTGGCTGCAGATCGGGGTTCTGTTTAACCCGATCGTTTATATGAGCGAAGGATTGCGCGCGGCGGTTACGCCGAGCATCGCGCACATGCCGTGGTGGGCGATCCTGACGGCGCTGGTTTTTTTTACAGCGGCGCTTGGCCGACTGGGGCTGAAAGGCTTCCTGGGAAGGGTGCTTTCGTAGCCTGACTTATAGAATGGAATGAACCTGGCCGGATTTGGCACGCATGGCGGCCTAAAGGCGGAAATGACGTTTCTTCGCCTGCATTCGTAACTCAGGGACAACATTTGTCAGGCCGGAAAGGTCTAATATTGCATTGTTGTCTCTCTTATTGACCTCGGTCGGACAATTTATCTGAAGAAGCTCACCCGGAACCCGTTTGGCGGCGCGTATAACTGCTGCGCCACGTGGAAGTTCCATAGACCCGGAAGGCTATAGACGCGGCTTGACTTTGAAATCTCATCGATCGAACGTTAACGTCCGGCAATCTGCCTCAGAGCGCCTATTGGCCCCCAATCGCCGTTCGGCTATCCAGGTTGCTGAGAGACTCGTCGAGACCAGCGAAATTCCCGAAGAACATCCCTCAGGGGCTGAAGCCCCAATCTTTTTGAACGCGTTATCGGCACGACTGAAGTCGTGCCCTGACACTTCTTGCTTTCGATCAAGTTTTTCCGGATCCCGTATTGCCCGGCAATCAGGGAGCCGGCTCGCGAAGCCGTGGCTGAAGCGGACGGCATTGCGCGCGCTGGTGGCGGGTCTGACTCCCTTGGCACTCGTCCTTGCGGGATGCGGCGGCGGGAACGTGTCGGGCGGCTCGTCGAACGGCACATTTTCCATCACGCCGGGAACGGCGACTGTCGACACTAACTGCACCGGCTGCAACGGGTCCAGTTCGTCGACGGGCGTATCATTCGAGCAGTTTTCGGCGTTACTCACCAGCGGCGGCGCGGCCAACGTGACCTGGAGCGTGAACGGGGGCGACGCGCTGGCCGGGGCGGGAACCATCAACTCAAGCGGTCAGTACACGCCGCCCAGTTACCTGACGGCAAACTCCGTAAATATTACGGTGACGGCGAAGCTGATTTCGAACTCCGGCATGAGCGCGAGCGCAACCATTAAGGTGACGCCGGGATTCCTGCAGCCTCTGACGCCTGAGAACGTTGCCCTGGGCGCGAATGGCAGCGTTGCGATCACCGGCTATATTGCCGAAGCAGGGGGAACAGACGGAGTCAATTACGCGCTTTCGGGCACGGTGGCCGGCTCAAGCGGCGGCGAGGGCTCACTCGGCCCGGTGAATTGCGTGCGCAACGGCCAGCAGTTCACTTACTGCACGGTCACTTACACAGCACCCGCAGCGCTAACGGCTTCGAGTGCAACCTATGTCGTGGCGACGGTGGGCGCCTCCTCGTCAGTTACTTCGAGCGAGGTGTTGCTGAACGGCGTAGGCATCGACAGCAACCCGGCTGCACACCAGGCGCAGTTGACGTCGCCGATTGCGCTGGGCAGCTCGGGCGGGAACAACGACGACTACGACACCAACTCGAAGGACCAGGTGACGGATTGCTGCGGCGGAACGCTTGGCTCGCTGTCTGCAGAATTCCAACGGCGCGCAGTTCCTTCTGAGCTGCAATCATGTGCTGGCGCGCAGCGACCAGGCTGCGGTGGGCGAGACGATTGTGCAACCGGGGCTGATTGACGCCAATTGCGAGCCCTACGACCAGGGCGGAACTGAGACTCCCGTTGGCGTGCTGAGCGGCTTTGTAAAGCTCGAATCAAGCTCAACGAATGTTGATGCCGCAGTGGCGCAGGTAAACTCGGGCGCAGTGAATGCGAGCGGCAATATTCTTGAGCTGGGCGCGTTGCAGGCCAACGGTTCGCTCGCTGCCGCGCCGCCAGGAATTTCGTCGACCGGCGGCAAGGGCGAGGCCGGCACGCTGAATATGGTTGTGGCTAAGAGCGGCCGCACGACGGGATTGACGTGTGCCGCGATCTCGGCCATTAGTCTCGATGTTCGGGTAGCGTACTACACCGACTGCGCCGAGACCGATCCGTATACCACCAAAAGTTTCACCAACCAGATTGGCATTGAGGGCAACCAGTTCAGCGATGCGGGCGATTCGGGATCGCTGATTGTGGATGCCACCGACGCAGAGCCGGTGGGATTGTTCTTCGCCGGCGGCGTCGACCAGACCTCCGGCGCGAGCGAGGGCATCGCGAATCCTGTTGCCGATGTGCTGAACGAACTTGGATCGCAGATGGGGACAGCCTATACCTTTGTCGGCACGGCAGATCACCAGGTGAGCTGCCTGAACTACGGTAATTCCACTGCGTCAACGGCCCAGGCGCACGCGCTGTCTCAATCTGAGATCGATCGCATCGAGCAGGCTATGGCCGTTGCGCGCCTGCTGGTGAATCCCTCGCAGGGAATCTTCGGCGTGGCTATGGGTAAGAGCAGCGATCGCGCCGGCGAGGGTGCGGTGATTGTTTATGTGAGCCCGGCCGCTAGTCTGAGCGTGCCTGGCACAATTGCCGGCGTACGAACGGTGGTGATTCCGACAACTGCTGAGGCCGTGGCGAACGGGTCGGCGCCGATGACGAATTTCGAAACGAATCAGCCCGCCGCGCTTTCCGGTTCTCTGCTGAATCTTGCCGTTATCGCCAAGCAGCATATTGCGAAGAGCCTGATGCGGAAGAATCCGGCGTTCTTTGGAGTAGGAGTGGGGCAGAGCCTCGACAATCCCAAGGAAGCGGTGCTGGTGATCTATGTTGACCGGCGCCAGGTGCCGGCATCGCTTCCGGCCACTATTGACGGACTGCGCACACGGTACGTCATTATGGATCGACTGCACGTCACGCGCTCATACGCAACCGGGGTTCAAACACGCAGCCGCTGCATGTCGCACACCGGCCGCGGCGCCAGCCTCAACGATCCATTCGGGATTGATGAGAAATCGCGATTGCCGAATCTGCAGTAGCACCGTGACGGCGTGAAGTCATGCTCCCCCACGTCTCAGATCACTGGCGCCCCCGGTCTTTTCACCATCAACTCACCACCGAAACTGGGTGCCCCAGGTCTCGTCCGCCGCGGCGGAAGACCTGGGAAATCGATGCGCCAGTACCAAACAGGCGAGCGCGGCACAGTCGAGATTGAGTCATTCTGGACCGCCGCGCGCCGCGGGATCAGCTTCCCGAAAGGATCGAGATCGAGAAGCCTTCGGGTTGAGGTTCGTGCTTTCCCAGGTCTCAGAATCGAGACCTGGGGCGCCCACATCTTGATAAGATCCCTCTTGAGAGCGGGGCCACGTGGCCGTAGTCATAACAATAGGTCTCGCATCGTAACGTTAACCCCGGTCCCCAAATGCAAGGGACCGGGGGCACCCGCCTCAAGCTCCGTGGCTCGCCTGAGTGGAGTCATTCACCAGGTTCGGATTGTCGGGGATGAAGATCTCGAAGACGGTTCCGGAGGGGACCGTTCCGGAGCCGTTCGCGGAACCATTTGAATTTGAGTCGGCGGCGCGGCTGCGCACGTGAATCAGGCCGTGGTGCTTCAGGATGATCTCCTGGCTTACCCATAAGCCGAGGCCTGTTCCTGTCACTTCTTTGGTGGTAAAGAACGGCTCAAAGATGCGGTCGCGGACCCCCAGCTCCATTCCGGTTCCCGTATCGGCAACCGCAAATCGAACGCCTGTCTGCGAAGGATTATGCCAGTTATGCGACTTGCGAGCGCGCACCAGCAGGCGTCCGCCGTTGCTGGTGGCGTCAACGGCATTCCCGACCAGGTTGGCGATCACCTGGCGGACTTCACCCGCAAAGCAAAAAAGGTCGAGCGCGGGGTCGTAGTCCCGTTCCACTCGAATATCGAGAGCGTTAAACCTGCCCTGATGAAGCGAAAGCACCGAGTCAAGCAGCTCCGACATGGTTGCGCGCGCCGGCAGTGTTGATTGCCTGTAAAAGCGCAGCGTCTGCTTTGCGATCTCGGCGATGCGGCGCACCTCGTGCTCGGCCATGGTGACATAATTCTTTGCCTGCTCGTCGAGCGCAGTAAAGTTGCGCATAAGGAAGAGCAGATTAGTGATTGCCTCGAGCGGGTTATTGATCTCATGCGCGATGGATGCGGCGAGGCGACCGGTAACGGCGAGTTTTTCGCTGCGGCGCAGGGCCTCTTCACTGCGCTTGCGGTCGCTTGCGTCGAGCACAATTACGCCGACCCAGCGCACTCGGGTTGGGTTTGTTCGCACCGGGTAAGCGCTCACCAGCCACGTCCACGCGCGATTGAGCTTTTCGACTTTGCTCGACTCGTCGTGTTCGCCTGTCAATTCAAGATTGCGCACCGGCTGCTCGGTCGCGAAGACGCGCTGAACGGCAAATTCAAGCTCCTTGGCCACTGAGGCCGGCAGCAGTTCAGGCAGGGTGCGGCCCAGGTGTCGGCTGAGCGGAACTCCAGTGAGATCTGCGAAGACCTGATTCACGCGCACCAGGCGGCAACCCTGGTCGCAAAAGGCAAGCCCGATGGGAGCGTTGGCCAGCATGGAATCGAGCAGCGAGAGCGTGTCGTTCAATCCCGAGCGCTGCTCTGCGAGCGAGGCCACCATGCGGTTGAAGGTCTCGATGAGGTCGCCGATTTCGTTGTGAACCGTAACCGGCAGGGGAAAGCGACTGCTGTTTTCGAGTGACTCGGTCAGTTCACTTGCACCGCGGTGCAGAACTGCGAGGGGGCGTCCAATGGAGCGCGCCATGAGCAGCACCAGCACTGCCGAGGCAACGATCCAGATGATGGCGAAGATGGAGGTGTCGTCAACGATGGCAGTGAGCTGCTCATTCGCGGGGTTCTGGTTGTATTCGACCCAGGCAAACCCACGCAGCTCGTCGCCGGTATAAATGGCTTGAGCACATTCCCACTGTTTGCCGGGAAGAACGACGTATTGCGGCTTACCCGATCGCAGCTTGGGAATGAGCGCCACTTCGACGGGAAGGAGCGCTGATTCGTCGGCTTCACCACGGCTGATGAAGAGCATGTTGCCTGAGGCGTCGGTGACCTTGGCAATTGCCACCGTGGGATCTTTGCCCATCATTGAGACGGAGTGGCCGATCCAGCCGGGGCGTTCCTCGTCGAGCGCTTCGCGCGATTGCGTCGCGAGCGAAGACGCTTCATAGGAAAGACGCAGATGGGCGCGCGCATAAACGTCGCGCATTCGCTGGCGGACCAGCAACACTCCGAAAAGGGTGATGGAGAGTGTCTCAAGCAGCAATAGTCCCGCGAACATCTGCCAGCGAATCGACTGTGGCCACCAGCGAATGCGCACTGGACCGTCCTCCAATCCTGTTGCGGGCCTTGTTTCGGGTGGCGGCTTGATGCCGCCACCCGGATTCACGATCGCGGCTGACGGGGCGCGACACTATCGGCGCCGGGCTGCTCGCTAAATCACTGCCGAGGGCTTGATCCTGGCCGCGAGCGCCGCTGCAACCTGGCGGCCATGAAAGCGGCCGTTCTCAATAAATATCTCGCTTGTACGCTCGCCGGCCACGATGACCCCAGCTAGATAGATGCCCGGAACGTTGCTTTCGAGCGATTCCTTGTTGCATATTGGCAGGCGATCTTCGCCGGCGCAAATCACTCCGAGACCCTCGATAAAGTCGAAGTCGGGGTGATAGCCGGTGAGCGCAAAGACAAAATCGTTAGGCAGCGTTCTGGTGCCAGTGGGAGTTTCCACAATCACTGAGTCGGGCGTGATTTGAGTGACTTGCGAATTGAAATAAGCCTCGATCTGGCCATCCTTGATACGGTTCTCGATGTCGGGCTTGATCCAGTATTTGACGTGGGGCTGAACTCCGGAACCGCGGTAGATCAACGTGACGCGCGCGCCGTGGCGCCACAACTCAAGCGCCGCGATGGCCGCGGAATTCTTGCCGCCGATGACGGCAACATTCGAAATTGTAATACGGGTGCGGATCGACGTAATAGTGGTTGACTTTGGGCAGGTCTTCGCCGGGAATGCCCATGAGGTTGGGCAGATCGTAGTAGCCGGTTGAGACTGGCCACGGCGCGGGTGCGCATTGTGCCGGGCCGGCCATAATCGGTCCGTAGTCGAGACGGTAAAGTCGCCCTCTGCGCCGGTCACCTGCTCGACTTGTGCGTACTGCCGCACGTCGAGCTTGTAATATGCGGCCACCTGGCGGTAGTACTCGAGCGCCTCATTGCGGTTGGGCTTGGCGTTGGTGGAGGGGAAGGGAATGCCGCCGATTTCGAGGCAGCTCGGACGTGGTGAAAAACGTCATGTGGGAGGGGTAATGGAAGAGCGAGTTGCAGAGGCAGCCCTTGTCGACGCAGACCGCGCGAAAGCCGACCTTTTGCGCCTCGATGGCGCAGGCAAGGCCAGTGGGGCCGGCGCCGATCACCAGCAGGTCGAAAATGCGGTCGGTGGGTGCAGTCGGCTTGAATGTCGCTCATGCATTTAGATTAGGGCATTTAGGGGAGGCGGTCGGGAGCGGATGCCCGTTTGAAGTGGCCGGGCAGGTTTCGTGGTAGAATGGTGGACGCATGGGTAGAAAGGTAGAGTCTAATGAGCCTTAATATCAAGGATCAAGAAGCGCATGACCTCGTGAAGGAGCTTGCGGGTTTGAAAGGAACGAGTCTCACTTCCGCCGTTAAACTGGCGGTGCGAAACGAAATCGAACGGGAGAGGGCCAACGAGGCCGGGGTCAAGCGACCGAAGAAGCGGTCGGAGGTGTTGCAGGCCTTCGCGCGAGCAGTTTGTCAGCCGAGTGAAGGATCCCGTTGATATTCATTCCTGGGACATCGATAAGTTTTTATACGATGAGAATGGACTGCCTAAATGATCGTTGACTCGTCGGCACTCGTCGCCATTCTACTTAACGAAGAGGATGGAAGCGCTCTGTCATTGGTATTGGACGGCCCGGAGGTTGTTCGCATGTCCGCCGCCTCCTATCTGGAAACCTCGATTGTGGTCGACAAGTTCCGCGACGCCGCGCTGAGTGTGAGCTTCGACGACATGGTTCTGGATTCGCGAATCATCATTGAGCCAGTCACCGCCCAGCAGGCGCGGATTGCGCGGCAGGCTTTTCGCGACTACGGCAAGGGCAGCGGCCACGCGGCGAACCTCAATTTCGGCGATTGCTTCAGTTATGCGCTGGCGCGCGACAAGCGCGAGCCGATTCTCTTCAAGGGCGACGATTTCATTCACACGGATCTGCGGCCGGCGGTCAAGTCATTGCCGTAAACTTGGCAAATTCCGCACTGACTGGAGACCTCTGTCAGCCCTGCTCCGCATCCTTTAACCTAGAAGGGTTGAAGGAGTTTCACCGTGACCGTGATCAAGCAGGAAGATTTCATCTCGAGCGTGGCGGGGGCGCTGCAGTACATCAGCTACTACCACCCGGTGGACTACATTACTTCGCTGGCAAAGGCCTATGAGCGCGAGCAGTCGCCGGCTGCGCGCGACGCCATGGCGCAGATTCTTATTAACAGCCGCATGTGCGCCGAGGGCCACCGGCCCATCTGCCAGGACACGGGGATTGTGAACGCGTTTATCAAGGTGGGCATGGATGTGCGGTTTGCCGCTGCGCCGGGCGAAGAGCCAAAAGATCTTCAAGGCATGGTGGATGAAGGCGTGCGGCGCGCGTATCTCGATCCCGATAACAAGCTGCGGGCGTCGATCCTGGCCGATCCGGCCGGCGCGCGCAAGAACACCAAAGACAACACCCCGGCGTGCGTGAAGGTGGAACTGGTGAAGGGCTCGACGGTTGAGGTAACGGTCGCGGCCAAGGGCGGAGGCTCCGAGGCGAAGTCGAAGTTCGCGATGCTGAATCCGTCGGACTCGGTGGTGGAATGGGTGCTGAAAACCGTGCCGACGATGGGCGCCGGCTGGTGCCCGCCGGGCATGCTGGGCATCGGCATCGGCGGCACGGCGGAGAAGGCGATGCTGCTGGCCAAGCATTCGCTGATGGACCCGATCGACATCAGGATCTGAAGGCGCGCGGCGCAACAACCACCGCCGAAAAGCTGCGGCTTGAGCTCTACGACAAGGTGAATCGGCTGGGCATTGGTGCGCAGGGCCTGGGCGGGCTTGACTACTGTGCTGGATGTGAAGGTGCTGGACTACGCCGGCACACGCGGCCAACCTGCCCGTCGCCATGATTCCCAACTGCGCGGCCACGCGGCACGCGCATATTGTGCTCGATGGCTCGGGGCCGGTGTATCTCGATCCGCCGTCGCTTGAGGACTGGCCGAAGCTGACTTACGACGTGAGTGGCGCGCGGCGCGTGAACCTGGACACCGTGACGCGCGAAGAAGCGGCTACGTGGAAGCCGGGCGAAGTGCTGCTGCTGAGCGGCAAAATGCTGACCGGCCGCGACGCCGCGCACAAGCGCATGACCGAGATGCTGAACCGCGGCGAGAAACTGCCGGTGGACTTCCGCGACCGCTTTATCTACTACGTGGGCCCGGTCGATCCGGTGCGCGAAGAAGTGATTGGCCCGGCAGGCCCCACGACGGCAACGCGCATGGACAAGTTCACGCGGCAGATGCTGGCCGAGACTGGACTGCTGGGCATGATCGGCAAGGCTGAGCGCGGGCCGGCGGCGATCGAGGCTATCAAGGAATTTGGCGCGGTGTACCTGATGGCCGTTGGCGGCGCGGCCTACCTGGTATCGAAGGCCATTATCGGCGCACGGCAACTGGCCTTTGAGGACCTGGGCATGGAAGGAATCTACGAGTTTGACGTGCGCGATATGCCGGTGACCGTTGCGGTGGACTCGAAGGGAACCAGCGTGCACCAGACCGGTCCCGCTGAGTGGCAGCAGAGGATTGCAGGGATTCCGATACTGCAATAAGCTATGAATCGTGTAACTTAATGATTCTGATGAACTTTATTGCGATAACAGGATCGCACCGCGCCCCCTCTTTCTGGGGCGGCAATCAGCGCTGAGGGTAGACTGTATGTAGATTTCGAGCTAGAATAGAAGTTGTTTGAAGGAGGGCTTATGAAATTGAAGGGTGGAGAAGTCCTTTAAAAGTTAGGTGGATTCGCGTCCCTTCGTTAGCGAAGTGCGGATCATTCGAAAAGCCTCGACAAGCGCCCTTCTTATCGGCAAGGGCGCAGTCGGGGCTTTGGTATTTTGTACGGCCATACCGGCACGGGCCTTTTCGTCCAGGATTTTCTGCAGATCCTGCAACTCCTTCTTCAATTCCGGACAGGCAATCTTCAGCAGGCCCGTAAAGTCTCCATCCTCATCCCCCGTAAAAGCATCGTTCGACTCCGCAAAATCGACGATAACGTACTCCGTGCGAACATAACTTGACTCTCCGGTTTTTCGCAGAGATTCAAGTACGTTTGCGGCTTGGTCAACTGTCACTGGATTTTTCTTGTCCCACTGATTCTGAACAATGCGGGATTCGTAGCACGACAGGTTATAGTACATGGCCGTCTTCATGTACGGTGACGGTGTTCGCTGCCAGTTTGGAAGGTCAAGAGCGAACCGCAGTTCTTTTGTTGCCTCGGGATAGAGCTTTCGGTAACGAGCGTTTATGACGGCAAGAGCATTATGAGCGCGCTGCTGTTTCTTATCTAAATCCAGGCTTTTCCTGAGAACGTTTTCGGCTCTATCAAGATAAATCTCACCGCTGACATCCTTGATGTTGTGTTTCTTGATGAATTTGTAAATGGTCACATAAAGCGAGGCAAGGTCATTCATCTTCGTGAAATCGACGTTTTTCTGGCTGGCAAGGATCAGATATGCCTCCGCACGCTCGAGATCGCAGAATACTCCCGCGCCAAGCTTGTCCTCGAATAAGAACTTGGCCGTGTAAAACAGAGAAAACTTACGCAGCAGATCGGCATGTTCGTCTGCATTAAAGCTCGAATCGAGGTCGATCGAAACGAAGCTCTCAACGGAGAGAAGAAGTTGACGCGCTTCGACGGACAGACTCCGGAACAGATTGTCCTGCCAGTCCAGAGCCTCTGTATTCCCAGCCCACGAGTCCGGCGCCTTGGAGGCTGCGTCGAAAACATTGTTGAGCCATGCGATTGCTTGTCTGCGTTTGGACTCAACTTCCTCAAAGAGTGGATAGCGGGTCTTGATAGCGTCCTGAGCGTCTGAAATTGCCTTTAGTCCTTCTTGAGCCTGTTTTGTATAGAGTTCCGCCGAGAACCATGCCGCCGCACCTTGGGCGATAGCGAAGAAGCCGCCAATCGCTGCAATGATGGTGAGAAGCCATTTCAATGTATCGATATCAGGTTTTATGTTTTCGTTAAAGACCTGAGCTGTAGTTGTTGAACTTTTCAGACAAGATCGTATCTGGTCGGCGGCATTTGGTGATCCAGAAGGAATTTGGGCAAGGCATTGATCGAGTCCCCCGGCGTTAATAAAGACCTGAGAAGTATCGCCGGCGTCTCTGAACGGCTGTTGATTGATGCGATGAACGGCGTAATACGTGAGCAAAAATATAACGATGACGAAAATCCAAGGAGTCAGGACAATTGGGCTGCCATGCGAGTTTTTATTTATTGAAGGCATGCTGAGTCCCTTATGCAAGCAGTTTTCCGACCAACACTAAAATGGCTCGTCTTTCCGTTCTCCATCCATCAAGGTGAGAAACACATTTACCGGGCCAGATTCAGCTATCATACTCAATAAACTCGAGAACCTGCAGGCGGGTTGGCTGGGGTCTCGTTTTTGAGGCCTGGGAAAGCACTTCGGCTGTAAATGCAAACTCGACGCGGGAAGGAGGCTGTCCTGTACGAAGTAATCCTCAAGCGCTTTGAACAGCCCGACGAAATCCGCACCTTCGAAAAGGGCAAGTTTGAACTCGTGCACATCGGAGGAATGACCATTGGCCGCGCCACGTATGAACCGGGATGGAAGTGGTCGGTTCACGTGGGCCGCGCTCTCGGCAAGACGAGTTGCGATGTCGAGCATGTGGGCATCGTGGTTGCGGGTTGCGCAACGGCGGCAATGGACGACGGCCGTGTCTTCGAGATGAGAGCTGGAGATATCTTCTACATCGAGCCCGGCCACGATAGCTGGGTTGTAGGCGACGAGCCGTACGTTTCGCTGCATCTGCTGGGCGCGGGTGATTACGCTGCGCACAAGTAAGGTGGGGCTGGATTAGTTGCAGCGCAATCGGTTTATCGGGATTCGTGCTATCCCCGGTCTCAAAAGCGAGACCGAGGGCAACCGGCACCCGGCACATAAGTAGAGCGAAACCACGCAATAAATTCGCCGAATCCTAAATTCACATGACGGAATTCCGATGAAATCTTTGATTGTCACCCTCATGGCCGGGTTTGCGTGTTGCGGTTTGCATGCGCAAACGCCGGGCTGGCAGCCTTCGCCTGGACATACGCAAATTCCGATCTGGCCTGGAGCGGCGCCTGATCCGCAACCTGTCAAAGGACCAGAGAAGGTTGAGACGGATTCAAAGTCTCTGATCGGCGGTAAGACGGTGACCGCCATCAGCAACGTCACGCAGCCCACCATCACGGTTTATCCGGCACAGGGAAATAATACCGGCGCGGCGGTTGTCGTTTTCCCCGGTGGGGGCTATCAGATTCTGGCCATCGATCTCGAAGGAACGGAGGTCTGCGATTGGCTCGTCCCCAAGGGAATTACGTGTGTGCTGTTGAAATACCGCGTGACGGACGTAGGACCATATCCCAAGTCGGGGCCCTATCCGGAATCAAAAATGGCGCTCGAAGACGCACAGAGAGCCGTCGGGCTGGTGCGCTCAAACGCGGCGGAGTGGCACATAGATCCGCACAAGATTGGCGTACTGGGATTCTCAGCGGGCGGGCACCTGTCGGTTGCGATGAGCAATCACTTTGAGAAACGCATCTATCCACCGATCGATGCCGCGGATAAGGAGAGCTGCCGCCCGGATTTTGCTGTGGCCATTTATCCGGGACATCTTTCGTGGTCGGCGGCGGAATCGGATGCGGACCAGGGCAGCAAAAAGTATGTGATGCCTCATCCGGATGCACTTTCGATGGCCGGCAAGGATCTCGGCTTGAATCCCGATTTGCCCATCACCAGCCGGACTCCACCAACGTTTCTGCTGCAGGCCGAAGACGACCACATCGACAGCGTGTACGATTCGCTCTCGTATTACATAGCGCTCAAAAAGGCCGGTGTTCCCGCGGAGATGCATTTGTATGCGCAGGGCAATCACGCGTTCGGACTACGACCCACGAAGCTGCCCATTACCGAGTGGCCCGCTCTTGTCGAGAGGTGGCTGTGGACGATTGGGATGATTTCAGAGTGAGTGAAGGGCTTGCTATCCCAGGTCTCAGAATCGAGACCTGGGGCACCCGGCTTCGGGGATTTGCGGGACCCGAGGAGCCGGCGTACACTGGAATTGTACGGTAATTTGCCGTACAACTTGGGAGGCCGCATTATGGCGCTTGCATTGAGAACCGAACGAACCGAGGCCCGGCTACTTCCCGAGCAGAAAAGGCGGATTGAGACGGCGGCACGTCTGAAAGGTCTTTCTATTTCGGATTTCATCGTTCAGCACGCCGACGAGGCCGCGATTCGGACCATTCAAATGCACACAAACTGGACTTTGGATGACCGGGACCGCGACGCGTTCGTTCGTGCGTTGATTGAACCGCCCAAGCCGAGTGCGCGCATGAGATCTGCTGTCAAACGTTATAAAAAGAATGCAGGAAGATAATGCCGGGCAAGAGCTTCGCGGCTGAATTGCGAATTGAGCCTCTCGATTCCAATCACAACCGGGCGGGATTTCATTCGGGCATCGTCGAACTGGACGAGTGGTTTGAACAGCGAGCGGGACAGGATCAAAAACGCAAACTTGCTGCTGTTTTTGTTCTTACAAATGACGGATCCAGCGTAGCCGGGTTCTATTCCCTCTCGGCGCATTCCATCCTTGGCGCTGAATTGCCGCCCGACTTTTCAACGAAGCTTCCGCGATTTCCTCTTCCAGTAACACTTCTGGGTCGAATGGCGGTAGTTGAATCGTTGCAAAGGAAGGGCCTCGGTGAGCATCTTCTCCTTAATGCGCTGGAGCGGGCGCTGATCGGTTCGCGCCAGGTTGCATCGTGGGCTGTGATCGTGGACGCCAAGGCTGGCGCCCGCGATTTCTATCTGAAACATGATTTCGTGTCGTTTCCCAACCGGTCCGAACGGCTCTTTCTTCCGATGAAGACAATTGAAGCGCTATTCATGGATTGAATGCTGGACTCCAATTGAAAGGGCAACCCCGCTCACTTACTGCTTCACAAATACCCCATACCTCTTATAACGCCGCGCATAAACGCGAAGCTCTCGATCACGCCGGGCATGGGATCGTCGCCGTGGATCTCGTACTCGAGATCGACGAAACCCTTGTAGTTGATCGCAATCAGCGATTCGAAGATTGCCGCGGAAGGGCATGATGCCTTCGCCAACGGCAACCTGGCTTTCCTTGCTGGTGAAATCGGTCAGATCTTTGGCGTGCATGTTGAAGAGGCGCGGGCCTGCGTCGCGAACGGCCTGCGGCACGTTGGCGCCGGCGCGGGCGGCGTGGCCAATGTCGATGCAGCAGCCGATGCGCGGGTCCATCTTTTCGACGGCGCGAAGCACGTCGTAGGGCGAGGGCCAGACCTTGTCTTCGGGGCCGTGGTTGTGGATGGCGAAGCGGATGTCGTACTCCTTGACGAACCGCTCGATGCGGGGCAGAGTGGCAACGGACGGGTCGCCGGCAACGATGACTTTGACTCCGGCGCGCCTGGCGTACTCGAACTTGGAGCGGATGTCTTCGTCTTCGTCTTTATCGAAATAGACGGCGCCGATGGCGTGCACATTGATGTTGTTCGCGGCGTAGTCGGCTATGGCGACGGCCTCGGCAGCGGGATCCATGGGCAGGTGGTCTTTGGCGTCCTTGCAGTTCAGGCCGGTGAGGTTGAGCTGCTTCATGTAGGCGATAAGCTGCGCGCGGGTGAAGTTACGAAAAGTGTAGCTGGCGAGGCCCAGCTTGATGGGCGAGGGCTTGCCGACTTCGGGCACGGCCTCGGCCGATAGGGATAGGGGCGCGGCAATTGCGGCGGCGGCGAGTGCGGAAGATTGAAGGAAATTTCGGCGAGAAACGAATGTCATTGAATGCACCGTGGTCCCGGTTGTGAGGTTGGTCTGAAAATTAGGGCATATCTGAATCCCATCGCAACCAACCCGCACAGTTTAATTGTTTGGCCGTGCTTTATGCTCGCCCCGGTTCAAGTGACAAGCCCTGGCGGAGAATTTTTTGTCGCACGCGACGAAAGCGGAGGGTATGCTTCCGTCATGCGTTCGTGTAGAGCTTTTGCAATATTCATGGTTACGACAGCCGCGGTCGGGA